>NZ_JBITEZ010000014.1:0-344768 GCF_044455665.1 Nonomuraea sp. NPDC051191 | reverse complement strand
CCGAGCTGTGCCGCAGGCTCGACGGCATCCCGCTGGCGATCGAGCTGGCGGCGGTGCGGCTGCGCGCCCTGTCGGTGGAGCAGATCCTCGGGCTGCTGACCGACCGGTTCAGCCTGCTGGCCGGCGCGAGCCGCACAGCGCTGCCGCGCCACGCGACGCTGCGGGCGGCGATCGGCTGGAGCCACGAGCTGTGCGAGCCCGCCGAGCGGTTGTTGTGGGCGCGGCTGTCGGTGTTCGCCGGCGACTTCGAGCTCGACGCGGCCAGGTTCGTCTGCTCCGACGGGCGCCTGCCGTCGGAGGACATCACCGACCTGGTCACCGGGCTGGTGGAGAAGTCGATCCTGCTGATCAGGAGCCACCACTCCGGCGTCCGCTACAAGCTGATCGACACGCTGGCCGAGTACGGCGAGGAGTGGCTGGACAAGCTCGGCCAGTCCGAGCAGATGCGGCAGCGCCACCTGGAGTACTACCTGAGCCTGGCCCAGCGCAGCGAGGACGCGTGGTCGGGCCCTCGGCAGATCTACTGGTTCGTGCGCATGCGTCAGGAGCACGACAACGTGCGGGTCGCGCTGGAGCACGCGCTGTCCTCGCCCCTGCGCAGCGCCTCGGCTCTCACGCTGCTGGCGTCGTTGTGGTTCATGTGGGTGTGCTGTGGTTTCGTCCGGGAAGGGCGGCTCTACCTCGAACGCGCGCTGGAGGCCAACCCGGCGCCGAGCAAGGAGCGCTGCAAGGCGTTGTGGGTGCTGTCCTACGTGCGCAGCGCCCAGGGTGACAGCGTCGGCGCGCTGGCGGCGGCCGAGCAGTGCAGCACGGAGGCCGTCCGGGTGGGCGACTCCAGGGCGGTGATCCTGGCCTCGAAGATGCAGGGCACGGCCGCGCTGCTGCAGGGCGATCTGCAGAAGGCCAGCGCGCTGCTGGGCGTGGCGATCGAGTTCAACACCGACAACAAGGAGCTCAACCCGGGTCTGCTGCCCGCGATCGTCGAGCTGTCGCTGGTGCTGTCGTCGCAGGGTGAGCTGTTCGAGGCCGAGTCGCTGCTCCAGGACTGCCTCCAGGTGTGCCGCGAGCGCGGTGAGCTGTGGGTCAGCTCGTACGCCCAGTGGGCGATGTCGCGCACGCGGCTCGCCACCGCCAGGCCGGCGGAGGCGCTGCACAACGCCCGTGAGGGCCTGCGGATCAAGCGGCACTTCCATGACACGCTGGGCACGCTGCTGGTCCTGGAGACGACCGCGCGCATCCTCATCGCGCTCAAGCAGGCGCCGGCGGCGGCCAAGCTGCTGGGCGCGTTGCAGCAGAACTGGCGCTCGGCGGGTCTGCCGCAGCTGGGCGCGCCGTTCCTGACCGACGATCACGACGCGTGCGTCGAGGACTGCAAGTCGATGATGGGCGAGCTGGCCTACAAGAACGCCTTCGAGAACGGCGCCCGCCTCGACCTCGACGAGGCGTCCGCGCTCGCGCTCGGCGACCTGGACGCCCCGGCCGAGGACTGACCTCGGGGCCTCAGACGGCCTGTGGCCAGCGAGTGCCCTCCGGCCACGCGTGCACGTAACGCGCGCTGCCGAGCGAGAACTCGATGTGTCCGCGCACCCAGTGCTCAAGGCCGCGGACGTACTTCAGGACCGGCGGCGAGGCCCACTCCTCCAGCGCCTTGCGCCGGTCGAGGAAGGCCGCGATCGCCTGGTTGTGCATGTCGGAGACCTCCAGGAGGGCTTCCTGGAGGGTGAGGTCCTTGTGGGTGGCCAGCACGGTGACGAGGTTGTGCCTGGCCTTGTCGTTGCCCCGCTCCTTGGCGTAGGAGAGGAGGTCGTTGTCCCAGCCGATGAGGTCGCAGGCCAGGTCGGACAGCATGCGCACGTCGGGGTGGTGCCATTCCTCGGCTTCGAGGCGGTAACCGCCACCCGCGTCGACGAGGGCGAAGCAGGTGTAGGTGGCCCCGGTGATGCGGCGCATCAGGACGTAGTCCTGGGGGGTGGGGATCAGGTCGACCTCACGGTTGGCCGCCTCCCAGATCTGGGCGAACAGGTACTCCTTGACGGTGATGCGCCACCGGTCCACCTGCGCCGGGGTGGAGGTGGCGACGATGCGGTGGAGGAGTTCGTTGAGGGCTAGCCCGAAGGCGTCCTTGTCGTCGGGCTCTCTGCGGTCGTCCAGGATCTCCAGGAGCGGCGGCAGGGCGCGGGCGAGCGCGGAGGCCCGGTGGCCCATCAGCTCGCCCTCGCAGAACGCGTCGTCGAACGCGAAGAGCCAGTTGTACCAGTCGTTGATCAGCCGGAGGCTGTCTCGCGGGACCTCGGGGTTGGTACGGGCCGCGAGCAGGCCGATCTTGGAGCGCCGGAAGTGCTCGATGGTGTCGGCGCCCTTGAGCATGTTGGAGGCGGCCAGCCACGCGTGACTTTCCGCGTCGACCTCCGTCGCATGCACGTTGATCTCGTTGGGGAACGGGCACGGGAGCGGAGGGACGTGCAGTGGTCGGCTACCGAAGGAATGCGCAGAAGTTGCCACGTCCTTCAGCATGACCATCTGTTGTTCAAAAGGCCACACTCGGCAACTTGGAGCCCTTTAATGCCTTTTTCACACTATGGAACCCTCCAAGGGAACCGGTGAATAAACTAGGCATTCGCCATCATTCAGGCTGGGCTCGATGCCGACGGGGTGCCGTCCCGCCGATCCGCCTCCGTCTCCGGCAGCGCTCTGACCACGACCGACTTCTGTTCGAACACGGCCCCGGCGAGCGACGCCGTCCGCGCGGCCGCAGCCGGATCCGTACGCGAGAAGCCTTCATCCGGCCGCACGCGCCCGAGCCGGTCCGCGATCATCACCAAAGTGTCACCTTCGATGATGGCGAAGTTGACCGGAACGCCAGCCCCCGGCCGGCGCGCGGCGTCCTGGAGCCGCCGGCCCGGACCGCCCGGTCCCCGTCCAGGCGATGGATTGCCCCTCGATAGGGTGCCTTGCGCGGAATCGATCGGACTCGCCGTAGGTTCTGGGGAAGAGTACCTAGGGAAAGGCTGTCCAACCGTGTTCGACCCGAAGGATCTCTACAGGCTCGCAGACGACGCGCCCGAGCTGACCGATCCGGTGTTGCTGTACCACTTCGACGGTTTCGTCGACGCGGGCGGCGCCGGACGCCTCGCGCTGGGCCACCTGCTGGCCGAGCTGGAGCACCGGGTCGTGGCGACGTTCGACGTGGACCGGTTGCTCGACTACCGGTCCCGGCGGCCCATCATGACCTTCGACACCGACCGCTGGGTCGAGTGTGAGACCCCCGAACTGGCCGTCCATGTCACCCATGACGCCACGGGCACGCCGTTCCTGTTGATGAGCGGCCCGGAGCCGGATCGGGAGTGGGAGCTGTTCACCCGCGCGGTGGGGGAGTTGCTGGAACGGCTGAAGGTGAGCAAGATCGTCACGCTGCACGGCATCCCGATGGCGGTGCCGCACACGCGTCCGCTGGGCATCACCATGCACGCCAGCCGTCCTGAGCTGATCAACTCGCAGACCAGCGCCTTCGGCCGGGTCCAGGTGCCGGGGAGCGCGGCCGCGCTGCTGGAGCTGCGGCTGGGCGCGCAGGGGCACGACGCGGTCGGGTACGCGGTGCACGTGCCGCACTACCTGTCGCAGGCGGAGTACCCGACGGCGGCGGTGACCGGCCTGGAGGCGGTGACGCGGGGCACCGGCCTGGTGTTCCCGATGGAGGCGCTGCGCGACGCGGCCGACCGTACGACGACGGAGATCGAGGAGCAGATCCAGGCCTCCTCGGAGCTGTCGACCGCCATCGGCGGGCTGGAGCAGCAGTACGACGCGTTCGCGGGCGGCGCGGAGCGGGAGAACCTGATGGCCGAGACGACCCCGATGCCCACGGGCGACGAGCTGGCCGCCCAGTTCGAGCGTTTCCTCGCCGAACGCGACGACGAGTGACGGAAGGCTCCGGGGCGGCACCGGTTAACCTGGGCTGATGAGCGAGTTCCGGGTCGGCCTGATCGGATACGGCACCGCGGGCGCGTACTTCCACGCCCCGCTCGTCCATGCCACGCCGGGCCTGCGGCTGTCCGCGGTCGTGACGCGCAATCCGGAGCGGCAGGCCGAGGTGGCCCACCGGTACGGCGCGGCCGGCGTGGCGGACGTGCGGGAGCTGTGGGAGCACAGCGATCTCGTGGTGGTCGCCTCGCCCAACCGGACGCACGTGAGCATGGCCGCCGCCGCGCTCGCCGAGGGCCTGCCCGTCGTGGTGGACAAGCCGGTGGCCCGCACCGCCGAGGAGGCCCGCGAGCTGGTCCGGCTGGCCGAGGAGGCCGGCGTCATGCTGACCGTGTTCCAGAACCGGCGCTGGGACGGCGACTTCCTCACCGTCCGGCGGCTGGTCGCCGAGGGCCGGCTCGGCGACGTGCTGCGCTACGAGTCGAGGTTCGAGCGCTGGCGGCCGGCGCCCAAGGGCGGCTGGCGGGAGACCGGCGGCGCGGAGGAGATCGGCGGCCTGCTCTACGACCTGGGTACCCACCTGGTCGACCAGGCGCTGCAACTGTTCGGCCCGGCGCACGAGGTCTACTGCGAGAGCGACGTCCGGCGGGAGGGCGTGGCCTCCGACGACGACACGTTCATCGCGCTGAGGCACGCGGGCGGGGTGCGTTCCCACCTGTGGGCCAGCTCGGTGGCGGCGCGGCTCGGCCCACGGATGCGGGTGCTGGGCTCGGCGGGCGCGTACGTGAAGCACGGCATGGACGTGCAGGAGGAGCGCCTGCGGGCGGGCCTGACGCCCGGCTCGCCCGGGTTCGGCGCCGACGAGGAGAGCCGCTGGGGCCAGCTCGGCACCGACGACGACACCCGGCCGGTGCCCACCGAGCCGGGCGCGTACCTGGACTTCTACCGCGGGGTGGAACGCGCCCTGCGCGAAGGCGCGCCACCCCCGGTCGACCCGCGCGGCGCGATCGACACGCTGGCCGTCATCGAGGCCGCCCGCCTGTCGGCCGACCAGCGCGTGGTCGTCCGCCTGGGCTGATCGCCGCGATCAGTCGCGCAGGCGGGCGCGCAGGGCGGCGTTGTCGGCCTCGGTCCAGCCGTGGCCGCGCAGCCAGCCCAGCGGGCCGTCGAAGCGGTCGTCCAGCACCTTGAGGAACTGCTCGATGTAGCGGGCCCGGGGCATGTGGTCGTCCGTCGGGCGGGAGTCGAGGTCGTCCCGGTAGGTGTCGCTGGCGCGCAGGCGCTTGAGGATCAGCTCCAGGCGCTCGCCCGTGGCGACGTAGTCGTTCACGATGGCCTCGCGGGTGGCGCCGGCGACCTCCAGCGCCAGGGCCGACAGCACCCCGGTGCGGTCCTTGCCCGCCGCGCAGTGCACGAGCGCGGCGCCGTCGTCGAGGGTCATGGCGCGCAGGGCCGCCACGACGGCGTCGGGGCGGTCGCGCAGGTAGCCGAAGTAGAAGCCGGTGACGCGGAGCTCCTCGTCGACGACGCGCTCCTGCCAGGGCAGCACGCGGTCGCCGTCGATGGAGTCGGCCTCGACGTCGGTGTGCCTGCCGCCCTCGGCGAAGAGCGTCAGATGGTGGTGGGTCACCTCCGGTGCCCGGGTCAGCGGGCCGGGGCCTTCCAGGGAGACCTCGGCGGTGGAGCGCAGGTCCACGACGTGGCGCAGGTTCAGCTCGCTCACCAGGAGCGACACGTCCGCCGGTGTGAGGCCCTGCAGGTTGTCGGCCCGGAGGATCCGGCCGCGGCGGGTGACCCCGCCGTCACGGGTGGGAAGCTCGCCCAGGTCACGTACGTTGACGGCGCCTTCCAGATCGATCCATCTTGTCATCTCATTCATCATCTCGACCTTATATGTCGGCCAATCATGAGCGAATTCCTAGTTCATAACGCAGCATGAACGTATGGATCCACGCGCACTGCCTCCCCGGCTGGTGATCGATCCATCGCTGCCCCCGGAGATCTCGGTCGAGTTGCGGTCGAGCCCGCACATCCTTCATATGGCCCGTTCCGGCAGGCGGATGGATCCCAGCTTCAGCCCCGTCCTGCTTTTCGCGCTTCCGGCCCTGCTGGTGATGATCTTGATCGTGACCGGCAGCCCTTCGGCCGCCTTCGTGGCCGGGCTCGGCATGGGGCTGATCGCCCTGATCCGGTGGATGGCGTTGGACAGTTCCCACCGGATCGTCAAACGAAGGCTGCGTCTCGCCACCACGTACGCCGACCGCTACGTGCTCCCCGAGGACCTCGACCGTCCCTGCCAGGTGCTGCTGCGCCGCGCCCAGGACGCGGCCTCGGCCGTGCTGAACTCCAAGGTGCACAAGGCCGGGCTGATCGACTCGGTGGAGAACCAGGTGTCGCTGCCCGAGGAGGTCTGGCAGATCGCGCACCGGCTGCGGCGGCTGTCGTCGATGCACGCCGAGCACGGCCGGATCATCCCCCACGAGCTGCCGCCGGGCATGGAGGACGCGTTCAAGCCGTACACCAGCGCCCTCGACGCCGCCTGGACGTCGCTCTCGCACCGCGTACGCCACCTGGAGAAGTACGCCAAGCAGGTGCTCAAGGCGGACAAGGTCTACCACGCCCACAGACGCCTGGAGACGCTGGCCGCCAAGACCCCCGAGTACCAGCAGCTCCTGGCCGACACCGTCCGGGACGAGCTGGCGCACGAGCGCATCAGGGAGCTGTCCGACCAGGCGGCCCACGTGCGCAAGTTGTTCGAGGAGAGCGTCATGCAGGCCAGGCAGGCGGCGGGCGAGCTGCTGAGAAGCCCCTTCAGCGACGCGTACGGCACCGGCGCGATCGGCCCCCGCACCGACGGACCCGACCGGCGCGCGCACCGCGGCACCCGCCACGGCGACACGCAGCCCCACGGGACGCCCCACCACGGCGACACGAACGCCCACCGCCCGAGCGGCCCGCAGCGGCACCCCTCGCGCGACTCCTGACCCCCGCGGCACCCCCGGCGGGCACCCCTCGCGCGACTCCTGACCCCCGGCGCCCCCGGCGGGCGGTCAGGGCCGGGCCTGGCGCAGGAGTTCCAGGGTGCGGCGCATGCCCGCCTCGTTGCCCAGGCTGCGGTAGATCTCCCTGGCCTGCTCCAGCGGCCCGACCGCCGCGCCGGCCCCGCCCGCGTCCAGATGCGCCTCGCCGAGGTAGCGCAGGCTCCTGGCCATCCACCAGCGGTCCTCCAGCTCCTGGAACCCGCGGACGGCGCGGCGCAGCTCGTGCTCGGACTCCTCGATCCGTTGCAGGCGGGCCAGCGCCCGCCCGGCCGACACGGCGGTGCGGGCCACCCCCCACGAGTCGCCGAGCGCCACCAGGATCTCATCGGCCCGCCGGACGTACTCCAGCTCCCGCAGCCCGCTCGCCGGGTCGCCCACCTCGCCCGCGGCGCGCAGGCAGCGGGCCTCCTCCCACAGCTCGCCGCGCTGCCGGAACATCTCGGCCGCCCGATCGAGGCTGAACCCGGCCCTGACGAACAGAGCGTCGGAGGCCCGGTGGTCGCCGGCCAGGCGCTCGCCGCGCGCCTGGGCGGCCAGCACCTCGCCGTAGACGCGCAGGGTCTGGGCCTCGGAGTAGCGGTTGCCCGCCCGCTGGAAGATCTCCAGGGCGTCTTCGAGCAGGTCGCGGGCCTCCTCGGGGCGGCGTTCCGCCATGCGCATCTCGGCCAGGTTGCGCTGGGTGCGGGCCGTCCACCACAGGTCGTCCTCGGCCTTGAACGCGGTGATCGCCCTGACCAGGTAGTCCTGGGCGCGGTCGAGGTGCCCGCCGCTGAACATTGTCATGCCGACCGTGCGTGTGGCGCGGGCCGCCCACCAGGTCTCGCCGAGGCCGTCGAAGATCTCCAGCGCCTGCTCGGCCTCGCGCAGGCCGCGCTCGCGCAGGCCCATGCCGCCGCGCACCGCCGCGCTGTCCAGCAGCGCGATGGCCAGCGCGCGCCGGTCGCCGGTACGCCGCGCCGCCTCGCAGCCGATGTCGGCGACGGCCGCCCAGTCGGCCCAGTAGGCCCGCAGCGAGTGACACAGCGAGCAGAACGCCCTGGCCAGCCCCCAGGTCAGCTCCCAGAGCCCGAGCTGCTCGGCCAGGTTGATCATGGCGAGCAGTGACAGCCGCTCGGCGTTGAGCCAGTCGCCCGCCCCGAACCGTCCCTCGGGCCCGGCGCGGCGGCCGCCCTTGCTCCAGTTCTGCGGCCAGCGGTTCTGGGCCGCCTCCTCGGCCCGGCGGCGGTAGCCGTGCAGGACGCGCTCGACGGCGGCCCTGCGGCGTTCGTCCTCGTCCTGGCCGGACAGCTCGGCGGCGAACACCCGGACCAGGTCGTGCAGGCGGTAGCGCATCGCGCCGGCCTGGTCGGTGCCGGAGCACTCGGCGAGCTGGGCGTCGATCAGGGCTTCGAGCTGGTCGGCGCCGTCGAGGCCGGAGATGTCGAGCAGTTCCCCGGCCACCCAGCCGGGCACGTCAGGCGCGGGCAGCGCGCTGAGCAGGCGCAGCAGGCGGCGCTGGATCCCGGTGCAGTCGTCGTAGCTGAGCTGCACCGAGGCCCGTACGCTCTTGTCCACGCCTTGGGCCACCTGGAGCTGGTCGAGGCGGCGGCGCTCGTCGGCCAGCCGCCCGGCCATCTCGCGCAGGGTCCACTGCTCGCGGGTGGCCAGCCGGCCGCCGCAGATGTTGATCGCCAGCGGCAGGTGGTCGCAGAGCCGGACGATCTCCTTGGCCGACTCCAGGTCGTCGACGACCCGCGCGCCGCCGGCCAGCCGGGCCAGCAGTTCCACGGCGTGCGCCTCGCTGAACACGCCGAGCCGGGTGTCCTGCGTGCCGTCCAGGAACAGCGGGGAGCGCGAGGTGACCAGCACCGCGCAGCCGGGCTCGGCCGGGATCAGCGGTTTGACCTGGGCGGCGTCGTGGGCGTTGTCCAGTCCGATGAGGATCTTGCGGCCCTTGGTCCAGGTCAGCCAGAGGGTGCGCAGTTCGTCGAGGCCGCCGGGGTCGGTGGCCAGGCGCACGCCGAGGCCGCGCAGGAAGCCGATCAGCACCTCTTCGGGGCGTACGGGGGCGTCGACGCCGCCGCGCAGGTCGGCGTGGAGCCGGCCGTCGGGGAACCAGCCGGCGACCTCCTGCCCGAACCTGGTCATCAGCGCCGACTTGCCGACGCCGCCGCGGCCGTACACGGAGACGACCAGGGGCGGGGACAGGTCGGAGGACTTCCGCCGGGCGGCGAAGACGGCGCGCAGGTCGGCGAGGGAGTCGGCGCGCCCGGTGAAGTGCTCGGGCACGGGCGGCCACTGGTCGGGCGGCAGGACGCCGGGCTCGGGCGCGGCCTGCCGCCGGGGCTTGGACTCGGTGGTGGCCCAGGTGGTCACGCCGACGAGCAGCGCCGCCGTGAGCGTCACCCCGATCTTGGCGAGCGGCGGGATGTCCCATTCCAGGGAGGCGGCCAGCACGCTGGCGGCACCCGCCGCGAGCCCCGCCGAGACGGGCGCCGCCCACTTTGCCCGCCTACGTCGCGGTTTGTCCGGTAAGTTTCCCGGCACCGAACACCCCCTTCCGAGGGTGATTCAAGCCGATGGGGCACGGCGAGCGCCAGCCGTGCCCCATCGTTCCGCTACAGGCCGATCACGTGACAGGTGGCCGTGGCGGTCTTGCTCGGGTCGCTCTCCGAGGTGGCGGTGAGCTTGACGCGGGCCAGCCGGTCGCCACCGGGCGCACGCACCGCGTTGACCGTCACCGGCGCCTGCTTGCCGAAGGCGACGGAGGCCAGGGCGTTGGGCACCTGGGCGGTCCAGCCCTTGCCCTGCACCTCGGCCTTGACCCGGTAGACGTCGGAGTTGAGGTAGGAGCTGACGTCCTCGGGGTGCTGCCCCTGGGCGGAGGCCGCCTTGCCGGTGTTGAACACCGGGAACGTGCAGGTGGAGACGTTCTTGCCGGTGGGGACGCCGGCCCCGGGCAGCACCCGGACGCCGCGCTTCTGCGGGCCCGAGCCGTCCAGCGAGCGGATGGCGACGGTGTAGGACAGCTCGCCGTTCCGGTTGCGCTTGAGGTCGGTGACGTAGAAGTGCAGGCGGTTGGCCTGGTCGACGTACTCGTACTGGCTGCCGGAGTCGGTGCCGGCGTGGAAGAGGGCGTCGGAGAGCTGGCGGTAGTCGCCGACGGTGATCGGCACCTTGGTCCCGTCGGGCATCACGTAGTCGGTCATGCCGATGTCCTGCGGGTTGGCGTCGATCACCCACTCGAACGGCGCCCGGTCCTCGTTCTTGGTCTTGGCCAGCAGCACGCCGGAGTCGGGGGTGAAGGAGTCGGAGCCCATCCGGTCCACGACCTCGACCGTGTAGTTCTGGTAGCCGCCGCGGTCGCACAGCGGGTCGGTCGCCGAGCAGCTGCTCTTGTCGCCGGGGGCGTCGAAGGTGATGTTGACGCCCGACAGGTCGTCCTGCCCAGGCCGTACGGCGCGGGCCAGGATCTTGGCCGTGACCAGGCCGGACTCGTCGAGCGCCTCACGCGACAGGCGCAGGACGTTCTGCTCGTCCACCATGCCGAGCTTGAGCTTGTTGCGCAGCATGTGCTGGGCGCCCATGGACGCGCCGGCCGTGGGCGGGATCAGCCAGCGGGAGTGCGGTCCACCGGGGCCGTTGAAGCTGCCGCGGCTGAGCATCTCCCACACGCCGGTGTACGCCCGGACCGGCGGCACCCCGTACGGGTTGTTGTAGTTGTCCAGCACGCCGAGGATGTGGCTGAACTCGTGGGCGTAGACCGCCATGCCGGAGCTCTCGGCCTGGACGGAGTCGACGCCGATGTTGGCGTTGGGCCAGAAGTTGGAGGCCGCCTGCCAGGAGGACCAGTCGACGTAACGGGTCTTCAGCCAGTTGGGCAGGGCGGGGTCCGGCGGGCCCCACTCGTCGGGCACGTCCTCCTTGGTCGGGAATTTCATCATCCCGAACTCCTGCCAGGTGGACGACTCGTCCTGGCCGGCGCTGAGGTAGAAGACGAAGTCGTACTGCTTGGCGACGTCCTCGCCGACGGCGTTGATCCAGGCGTTGTGGCCGTCGATGCGCAGGTTCTTGTTGCAGGTGTCGCCCGCCGGGCAGCCGGAGGTGCCGTTGAAGCCGGGCTCCAGCGCGTACTCGTGGTCCTTGCCCGGCATCGTGTACGGGCCGAACCCGGTCAGGTCGACGCCGTACCGGCCGCCGGAGTCCTCCATCCAGTACTCGTGGATGGTGTGCCCCTTGTTGAGGGCGTTCGGGGTGTTGAGGAAGTCCTGGTAGAACTTGGCCACCTGGTCACGCGGGACGTCGTGGGCCTCGGCGCTCGGGTTCGCGTAGATCGTCGAGCCCTTGGGCTGGGTGACGACGAACGCCTGGTTGGGGTAGTCGAGCAGCACCAGCGCGCCCTTGAAGGTGCGCTTGGAGCCCTTGACGGCCGGGTCGCTCCAGTTCGTGCCGGGAGGCTTCTTGTAGTCCGCCCACGTCATGTGGTCGGGGTTCTCCCAGTTCTGCGGGTCAAGGGGCGTGAGGCCACCGGGAGGACGGGCGCGCAACGTCTGGGCGTCGGCCGACTCGTCCTGCTGCCAGGGCTGGGTCTGCGGCCAGTGGTTCTGCCGCCAGGGGTACTCGGGGTCAGCGGTGGGGGGTGCTGCGGAAGCAGGGGTCGCCATCAGGCTCACCGGGATCAGCACGATGGCCGCCAGCAAGCCCTTCAGCAGCTTCTTCGGGGCATTCACGGATTGACGGTATAGACGTTATTGACGGAGATCACCGATCAGCTGTAGGGAAGACGTGTATCAACCCTTCCGACATTTGTCGAAATGTCCAGCGTGACCTAGGTGGAGCTTTGGCGGATCTCCAGCGGATCGTGGACGACCTCGCCGTCCGTCTCGGACGTCCCCTGCTGCTGGAGGACCGCGTGCAGCGCGTGATCGCCTACAGCGAGCAGAACGGCGCCATGGACGACATCCGCCGCGACTCCATCCTGCGCCGGCACACCACCCCCGAGGTGCGCGAGTGGCTGCGGGCGGCGGGCGTGCACGACGCACAGGCCCCCCTGCGCACGGCCGGCGCGCCGCACCTGGGCCTGCTGCCACGCGTGTGCGTCCCCCTGCGGCACTCCGACGGCCTGCTCGGCTTCCTGTGGTTCATCGACGCCGGGCCGTCGATGTCCGCCGAGCAGGTGGCCGAGGCCGTGGCGGCCGTCCCCGGGCTGGCGCTCGCGCTGTTCCACGAGAGCCTGGCCACCGGGCTGGCCTCGCACCGGGAGCTGGAGGCGGTCACCGGGCTGCTGCGCGGCGAACGGGACGCGGCCAGGCAGCTCATCGAGGCCGGGGCGTTCCCGCAGGGCCAGCCGGTGACCGTGCTGGTGGCGCGGCCCCGCTCGGCCGAGCCCGACGAGGGGCTGCGCCTGGCGCTCGAACAGGGGCTGCTGGCGCTGCGGCGGCGGCTGAGCGGCCACCATCCGCTGCACCTGGTGCGCTACGACCACGCGGTGCTGCTCACCGCCGGGCCGCCGGTCCCGCCCGACGAGCTGCACGCGGCCATGCCGGTGCCCGTGGTCGTGGGGGTGGGGCGTACCCGGGACGAGCTGGCGCAGGCGGCGGGGTCGTACACGGAGGCCCGGCACGCGGCCGAGGTGACCGCGCGGGTGCCGGGGCTCGGCCGGTCGGCCGAGTGGGCCCGGCTCGGCGTCTACCGGATGCTCACCCAGCTTCCCGACCAGGAGGTGCATCCCGGGCTCGACGGGCTGCTGGCCGACGAGCAGTACCTGCCGCTGCTGGAGACGCTGGAGACGTACCTGGACCTGGCGGGCAGCGCGGTGGCGACGTCCCGGGCGCTGCGACTGCACCGCACCTCGCTGTACTACCGGCTGCAACGGGTGGAGGAGCTGGCGCGTACGGACCTGAAGGACGGCGGCGAGCGGCTGGCCCTGCACCTCGGCCTGAAACTGGCCCGCCTGTCCGGGCGCTACCAGCCCCGAGGCGCCCGCGGCGACTGATTGCCTTCCCCGGCATCGCTCGCGTTTAATGCCAAAAGGGAAAATCCGACGGGAGCGCCTATGGCGGGTGCGAAGCGTGCTGTCCGGGCTTCCGGGCCGGTTCTGGGCAGGCGCGCGCCCGCGCCCGTCGTGGCCCACTCCGCTCCCCTCGTGCTGCCGGTCTGCGCCGAGCCCGTGCGCGACGGCACGGTGGTGATCAGGGGCGAGCGGGTGCTCCAGGTGGGCTCGCGGGCCGAACTGCTGTCCTGCTTCCCCGTCGCGGAGGAGATCCGCTGGCCGGGGGCGATCGTGCCCGGGCTGGTGGACGCCTGCTGCGGCCCGGCGCCGCCGGGACCGGGCGTGACCACGCGGGCCTCCGTGGTGGCCGACCCCGCCGAGCCCGCCGACCTCACGGGCGTGCCGGGCGTGCCGGGCATCGCGTACGTCGCCGCCTCCAGCGCCTCGGAGCAGGAGTGGGAGGACCACGACCGGGACGCGCTGATCACGGCGCTGCGCGAGGTGGACCGGCCGTGCCCGGTCGGGATCGCGGCCCGCACCCGCGACCCCCACGTGCTGGAGGACGTCGCCGTGCTGGCCAGGACGTTCGGCCTGCGGCTGCTGGCGGGGCTGGACCGGCACTCGCCCATGGCCCTGGACGAGGCGGGCGTGCTCGGCCCCCACTGCCACGTGACCTGCGCCCGGCCGCTCGACCCCGGCGAGCGGAAGCTGCTGCGGTTGCGGCGGAGCGTGGTCGCCGTCTGCCCGCCGGACCCCGCGCGGGCCGCCGACGTGCTGGCCCTCCTGGAGGAGGGCAACCGCCTCGCCCTGGGCAGCCACGCCCCGGACGGCCGGAACCCGGGCGGCCAGGACCCCGACCCTGGCGGCACCGGCGACCTGCTGGGGCTCGCGGCGGGCGTCCGGCGGCGGGCCCGGGAGCTCGGCCTGCGGTTACGCGGGCTGGACCGCCGCCTGGTCGAGGCCGCGACGCTGGGCGGGGCGCGGGCGCTGGGCCTGGACGCCGGTCCCGGCCGGGTCGGCTCGCTCGGGCCGGGCAGCCGGGCCGACTTCGCCGTCTTCGACGCCCGGGGGCGCTACCCGTACTCGGCGCTGATGGCCCGCCCGCCCTGCCTGGGCACGGTCATCGGCGGCACCCCCGTCTGAACCGGCGGCTTCCCCTGGACACGGCGGTCATCCGGACCGGCCACCTCTCCTCGGCACGACGCTCATCCGAACTGGCCGTCCACCACGGCCAGGAGGTCCCTGAGCTGGTCCCGCTGCTCCTGCGACAACACCGCGAACAGGCCCTCGCCGGCCGCCCTGCGCGCGTCCCTCGCCCGTTCGGCCATGGCCCGGCCGGCGTCGGTGATCACGACGAGCGTCGAGCGGCGGTTGGCCGGATCGACCTCCCTGCGCACCAGCCCGGCCTCCTCCAGCGCGTCCACGACGGGGGTCAGCGAGCGCGGCACGATCCGCAGTTCGTCGGCCAGTTGCACCATGCGCAGCGGCCGGTCGGCGTCGCCGAGCACCCGCAACGCCCGCGCCTGCCCCGGATTGAGCCCGAGCGGCACCAGCCCATGCACGTATCCGTGCCGTAGACGCCTGCCGACCAGGTGCAAGAGCTCCGCCAGCTCCTTCTCTCCCATGCCGATGAGTTTAGCCGGAACAATTATGAGTTAGCCTCTGTTTGAGTGGACATCCGAAAGGAGGCCCCATTTGGCCGACGAACCACGCGCGCCACTGCGGCGCATCATCGGGCTCTTCACCCCCTACCGCGGCCGGCTGGCCCTGGTGGGCGCGTTCATCCTGCTGTCGTCCCTGGTCGGGCTGGCCTCGCCGTTCCTGCTGCGCGAGGTGCTGGACGTGGCGATCCCGTCCCGCGACGCGCTGCTGCTCACGCTGCTGGCGCTCGGCATGATCGCCGTCGCGGTCACCACGAGCGTGTTCGACGTGCTGCAGACGCTGATCTCCACCACGGTGGGCCAGCGGGTGATGCACGACCTGCGCATCTCGGTCTACTCCCACCTGCAGCGCATGTCGCTGGCCTTCTTCACCCGCACCAGGACGGGCGAGGTGCAGTCGCGCATCGCCAACGACATCGGCGGCATGCAGTCGGTGGTCACCTCGACCGCCACCTCGATCATCTCCAACCTCACCACCGTGTTCGCCACGATCGTGGCGATGCTCGCCCTCGACTGGCGGCTGACGGTGATCTCGCTCCTGCTGCTGCCGGTGTTCGTGTGGATCAGCAGGAAGGTCGGCAGCGAGCGCAAGCGCATCACCGGCGAACGGCAGCGCAAGCTCGCCGTGATCTCCTCGATGGTCCAGGAGTCGTTGTCGATCAGCGGCGTCCTGCTGGGCCGGACCATGGGCCGCTCCGCCGAGCTGACCGAACGGTTCGGCCGCGCCTCCGACGAGCTGGCCGAGCTGGGCGTGCGGACGAGCATGGCCGGACGCTGGCGGCAGTCGTCGATCCAGATCATCATGGCCGCGATGCCCGCCCTGATCTACTGGGCCGTCGGCCACACCGGCGTCATCTCCGTCGGCACCCTCGTGGCCTTCACCACGCTGCAGTCGAGCCTGTTCCGGCCGACGGTGTCGCTGCTGCGGCTGGGCGTCGAGGTGCAGAGCTCGCTGGCGCTGTTCGGCCGCATCTTCGAGTACCTGGACCTGTCGGTGGACATCCACCCCGGAACCCGCACCCTGGACCGCGTACACGGCGAGGTGCGCTTCGAGCGGGTCGACTTCGCCTACGAGGACGAGCGCACGCTCGACGCCGTCGACGTCACCGTCCCCGCGGGCACGACGCTGGCCGTCGTGGGCGAGACCGGCTCGGGCAAGACCACCCTGAGCTACCTTCTCCCCCGCCTGTACGACGTGACCGGCGGCCGGGTCACCATCGACGGCGTGGACGTGCGCGACCTGACGTTCGAGACGCTGAGCGAGGTGGTCGGGGTGGTCTCGCAGGAGACGTACCTGTTCCACGCCTCGATCGCGGACAACCTGCGCTTCGCCCGCCCGGCGGCCACCGACGAGGAGCTGGAGGAGGCGGCGCGGGCCGCGCGCATCCACGACCACATCGCCTCGCTGCCCGACGGCTACGACACGATGGTGGGCGAGCGCGGCTACCGGTTCTCCGGCGGCGAGAAGCAGCGCCTGGCCATCGCCCGCACGCTGCTGCGCAACCCGCCGGTGCTGATCCTCGACGAGGCCACCAGCGCCCTCGACACCCAGACCGAGCGAGCCGTGCAGGAGGCCCTGGACACGCTCGCGCGGGGCCGTACGACGATCACGATCGCCCACCGCCTGTCGACCGTCCGCGACGCGGACCAGATCGTCGTGCTCGACCGCGGGAAGGTCGTCGAACGCGGCACTCACGACGGGCTGATGGCCCTCGGCGGCCACTACGCGGCCCTGGTGGACCGGGACCGCCCGCTCGAATTGGTCTGAAATTTCGCCCTAAACCAGTTTTAAACGTGTCTTACCTCACATTTCAGGCAAATCGGTATCGTCGCGATCGAGCCGCGCGTTGACTCCCCCGTTTGCCCCTTCCGAGGCTAGGACCAGTCTTGCCACCGCGCTCCTCCACCTTCCGCGCCCTGCGCCACCACAACTACCGGCTCTGGGCCGGAGCCGACATCGTCTCCGTCACCGGGACCTGGATGCAGGTGCTGGGCGTGAACTGGCTCATCCTCACCATGACGGGGTCGGCCACCAGCGTGGGGCTGAGCCTGGTCATGCAGGCGCTGCCGACGCTGCTGCTGGGCATGTGGGGCGGCGCGCTGGCCGACCGGCTGCCGACCCGGCCCGTCGTCGTCGCCGCGCAGCTCGCGCAGGCCGCGCTGGCCGCCGTGCTGGCGCTGATCGCCTTCTCCGGCGTCGACTCCGTCGTGCCGATCTACGCGGTGGCGCTGGCGGGCGGCGTGGTCTCCGCGCTCGGCGGCCCGGCGCTGGGACGCTTCGGGGCCGAGGTGGTGCCCCCGGACGACCTGCCCAACGCCATGGCGCTCGGCTCGGTCCTGAACTCGGCCGGGCGCATCCTCGGCATGAGCCTGGCCGGCGTGCTGCTGCCGTTGACCGGGAACGGCGGGCTCTTCCTGCTCAACGCGGCCACCTTCTTCGTCGTGATCGGGGCCGTCGCGGCCATGCGGCGCGCGGAGTTCCACCGGCTCGCCGCCTCCGAGCGGCAGCCCGGCGCGGTCGCCGCCGGCCTGCGGTACGTCCTGCGCACCCCCTGGCTGCTGGTGGTGCTGGCGCTCTCGCTCGTGCTGGGCAGCCTCGGCCGCAACTACCAGGTCACCATGGCCGCCATGAGCGCGGGCCCGCTGGCCGCCGGAGCCGGCGGGTACGGCCTGCTGTCCACCGTGTTCGCCGTCGGCACCGTCGTGGGCGGCTTCCTGGCCGCTGCCCGGCCGCACCTGACGATCCGGCTGCTGCTGGTCACCGCGTTCCTGACCGGGGTCGCGCAGGCGCTGAGCGGCCTGATGCCCGCCCTGGGGACGTTCGCCACGATGATGCTGCCGATCGCGGCGGGCGCGATGATCATCGACACCACGGTCTCGGCACGGGCGCAGCTCGACAGCCCCGAGGAGATGCGCGGGCGGGTCCTCGCCGCGCTCGGCATGGTGAGCGCGGGCGCGGGCGCGATCGGCGGCCCGCTGCTCGGCTGGCTGAGCGACGCGTTCGGGCCGCGCCTGTCGCTGGGCGTCGGCGGCGTGTCGTGCGTGGCCGCGACGCTGCTCGCGGCGCTCGTGCTGGCCCGCCTGTCCGGCCGGACCGTCCGTCAGGCGGCCTTCCGTCCACGGCTGGAGAACGCCTGACTCCGGGACGGGCTTAGTCTCTTCACGTGCACAACACCAGATACGCCCCGAACGGCATGGTGTCCAGCGTCGACCACCTGGCCTCGGCCGCCGGGGTGGGCGCGCTGGACCGCGGCGGTTCGGCGGCCGACGCGGCGATCGCGGCCAACGCCGTGCTCGCCGTGGTCGCACCCCACATGTGCGGCCTCGGCGGCGACCTGTTCGCGCTCGTCCACGACGGCACGGTCACCGCGCTCAACGCCTCCGGCCGGGCCGGGGCCGGCGCCGACCCCGCCCGGCTGCGCGCCGAGGGGCACACCCGCATGCCGCACCTGCACGACATCCGGTCGACGCCGGTGCCCGGCTGCATCGACGGGTGGTTCGCCCTGCACGCCAGGCACGGCCGCCTGCCCATGGCCGAGCTGCTGCGGCCCGCGATCGCGCTGGCCCGTGACGGCTTCCCCGCCTCCCCGCTGCTGCTCCCCGGCGCCCGTACGGCGGCCGGGCGGCCCGGCGGCGGCGACTTCGCCCACGTACGTCAGGCCGGCGACCGGATCACCCGCCCCGGCGTGGCCCGCGCCCTCCAGGCCGTGGCCGACGGCGGCCGCGACGGCTTCTACCTCGGCGAGTTCGGGCAGGGCCTGATCGAGCTCGGCGCGGGCGAGTTCACCGAATCCGACCTGGCCGCCCCCGGCGCCGACTGGGCCGAGCCGCTGCGGGTGCGCGCCTTCGGCCACGACGTCTGGTCGATGCCGCCCAACTCGCAGGGCTACCTGCTGCTGATGTCCCTGGCCGTCCTCGACGGGCTCGACCTGCCCGGCTCGCCCCGCCATCCGGCCTGGGCGCACCTGCTGGCCGAGGCCGCCAGGGCCGCCGGGCACGACCGGCTCGCCCTGTTGCACGAAGACGCCAAGGACCTGCTCGACCCCGGCGAGATCGCCCGCCGCCGGGCGCTGGTCGACCCGGTCAGGCGCAACCGGCTGCGGGCGCCGTCCGCCGACGGCGACACGACGTACCTGTGCGCGGTCGACGGCGACGGCATGGGCGTGTCGCTGATCCAGTCGAACGCGTCCGGGTTCGGCGGCATGCTCTTCGAGCCGCGTACCGGGATCAACCTCCACAATCGCGGCATCGGCTTCTCGCTGCGTCCCGGCCACCCGGCCGAGTACGGCCCCGGCCGCCGTCCGCCGCACACCCTGGCCCCCGCGCTGATCACCCGTCCCGGCGGCGGGCTGCGCACGGTCGTGGGCACGATGGGCGGCGACGCGCAGCCGCAGATCCTGGCCCAGGTCATCACCCGCCTGCTGCACCACGGCGAGGAGCCCGGCCAGGCGCTGGCCGCCCCGCGCTGGCGGCTGGGCGGCGGCAACGGCTTCGACACCTGGGACGCCCCCGACGACGCCGTGCTCGACCTGGAGGAGGGCACCACCTGGGCCGACGGCCTGACCGCGCTCGGCCACCCGGTGCGCACGCTGCCGTACGGGGGCGCCTTCGGCCACGCCCACCTCATCGACGTGCGTCCCGACGGCATGCTGGCGGGCGCCGCCGACCCCCGCTCCCTCGTCGGCGCCGCGATCGGCCGCTGAATGGACAAGGATGCGCTACCGGACGCCCTAAACCGGGCCAAGTCATAGGATTTCGGTCCGCATGGTGGGTAGGGGCGCAGTATGAGCGAACTACCTCCGGACCGATTCGGCATGGCCGACGAGCAGGACATCGAGGTCAGGGAGTGGACCGACGACCTCGGCCTGCACCACGAGGTCAAAGAGGACGACCCCCAGCGCGAGGCCACGCTCGACGAGCGGCTGCGCCAGGAGCTGCCCGACCGCCCGCGGCGCGCCCCGCGGGCGGAACACCGCCTGACCGAGCCCGACGAGGGCGCCCACCCCGACACCGAGGACGAGGCCATCGGCGTGGACTGGGACGCCGACCGGGAGGACCTGTCGGCCGAGGAACGCGCCCTGCGCATCGACCCCGACGAGGACCTCACCTGAGGGGGGTGCCGGAAACCCTCACATGAGCCGCCGCAGCGCCGGCAGCAGGTCGTGCAGGTCGTCGACGATCACGTCGGCGGTCTTGGCCTGCGGCCGCTCGGCGTGCAGGAAGCCCCACGGACCGCGGCGCAGCAACGCGGTGCGCATGCCCGCGCGGGCGGCGGGCAGCACGTCGTTGTCGAGCCGGTCGCCGACGTAGAGGATCTCGGCCGGCTCGCGCCCGGCCACCGAGGCCACCTTGGCGAAGAACTCCGGAGCGGGCTTGGACAACCCCCAGCCCTCGGAGGTGTGCACGGAGTCCACCGGCAGGTCCATCGCCACCAGGGCGTCGAAGGCCCGGCGGGGCTGGTTGCCGGCGATGATCACCTGGAACCCGGCCGCGCGCAGCGCCGCCAGGGCCACCCGCACGTCGGGGTAGAGGTCGTCGGCGTCGAAGTGGTTGCGCAGGCCGTCGGGGTCGTCGCGCTCCCAGGCGGCGATCTCGGCCTTCACGTCGAGCCCCGGCCGGACCAGCTCGAACGCCTCCCGGTGGGAACGGTCGAGCGCCGCCATGCCGCCGAGCGCGCCCATGAGCACGAACCTGCTCACCCCCAGCCGGTCGGCCCAGCGCGACCAGATGCGCGTCTCGTCGATCAGCGTCTCGCCGACGTCGAGCACGACGGCCTTGACGGCCTTGACCATCATTCCCCCTGTTCGTCCGTGTGCCGCCCCGAGCTCAGGGCCGCAGCTTCTCCATCGCCTTGGTGATGCGCTTCTCCGACACCGGCGTGGGGGTGCCGAGGGTCTGGGCGAAGAAGCTGACCCGCAGCTCCTCGATCATCCAGCGGATCTCCGTCACGTCGGGGTCGCCCCGGCGGGCCGGGTGGAGGCTCGCCAGCAGGTCCTGGTAGTCGTCCTCGATCTTGTGCACGCGGTCCATCCACTCCTCGTCCCGCCAGGGCTCCTCGGGGAGCTTGGTGAGACGGCGCTCGATGGCCCGCAGGTAACGCAGGACGTCGGGCAGGCGGCGGGTGCCGGTGGCGGTGACGAAGCCCTTGAAGACGAGCTTGCCGAGCTGGTCGCGCACGTCGTCGGTCGAGGCGCTCGCGCGCAGGCCGTCGAGGCGGGTGCCCACGGCGTGCCAGACGCTCAGGATCTGCTCGACCTTGGCCAGCACGTCGGCCGCCGTGTCGTGCAGCTCGGCCCGGACGTGCTGGTAGAGGCGGTCGAACCCGGCCGGGTCCCAGGCCGGGCCGCCGAGGTCGAGCATCAGCTTGTCGACGGCCGCGTTGACCACGTCGTCGAACAGCGCCACGGCGCCGCCGTGGGGGCTGCGGGACAGGGCCAGCTTGGCCTGGTTGGACAGGCCGCCGAGCAGGGACCTGGCCGGGTTGGTGACGTTGAGCAGGAGCAGCCGGCGGGTGCCGGGCCAGTGGGCGCGGCGCTGCTCGGCGGCCGTCTCGAAGATCTTGACGGAGACCGAGTCGCCCGCGTCGACGAGCGCCGGGTAGCCCTTCATCCGGCCCTGCTCGAACACCTTGGGCAGGGTGCCGAAGCTCCAGGTCCGCAGGCCCGTGCGCTCCAGGTCGTCGCCGGCCTCCGACAGCGTCTTGCGCAGGCGCGGCGCGAGCCGGCGTTTGAGCGCGTCGAGGTCCTTGTCCTCGGCGACCGTGCGCTTGCGCTCGTCGATCACCCGGTAGGTGATGCGCAGGTGGTCGGGCACCTGGTCGAGCTGCCAGGCGTCGTGCGGCACCCGGACGCCGGTGAGCCGCAGCAGCTCGCGCTCGACGGCCTCCAGCAGCGGCTCGCCGCCCTGCCTGACCCCGGCCAGCACCTGCTTGGCGTAGTTGGGGGCGGGCACGAAGTTGCGGCGCACGTGTTTGGGCAGCGACCGGATCAACGCGGTGATCAGATCTTCGCGCAGGCCCGGGATCTGCCAGTCGAACCCGTCGGCGTTGACCTGGTTGAGCACCTGCAACGGCACGTGGACGGTGACGCCGTCGGCGTTGGCGCCCGGCTCGAACTGGTAGGTCAGCTTCATCCGCTGACCGAGCTGCTTCCAGGTGTCGGGATAGTCGCGGGCGCTGATGTCGGCGCCCTCGTTGACCAGCATCTCCGGCGAGAACGTGAGCAGCTCGGGCTGCTCCCGCCCGGCCTTCTTCCACCAGGAGTCGAAGTGCCTGGCCGAGACGACGTCGGCGGGGACGCGCTGGTCGTAGAAGTCGTACAGGACCTCCTCGTCGACCATGATGTCGCGGCGGCGGGCCCGGTTCTCCAGCTCCTCGACCTCTTCGAGCAGCCGGCGGTTGTCCTTCAGGAAGCGGTGGTGGGTGTCCCAGTCGCCCTCGACCAGGGCGTGCCGGATGAACAGCTCGCGCGACAGGTCGGGGTCGACGCGACCGTAGTTGACCTTGCGGCCGACGACGAGCGGCACGCCGTAGAGGGTGACCTTCTCCAGGGCGATCACCGCGCCCTGGTTCTTCTCCCAGTGGGGCTCGGAGTAGGTGCGCTTGACCAGGTGCTGGGCCAGCGGCTCGACCCAGTCGGGCTCGATCTTGGCGTTGACCCGGGCCCACAGCCGCGAGGTCTCGACCAGCTCGGCCGACATCACCCACTGCGGCTGCTTCTTGGCCAGCGCCGAGCCCGGGAAGATGGCGAAGCGGGCGTTGCGCGCGCCGATGTACTCCTGCATGGGCCGCCGCCCGTCGGCGGCGCGCTGCTTGTCCATGACGTCCTTGACGCCGATGTGCGACAGCAGGCCGACCAGCAGCGACACGTGCACCTGGTAGGGGTCGGCGGCCACGCTGCCGGGCTGTGCGCCGAGCGCCTGTCGGACCTGGCTGTAGATGTCCTGCCACTCGCGGACCCGCAGGTAGTTGAGGAACTCGGCCTTGCACAGCCGCCGGAACGCGCTGGAGGACAGCTCCTTCTGCTTGTCGCGCAGGTAGTTCCACAGGTTGAGGTAGGTCAGGAAGTCGGACTCGGGGTCGGCGAAGCGCCGGTGCTTCTCGTCGGCCTGCTGCTGCTTGTCGGACGGCCGCTCGCGCGGGTCCTGGATGGACAGCGCGGAGGCGATCACCATCACCTCGCGCAGGCAGCCGTTCTTCTCGGCCTCCAGCACCATGCGGCCCAGGCGCGGGTCGACCGGCAGGGTCGCCAGCTTGCGGCCGACGCCGGTGAGCTTGCCCTGGGCGTCGAACGCACCCAGCTCGTGGAGCAGGTTGACGCCGTCCTTGACCTGGCGGCGGTCGGGCGGCTCGACGAACGGGAACGCCTCGATGTCGCCCAGCCCGATCGAGGTCATCTGCAGGATGACCGAGGCCAGGTTGGTGCGCAGGATCTCCGGGTCGGTGAACTCCGGCCTGCCGAGGAAGTCCTCCTCCTCGTAGAGCCGGATGCAGATGCCGTCGGAGGTGCGGCCCGAGCGGCCCTTGCGCTGGTTGGCACTGGCCTGCGAGATGGGCTCGATGGGCAGGCGCTGCACCTTGGTGCGATGGCTGTAGCGGGAGATGCGCGCGAAGCCCGGGTCGACCACGTACTTGATGCCGGGGACGGTCAGCGAGGTCTCGGCCACGTTGGTCGCCAGGACGATCCGGCGGCCGGTGTGGCGCTGGAAGACGCGGTGCTGCTCGGCGGCGCTCAGCCGGGCATAGAGCGGCAGGATCTCGGTGTTGCGGAAGTCGGCCTTGGTCAGGGCGTCGGCGGCGTCGCGGATCTCCCGCTCGCCGGACAGGAAGACCAGGATGTCGCCGGGCCCCTCGGTGACCAGCTCGCGGCAGGCGTCGACGATGCCGCCGGTCTGGTCGTCGTCCTCCGCCAGCGGGCGGTAGCGGACCTCGACCGGGTAGGTGCGGCCGGAGACCTCGATGATCGGCGCGTCGCCGAAGTGGCGGGAGAAACGCTCGGGGTCGATGGTGGCGCTGGTGATGATGACCTTGAGGTCGGGGCGCTGCGGGAGGAGCTGCTTGAGGTAGCCGAGGATGAAGTCGATGTTGAGGCTGCGCTCGTGGGCCTCGTCGATGATCAGCGTGTCGTACTGGTCGAGCATGCGGTCGTTCTGCAGCTCGGCCAGCAGGATGCCGTCGGTCATCAGCTTGACCAGGGTGCGGTCGCTCGCCTGGTCGGTGAAGCGCACCTTGTAGCCGACGACCTCGCCGAGCTCGGTGCCGAGCTCCTCGGCGACGCGCTCGGCGACGGTGCGGGCGGCGATGCGGCGCGGCTGGGTGTGGCCGATCAGGCCGCGCACGCCGCGCCCGAGCTCAAGGCAGATCTTGGGGATCTGGGTGGTCTTGCCGGACCCGGTCTCGCCCGCGACGATCACGACCTGGTGGTCGCGGATGGCGGCCAGGATGTCGTCCTTGCGCTGGGAGACCGGCAGGTTCTCCGGATACCGGACCTGCGGCACGGCCTCGCGGCGGCGCGCCAGCCGCTGCTCGGCCCGCTCGACGTCGGCGAGGATCTCGGTGGCGATCTTGTCCCGGGCGTCACGGGAGCGGACCCGGCGCATGCCGTCGAGCCTGCGCCGCAGCCGCCGCTGGTCGCGCGGCATGAGCTCGGGCAGGCGGGACTGGAGGTCGGCGAGCGGAGAGGACAACGGAGGCGTTCCCATACTGCTTTCAGGATATTTGAGCCCCGTGGCCCCGGAGCCAACGGCCCATGGTGCCCGACACGGGCCGCCTCCCGCATCCCAATATCGCCGCGCCGCCCGTCCCCCTATCCGGCCGTCCGGCTGGCGGCGTGGCGGGCGGCCCCGATGATGCCGGCCTCGTTCTGCAGGGCGGCGGGGACCACGGGCGTGTCGAGGGTGACGTGCGGCAGGAACTTGTCGGCCTTCTTGCTCACGCCGCCGCCGATCACGATCAGGCCCGGCGAGAACAGCATCTCCACGTGCCTGAGGTACTCCTCGACCCGATCGGCCCACTTCTCCCAGCTCAAGTCGTGCTCCTCGCGGGCCCGCGCCGACGCGCGCTCCTCGGCGTCCTTGCCGCGCAGTTCCAGGTGGCCGAGCTCGGTGTTGCAGACGAGTGTGCCGTCGGCGAACAGGGCGCTGCCGATGCCCGTGCCGAAGGTCAGGATCAGCACGGTCCCCTTCTGGTCGCGGCCCCTGCCGAAGGTCATCTCGGCGATGCCGGCGGCGTCGGCGTCGTTCAGCACCGTCGCGCCACCGAACAGCCGGGCGGCGTCGACGCCGATCCACGAGTGGTGGACGTTGGCCGCCGTGTGCACGACCCCGTCGACGACGACGCCGGGGAAGGTCACGCCGACCGGGCCGTCCCAGTCGAAGTGCTCGACGATCTGACCCACCACCTCGGCCACCCCTTCGGGCTTGGCCGGCTGGGGCGTGGCGATGCGCAACCGCTCCTTGACGAGCTCTCCGGCCTCGGTGTCGACCGGGGCGCCCTTGATTCCCGAGCCGCCGATGTCGATGCCCAACACGTTCATGACTCTCCTTCTCCCCCGCCCTGGACGGGAAAACTCGCCTACCGATATTTCCGGCCCGGCTGAACCCGCTCCACGCCCTCCGCGTATCTCGCGTCACAAGCGCTAACTAGGAGGCACGGATGCGACTCCGCATCATCACACTCTGCGCTGTCGCGGCCGTCGCGGGAGCGACTCTCACCGCCCCCGCACACGCGACCACCAGGACCCGTTTCGACGTCATCAACCTGGTGTCGGACGTCAAGGGCAAGGCCCCGGTCACCGACCCCAAGGTCGTCAACCCGTGGGGCCTGGCCATGGGCAAGACGTTGTGGGTCTCCAACGCGGGCACCGGCACCGCCACCGTCTACTCCGGCACGGGCAAGAAGGAGAAGACCGAGGTGTGGATCCCGGGCGGCTCCCCGACCGGCCAGGTGTTCAACCCGGGTGACGGCTTCACCGTGAAGGGGCGGCCCGCCACGTTCATCTTCTGCAGCCCGAGCGGCGCGATCACCGGCTGGAACGCCGAGGCGGACCCGGCCAACGCCGTCATCGCCGCGTTCACCCGCGGCGCCGACTACAAGGGCCTGGAGCTCGTCCGGACCGGCGACGGCGACTTCCTGCTGGCCGCCGACTTCGCCCACGGGCGCGTGCACGCCTTCGACGAGAACTTCCGGCGCATCCGCCTGGCCGGCTGGCAGTTCCAGGACTCGCAGGTCCCGCGCGGCTACAACGCCTACAACGTGGCCGTGGTCAACGGCAGCGTCTGGGTGTCGTACGCGCTGCGCGACCGTGCCACCGGCAAGCCCGTCTTCGGCGCCGGCAAGGGCTTCGTGAGCCGTTTCAACGCCGACGGCCGCCTGACCGGCCGCATCTCCAAGGTCGGGCTCAACGCCCCCTGGGCCATGACCGCCGCGCCGCGCGGCTGGGGCCAGTACGCGGGCGCCCTGCTGGTCGGCAACTTCGGCGACGGCACCGTGCACGCCTACAAGAACAACCGCCACCTGGGCGCGATCACCACGTCCAACGGCCGTCCCGTCACGCTCCCCGGCCTGTGGGACCTCGAACCCGGTACCGCGGCCACCGGCGGCGTCAACACGCTGTGGTTCTCGGCCGGCATCGACGGCGCCAAGCACGGCCTGATCGGGATGATCGCCCCCGCCGGCACCAAGCCCACCTCCTCGGCCGCCCCCGCGAGCACGCCGGCGCCCACGCCGCGCTCCGCCCCCAAGACGAAGTCGCCCTACGGCGGCGGTGGTTACTGACCCCCGGGGGCCCTCGACGTTTCCGGCGCGGCCGGCGCGAGCCGCGCCGGAAACACCTCCCACCTGGCGGGATCTCCGGAAAACCTGCGAATCACGTATGGACACGGAATGCGACGGAGCAGATACTCAACGTGTCAGCACCCTCGTCCCTGCTCTCACGTCTCCCCCCACAGCACCGCACAAGCCGGCGTGCCGCGTGCTGCCCGGAAACCGTGACCGTCAGGGAACAGGCCAAGGAGAGACCATGCCATCGAAGAAGTCTCTGTTCCTTTCCGTCGCCGCCCTCGCCACCGCGGCCTGCGTGACGGCCACCGTCGTGGCGCTCCAGGCGTCCAGCCCCGTCTCGGCGGCCACCCGGCAGGCGGCGCTGCCGCCCGGCTACCAGCTCGTCACCCTGCCCAACGCGAACGTCCCCAACTTCCAGCGCCGCACGGTCTACTGCCCGGGGGGCAAGCACGTCCTCGGCGGCGGCGGCGAGGCCCGCGGCAACGGCGCGATCCTGGTGGGGTCGTTCCCCACCGATGACGCCCGCGGCTGGATCGCCCTCGGCCGCCAGATCGGCTACAACGACGTCGGCATCAGCGTGTTCGCCATCTGCGCCGACTGACCTCGCCGACGGCCCCGCCCGCTTCCCCGCGGGCGGGGCCGTCGCATGTCCTCGCTCAGAGGTGACCGAGGACGGCCGCCAGGTCGGCGACGCTCCGGTAGTGCACGCCCGTCATGCCGAGCGCCCTGGCGGCCTCCACGTTCGGCAGCCGGTCGTCGACGAACAGGCAGCGCGCGGGGTCGGCCCCGGCGCGTTCGGCGGCGATCTCGTAGATGCGCGGATCGGGCTTGGCCACCCCGACCCTGGCGCTGCTGACCAGGTCGTCGGCGAAGTAGGTGAGGCCCAGCCGGTCGAGGTGCTCCTCCACGGTGTCCATGGCATTGGTCACGATGATCACCGGCACGTGCTGCTGCGCCTTGGCCAGCAGCGCCCTGACCTCCTCGTCCACCCGGAACGGCACCGCCCCGAACTCGGCCACCGCCTGCCTGGCGCGTTCGTCGCCGCCGAGGGCGACCGCGACCGCGTCCAGCCACTCGCGCTCGGTCATCCGGCCCAGCGTGGCGGGCTCGATCAGCTCCGGGGCGAAGGCCGTGGCCATGAGCGGCAGGGCGTACCTGGCCTCGATCTCGGCCTGGACGGTGTGGTCGAAGAGGCGGAGCACGCCATCAAGATCGGTGAGAACCGCGTCGAAGGGGATCACAGCCATCATTGTGCCGTGAAGCACCGCATCCGCTGGTCCGAGAAGGTTTCGCGTGCCACCAAAGACCCGGGGCGACCCGCGGCACTACCATCTCCGAGACGGGATTCGGTATCGGAACGGTAGGGCATGGACGATCACCAGCTGCCACCTGAGTTGTGCCAGCTGTTCGCCGACGGCGGCAAGGGGCGCAGACTGCCCCCGGGCCTGCCCGAAGGCGACGTGGTCTGGCCCGACCCGGCCTACACCCGGCAGGTCGCGGCGGCCCGGCCGGCGTTCTGGATGAGCGACGAGCGCGCCGCGGGCGAGGACTGGTCGTTCATGCGGGTCTGGCATCCGCACAGCGGCCTGTGGCCGGTCCTGCTCGACGAGTCGGCCCAGCCGTGGGCGATCGGGCAGATCGTGCCCGACGACCCGCTGCTGATCGGCCACTTCACCGCCGAGGGGTTCATGACCGAGGTGTGGCAGGAGTGGGTGTCGCAGATGCCGCGCGACGCACTGGCGGAGTTAGAGCCGTACGGGGCGCTCTGCCCGGGGCTGGCGCCGCCGGGGGTGCCCCGCGCCGACCCCGGCGACGTGGCCGACTGGCTGGCCCGCGAGCTGGCGCCCAAGGGCATGCCGCTCGGGCTGGTGGCGGCCGGGCGGGGGGCCGACGCGCTGGCGGTCATGGGCTGGCAGGGCGCGCTGCACCACAACGAGTGGATGGTGCCGCTGGCGGCCGTGGTGCGGAGCTGGGAGGACCGGTTCGGGGCCCGCGTGGTGAGCGTCGGGTTCAACACGCTCGACCTGAGCGTGGCCGCGCCGCCCGCCGACCCCGAGCACGCCCTGCACGTCGCCGCCGAGCACTGGGCGTTCTGCCCCGACAACGTCGTGCAGGGGCCGGGCGACCTCCAGGGGTACGCCGAGCAGATCATCGGGCAACACGCCTGGTCGTTCTGGTGGGACTGAATGCCCGGCTTTTACGCTAGCTTTAACCGCGACAGGGAGGGCTCGGTCACAGAATGTCACGGGGAGACCTGACTCCGGAGCTACTGCATTCCTCGTCCTGGACGGACCGGCTGGTGCAGGCGGCCGGCATCCCCGTCCATGACGTGCCGCTGGTGTCGGTGGGCGGCGGGCTGGGCTCGTTCACCCTGGTCGACGTGTTGCGCGTCCGGGGCGTGCCGATCCCCGCGATGCGGGTGCTGTCCACCAGCGACACACCGTGGCAGACGTGGGAGTACCTGACCCGCGTCTCCCAGTTGCCCGCGCACGAGCGCATCCGCTCCGACGCCGGCGCGCGTCCCGACAACATCTGGGGCTTCCCCTCGTACGCGGTGCAGGAGGCGTGGCAGGACGGCTCGCTCAAGCCGATCCTCCAGGTGCTCGCCGAGCCGCTGTTCACCGACTTCTACAGCCCGCGCGCCGGGCTGGTCACGCAGACCGTGCGGCGCGAGGCCGACCGCATCGGCTACTGGCACATGCTGGCCAAGGGCCAGGTGCGCATGGTCAGGAAACGGCTGGGCGGCGGGTACTTCACCGTGCTCACGCCGCCGTCGGGCACCTCGCCGACCAAGCGGGTGGTGCTGCGCTCCCAGTACGTGCACCTGGCCGTCGGCTACCCGGGGCTGAAGTTCCTCGACGACCTCCAGGAGTTCCGGCAGGCCAAGGGCGAGCGGTACCGGGTGGTCAACGCGTACGAGCCGCACGAGCACGTCTACGACCAGTTGCGCAAGCGTCCCGGGGTGGTGGTCGTGCGCGGCGCCGGGATCGTGGCCTCGCGGGTGCTCCAGCGCCTGATGGACGACCGTGAGCGGTACGGCCTGCACACCCAGATCGTCCACCTGTTCCGCACGTACGTGGCCGGCCCGCACGGCCCCAGCGTCTTCATGCGGCGCCAGGGCGGCGACGGCTGGGCCTACCAGGCGTTCACGATGCCCAAGTCGGCCTTCGGCGGCCAGCTCAAGGCCCGTTTCAGGAAGGCCACGCCCGAGCAGCGCGCCGCGATCTCCAAGACGGTGGCCGGCACCACCACCCCGAAGCTGGCCCGCTGGCAGGAGCAGATGCGCAGGGGCCGCCAGGGCAACTGGTACCACCCCACCCAGGCCGTGGTCGACCGCATCGAGCAGGCCCCCGACGGCCGCCTGGTCACCCACACCAGCAGCGTGCACGCCGCCGCCATGCAGTACGTGTCCGACTTCATCATCGACTGCACCGGGCTGGAGGCCGACATGCCGGAGCACCGCGTGCTCGACGACCTGCTGCGGCACGGCGGCGCCCAGCCCAACAAGGCCGGCCGGCTGCGCGTCGGCCCGCATTTCGAGGTGCTCGGCGCCGAGAGCGAGGGCGGTGTCCTGTACGCCTCGGGCGCCGCCACGGCCGGCAACCACTTCCTGGCCGTGGACAGCTTCCTGGGCATGCAGACCGCCGCGCTCGACATCGCCGCCGACCTGACCAGGCGCGGGTTCTGCAAGGGGCTCGGGCCGATGAGGTCCGCCGCCCAGTGGCTGCGGTGGGCGGCGAACAGGAGGCCCGCTTGATCCCGACGCTGGCCGGGCGGTTGCAGACCCGGCTGTTCACGCTGGCCACCGTGGGCGCGGCGCTGACCGCGCTGATCACCCTGGTGCTGCCGATGTCCTTCAAGGACGCCTATCTCGTGCTGCTGGCCGTCGCCGTCGCGGGCGTCGGCTGGGAGCTGCTGTACCACCTGCTCATGCAGTTCCGCTGGGACAAGGACTGGCCGACGCTGTTCGGGCTGGTCACGGCCGTGCCCGAGGGGCTGCTGACGTGGCTGCTGCTGGACGGCGGGCTCGTTCCCGGGGTCACCGGCCCGGTCGGCGTGGGGGCGTTCGCGGTGATGTTCGCCTTCGTCTGGCTCGGCCAGTGGTTGTTCGTGAACGGGCCGATGCGGGTGTTGTTCGTCGAATGGCGGCTGCGCGGCGGCCGCCTGCTCTGATCACGGATCTGCTCACTGATCTGCTCACGGAGGGGCAATGGGGGGCGTCGAGCTGGCTCGACCGCTGTACTTCTGGCTCGGTTTCCTGGCCACGGTGGCCGGGGTCGTGCTGCATCTGCCGATGTACCTGCACGGCGCCGACATGCACTACCGCCTGGCGGGCATGCCGATGGACCCGCCGATGGCGATCGGCATGGCGCTGATCGTGGCGGGGCTGGCGGTCACCGCGTACGGGCTGATCCCGCCCGGCGCGCTCACCGCCCGGCCCGCCGCCGAGGTACGCGTCCGCGCGCTGGACGACGCGCGCATGCGGCCGGCGCACATCGGGCTGATCGTGGTCATGTCGGTCGCGGTGATCATCGATGCCATGAAGCCGATCACGCTCGGCTTCGTCGCACCCGGCATGGCCAAGGAGTACGGCCTGAAGTCCGCGCTCAACCCGGCCGGCGAGCTGCCCGTGGCGCTGCTGCCGCTGGCCGGGCTAACCGGGACGGTGCTCGGCTCGCTGCTGTGGGGCTGGATGGGCGACAAGATCGGGCGCAAGCCGTCGATCCTGTTCGCCGGGGTGCTGTTCATCGGCACCGCGATCTGCGGCGTCATGCCCGACTTCGAATGGAACCTGGCCATGTGCGTGGCCATGGGGCTGGGCGCGGGCGGCATGCTGCCGATCACGTTCTCGCTGCTGGCCGAGACGATCCCGCCCCGGCACAAGGGCTGGGTGATGGTGCTCATCGGCGGTAACCTGGCCGTCGCCTACCTGGCGGCGAGCTGGCTGTCGGCGTCGCTGGCGCCGACGTTCTCCTGGCGGGTCCTGTGGCTGGTCGGGCTGCCGACCGGCGTGTTCCTCATCCTGCTCAACCGGTTCATCCCCGAGTCGCCGCGCTTCCTGCTCGCGCACGGCCGCGACGCCGAGGCCCGCGCGGTCCTGGCCCGGTACGGCGCGGCCGCCACCACCGAGGAGGCCGCGCAGGAGGTCACCGCCGACGTCGAGCGCGTCGAGGACGAGCACGCGGGCGGCTACTCGCGGCTGTTCCGCCGCCCGTTCACCGGGCTGACGGTGGCGGTCGTGGTCCTCGGGCTGAGCATCGGCCTGGTCACGTACGGCTTCCAGCTCTGGATCCCGTCGAACCTGCAGAAACTGGGCCTCGACCAGCAGACGGCCGACCGGGCGCTGCGCGACTCGACGCTGCTGGGCCTGCCGCTGATCTTCATCTCGGCCGCCATGTACGGCCTGTGGAGCGCGAAGAAGACGATCGTCACGCTGTCGGCGCTGGTGGGGGCGGCGCTGGCGGTGCTGGCCTTCTCCGGCGAGACGCTGGCGCACGACCGTACCTGGCTGTACCTGCTGCTGGCCGGGCCGATCGTGGGGACGGCGACGATCGCGGCGGTGCTGGCGGCCTACAGCTCGGAGATCTACCCGACCCGGGTGCGCTCGCGCGGCTCGGGGTTGTCGGCGGGGATGGGCAAGGCGGGCGGCGTGGCCGTGACCGCCGTGCTGGTGGCCGGGGCCGCGGCGCCGTCGATCGGCACGACCGCGCTGCTCGGGGCGGTCCCGCTGGTCCTGGCCGTGGTGGCGGTGCTGGCGTTCGGGGTCGAGCCGTCCAAGGGCGCGGCCGGCGAACCGGCCACGCCCGCCACCGCCTCCACCGGCGCCTGACACCCGGAGACGCCGCGCCGCGGCCCCAGCCCCCGGCCCCGGCCCCGGCTTCAGGGGACGCGGGCCACGGCGCCGTACGTGCCCGACGAGCTCGGCCGGTCGGAGCAGGCGACGCCGGAGCCGTCGGGCCGCCACTCCGGGACCCACACCAGTCCCGGGTCGACCAGCACCAGACCGTCGAGCAGCGCCGCCACCTGCTGCCTGCCGCGGATCGCGTGGCCGGGCAACGTCATGGCCAGCAGGTCGCGGATCGCCGGCAGCAGTTCGCCGGGCACGCCGTCGAACGTCGTCTGCACCAGCGACAGGTAACTGCCGACCGGCGCCGCCCGGCGGACCCGTTCGAGCGCGTAGTGGACGTACGCGTCGTCGGCCAGGCTGTGGGTGGACAGCAGCAGCACGGCCAAGGGACGGTCCCAGTCGAGGAAGCGCCGCACCACCCCGTCGTCGAGGATGGCGTCGATCTCCCGCACGTCGCCCTCGACCACGCGGACCAGGTCGGTGATCGGCTCGATGGTGGCCCGCGCGAGGGCCAGCACCATGGGATCGTTCTCCACGTAGACCACCCGGGCGGGCGCGCCGCCTGGGCCTCCCATGGCCACGTCGTGCAATTGCCGGCCCGCGGGAAGACCGCTGGGCACGCCGCTTCCCACAATGATGAACTGGTCCACGCCTTCCGCCGCCAAATGACGGACCACGCGCACCAGGAATTGCAGGACGGCCCGTGCGGCGGTGGTCGTCACGGACGCGGCCTGGTCATATCGGCGCACCAGATCGCGGTCGGCCGAGAAGTTGTTCTTCCCGCCCGCGGCCGCGTCGAGCACCCGGGTTGTCGTCGCTCGGGTCATCTCCAGCTTTGCCAAGTTTCGGATGGCACGCTGACGCATTGAGTGTTGCCCCTTTCCCCTCGCCCACTATCTCGGGAAAAGATGTCCTTTCGGACCCCACTCGATGACCCAGACCATATGATCCTCGATACGCGCCGGAAGACAACAGGAAAAGCATTAATTCTACGGAAATATGCCTTACCTGAATGGCCCGCCCATCAGGAGATCATTTTCCGATCGAGCGTGAGAGGCGTTCGCGGTGGGCCTCCAGCACCTCGTACGTCTCCTCGCGGGTGGTGGTCGTCACCGACAACTTCGTGAACGCCTGGTGGTAGGTCTCGACCGCGGCGACGTCGGTGATCAGCTCGTCGGACTCGATACCGTGGGCGCAGGCGACGTCGGGCTCGAACGCCTCGGCGAAGCGCCACAGCGTGAACGGGCCGGTGCGCGGCACGTACGCGGGGTCGTCGACCGGCACGACGTGCAGCGAGACGTTGGGCCGCTTGGCGTGGTCGAGCAGCAGGTCGAGCTGGCGGAGCTGGGCGTGCGGGCCGACGATCGAGCGCAGCAGCACGGCCTCGTCGATCACCGCCCACAACACCGTGTCACCGGCCGCGGACAGCACCTCCTGGCGGGCCATGACCAGCGCCAGGGCCTCCTCCACCGAAGGCTGCCCGAGCGTGGCGGGCCCGGCCACGGTGAGCGCGGCCCGCGCGTAGTCCTCGGTCTGCAACATCGGCGGGACGAACTGCGGATGGTACGTGCGGATCACCGTGGCCCGCTGCTCCAGCGCGTACGCGGTGGCCAGCCAGACGGGCACCGACTGGGCGTCGTACCAGGCGGCCTCGCGCTCGCCCCTGGCCAGGGAGAGCACGTACTCACGGACGGGCGGGGCGGTGACGCCGTAGAGGCCGAGCAGGCGCTCGACGGTGATCGGCGTGGGCGCGAGGCGGCCCTCCTCGATGGCGGGGATCGCGGCGGCGCCCCTGCCGAGCGCGATCTCGACCTGCTCGACCGAGAGCTGCACGCCCATGCGCAGGCCGTGGAGCCGCTTGCCGAGCGCGCGGCGCTGGGAGTCGTTGAGCGGCGTGGCGGCGTCGGGGATCTCGGGGGCCGGCTCCGGCTCACCGGGCAGCCCCTCGGCCCGGCGCGCGAGCTCGACCACGCCGCGCAGGACGGCCAGCGACCCCTCGGACAGCCCGGAGGCCGACAGGCCGATCGCGGCCGCCCGGAGTTGCAGGTCCTCGACCGCGCCGGACTCGTAGTGCTCGTCGCCGACCAGCCAGCCGACGCTCACCTGGAGGCAGGCGGCCAGCGCCCGGAGCACCTGGAGCGTCGGGTTGGTCTGCTTGCCGGTGCGGAGCTGGCTGACGTAGGCGCGCGTGATGGGTATGCCCGCCTCGGTGAGGGCGGAGGCGACCTGCGCGCCTGTGAAGCCGCGCTTGGTCAGCGCGAGATCGAGCCGTTCGGCGAAGTTCGCCACGGCGCACCTCCTACCGCCCGTGAACTTTTCCCAGCCTAAGGTACGAGACCCCCACTGTCCCCTGCCACGCGGGCCAGCTCTGCCCGGCGGGTAGGTACCAACTTATTCGCAAAGTGTGAGTTGACATAGCCCCTCTTTCCAGCACAGTATCGGAGCGCGTGGTAACTGTGGCTTAACAGCCCGGACGATTCGCGAGAGTCTCCGGGGAGGAGGTGGCCGGACGTGACCATGGACTCCCTCGGCGGCTCGCGCTTCCTGGAAGATCCGGTCTCCCGGGGGCAGGAGCAGGTGGTCCGGCGCATCTGCGCGCGGGTCGCCGGCCCGCTGACGAGCCGTGACGTCCATGTCGCCGAGCTGCCGCTCGGCGGGGTCGAGGTCTGGCTGGACAGCCCGCGCCACCGCTGGCGGCTCCACCACCGCATGGCCCGCGAGCTGCGGCTGGCCGGCTGGCACACCGAGCCCGGGGCCGACCGGCTGCTGCTGCTCGGCTGGAGCGCGGTCTGCCTGGGCCACCGCGCCAGGATGCTGGGCGCGGCCCTGTCCGGCCGGCTGGCCCACTTCGACCGCACGTCGTTCGCGGCCGTCATGATCGCCACCCGGCTGCGGCACGAGGGGCTGCCCGCCGCCGAGCTGCCCGCCGCGGTGGTCGACCGCTGCCGCGACGCGCTGCGCTGGCCCGCCCGGCTGGCCGACCTCGACGGCCTCGAACGCAGGTCGTCGCTGGAACCCATCAGGCTCAGGCTGGCCCAGGTGGCCGGGCTGGAGTCGAAGGTGGGCCGGCGCTGCGCCGAGCACCTCGCGCTGGCCTCCAGGGTCGCGCGCACGGTGGCCGGCGACGCGCCGCCCGTCCGCTCGCGCGCCTCCGGGCCGCGTGCGGGGCTGACCGAGCGCATGGTCTGCGTCAGCGTGCCCAACAGGACTGCCGCCGCGCTCGATCCGGAGACTGCGCGATGACGCCGATCTTCCTCGCCCGACGCCGGGCCTCGCCGCCCACCGACCCGCCGACCCGGCACGCGGCCACGTCGGCTGCCGCTGCGACGGCCAAGGTGGCGGCCCTCATGCGGCCGGCTCCGGCTCTACCCCATCCCTCCGGCACCGTGTGTCACGTGCTCGACAAAGTCGGCACGGTGCTGACGGCCGGCGCGGTAGCGGCTGGCGTGCTGGCCAACTCAAGGGGTAGTGCCTGGGGCCGGCTTTCCTCGCGGTCGTCCGCCCGTGATCGGGCGGCGGCCTCCTCGATCGGGGAGGCGGGCCCGCCCGGCTCCCCGATCGACCCCACCGGCACGGCGGCGACGCCGGGCGCGACGATCGGCGTGACGGGCGCCACGACTCTGATCGACCGCCCCCTCCGGGGGCCGGCATCCGTGCGGGCCCCCGTGCCGGTGGCCATGACCTCCGCGGGCCGCGCCCGGCCCGCTTCACCCGGATCCGCGACTGACAGGAGTGATCATGCTCACCGACGAGGTGTCCAGGCGGCAGCCGCACGAAGTGCACGCCCGGGGCGCGCGGCCCCAGCCCGCGGAGTCCAGGGGCGAGGGCCGGGACGAGCCGGCACGGGCCGAGGCCCCGGCGCGCACCGTCCACCGGCTGCGCCGGATCCGGCAGGTGTCCGTCCAGGCGATCGGCGAGATCGACCAGGCGCTGGCCTGACCGTCATGCGCACGGTCCACGACCCGGAAGGTGTGAGATGAGCCGCGGCAGGGTGGGCGTGATCGTCGCCCCCGCCAATCCCTCGGCGGAGCCCGAGCTGACCCGCCTGCTCGGCTCGCGCGCCGACATGCACGTCACCCGCTTCCCCGTGCACCGGGGAGTGGCGCTCGCCGAACGACTGGAGAGCTACAACGAGGCGCTGCCCGGCATGGTCTGCGCGTTCGACGGCCTGCCGCTCGACGCCCTGGTCATGGCCTGCAGCGAGGCGCGCTACCTGCTGGGGCCCGACGAGGACGGCGACCAGTGCGCCCGGCTGTCGGCCTCGACCGGCGTGCCGTTCGCGTCCTCCACACAGGCCACCAGGGAGGCGGTCGAGCACGTCGGCGCGAGCGACATCGTGCTGGTCTCGCCGTACCAGCCGTGGCTGACCGAGCTGGCCGAGCGCTTCTGGAAGACGGCGGGGCTCAACGTCACGCAGGTCGTCCAGGTGCGGGCCGCCAAGGGCGGCTACTCCTCCTACGCGGTCACCCCGGCCGAGCTGATCACCCAGGTCGAGCGGGCCGAGGTGCCCGGCGACGCGGTGCTGCTGTTCACCGGCACCGGCATGGCCACGCTGCCCGTGCTCGGGCCGCTCAGCGCCGGCAACGACCGCACGCTGCTCACGTCCAACCTCTGCACCGCCTGGTGGGCCCTGTCGCGGGCCATCGGCGAGCACGTCACGCTCAGCCGGGTGCCCTACCGCCGCCACATGGCGGAACAGGGGAGGCGCCCCGCATGAACGGCGTCATCGTGGTCGGGGCCGGCCCGGCGGGGCTGACCGCGGCGCTCTCGCTGGCCAGGGCCGGGATCCCGGTCACCGTGCTGGAACGGGAGAACGAGCTCGCCGTGCAGGCGCGGGCCTGCACCTTCCACCCGGCCACGCTCGACCTGCTCGACGAGCTGGGCGTGGCCTCGCAACTCGTCGCCAAGGGCCGCGTGGTCGACCGGGTGCAGTGGCGTGACCGCTCGGGGATCGTGCTGGCCGAGATGGGCATGAACCGGCTCAACGGCCTGACCAAGCACCCGTTCAAGCTCCACGCCGACCAGGCCGCGCTCACCCCGCTGCTGCTCGCGGCCCTGAACGCCTACCCCGACGTCGACGTGCGCTTCGGCACGCGCGTCGACGGGGTCTCCGAGGGGGGCACCGGCATCCGGGTCCGCGTCGGCCACACCTGGACGCGGGCCCGGTACATGATCGCCGCCGACGGCGGCCACAGCACGGTACGCGGCTCGCTCGGGCTGCCCTTCCCCCGGTCGGCCTACCCGACACAGGCGCTGCGTGTGTTCACCGACTCGCCGCTCGACCGGCTGCTGCCGAGCCTGGCGCCGCTCACCCACGTCCGCGACGTGCAGCAGTCGTGCACGCTGCTCGCGCTGCCCGACCACTGGCGGATCATCTTCAGGATCCCTTGCGACGCCACCGAGCCGCTGTCCTCGCCCAACGTCTCGATGCTGGTCCGCCGCGCCCTGCCGGGGGCGAGCGGGCCCATCCACGTGACCGGGGCCGACCGGTTCGGGCTGTCCAGGGGCGTGCTGACCTCCTACCGCTGCGGACGGGTGCTGTTCGTCGGCGACGCCGCCCACCTGACCTCCACGGTCGGCGGCCTCAACATGAACGCCGGCATCCACGACGCCGCCGAGGTCGGCCAGGTGATCGCGGCCGTGCTCGGCGGTTTCGCGCCGCCCACCGCGCTGGAGGCGTGGGCGTGGCGGCGGCGGTCCGTGCTGCTGCAGCGGGTGATGCCGCGCGGCGGGACGCGGCCGGCCGGCGTGCGCGAGCGCGACAGCGCCCGGCTGGCCGCGGCGATGGCCGGGCTGCGGGCCATCGCCGGCGACCCGGAGGCCACGCGGGCCTATCTCGCGCAGGCCTCGCTGCTCGACACCGTTCCCGGATCCACCGGCGGAGCCCGGCCCGTCTGAGACACCGCTGAGGAGGTGTGACACCGCATGTGGCGAACGCTCTCGGACGAAGCGCGCCAGTCCATCCGCGAGCTGTGCGACACGCACGGCTCCGGCCTCTACGACTACTGCCGCACCGAGCTGGCCGCGGGCGACGCCGAGCAGGCGGTCGCGGGCGCGCTGGTGTCCGCCCACCTCTACGCGGGCCGGCTGCCCGACCCCGCCCTGCACCGGCCCTGGCTCTACGCCCTGGCCCGCGCCCATCGCGCGTTCGTGGCCAAGCCGGCCAGCATCGGCTCGTGGTCGCGTCCCGGGCGGATGTCGGAGCTGCTGCCCGAGGCGCTGCTCTCCCTCGACCGGCCGCTGCGCGAGCTGCTCGACCTGTCCCTGCGCCACGGCCTGTCCGACGCCGAGCTGGCCACCGTCTTCAGCCTGACCCGGGACGAGGTCCGAGCCGTCGTGACGCGGGCGTCCGACGGGCTGGAGGGCTGGTTCGCCGCGATCATCGCCGCGCGCGGCCGTACGGGATGTCCTGATCTGACCACGCGGGTGGCGGCCTGGGTCACCTCGCCGGGGCGGCGGGCCCGCGCCCGGATCAGCCGTCACATCCAGGGCTGCGCCGCCTGCCGGGCCGCGCCCCGCACCATGTCGGCCGCCACGCTGCTGCGCCGGCTGCCGATCGCGGCGCTGCCCGGCACACTGCCCACCCGGCTCGCCTCGGCGCAGCCGCTGCCCGCCGACGCACCTTTCTGGCGGGCTGACGGCTTCCCCGTGCAGGCACGCACCCTGGTGGAGCCCCTCGGGGCCCCGCCGGGCGTGGAGGCAACGCCGATGCCCCCGGTCGCCGACCCCACGACGGCGACACCGGGAAAGCCCTGGTCGGCGGCGGGCGCGGCCGCCGCCGACCAGGAGCCTCCGGGACCGGCGGCGCGCGGGCGGCACCCGTTCACCCCGACGAGCCGCACCCGGCCCTTCCGCGGCTCGCCGGGCGACAAACTCGTCTACGGCGACCGCGCCGAAGGCGGCCTGAGCGGCACCGTCGTCAACGGCACGGCCAACGGCAGCGCCGTCGGTGGCCCCGTCGGTGGAGCTGCCGGTGGAGCTGCCGGTGAGAGCGGCGGCGACGGCGCCGCCGCCCCGCCCGGCGCCATGATCATCCGGTACGGCGGCATCGGCTGGAACGGCGAGCCCGGCGCCCTCGACCGGCTCGACGGCGAGGCGCCCTGGCAGGAGTTCTGGCGCGAGCAGCCCGAGGAGCCCGAGCAGGAGGCCGAGGCCCCGATCCGCGCGGTGGCCAGGCTCGGCCTGCTCCTGGGCGTCGGCCTGCTGGTGGTGGGCCTGGTCTGGGCCGTGCTCAACGCCCGCGCCCACCCCGCGACGACGGTCACCAGGACGGCGGCGCAGTCGAGCCTCCCGGCCGAGACGCCCACGCGCTGGACGGCCGCGATCGGCCCGGCCGCCGGCTCCGGCCTGTCGTCCCAGGACAGGAAGGTCGAACTGCCGAAACCGGACCCGCCCACGGCCCGGGTGTCCCCCCGGTCGGTCTCGCTGGGGTCCGGGCGCGCCGGGTCGTTCTCCCTGTCGTGCACCGGGACCTGCCGCGTCGTCTCGGCCACCGGCACGCGCGGCATCGTCGTGGACGGCACGACGTTCCGGGTCACGGACCCGCGGTCGCGGCCCGGCTGCCCCGGAGGGCCCGACGTGCGGCGCGGCCGGATCACCATCGTCTGGACGGCCCGCGCCACCGGCGACGGCCTGCGCACCGGCGGCACGGCGACCGCCGGCGGCACGCTCACCCTGCCGGTGAGCTGGACGATCGCCAGGGACAAGGGCGTACGGCGGCTGGACGCCGAGCGCGGCGTCCACTGGAGCAACTGCCGATGAGGCCCCGGACGCGCCGGGGCCTCACGCGCGGCTAGAAGAACTGGAACCCGGGCTCGGGCTCCGGCAGGTCGAGCTGCCGCGGTCCCCTGAACGTGGCGCCGTCCTTGGGCACGTCGGTCAGCGGCGTCCCGAGCACGAACGGCACGGCCACGCTGCTGCCGGCCAGGTCGACGGTGACGATCGCGCCGGTGCCCTCCTCACTGGTGTAGGTGGTGTCGGTCCCGGCCAGCACCAGGCCGATCCGGTGCCCCTTCCTGAACGTGTAGTCCTGCGGCAGCGTCAGCCACTTGACCGTCCCGTACGTGCCGACGGGCAGCGGCCGGGCCTGGCTGAGCGAGTCGCGGTTCTGGACGTCGATCCAGCCGCGGGCGACGATCTCCAGCGGGCGGGTGGCCACGTTCGTGGTCACCTTCTTGTAGCAGGCGTCGTCGGCCGCGGTGCTCTCGCCGTGGCAGTCCTCCTCGGTGAGCGTGGTGACGCCCTGGCCGCGCCGCCAGTCGACGCGGGTGTCCTCGCCGAAGTCGACGAGCAGGGCGGTCAGGTTGGCGGTGGGCTTGTCGAGCTTGACCCGCAGGTCGGCGGTGGGGACGCCGGACAGGCGCAGGTCGAGCGGGAGCGCGCCGGTGGTGAAGGCCGCGCGGCCCGGCTGCGCCGTGCCGACGTCGGCCACCATCTCGTTCTCGCTCAGCGCGAGGTCGGTGAAGGTGGCGGTGCTGTTCCCGCGGGCCTTGAGCAGGCCGAGCGAGCCGTCGGCGGCGGGCCGCAGCACGGCCTTGAGCGCGTACGGGGCCGGCCAGTCGCGCTGGGTGGTCCACTGCGCCGGGCCGAGCTGCACGTCGGCGCGGGGCTCGTTCGTGATCCCGTTGCGGACGCCGTGCAGCCAGTAGTCGAACCAGCGGTGCAGGGTGTCCACCCACAGGTCCCTGCGGCCCTCGAAGTCGAACGGGTCCACGTGCTGGTACTGGCCGACCCAGATCTTGCGCGGCACGTTCCGCTGGGCCAGGGCCTGCCACCAGGCGGAGAAGTTGTCCGGCCGGACGTTGAGGTCGTTGACGGTGTGCACGACGAAGACGCTGGCCTTGACCTTGGAGGCGTCGCCGAGCAGGCCCTTGAGGTAGTCGCGTTCGTTCCAGAAGGCGTTGTAGTCACCGGTGTCGTCGCCGTCCTCGGCGTCCATGCGGTCGCGGACGGCCTGGCACTTGGCCTCGGGGTCGGTGTCGACGTAGTTCGTCAGCCAGGAGGCGTAGTCGTAGTTGTAGACCACGCCGTTCGAGCGCTGGTACTTGTACCAGGAGCTGATGGCCGAGATGGGGACGATCGTCTTCAGGCCCTCGACGCCGGTGGCGGCCACGGCGTTGGCGAGCGTGCCGTCGTACGACTTGCCGATCATGGCGGCCTTGCCGGTGGTCCAGTCGGCCACGGCCGGGGTGCCGTCGGCCCTGGTCGCCTTGGCGCGGCCGTTCAGCCAGTCGATGACCGCCTTGCCGCCCAGTACGTCGGCCTTGCCGCCCATGTCGGGGCAGCCGTCGGACCTGGTGGTGCCGAGCATGTCCACGTTGAGGACGGCGTAGCCGCGCGGGACGAAGTAGTTGTCGTAGAACAGGGGGAATTTCGTGACGTTGCCGGAGGCGTCGTACTGCTTGCGCTCCCCCTCGTTCCCGCGCCCGGAGTTGTCGTAGTACGGACTCTCGTCGATGATCACGGGCACCTTGAGGCCCGGACCGGACTCCTTGGGACGGATGATGTCCACCCTGACCCTGTCGAGCGCGCCGTCGAGGTCGCTGTCCACGGTGGACTCGACGTACACGTGCTCGCGGACGGCGTCGGCGTAGGAGAAGACCGGCTGCGTCCGGCCGTCCTTGACGGTGATCGTGGGTCCGGCAGCGGCTTGTGCCGGGGTCGCGATCGCCAGAGTGAGGGCGACCGCGAAGAGGGCCGGGCGTAATTGTGGCACGCGTGACCTCCGTGACAAGTGTCTAGATTTCCCCCGCAATCTCTCACCCGCCCCCAAAGCTGACAAGATCCCAGCTATGGACGTACAGGACCGGATCCGGGGCTGCCTGCTCGGCGGCGCGATCGGCGACGCGCTCGGGGCGCCCATCGAGTTCGAGTCGCTGCGGGAGATCCGCCGGCATCACGGCCAGGACGGCATCACCGGATATGTCGCCACCTGGCGGGGCACGAGCGCGCTCGTCACCGACGACACCCAGATGACCCTCTTCACCGTCGAGGCGCTGACCCGCGATCCGACGCCCGGCGGGGTGCGGCAGGCGTACCTGCGCTGGCTCGACACCCAGGAGCACCGGGCGCCCCCGCCCGGCGACCGTCCCCACCGGACCGGCGCGCTGCGCGAGGAGGGCTGGCTGTACTCGCGGCGGGCCCCGGGCAACGCCTGCCTGTCCGGGCTGCGCCGGCCCTTCCCCGGCCCGTCGCCGTTGGGCACACCCGGCCCGGTGAACCCCGGCTCCAAGGGCTGCGGCACGGTCATGCGCTCGGCGCCGTTCGGCCTGCTCGCGCCGTACGACGCGGGCGCCGCGTTCGAGCTGGCGGCGGTTTGCGCGCAGATCACCCACGGCCACCCGACGGGCTACCTGGCCGCGGGCGCGTTCGCCGCGATCGTCGCCCGCGTGATGACCGGCGAGCCCCTGGAGGACGCCGTCCACCGCGCCCTCGGCCTGCTGGCCGGTCGGCCGCGGCACGAGGAGACGTCCGGCGCCCTGCGCGCGGCGCTCGACCTGGCCGCGTCCGGCCCGCACTCCGCCGAGCGGGTCGAGTCGCTGGGCGGCGCCTGGGTGGCCGAGGAGGCGCTGGCCATCGGCGTCTACTGCGCCCTGGCCGAGCCGTCGCCCGAGCGGGCGCTGCTGCTGTCGGTCAACCACTCGGGCGACAGCGACTCCACCGGCTCGGTCTGCGGCAACCTGGTGGGCGCCGTGCGCGGCGCGGCGGCGCTACCGGCCGCCTGGCTGACACCGCTGGAGGGACGCGAGACGATCGAGCGGCTGGCCGCCGCCCTCCTCTAGGCTGGAGGCCCACCGGGACGGAAGGGATCGCATGCGTAACGTCGCGCGGACCTCGCTCGTCGACTCCGCCATCGAGGAGCTGCGCAGGGAGATCGGCAGCGGGGCGTGGCCGGTCGGGACGAAGATCCCGTCCGAGAGCCGGCTCGCCGAGAGCCTCGGCATGAGCCGGCTGTCGGTGCGCGAGGCGGTGCGGGTGCTGGCCCACGCCGGGCTGCTGCAGACCAGGCAGGGCGACGGCACGTACGTGACCGCCACCGACGAGTCGCAGGTGGCGCTGCGCCGGCGGCTAGACCGGGCGACCGCGATGGACATCATCGACGTGCGCCGCGGGCTCGACCTGGTGGCCGCCCGGCTGGCGGCGGTCAAGCGCACCGGCGACGACGTGGCCGCGATGCGCGAGGCGCTGACCCGCCGCGGGTCGGCCGCGCGCACCGGCGACCTCGACGGCTTCGCCGACGCCGACGCCGACTTCCACCTGCTGGTGGCCGACGCGGCGCACAACCCGCTGCTGGCCGACCTCTACCGCAGCATGCGCGACGCGCTGCGCGAGAGCGTCAGGGACAAGGAGCAGGCGGCGCTGGCGCCCGACCCGTCGCACGACGACCTGCTGGAGGCGATCGAGGCGGGCGACGCGGCCAGGGCGGTCGAGGTCGCGGTCGCCATCCTCGACGTCCAGGAGAGCGACCTGTGACCCGCGCGCCCGTCGCAGCGGACGGTCAGCGGGCGATCAGCACGGCGAGCCCGGCGGCCGGGCCCAGCAGGATCGAGGCGGCGGCGCACACCTGCGCGACCGGGCTCGGCACGGCGGGCCGCGCCGGGCCCTCCGCGGCGAAGACCGGGCGGATCCAGCGCAGGTAGTAGAAGAGGCTGGCGACCGTGTTGGCGGCGGCGACCACCGCGAGCCAGGCGTACCCGCCGTCCCAGGCCGCCGCGAACATCAGCAGCTTCCCGGCGAACACGGCGGTCGGCGGCGTCCCGACCAGCCCCAGCAGGCAGACCACCAGCGCGAACGCCGTCCACGGCGACCGCCGGCCGAGCCCCGCGTAGTCCCGCAGCCGCTCGGCCCCGGTGGCGACCACGACGGCGAACGCGCCCAGGTTCGTCACCGCGTAGGCGGCCAGGTAGAACAGCAGCGCGGGCGCGGCCAGGCCGGTGCGTCCCGCCACCGCGACCGGGACCAGCAGGTAACCGGCCTGGCTCACCGTCGAGTACGCCAGCAGCCGCCGTACGTTCTCCTGCTGGCAGGCGGCCAGGTTGCCCAGCGTCATCGTGCCCGCGGCCAGCACGGCGAGCAGCGCGGGCTCGTCCAGCACCGTCGTCGCCAGCCGGTACAGCGCCACCAGCGCCCCGATCTTGGGCACCGTGGTGACGAACGCCGCCACCGGCGCCGACGTGCCCTCGGTGACGTCGGGCACCCAGAAGTGCGCGGGCGCTCCCCCGGCCTTGAACAGCGGCCCGGCCAGCAGCAGCACCGCGCCCACGGCCGGGGCCCGCGCGGCGGGGTAGGCGGTGGCGCCGGACCAGCCGTACACGAGGGTGACCCCGGCCAGCATGAGCACGCCGAGGAAGGCGCCCATCAGGTAGTACTTGAGCGCCGCCTCCGTGCCGGACGCGTCCTTGGCGAAGCCCGCCAGCGCGTACGCCGGGATGCTCGCCAGCAGGTACGCCGCCACGAGCACGAGCAGGTCGTCGGCCCCCGCCATGAGGACGGACCCCAGCGCGGCCAGCACCATCAGCGTGTACAGCTCGGTCTCCCTGCTGTTCCCCCTGGCCCGTCCGGTGGCGAGCCACACGCTGAGCAGGGTGGCCAGGCAGACGGTCAGGCGGGCCGCGCCGGTCGGCGGATCGACGGCGTAGGCGTCGAAGGCGAGGGCGGCGGGGCGGCGCAGGGCGTCGGCGCTCGCCGCGATGGCCCCGGCGAGCGCCGCCATGCAGATCCAGGCGGCCACGCGCTGCCGGTGGCGCGGCACGAACAGCCCCGCGACCAGCGCCGCCACGGCTCCCGCCAGCATCAGGACCTCCGGCAGCAGGCCGGTGACCGCCGCGCCGCCATGGGGTGCGGTCATCGGCCCGCCAGGGCGACGACGGCGCGGGCGGCGGGCTCGATCAGGTCGAGCAGCGGGCGCGGGGCCAGGCCGATGAGCACCGACAGGACGAGCAGCGGCGCGATCGCGGCCAGCTCGCGCGGCCGCACGTCGGTGACCCGCGGCGTCAGCTCGCCCGGCTCGCCGAGGAACGCGCGCTGCAGCACCCGCAGGAACAGCGCCGCGGTGATCAGGATGCCGACGACGGACAGCGCGCCCGCGACCACGGCCCCCGAGCCGATCACCCCGGTGAAGATCTGGAACTCCGCGATGAACCCGGACAGTCCCGGAAGCCCGAGCGAGGCGAACGCCGCCACCGCCGTGAGCCAGGCCAGCACGGGGGCCCGTCCGGCGATGCCGCCGTACCGGCCGAGGGCGTAGCCGCCCGCGCGGTCCCACAGCACGCCGGTGATCAGGAACAGCGCGCCGGTGACCAGGCCGTGGCTGACCATCTGGGTGACCGCGCCGGTGACCGCCAGCTCCTTGGCCCGCGCCGGCCCGCCGGCCAGCCCGGCGGCGCCCAGGGCGAGGACGACGTAGCCCATGTGGTTGACCGAGGTGTAGGCGATCAGCCGTTTGAGGTTCTCCTGGGCGAGCGCGACCAGGGCGCCGTACAAGACGCTGACCAGGCCGATCAGGATGACCAGCCAGGCGTACGAGCGCCACGGGCCGGGCAGCAGCGGCACGGCGATGCGGGCCAGCCCGTACGTGCCCATCTTCAGCAGCACCCCGGCGAGGATGGCCGAGCCCGCGGCCGGGGCGTCGGTGTGCGCGGGCGGCAGCCAGGTGTGCACGGGCACAACCGGCGTCTTGACCCCCAGGCCGATCCCGATCGCGAGCAGCACCGCCGCGCCCGCGTCCGGCGGGCGGCGGGTGAGGTCGGCGAGGTCGAAGGTGTGCGGGTCGGCGGCCAGGTACAGGCCGATGAACCCGAGCAGCAGCGCCAGCGAGCCCAGGAACGTGTAGAGGAAGAACGTCAGCGCGGACCTGGCCCGGTCGCCGTGCCCCCAGCCGACGATCACGAAGTACATGCCGACGATGGACAGGTCGAAGAAGACGAAGAACAGCAGCAGGTCGAGCGCCGCGAACAGCCCGGTCGAGACGGTCTGGAGGAACAGGAACAGCGCCGCGTACGCCTTGGGCCTGGTGGGCTCGCGCAGCGACTGGACGGCGCAGAGCAGGAACAGCACCGCGGTCATGGCGATCAGCGGGAGCGACAGGCCGTCCACGCCGACGTGGTAGCCGGCGCCCGCCGTGGGGATCCAGCGCACCCTGGTCTCGTACGCCAGGCCGCCTCCGTACCCGGTCCACAGGGCGATGACCAGGGCCAGGTCGGCGGCGGAGGCGGCCAGCCAGATCCGGCCGGCCGCGCGCGCGGTGACGCCCGGCAGGACGAGCAGGGCGGCGGCGGCCAGCGGCAGGAACACGACGACGTTGAGCACGCCTCACCTCACGATCGCGAACACGACGGCCAGAACGACGAGGGCGACGACGGCCTGGGCGAAGTAGGTGTGGACCTGCCCGGTCTGAGGGCGTCTGGCCAGCCCGCCGAGGCGTCGTACGGCGCCGCCGGCCCGCCGTACGAGGTCGTCCAGCCCTGCCTCGAACGGGCTCCCGGCCAGCCGCGCGGCCCCCAGCCCCGCCCGCGCGACGGCCTCGACCGCACCCTGCACGACCCGCTCGTCGAACCACGCCACCCACCGCGCCGCCCCCAGCAGCGGCCCCCACACCACACCCCGCGCCACCCTCTCCAACCCCAGCCACCGCCCGAACACCCCGCCCGCGTACGGAAACGCGGACGTCCCGGGCCGCACCGCGATCGCGGCGGTCACCAGGGCGAGCGCCGGGATCCCGGACAGGGCCAGCTCACCCGCGGTGAGGCCGGGCGCGCCCGGATCCCCGACCAGCCGGGACCACCAGCCGTGCACCGCGGGCAGCCCGACCACCCCGAACCCGGCCGCCACCAGGGCGAGCACCGGCAGCGGCAGCAGCTCCGCCCCCGCCACCCCACCCGAGGCCCGCCGCTCGGCCCCGGTCGCGGTCCCTGCCCCTGCCCCGGCCCCGGTCGCGGTCCCGGTCGCGGTCCCGGTCGCGATCGCCGTGTCGGCGGGTCGCCAGACCTCGGCCAGCGCCTTACCCGCGTACAGGGCGGCCACCAACCCCGCCGCGAACGCCACCACGCGCAGGCCCGGCTGCCCGACCCCGGCGAGGACGGCGTCCTTCGTCACCCACAACGACAGCGGCGGCACCCCCGCCAAGGCCGCCGCCCCCACCGCGAACACCACCCCCACCAGCGGGAACCGCCGCGCCGCGCCGTGCAGCCCGGCCAGGTCCTTGGTGCCGAGCGCCGCCAGCCAGGCCCCCGCCGCGAGGAACAGCAGGCTCTTGACCGCCGCGTGCGCGACCAGGTGGGCCGCCCCGCCCGACACCGCCGACACCCCGGCCGCCAGCACCATGAACCCGACCTGCGCGCACGTCGAGGCGGCCAGGAGCTGCTTGAGGTCCCGCTGCGCCACCGCCACCAGCCCGAGCAGCAGCGCCGTCACGGCCCCCGTCCAGGCCACCACCGCCGCCGCCCAGCCGGTGACCGCGAGCAGGGCGTGCAGCCGCATCAGCAGGTACGCCCCCGCCACCACCATGGTCGCCGCGTGCAGGAAGGCCGACACCGGACTCGGGCCCACCATCGCCCGCGACAACCAGAACGCGAACGGCCCCTGCGCCGACTTGCCCAGCGCCGCCAGCACGACCCCGCCCGCCACCAGGTCGCGCCACGGCGGCGGCAGCCCCGGCAGCCCGGCGAGCGCCAGCCCGCCGCCGCCGGCCAGCGCCGCGCCGCAGGCGACGTACAGGCCCAGGTCGCCGGCCCGGGTGGTGACGAAGGCGACGGCGCCCGACCGTACGTGCTCCCGGTCACGCCAGCGGTAGCCGATCAGCGCGTACGACATCGCCCCCATGACCTCCCAGCCCATCAGCAGCAGGACGAGGTCCGTCGCGGTCACCGTCGCCAGCATCGCGCCCAGGAAGATCAGCATGAGCCCGTGGAAGCGCCCCGACCGCCGTTCCCCGGCCGCGAACACCAGCACGGCCAGCCCGACCGCCGCCACGGTGACCACCATGACCGCCGAGAGCCCGTCCACGGCCAGCCCTTCGCCGGAGATCAACCGGGCCGTCGCCGAGGGCCTGGTCACCACCGCGTGCACGGCCAGCCCGAGCGTCGCGACGGCCGTGGCGACGGACAGGGCGGGGGCGGCGCGGCGTACCGGGATCAGGAGCGCGCCGGCGGTGGCGGGCAGCGCGGGCAGCAGCCACAGGGACGGGCTCATCCTTTGAGGTCTCCCGCGGCGTCGGTCATGTCCACGTCGCGGGCGCGGAAGACGGCCGTGGTGACCGCGAAGCCCATCGCCATCTCCAGCGCCATCACGGTGACCGCCACCAGGACGAGGACCTGGCCGTCCGCGGCTGCCGGGGCGACGTGGTACCAGAAGGCGCCGCCGGCCGCGATCAGGCCGTTGATCATGAGTTCGAGGCCCATCATGAGCATGACGATCGACTGCTGGGACAGGACGCCGTACAGGCCGACGGAGAACAGGGCGGCGGCCAGCAGCAGGAAGGCCTGGAGCGTCACCGGTCGTACCGTCCCCGGTGGGTGGCCAGCAGCACGGCCGAGATCATCGTCGCCAGGATGGACACCCCGACGACCATCATGACCAGCATCTTCGGCCCCATCAGGGACAGGCCGAGCGCGTGCGTGGGGTCGGCCGGCGGCCGTCCGCGCCGGCTCGGCGGGGCCGCGAGCAGCGCCCCGGCCGCCAGCAGGACGAACACCGTCCCGGCGATGGCCGCCGCGCCCCGCCGGTTGTGCACCATCTTCATCGGCATGAGCCCGGCCGGGTTCATCATGTACATGATCATGAAGACGGCCATGACCAGCATCTCCATGACCATCATGAGGACGACCAGCACCCCCAGGTACTCCAGGTCGATCAGCAGCAGCGTCCCGCCCACGGCCAGCAAGGAGACCAGCAGCGCGAACGTCGCCCGCGCCATCGAGTCCACCACGAACACCGCCACCCCACCCGCCACCGCGACGACCGCCAGCCCCCAGAACGCCCCGCTCACGGCAGCACCGCCATCGCGACGACCAGCAGTTGTGCGAGCGTGACCGGGATCAGCACCACCCACGAGAACTGCACGAACCGATCCATCCGCACAACCGGCACCCGATGCCTGACCACCACCAGCACGGCCAGCACCGCCACGGTCTTGAGCAGCCCCCACCCCCAGCCGGGCAGCACGGGCCCCGCCGCGCCCCCGAGGAACAACGGCACCGCCCCGGCCGCCGCCACGACCAGCAGCGCGTACCGTCCGGCCAGGAAGACCAGCCGGTCCGGCCCGCCCAGCTCGCCCGGCACGCCGCCGCACACGTCCCGGCCGACCGGCTGCCCCATCGGCCCCCAGAACGCCATCGCCACCGCCGAGACGAGATAGACCACGAACGCGACCGGCATCCACACCACGAACCACAACCCCCGCTGCGCCGCCACGACGTCCGCGAACCGCAACGACCCCGCCCCCACGCCCGCGGTGATCAGCACGAACATGTGCGGCAGCTCGTACGCCATGCCCTGGGCCAGGAACCGGTAGCCGCCGACCAGCGGCCACACGGCGTTGACCCCCCATCCGACCAGCCACAGAGCCCCCCAGACGCACACCTCCATGGCGTTGAACCACACCACCCCCGCCCCCATGTCCAGCACCGGCGCACCCCCTACCGGCAGGACGACGGCGGCCAGCAACGCGGCCAGCGGCAACACCACGACCCCGGCCCGGGTGAGCAGGACGTCGGCCCGATCCGTCCGCCGCCGCTGCTGCACCACCAACCGCGCCCCCTCCCTGAACGGCGCCCCCATCACCCCCCGGCCCCCCCGGGCCCCACCGAGCGCCGCGTCAAAGGCCGCCGCCCCCCACACCAACACCGCCATCCCCAAGGCCACCACCCCCGCAGCCATCCCCAAGGCCATCACCCCCGCTGCCATCAGCACCCCTTCGCCGGCTGCCCGCCCGGACTCACCCGTCCCGCGTTCCGGCCTCCGCCCCCGCTGGAAGTCGGTCGAGGTCCGGATCGAGACCGGCCACGATCAGCCGTGCCACAGCGAGCTCGGCACCGACCAGAAGACCCGGCAACAACGCCAGCACCTCACCCACCGACCCCCTCCCGCCGCCGAAGGCCCCGACGATCCCTTCGCGCCCACCCCACTCCCTCACCACCCTGGAACCCCCGTCACGCTCACCCACCTCCCCGGGCTCCGCCACCCCGACCATGGCTTCGATCTCGTCGAGCCACCGGTGCAGGCGATCCAGGGCGTCCCCCTGAAGCTGTCTCGGGGCGTCGGGGCCGATCTGGCCCGCGCCGCGCAGCATCCACCGCAGCACCCACGACCGACGCACCCGCCGCGTGAACCGGACGCACCGACGCCTGTCCCCGTCATCGACGGCGCCCGCGAGCAGGCGATCCCTCAGACGACGGGCCTCTCTCGCGGCGGCCGGCCACCCGGCCACGCCGAGCAGCCTGCCGAGGCTGTCCAGACGGGCCGCCGCCGTACGCCGCCGCGTCTCCTCCCGGCGCTCCCCCGGCCTCGCTTCCCAGAACGCACCCCGCGCGACCTCGGCAGGAAGGGCCCTCACCTGCGCCTCCTGGATCACATCCCCTTGCAGGACGGTCTCCACCACCAGCCCAGCAGGCCAGTCCACGAGTACGGGCCCCAACGGAACATGCAGCCGATCCAGCTTCAGCCCGTCCCGATCGGCCCCTCGCTCAGCCATGGGCGGTTCGCCCGCGCCGTCCCCGGACGAACCCGAGGCCATGTCACGGGCGTCCTCCCACTGCCCCCGCTCATCCCCCAGGACGCGAACCGCCCCGTCCAACGCGGCCACGACCTCACCACCCGAGACGTCCGGCGGCAGTCCCACCAACGCCCTCGGGACCGGAACGGCCCCCCAGACCCCCCGTACGGCCCCCGCCAGCTCCGGCCCCGGACGCCCGCACACCACCACCAAGCTCGCCTCCGCCGGAGACACAGCCACCGGCCAGCCACGACGGCCCACCTCCGCCTCCACCAGCAGCCGCGCCCACGTCCCGTACGGGGAGGCGACGACGAGCACCCGGGGCCGAAGCGCCGCCTGCCGAAGGAGCCACCCCCTCAGGCCCACCGGAACGCCCCTTCCCGCCACGCGTACAGCACCCCGACCAGGAGGAGCCCCAGGAAGGCGAACATCTCCACCACCGCCGGGACCCCCACCTCGGCCACCACGAGCGCCCACGGGTACATGAAGACCATCTCCATGTCGAAGGCCAGGAAGACCAGCGTCATGGCGTACCAGCGGACGTGGAAGCGCGAGACGGCGTGCTCCCGCGCCCGCGCCCCGGACAGGAACGGCCCCACCCGCACGACTCCCCGAGGCGACAGGACCAGGGAGGCCAGATACACTCCGGCGACCCCGGCGGCGAGCAGCGCCACGAGCCCCAGCACAGCGCCCACCGCTCTCACCTGCCGCAGAGCCCCGAAGATCAGAACAACCTGCTCATCACCGTAGCAACCGAGAACCACCTTCCCCACGACCGACATCCACCTACGAACACCCCCCTCACCAGCCCAAACACGACGGCCCCTCGGCGAGCGCGCCCGCACCCGGCGCAGCCCGCCGACCGGAGCCGGGGTCGAGGTCGAGGTCGAGGTCAGCGTCCGATGGTGAGGGTCTCCGTCGAGCCATCCGCACCGGGAGGATCCTCAGCATTCGAACCGGGACGGCGGGACCTGCCCACCGGACGAGGCAGGCGTAACGCCAAGAGCATCACCAAGGCGCCGCCCACCGCCGCCGGCAGCAGCGCGTACGCCGGAACCTCACCCCCCAGAACCCCACCGGCCGACCCCTCACGCCCCGCAGCCCCGGCGCCCGGAGCCTCCACGGACGGAACCTGCCCGGACGGAACCTGCCCGGACGGGCCCCCGGTGGTCGCGCTTCCTTCGGCCTCCGCCTCGCCCCTCGTCAACACGGGCGCGGTCTTGCCCGCAGGGAACCCCGGTGGCCGGACCGCGCCCCAAGGGTCCTCCCCTCCCCCGCCGAACGTCGCCACCCTGTCCGGCGGCACCGGGTCGACCACCAGCCGCCCCGGAACCGTGAGCGTCCCCACCGCATAAGGCTCGAACCAGCCCTGGACGCCCGTCACCTTCCACACCCCGTCCGGCACGACCACCGAGGTGGCGTAGTGGCCGGCCTCCGGGAGCGGGGTGCCGGGGAAGGTGACGGTCCTGCCGTCGGCACGGGTGAGGCGCAGGCCGACGGGGTCGAGCCTGCCCACGTACGGATGCGTGCCGTGCTGCAACACCCAGAACCCCACCGTGTACGGAGTCCCGCCCGCGAACACCGTCGGCGGCGGATCGAGGTAGGTCACCGCCCATCCCCCGCGTACGGACGCGAAGGCCGGAGCCTCCCACCGGACGGACGCCGCCAGAGCGGCCAGCACAACAGCCACCACGGCGACCACCCGAACCGCCGACACGACGGACAGCCGGACGGTCGGCACAACGGCCGCAACCATCGGTACGGCCAGAGCTCTCGTCATCGTGCACCTCCGCACCCCATACACCGCCCGGCCCCGCCAGGTTCCACCCGCCGATCAGAGGAGCAGCTCGCCGATCGCCTCGGCCACGGCCTCCGGCTGGGACTCGGGCAGGAAGTGACCAGGACGGGCGGCCCCTCACCGCCCTCGGCGACGTGGAGGCCTGAGACGGTGTGCCGGCGGAAGCCGGGAACGGAGACGGCGTGCATGCCGGAAACCCTGCCAGTCGGGTGCGACAATTTCTGGTACGGCGAGCACAATGGAGTCAGCACGAATCAGGGCGAGAATTCGGCGAGGAGCGAGGAGGCTTACGCCGTGTCCGCCACCGGAGGCGAATATCTGACCGCGATGCTCGACGTTCTGGTTTACGAGAACGTATTGGTGGCCTGGCGACGCGCGCCGGGCGGTTATCTGATCGTCACGCATGAGGGCGAGGAGGTCCGGCTGACCGCGCAGCAGGCCGGGATGTGGGCGCAAGGGGCGTTCGCGGTCTATCTGGCGTTGGTGGATCAGCGTCGCATCACTCCGCGCATCCCCGGCGACACCGCAGCACAATAACGCGCACAACAACAAAAGCCCATATTTCCCGATTTATCGCCAAAGCCACCGCGACGGAACCGGCCGGTCAAGCGGGTTTTCCGGTACGTCCCGGAATGTGCCGCAGATTCGGGCCGGCCAGACAACCGGTCAAACCGGCTTTTGCCGCAGGTTCGGATCGGCTGGTCAAGCCGGTTTTTTGGCGCAGGTTCGGATCGGCCGGTCAAGCCGGTTTTCTGGCGCGTCCCAGAATGTGCGGCATACTCGGCGACAACGGCAACGGCCGGAAGGCGAACCGTTCGCGCTCCTCGACCACCAGGCCGCAGTCGGTCATGGCGCGCTCGGTGTCGCGGTTGAGCCGGCACCCGCCGGCCATCCGCCGCCACAGCGGCGTCACGAGATCCTGCACCAGCGCGCCGGCGGCCCGCGAGGAGCGCACGTGCTCGTAGAACCGCACCTCACCCCCGGGCCTGAGCACCCTGGACACCTCGCCGAGCGTCACCCGCTGGTCCGGCACCGAGCACAGCACCAGCGAGAGCACCACGGCGTCGAAGGAGGCGTCCTCGAACCGCAGGTCCGCGTCATGCCCGGCCACGACCCGCACGGGCACCGGCGCACCGGCCGCGGCCCGGCCGGCCAGCTCACGCAGCCGGTCCTCGGGCTCGACGGCCACCACCTCGCGCACCGTGGCCGGGTAGTGCGCGAAGTTCATCCCGTTGCCCGCACCGAGCTCCAGCACCCGGCCGCCCAGCCCGGCCAGCAGGCGCCGCCGGTGCTCGGCCGCGCCGCGCCGCTCCGACTCGGCGCTCATGCGCTCGTACGCCTGGGCGAAGCGGGGATTCTGGAACCGCGAGAGATCCTGCACGTCCCCCAAGCTAACCCGCCCCCGGGAAGGCCGCGCGGGCCGTCACGAACGGACGAGGCGGGCGATGGCGTCGGCCGCCTCCTTGACCTTGGCCTCCGCCTCGGCCCCGCCCTTGCGCGCCGCCTCGACCACACAATGCGCCATGTGCTCCTCCAGCAGCGACAGCGCGAACGACTGCAACGCGCTGGTCGTCGCCGACACCTGGGTCAGGATGTCGATGCAGTACTTGTCGTCCTCCACCATGCGCTGGATGCCCCGCGCCTGGCCCTCGATCCGGCGCAGCCGCCGGAGGTGGTCCTGCTTGCCGTCGGTGTACCCGGCCATCTCCCGGTCCTCTCGCTCGCTACACCGACCGCAACACGGTACCCCCCTACCGTATTCCGAGCGAGACCCGTCAGCCGCCCTGGTTGTTCATGAAGCGCGAGATCAGCCACTGGCTGCCCTGGTGCGTGAGCACGAAGAACTCGCGGTAGTTGGTGTCGCCCTGCTTGCTGGTCGAGCGCGCGAAGGCGTCCTGGCTCCCCATGTTGCGCGTCTCGTCGATGGTGTGCGTGGCGTTCTTCACGTCGTTGCCGTCCTGGAGCTTCTGCTGGAACACGGTGCGGATGGCCTGCGCGCCCGTGGCCGTCGCCTCCCCGTCCATGGCCACCACGGCGTCGTCGGTGAACGACTTCACGATCTGGTTCACGTCCCCGGACTTCAGGGCGTTGAAGTAGTTCTGGACGGCGGCGCGCGGCTGGGTGGCGGCCGGCGCGGTGCCCGTCGGCGTGGCGGTCTCGGTGGTGGTCTCGGTCGCGGTCGGCGACTCCATGCCGGTCTCGGTGGGCGTCATCATGGTCTCGGTCGGCGTCGCCGGGCTGGCCTCGCCCTTCATCGCCTGCGTGTTGCTCCCCGAGGAGCAGCCCGCGACCAGGACGACGGGGACGACAGCGGCCAGCAGGAGTGCCCTGCGCTGAAAAATCTTGCTCATGGCCGGGTTGATGCCCGCGCCAGTCGTCACCGAATGCCCGGTTTAGGCACTCCGCACGACCCCTTTACCTCGGGCCGGTATTACTCACGGTCACGCTTCACTGTCATTGGTGTGATCGTTCAGAGCCACGATCGTTGCCGCGCCGAGACCGGACGGGGAAGGCCCGCCTATAGCGTCCCTCCAGTGCGGCCAACACAGGCGAACCCCGAGCCACTGCCCCAGCGCGAGGACGCCGAACGCTGCGCCAGCGTCCGGTCCGGGCGGCGGTGCGTCCTGCCTGCGGCTCACCGTTCCCCGCACGTCTTTCCACCGGTCGGGGCCGTGTAGCCGGCCGGTCGGCGGGGCAGGTGACGGCGATGGACGAGCCGACGACCACCGTCACGCCCTGTGCGGACGGACCGCTGCTGATCCGGGGCTCCTTCGAGCTGCTGACTCAGGACGGCGAGCCGATCGACCCGGGAAGGGCCACGGTCGCGCTGTGCCGGTGCGGCCGATCGTCGACCAAGCCGTTCTGCGATGGTTCGCACAAGTCCGTCGGCTTCCAGGCGTCCAGCGAGCCCGACCCGCCCGCCGGCTCCTGAGCCCGCTCGCGCAGCCACCGCGCCGAGTGGGCGGCCCGAGCGAGCCTGCCTCCCGCGTACGGCACGCCGCCCGTGCACGCCGCGCCCACCGCCAGCCAGGAGCACACCGCCCGCTCCAGCACCCACACCGGCGCGAACAGCGAGGCCGAGGCGGGGAAGACGCGCCTCCCTCCGGCCCGCCGCCGCCCGGCCTCGGCCAGCCCGACGGCGGCCCCGGCGGCGGCCAGCAGCGGCAGCGGCCTGCGTACCAGGGCCAGCGCGGGCAGCACCGCCAGGAAGGACGCCAGCCGCACCGGCTGCGCGAGGTCGTCGTAGGCCTGCCGCACCCGCTGCGACCAGAACCGCCGCGCGTCGCACGGCAGGCGGCGGACGTACAGGCCGGGCGGTCGCAGCTCGCGGCCGCCGTGGGCGCGCACGGTGCGGACGAGCTCCAGGTTCTCGAACAACACGTCGCCGTCGTAGCCGCCCATGGCCAGGAAGAACGACCGCCGGACGCCGAACGTGCCCGGGTAGTCGGCGCCGAACGCCCGGTTGAGCAGGGTGCGGGCGGTGTCCCAGCGGGCGTGCCAGGGGGCGGGGTCGAAGTAGTTCTGCGGCCTGACCAGCTCGGCGTCGGCGAGCAGGGCGTGCGTCTCGGCCAGGGCGGCCAGGTCGTAGCGCACGTCGTCGTCGGCGATCACGACGCGGTCGCCCCGGGCCAGCCGCAGCCCGGTCGTCACGCCGTTGACCTTGCCGTTGGCGAAGGACAGTCCGGCCGCCGGGCCGACGTGCCGGACCAGGCAGCGCCATCGGCGGGCGTGCCGGGCGTACAGCTGGGGCGGGCTGCCGTCCACCACGGTCACGCGTACATGCGGGGCGAGGGCGCGCAGGTATCCGGTCAGCTCGTCGAGGCCGGAGTCGTCCTGCCAGCGCAGCGGGATCACGTAGTCGAGGTCGATCACGCGGGCACCGGCCGGTCGAGCAGGGAGGAGGCGCCGCGTTCCCAGCGGTCGAGCACGTGCCCGGCCCAGCGGCGTTCGAGGGCCAGGGCGCAGGCGGCGCCGTACAGGACGTCGCCGGTCAGGGCGGGGCAGGCGGACGCGAAGCCGCCGCACAGGTCGCCCGCGGCGATCTGCTCGTGGACGGCGTCCGCCTGCACGTGCTCCTCGAAGAAGCGGGCCGTCGCCGCGTCGCCGCCCAGCCGGCGCAGGCCCATGGCGTAGCGGCGGTTGGGCAGCGACGAGGTCATCTCGATCGCGGCCAGATGTCCGACCAGCGCGCCGCGCAGCCGCCGGTGCAGCCCGAACAGCGACATGGCGTTGCTGACGGCCAGCGTGACCGCCGGCACCCTCGGCAGGTACGCGCCGTAGGAGTCGTCGAGGCCGAGGCCGCGCATGGTGTGGCCGAACAGCTCGCAGTGCATGCGCTCGTGGCGGCCCCCGCCGTACTCGTCGGCCTGGATCTCCACCAGGGCGGCCTTGGACCGGCCGCGCAGGCGCGGGATCGCCCAGGTGTGCGGGTCGGCCTCCTTCAGGTGGTAGATCGAGCGGTGGACGACGAACTCGCGGAAGGTCTCGATCCCGGCCTCGCGCTGGAGGAACAGGGAGACCGACGGCTCGTCCTCGTCCTCGGCGGTCATCGCGGTGAGCGCGCGCCGCACCTCGCCGGGCGGCACCGGCCCGGGACGCGGCACGGCCTCGGCCAGCTCCCGCTCGAAGCGGCCCTCCAGCAGGCCGCGCAGGCGCAGCAGCGACGGCTCCCACTCCCAGCGGTCGTCGACCTCGTCGAAGCCCTGGTAGTGCAGCTCGTAGCAGGCGAACAGGGCGAGCTGGAGATCCTCGTCATCGGCGGGGGCGGGCGGCTCGGGCAGCGTCGCGGGCGGCCGGGCGAGCCGGTCGAAGAGCAGGTCGGTGAGCGGGCCACGCGCGGGCGGCAGGCGCATCACGCGGCCTTGCGGTAGACGGAGACGTGCGCGCGGCTCTCGTCGGTGAACGGGGTGCCGATCCAGTCGGCCCAGCGGTGTTCCAGGGCCATCCCGGCCAGCCTGGCCATCAGGTCGAGCTCGCACGGCCAGGCGTAGCGGTGGTCGGCGGGCAGTAGCCGCACGCCCTGGTCCGTCAGCCGTACGCGGGTGGTGCGCATGTGCTGGGTGGCGGGGGCGAGGGTGGCCGCCTCGACGAGGACGACGTCCTGCGCCAGCGACAGCAGCCGCAGGGCCGAGCCGTCGCGGAAGGCGGCCGGATCGGGCACCCACGCCTCGACCACGAACCGCCCGCCCGCGCGCAGATGCCGCGCCGCGTTGGCGAAGCAGTTGACCTGCGCCTCCTGGGTGGGCAGCGCGAAGATCGTGTTGATCGCCAGCACCACCAGCCCGTACGAGCCCTCGACCCGCACGGTCGAGAAGTCGCCCACCGTCACGGGGACGGCCTCGCCGCCGGGTTTGGCGCGCAGCTCGCGCGTCATCTCCGGAGAGGCGTCGATCCCGGCGACGGTCAGGCCGCGGGCGGCCAGCGGGAGCGCCAGCCGTCCGGTGCCGATGCCGAACTCCAGCACCGGGCCGCCGTCGGCCAGCGCGGCCAGCCGCTCGACGGCGTCGCCGGTCGGCAGCTCCGTCACCGTGGCGTCGTAGATGTCGGCGATCCGGCGCCCGTAGGCGGAGGGGTCGTAGGCCACGCACACCCCCTGTCCCCGTGTTTCAGCAGGTCAATGCCCGTGTCCTGATCGGCTAAACGCTGACCTCCACCCGCCCGCCCGCCACCCGTACGGCGTACACGGGCACCTGGACGGCCTCCTCGTCCAGGCAGGTCCCCGACACCAGCGAGAAGACCTGCTTGTGCAGCGGCGAGGCCACGGTGGGCTCGCCCCGCCTGGTGCCGACGATGCCGCGCGAGAGCACGTACGCGCCGCTGAACGGGTCGAGGTTGTCCAGGGCGTGCACGTGCCCGTCGTGGGTGCGGAACAGCGCCACCTGCCGGCCGGCGACCAGCGCGCAGACGCCGCGCTCCGGCAGCAGGGCCGCGTACTCGCAGACCGCGGTCCAGCTCATCGGGCCGTCACCGGCCTGATCTGGCCGCGCTCGGCGGCGAACACGATCGACGGGTCGGGCACGCCGGGGGCGTTGACGAAGCTGACGAACCTGCCCAGCTTCTCCGGGTCGTCCAGGGTCGCCGCCCACTCGTCGGCGTACGTGGCGACGTGCTGTTCCATCTGGGCGTCGAGGTCGGCGCAGATGCCGAGCGAGTCTTCCATGATCACCTTCCGTAGGTGGTCGAGGCCGCCGTCCAGCGTCTCCAGCCAGGCGGCGGTGCGTTGCAGCCGGTCGGCGGTGCGGACGTAGAACATCAGGAACCGGTCGACGGTCCTGATCAGGTCGTCGGTGCTCAGGTCGGTGGCCAGCAGGTCGGCGTGGCGGGGACGGAAGCCGCCGTTGCCGCCGACGTACAGGTTCCAGCCTTGCTCGGTGGCGATGACGCCGAAGTCCTTCGATCTGGCCTCGGCGCACTCGCGGGCGCAGCCGGACACGGCCGACTTGAGCTTGTGCGGCGAGCGCAGGCCGCGGTAGCGCAGCTCCAGGGCGATGGCCAGGCCGACCGCGTCCTGGACGCCGTAGCGGCACCAGGTGGAGCCCACGCAGGACTTCACCGTGCGCAGGGCCTTGCCGTAGGCGTGGCCGGACTCGAAGCCGACGTCCACGAGCCGCCGCCAGATGTCCGGGAGCTGCTCCACGCGGGCGCCGAACAGGTCGATGCGCTGCCCGCCGGTGATCTTCGTGTAGAGCCCGAAGTCGCGGGCGACCTCGCCGATCACGATGAGCTTGTCCGGCGTGATCTCGCCGCCCGGGATGCGCGGGACGACCGAGTACGTGCCGTTCTTCTGGATGTTGGCGAGGAAGGCGTCGTTGGTGTCCTGCAACGCGGCCCGTTCGCCGTCCAGCACGTGCCCGTTGTGCAGCGAGGCCAGGATCGAGGCCACGGCCGGCTTGCAGACGTCGCAGCCGCGTCCCTGCCCGTGCTCGGTGACGAGCCGGGAGAACGTCGTGATCTTCCGTACCCGGACGATGTCGAACAGCTCGGCCCGCGAGAACGCGAAGTGCTCGCACAGCGCCTTGCCGACCTCGACGCCGGAGCTCTCCAGCAACTGCCTGAGCATCGGCACGCAGCTCCCGCACGTGGTGCCCGCCCGCGTGCACGCCTTGAGCCCCGGCACGTCGGTCACGCCCAGGCCGGTGACGGCGTGCCGGACGTCCCCCGCGCACACGTTGTTGCACGAGCAGACCTGGGCGTCGTCGGGCAGGTCGAGCCGCGCCCCCGAGCCGCTGAACAGCAGGTCGGAGGGCGGCGCGGGCAACGGCTTGCCGACGAACGGCCGCAACGCCGCGTACGGCCCCGCGTCCCCCACGCAGATGCCGCCGAGCAGGGTCCGGGCGTCGTCGCTGATGAACAGCTTCTTGTAGACCCCGGCCACCGGGTCCATGTAGGTGACGTCGAGGGCGCCGTCCATCGCGCCGAACTGGGCGACCTCGACGCCGAGCAGCTTGAGCCTGGTGGACAGGTCCGCGCCCGCGAACGAGGACGTCCCGCCCGTGATCCGGTCGGCGGCCACCTCGGCCATCGTGTTGCACGGCCCGGCCAGGCCGTAGACCATGCCGCCGGCCAGCGCGCACTCCCCGATCGCGTAGATCGACGGGTCGGAGGTGCGCATCCCGGCGTCCACCACGATGCCGCCCCGCTCGCCCACCTCCAGCCCGAACGCCCTGGCCAGCTCGTCGCGCGGCCTGACGCCCGCCGAGAACACCACCACCTGGGCCTCGATCAGCGTGCCGTCCGGCGTGCGCAGCCCGGCGACCCGGCCGTCCGGGCCGGTGACGACCTCCCGGACGCCCGCGCCGGCGTGCACGCCCAGCCCGAGGGCCTCGACGTGGCCCCTGAGCACCGCGCCGCCGCCCTCGTCCACCTGGCGCGGCATCAGCCAGGGGCTCATCTCGACGATGTGCGTCCGCAGACCGAGCGTCCGCAGCGCGTCGGCCGCCTCCAGACCGAGCAGGCCGCCGCCGACCACGACGCCTTCGGCCGCGTCGGCGGCCGCCGCGCGGATGGCGTCCAGGTCTTCGATGGTGCGGTAGACGTGGGCGTGCTCGCGTCCGGGCACCGGCGGCACGAACGGCGCCGACCCGGTGGCCAGCACGAGCACGTCGTACGGCTCGGCGGGCCCGCCCTCGACGGTCACCGTCCGCGCCTCCCGGTCGACGGCCACGGCCCGGCTGCCCAGCCTGGTCACGGTCCCGCCGGGCACCGGATAGGTGAGGTCGGCCACGCTGGTCCCCGACAGGTACGAGGTCAGCGCCACCCGGTCGTAGGCCGGGCGCGGCTCCTCCCCGATGACGGTGACCCGTCCGTCGAAGCCCCGGCTCGCCAGGGTCTCCACGAAGCGGTGCGCGGCCGGGCCGTACCCGACGACGACGATCCTCCTCATACCGGAACTCCTTCCTGCTCACACAGCCAGCCGACGATGCCCTCCACGGCGTCGCGGCAGGTGCCGCAGCCGGTGGTGGCCCTGGTGGCGGCGGCCACCCCGGCCACGTCGCGGGCGCCGGCCTCCCAGCACGCCCGGATGCGTCCCTTGGTCACGTCGTTGCACCGGCAGACCACGGCGGCGTCCGGCATCAGCACCGGGCTGCCGGCGACCGGCGCCGAGGACAGGCCCGGGAACAGCAGCCCCGCGCGGTCGCCGGGCACCGGGCCGCCGCGGTCGAAGAGCTGGGTGAGGGTGCCGACGGCGTCGCTCTCGCCCAGCAGGATCGCGCCCACCAGCCGCCCGTCGCGGATGACGAGCTTGCGGTAGGTGCCGCGGGCGCGGTGGCTGAAGCGCACCACCTCGGCGTGCTCCTCGCCGAGGTGCGTCTCGCCCATGGCGGCCAGCTCGACGCTCTCGGCCTTGAGCCTGGTGACCAGCCGGGAGCCGCGGTAGCGGGCCTTGCCGCCGGTGATCACCTCGGCGGCCACGGCGGCCTGCTCCCAGGCGGGGGCGACCAGGCCGTACACCGTGCCGTGGTGCTCGGCGCACTCGCCTATGGCGAAGATCGAGGGGTCGTCGGTGCGCAGCTCGTCGTCCACGACGACGCCGCGCCGCACCTCCAGCCCCGCCTCGGCGGCGAGCCCGGTGACCGGGCGCACGCCGCAGGCCAGGACGACCAGGTCGGCCTCGACCAGCTCGCCGTCGGCCAGCCGGACGCCGTCCGGCTCGACCGCGGCCGCGCTGACGCCGGTTCGGGTCGCCACGCCGAGCCCGGCCAGGGTCTCGCCCAGCACCTGGCCCGCCTCGGCGTCGAGCTGGCGTTCCATCAGGTGCCCGGCCAGGTGCAGCAGCGTGACCGGCAGGCCGCGCCCGGCCAGGCCGCGGGCGGCCTCGACGCCGAGCAGCCCGCCGCCGACGACGGCCGCCCGGCGCGCCCGCCCGGCGGCCTCCATGATCCGCTCGCAGTCCTCCAGCGTGCGGAACGGGACGGCCCGCCCCGCGCCGGGGAGCGGCGGCACGACCGCCTCGCTGCCGGTGGCCAGGACCAGCACGTCGTACGGCTCGCGCCGCCCGTCCGCGGTCACCACGTGCCTGGTGTCCCGGTCGACGCGGACGACCTCCGCGCCGGGCACGGCCTCGACGGCGTGCGCGGCGTACCAGGACGGGTCGAGCAGGCGCACCTGGTCGGGGCGCGAACCGCCGGCCAGCACGTCCGACAGCAGCACCCGGTTGTACGGCGGCCCCGCCTCGGCCCCGAACACGGTCACCCGCATCCGCGGGTCGCGCGCCCGCACCTCGCTGACCAGGCGCGACCCGGCCATTCCGTTCCCCACGACGACGAGCCTCATGAGTCCCTCTCCACCCTGACCGCGCAGACCTTGAACTCCGGCATCCCGGAGACCGGGTCGAGCGCCGGGTTGGTGAGCCGGTTGGCGCCCTCCCAGTGGAAGGGCATGAACACGGTGTCGCGCCTGATGGCGTCGCTGATCCTGGCCACCGCCCTGCTGTGGCCCCGGCGGCTGCTGACCCGCACCAGGTCGCCCGCGGCGACGCCGAGCTGCTCGGCCAGGTCGGGATGCAGCTCCACGAACGGCTCGGGGGCGGCCCGCACCAGCGACGCGATCCGGCGGGTCTGGGCGCCGCTCTGGTAGTGGGACAGGATCCGGCCGGTGCTCAGGTACACCGGGTAGTCCTGGTCGGGCTCCTCCGCCGCGGGCCGGTGCTCGACCGGGACGAACCTGGCGCGGCCGTCCGGGTGGGCGAAGCGGTCCAGGAACGGGCGGGGCGTGCCGGGGTGGCCGGCGGACGGGCAGGGCCAGAAGACGCCCGTCTCGGCGGCGATGCGCTCGTAGGTGATGCCGGAGTAGTCGGCGACGCCGCCCGCGGTGGCCCGGCGCAGCTCGTCGAAGACGGCGGCCGGCTCGGCGTCGAAGCGGTGCCCGAGCCTGGCGGCCAGCCCGGCGACGACGTCCAGGTCGCTGCGGACGCCCTCCGGCGGCGCGACGGCCCGGCGGCGGAGCAGCACGCGGCCTTCCAGGTTGGTCATCGTGCCGTCCTCCTCGGCCCACTGGGTGACCGGGAGCACCACGTCGGCCCGCGCCGCGGTCTCCGACAGCACCACGTCGGCCACCACCAGCAGGTCCAGCCCGGCGATCCGGCCGCCGACGCGCGCGGACCCCGGAGCCGAGACCACCGGGTTGGACCCGAACAGCAGCAGCGCCCGCGGCCCCCGCGGGGTGCCGAGCGCGTCCAGCAGCTCGTACGCCGACCGCCCCGGCCCCGGCAGGTCCTCGGCCCGCACGCCCCACACCTCGGCGACGTGCGCGCGGGCGGCCGGGTCGTCGATCCTGCGGTACCCGGGGAGCTGGTCGGCCTTCTGGCCGTGCTCCCTGCCGCCCTGGCCGTTGCCCTGGCCGGTCAGGCAGCCGAAGCCGGAGCCGTACCGGCCGGGCAGCCCGAGCGCGAGGGCCAGGTTGACGTACGCGGTGACGGTGTCGGTGCCCTTGGCGTGCTGTTCGGCGCCGCGTCCGGTCAGGACGTAGGCGTTGCGGGCGGCGGCCAGCGCGCGGACGGCCTGCCGCATCCGGTGCACCGGCACCCCGGTGACCCGCTCGACGCGTTCGGGCCACCAGGAGGCCAGCGAGGTGCGCACGTCGTCGAACCCGGTGGTCCTGGCGGCCACGTAGTCGGCGTCCACGAGGTCGTCGGCGATCGCCAGGTGCAGCAGCCCGAGCGCGAGGGCCAGGTCGGTGCCGGGCGCGGGTTGCAGGTGCAGCCAGGCGAGCCCGGCGGTCGGGGTGCGGCGCGGATCGACGACGATCAGCCGCGGCCCCGACAGGTGGCGGACCAGCGGCGGCATGGTCTCGGCCACGTTCGCGCCGGCCAGCAGCACGACGTCGGCGTCGTCCAGGTCGGTGACCGGGAACGGCAGGCCCCGGTCCAGGCCGAAGGCGCGGATGGAGGCGGCGGCGGCCGAGGACATGCAGAAGCGGCCGTTGTAGTCGATCTGGCTGGTGCCGAGCGCGACCCGGGCGAACTTGCCGAGCTGGTAGGCCTTCTCGTTGGTCAGGCCGCCGCCGCCGAACACGGCCACGGCGTCGGGGCCGTGCTCGGCGCGGATCCCGGCCAGCCGGTCGGCGACGTGGTCGAGGGCGGCCTCCCACTCCACCGGCTCGCCGTGCAGCAGCGGCGTCGTCAGGCGTTCGCCGTTGGTCAGCAGCTCGGCCGCCGTCCATCCCTTCTGGCACAGCGCGCCGGGGGCGTTGGCCGGGATGTCGGTCCTGGGGCTGATCTCCAGCCCCGGCCCGATCTCCATGCCGCACTGCAGCGCGCAGTAGGGGCAGTGTGTCCTGGTCATGTCAGACCTGGGCGTGGGCGAGGTTGGCGACGACCTTGACGCCGACGGTGCGCTTGTAGCACCACCAGGTCAGCGCCAGGCAGGCGGCGTAGAAGGCGGCGAAGGCCAGGAACGCCGGTGCGGGGGTGCCGGCCGCGGCGTAGGCCATCCCGAAGGCCCGGTTGACGAGGAACCCGCCGAGCGCGCCGACCGCCGAGATGATGCCGATCGCCGCCGCGGCCTGACGTCTGCCGTGCAGCAGGGCCTCCTCGCCGGTGCCGCGCTCGGCGACCGCCTTGGCCTGGAAGATCGCCGGGATCATCCGGTACGTCGAGCCGTTGCCGATGCCCGCGGTGAGGAACAGCAGCTGGAAGGCCAGGAAGAACAGCCAGAAGCCGCCGGAGGCGCTGGCGAGCCACACCAGCAGCACCCCGGCGCCCATGGCCGCGAAGTTCCACTGCGTCACCGGCGCGCCGCCGAGCCGGTCGGCCAGCCAGCCGCCCACCGGCCTGACCAGCGAGCCGAGCAACGGCCCGGCGAACGCCACCGCCGCGTACGGCGCATCGGGGAACAGGCTCTTGCTCAGCAGCGGGAACGCCGTCGAGTAGCCGATGAACGACCCGAACGTGCCGACGTACAGGAAGGACATGATCCAGGTCTGCGCCCGTCCGGCCACCGCGAGCTGCTCGCGCGGCTCGGCCCTGGCGCCGGCCAGGTTGTCCATGAAGAACCACGCGCAGGCCGCGGCCACCACGATGAACGGGATCCAGAACCACCCGGCGGCGGCCAGTCCCAGCGAGCCGATCACCAGCGGCACGACGAGCTGCACCGAGCTGACCCCGACGTTGCCGCCCGCCGCGTTCAGCCCGAGCGCCAGCCCCTGCCGGCCACGCGGGTAGAAGTAGGTGATGTTGGCCATGCTGGAGGCGAAGTTGCCGCCGCCCACCCCCGCCAGCGCCGCGATCACCAGGAACAGCCAGTACGGCGTCCCGGGATCGTTCACCGCCACCCCGAGCAGCACGGCCGGGACCAGCAGCAGCACCGCGCCGGCCACGGTGAAGTCGCGCCCGCCGAACCGGCCGGGCCCGAACGTGTAGGGCACCCGCAGCGCCGACCCGACCAGGTTCGGCAGCGCGACGAGCCAGAAGAGCTGGTCGGTGGAGAAGTCGTAGGCGCCCATCCTGGTGGCCACGACGCTCCACAGGGTCCAGACGGTGAACCCGAGATGCTCGGCCACGATGGAGAAGACCAGGTTGCGCCGGGCGACGTGCCTGCCGGTCCGCTCCCAGAAGGCCGGGTCGTCGGGGTGCCACTCGGTGATCCAGCGCGCCATCACTCTCTCCTCCGCTCGGCGTCGGGAGCACCACGGTAGGAAGGGCGCGTTACGCGTTCCGGCAGCCGCCGGCGGTGTGCCGGTTACAGGTGATTCACCGCTGTAACAAGGCGCGCACAACCGTCACCTGCGAAACATGCCGGACATGAACGCAGTTCTCGCTGGTTACGCGGTCTTCCCCGGGGTAACAGCACTCATGGCAAAGGGGGAAATAATGATCAAGAAGCTGCACCAGATGGGGATCAAGTCAGGCCACATGTACGCCGCGGGGCTGGCGTCCATCGGCCTGTCCTTCTGTTCCTGGATGATCTCCAAGAACAACGAGGGCGCGGGCCTCGACCGCGCCGACCGGTGGGGGATCTTCATCGGCGAGTGGGCGCCCACGTTCTTCGCGATGGGCGTCGCGCTGCGGATCGAGGAGACCCACAAGGACCTCGAAGAGCAGGGCACCGAGATGTTCGACAGCGCCCAGGGCCAGCGGTCCAGGTCGCACGTCGGCGTGTGACGGGAGGCCGCGCAGGTCATGCCGGGGGGCGACCTGCGCGGCACGCCTGGCCGCCGGCGGGCTCAGCGCGACAGCCGTTCCAGCGGCTCGTCGGTCAGCCGGTACTTCAGCCACTCGTCCTGCCGCACGGCGCCGAGCTTGTCGTAGAAGGCGATGGACGGCTCGTTCCAGTCGAGCACCGACCACTCCAGGCGCTGGTAGCCGCGTTCGGCGCAGATCCTCGCCAGCTCCGCCATCAGCGCGCGGCCGTGGCCGCCGCCCCGGTGCTCGGGGCGCACGTACAGGTCCTCCATGTAGATGCCGTGCACGCCGCGCCAGGTGGAGTAGGTCAGGAACCAGATCGTGAAGCCGACGGGCTCGCCGTTCTCCTCCGCCATGTGGGCGAACGCGGCGGGCCGCTCGCCGAACAGCGAGTCGCGCAGCATGTCCTCGGTCACGCGGACCTCGTGGACGGCGTTCTCGTACGCGGCCAGCTCACGGATCATGCTCACGACGGCCGGGACGTCTTCTGGGGTGGCGGGGCGAATCATGCGCACAGGGTAACCAGCGCATTCGGTTGAACCGTCCACCGCCCCCGCACGTCGTTACAGCAGAACGGTATTCGGGGGACCGTCTGGAAGCTCAGCCCGGATGACCGAATGGGGACGGAAACCGTGGGCGTTTTAGAGGAGCTGAGGGTTCGCCTGCCCTCGTGTCCGGACATCAGGCTCGCGCTCGTGCTCGGTGAGCGCGCTTTGTACGTGAACGGGGATCTGCAGACCGCCAGGCGCTGGTTCGACTCGGCCTACCGGCAGGCCGAGTCGTGCGGCGACGTGCCGGCCCTGGCCAGGGCCGCGGTCGGCCTGGGCGGGGTGTGGGTGCAGGAGCACCGCACGTGCGCGGAGTCGGAGATGGTGCGGGCGCGCCAGCGGCACGCGTTGTCGCTGGTCGACCCGTACTCGCCGCTGGCGCTGCGGCTGCGGATCAGGATGAGCGGGGAGGAGGACTACAGCGCGGGCGAACACGAGGAGATCCTGCGGCTGGTCGAGCGGGCCAGGAGCGCGGGCGAGCCGGCGGCGCTGGCCGAGGCGCTGAGCCTGGCCCACCACTGCCTGCTCGGCCCGGAGCACGGGCCGGCGCGGCTGGAGCTGGCCAGGGAGCTGATCGGCCAGGCGGCGGTCACCGGGCGCAGGGGCGACCTGCTGATGGGCCTGCTGTGGCGGACGGTCGACCTCTACCTGGCCGCCGACCCGCACGCCGGACGCTGCCTGGAGGAGTTGCAGGGCCTGCTGGCCGAGCACGACCACCTGGCGGTCGGGTTCGTGACGGACGTGATCAGGGTGATGCTGGCCATCAGGGCGGGCCTGTTCGACCAGGCGGAGAAGATGGCCGGCGACTGCTTCGAGCGTGGCCTCAAGGCCGGCGACATGGACGCCACCGGCTGGTACGGCGGCCAGATCGCCGCCATCCGCTGGTACCAGGGCCGCACGGCCGAGCTGCTGCCGGTGCTGGCCGACCTGGTCAGCTCGCCCACGCTCAGCCCGGTCGACAACTCCTACCTGGCGGGCCTCGCGCTGTCCGCGGCCACCTCGGGCGACCGCAGGGCGGCGGCCGGCCACCTGGCCCGGCTGCGCGGCCGGGACCTGGCCGACCTGCCGAGGTCGAGCACGTGGCTGTTCTCGATGTACTGCGTCGTCGAGACCGCCCACCTGCTCCAGGACGCCGCCGTCGCCGCCGAGGCGTACGCGCTGCTGCTGCCGTTCGCCGCTCTGCCGGTGGTGGCCAGCCTGGGCGTGCTCTGCCTCGGCTCGGTGCAGCACAGCCTCGGCATGGCCGCGCTCACGACCGGTGACGTGGACCGGGCCGCCGGGCACCTGGCGGAGGCCGTACGGGCCGATCTCGCGCTCGGCCACTGGCCCGCCGCGACGCTGTCGCGCTGGCGGCTCGGGCAGGCGCTCGCGCTGCGCGACGGGCCGCAGGACAGGACGGCGCGGGCCGCCCAGAGCACCGCCGCGCAGGAGGCCAGGGACCTCGGCATGGTGCTGCCCGCCGTGGTCGGCCGGGCGACCGGGGCGCACGGGGCGTTCCGGCTGCGCAGGCACGGACGGCACTGGCAGGTCGAGCACGGCGGGCGGCTGGTGGTGGTCGAGCACAGCGTCGGCATGGGTCACCTGGCGACCCTGATCGCCAATCCGGGGCGGGAGATCCTCGCCGCCGACCTGGCCGCGGGCGCGCCGGCGCAGGAGAGCGAGCCCGCCTCGGCGCAGCCGGTGCTGGACGACCTGGCCAGGGAGACCTACCGGCAGCGGCTGAGCGAGTTGCAGGAGGAGATCGACGAACTGGAGGCGATGAACGACATCGAGCGGGCCGCCGCGCTGCGGCTGGAGCGCGAGTGGCTGGTGGCCGAGCTGTCGGCGGCGACCGGGATCGGCGGGCGGGCGCGGCCGTTCACGGGCACGGAGGAACGTGCGCGGATCGCCGTCGGGAAGGCGATCAGGCGGGCGATCTCCCGCGTCTCCTCCGCCGACCAGGCGCTGGGCGAGGAGCTGCGGGCCACCGTGCACACGGGCGTGCGCTGCAGCTACCGGCCCCGCTGAAGGCGAGCCGGGCGCGCCCCCGCGGCGCGCCCGGACCTCACTGTCCGGGACACTGGTCGCAGCAACCAGACGAACGGACAAACAGCATGGAACATCGCACACTCGGACGTACGGGACGCCAGGTCGGCGTCGTGGGCCTCGGCGCGTGGCAGCTCGGCGCCGACTGGGGCGAGGTGAGCGAGGACGAGGCGTTCGCCACCCTGGAGGCGGCCGTGGAGGCGGGCGTCACCTTCGTCGACACCGCCGACGTCTACGGCGACGGCCGCAGCGAGCAGATCGTCGGCCGCTTCGCCAAGGCACATCCCGGGCTCACCGTGGCCACCAAGATGGGCCGCAGGGTGGCGCAGGTCCCGTCCAACTACGTGCTGGACAACTTCCGCGCCTGGAACGAGCGCTCCCGGCGCAACCTCGGCGTGGACACCCTCGACCTGGTCCAGCTCCACTGCCCGCCCACCCCGGTGTACTCCTCCGACGCGGTCTTCGACGCCCTGGACACGCTCGTCGCCGAGCAGAGGATCGCGGCGTACGGCGTCAGCGTGGAGACCTGCGAGGAGGCGCTGACCGCCATCGCCAGGCCGGGCGTGGCCACCGTGCAGATCATCCTCAACGCCTTCCGGCTCAAGCCGCTGGAGCGGGTCCTGCCCGCCGCCCGCGCGGCCGGGGTGGGCGTCATCGCGCGTGTCCCGCTGGCCAGCGGCCTGCTGTCGGGCCGCTACGACGAGCACACCGTGTTCGCCCCCGACGACCACCGCACCTACAACCGGCGCGGCGAGTCGTTCGATGTCGGCGAGACCTTCTCCGGCGTGGACTTCGGCACCGGGCTGGAGGCGGTGCGCAGGCTGGCCGGGCTGGTGCCCGAGGGCGCGTCCATGGCCCGGTTCGCACTGCGCTGGATCCTCGACCAGCCCGGCGTCTCGGTCGTCATCCCCGGCGCGCGCAACCCCGGCCAGGCGCGTTCGAACGCCTCCGCCGCCGACCTCGGCCCGCTTCCCGGGGAGACGCTGGACGCCGTGCGGTCGGTCTACGACGAGCTCATCCGGCCGCAGGTCCACGATCGGTGGTGAACCGTTGACGGTGCGGCTTTCCGGGGCCTAATGTTTAGGAAACTTTCCTAAGCAATTCTCGCCGCGCGCACACCTCCGAGGAGCCCCGCATGAACGCGAGAAGACGGACCGCCGGCTGCGCCGCGCCGGCCACGGGCCGGCCCGAGGTCGGCCTGATCCCGATCGTGGGCCCGTGGGTGCCGGCCGGGCAGACCTCCTGCACCGGGGTCACGGCGCACACGACCGTGAGCGTGTGGGTGGACACCCGCGGATGAGCCCCAACGGATACGGCGGCTTCCGTCAGCTCCCGTGACCCTTCCGCCTGCCGTACGTCAGGTAGGCGATGGGGCCGAACGGCTGCACGAAGATGCCCAGCCACCAGACGCCCTTCCAGCCGCGGATCTCCCGCTGCGGCCGGCGCCGCAGGTCCGCGGCGGCGGCCCCGGTGAGCACCAGCTCCGCCGAGGCGAGCGCGAGCAGCATCGCCCGTCGCCGCCTCGACATGTCACTCCATCGCATTCCGATCGACCTCTCTGAAGGGACTTCGCAGGGACTCTGAAGGGACGCCACCCGTCCTCCAGTCGTCTACCGCACCCTCCCTCGTCCTGACAAGTCGCCTTTGCCCTCACCGGCGGATCGCGATCTCGTAGGAGTAGCGGTCGCCCCGGTAGATCGACTTGGCCGCCTCCACAGCCCTTCCCCGCTGGTCGTAGGCCACCCGTTCGACCAGCAGCGCCGGCGACAGCGGCGCCGCCTCCAGCAGCTCCGCCTCCTCGGGCTCCAGCACCGTGGCCCTGATCGACTGCTCGGCCCGCTCCAGCCTGATCCGGTACGCCCCCGCCAGCACCTCGTACAGCGACCCGCCGAGCGGCCGGTCGAGCAGGCCGGGCACCAACGCGGCCGGAACGTGCGCGCGCTCCAGGCACATCGGCGAACCGTTGGCCGTACGCACCCGGCACAGCCGCACGACCGCGTCCGCCGGGCTGACGCCGAGCGCCTGCCCCACCCGCGCGCCCGCGGGCACCTCGGCCGCCTCCAGCAGCCGTGACCCCGGCTCCAGCCCGCGCCCCCGCATGTCCTCGCTGAACGACGTCAGCTCGATCGTCTTGGCGATGCTCCGGTGGGCGACGAACGTCCCCGCTCCCTGGACCCGGTAGACCCGCTGGTCGGTCTCCAGCCGGTCGACCGCCCGCCGCACGGTCAGCCTGCTGACCCCGAACTCCTCGGCGAGATCGCGTTCGGCGGGCAGCCGTTCGCCCGGCTTCAGCTCGGTCGCGATGAGCGTGAGCAGATGGTCTGTGAGCTGGCCGATCTTCGTCACGGGTGGCCGTCCTCGGTCGGGGTGCGCCTCTTGACGCTCTGATCGTAATTGGGCTATACCAATCGAGCAACTGGGCCTTGTTTTCCCCTCAGATCGACAGATTGGGCTGTACCAGATGGATGTGGTGACCGCGATCGAAGGCGGCCTGGTCGTGAGCTGCCAGGCCCCCGAGGGCCACCCCCTCCGCGATCCGCGCACCATCGCGCTGCTGGCCCGCTGCGCCGAACTGGGCGGCGCGGCCGGGCTGCGGGTGAACGGCGCGGAGGACGTCCGGGCGGTCAAGGCCGTCACACACCTGCCCCTCATCGGACTCGCCAAGGTCCCCCGCCCTCATGTCCGTCCGCTGATCACGCCGTCCTTCGCTCTGTGCGAGGACCTGGTGCGGGCCGGCGCCGACATGGTCGCCCTGGAGGTGACGGCCGAGGCCGAACCGGCGGCCGGTGACCTGGCGGCCCTGGTCGAACGGGTACGAGAGGAGCTGGGAGTGCCCGTCATGGCCGACGTGTCGACCACGGAGGAGGGCCTGCGAGCCTGGAACCGAGGCGCCTCCCTGATCTCCACCACGCTCTCCGGCTACACCCCGTACACCACCCCCGCCCCTTCCCCCCACCCGAGAGCCGCCACCGCCCCCGGTTTCTCCCCCACCCTCAGGGCCGGTTCCGCGCCTGGGGCGGGGCTCGTGCACGAGCCCGATCTCGACCTGGTCGGCGAGCTCGCCGCCCTCGGGGTCCGTACGGTCGCCGAAGGCCGGCTGCGTACGGACGTCCACGTGGCGGAGGCGTTCGCCCGCGGCGCATGGTCGGTCGTGATCGGCGCCGCCATCACCGACCCCCTGGCCATCACCCGCCACCTCACCGCGTCCACCCCCAAGGGAGGCCCCCGGTGACCCCATCCGCCCCCGCTCCACAACGCCCCACGGACGGCACCCCGGTCGTGCTCGGCATCGACATCGGCGGCACCAAGACCGCCGCCGCCCTCATCCCGACCTCCCCCAAGACAGAACCCCACCTCCTCACCTCACCCCCGGCCTCCGGCGAAGCGGAGATCCACCTCCCCGGCCGCGTTCCGACGCCTGCCGAAGGCGGCGCGACGGCGGTGCTGGCCGCCGCGCTGGACCTGGCCGCGGACCGCCTCGCCCAGGCCCGTGCCGCCGGCATGAAGGTCATCGCCTGCGGAGTCGGCAGCGCGGGGACGATCGACGACAAGGGCGTGGTCACGCACGCCACCGACGCCCTGCCCGGCTGGCGGGGCACCGACCTGGCCACCGCCTTCACCGACCGGCTCGGCCTGCCGGTCACGGTGCTCAACGACGTCCACGCCTGGGCGCTCGGCGAGGCCCGTCACGGCGCGGCCAGGGGCAGCCGCCTGGCCCTGGTCCTCACGATCGGCACCGGCATCGGCGGCGCCCTCGTACGTGACGGCGAACTGCTACGTGGCCGCAACGGCATGACGGGCTCCCTCGGCCACATCCCGGCCGTCCTGCCCCCGGGTGCGGACGCCGACCGCCTGTGCCCCTGCGGCGCGACCGGCCACCTGGAGGCGTACGCGTCGGGCCCGGCGATCCTGTCCACCTACCGCACCCGCGGCGGCACAGCCACCAACCTCGAATCCCTGCTCATCCCCGCGCCCCCGGGGCACGCCGCACGGACCTTCTCCGGTTCCACCGACCTACCAGGCTCGCCCGAGACGACCGGTCAGCGGGACGCCACCGACCCTCTGGCCCGCGAGGTGATCCGCGAGGCCGCCCTCATCCTCGGCAGATCGATCGCCTCCGCCGCCACTCTCCTCGACCCTGACGTGATCGTCCTGGGCGGCGGCGTCACCGGCCTCGGCGACCTCCTGACCGTCCCACTGGTCGAGACCGTCCGCCGGTACGCGCCGCGCGGCCTCGGCTCCGTCCCCATCCGGCTCTCCACCCTGGGCCCGCACGGAGCCGTCCTGGGCGCCGCCTCGGCCGCCATACCCTGACCGCCCACCGGCTCGCCGACAGCGGCGTGCGCAGGAGGTCTCAGTCGTGGGGTGGGAGGTGGAGCCAGATGTCGGGAGGGCCCAGGACGGGGCGGGCGTCGGTGAGTCGGAGCCCCGCGTACGCGCAGCAGTACGCCACAGCCTCCCCCTGGTACAGGAAGGCGGTCAGCACCTCGTCCGACGAGCTGTCCGGCGACACCAGGCCGCCGCCCGGGTACGCGTCCCGCTCCTCGACGACCCCGTGCCGCGAGCCGAACCCCAGGTTGCCGCTCTTCGGATCGGCGAACATCGCGTAGCAGACGGTCCCGGCCGACAGGCGGTTGATCACGTCGGCGCTCGTCACCTCGTGCCCCCGGCGCTGGCTGACCACGCACCCGCCCGGCACGTCGGTGGCGCCCACGAGACCGGCCCTCTCCCCCGGGTAAGGCCCGTCGAGGACCCCGTCGATCCCGGCCCCTTCGGCCACCGTCGCACCCAGCCGCCGCGCGGCCTCCGCCGCGGTGACGCCCGCGACGCACACCAGCCCCAGCCCTTCGTACTCGAAGTCGCCCAGGGCCTCGATCAGCCGCTCGGCCTCCACGACGGCCGCGTTCTCCGCCTCCGACAGCGAGGGCTTGTCGCGCGGGAAGGGGAAGAACAGCCCGGGGTTGGGGCCGGCCAGGCTGAGCCGGCCGGGCGACCAGCCGCCCGTCATCGGCCGCCAAGGATCGGCCCCGGCGGCGACCAGGGCGAGCGCGTTGTCCCTGCGGTGGGCGAACACGGCACGCCAGAGAGCGCTGCGCCCCTCGTACGGGGTGTCCACGTCGCCGACGCGGCGGGCCAGCTCGGCGACCACGTCGGGCGAGCCGTACTCGGCCGCGAGGTGCAGCGGCGGCCCTTCGTGCCACAGGTCGGCATGCGGGTCGGCGCCGGAGTCGAGCCGGGCGCGGATCTCGCCCAGATCGGACCAGTCATCCCAGCTCAGGCCCACCCATCCGGCTTCCTTGGTGACAACCACGACACTCCCCCAGAGGCAGCTTATCGAACACCAGTGCGAGCATATCGCCGGTTCGACACCGGACAAGCCTCGGCGGCCCCGCCCGCCACGCACGCGCACCCGCCGCGCGGGGCGGACCGGCGAGCGCTCGCAAGCCTCTGAACATGGACAACGGCCGCACCCGAGGGCCCGGCGACCAGACAAACCCTAAGCGCAGCGTCGCCGCACCCCGACCACGAGTGACACAATCCTTCCCTTTCGGCGGTACACCCCTGTCTCCACGGGCGCGTCTCCTCCCGTCCGGACCTTCCGCCCCTGGAGTCACCTCATGCGTACGAGCCCGAGCACGGCCAGGATCGTCACCACCGCGGCCGCCCTGTTACCCCTCACCCTCACCCTGAGCGCTCCGGCCCAGGCGGCCGCCGGGATCCCCGGAGGCACTGTCGACGTCCGGGTCGTCAAGATCGTGGACGGCGACACCGTCGACGTCATGCGCGGCGCCACGAAGGTCCGCGTACAGCTGCTGGGGGTGGACACGCCGGAGCGCGGCCGGTGCTGGTCCAAGGCGGCGACCGCCCGGACGGCGGCCCTCCTGCCACCCGGGACGACGGCCCGCCTGCTCACCGGCAGGACCGACCGCATCGGCCGGCTGCCCCTCCACGTCTGGAGCGCCAAGGGCGTGCACGTCAACCGCAACCTGATCCGCTACGGCTACGGCAAGGCCGTCCCGTCCAAGCCGGCCGACAAGTACACGACCCTCTTCCGCACCGAACAGGCGAAGGCCAAGGCGGACAAGCTGCGGATCTGGTCCGGCAGGTGCGACACCACCAGCTCCACACCCACCCCGTCCCCCACCCCGTCCCCCACCCTGACGGCTCCGCCCGCCGGGACCGACCCACGCTTCCGCACCTGCGCCGAGGCGAACGCCGCCGGCTACGGCCCGTACCGCCGGGGCGTCGACCCCGAGTACGCCTGGTACCAGGACCGCGACGGCGACGGAGTCGTCTGCGAACGGTGACCGCACGGCCGGGCGGCAAGGCGGGTGTACGGACCGGCTTGCCAACACATCACGAATTCGGGTTAACATCGCCATATGGCGATTGATTCTGAGGGTGGCCGGTGTGTCAGCACCGACATCGCCGCCGGCATCTCCCCCGCGGCCGCGCTCTTCCACTCCCTGGCCGACGAGACCCGGCTGCGCATCGTCCAGCGCCTGGCCCGCGGCGAGGCCCGTGTGGTGGACCTGACCACCGAGCTCGGGCTGGCCCAGTCCACGGTGTCCAAGCACCTGGCCTGCCTGCGCGACTGCGACCTGATCGACTACCGCGCCGAAGGCCGCCAGTCGTTCTACTCTCTGACCCGGCCCGAGCTGATGGACCTGCTCGCCTCCGCCGAGCAATTGCTGGCCGCCACCGGCCACGCCGTCTCCCTTCGCACCGGACAGGCTGCGGGGGAGGCGGTGTCGTGAGCTCCCTCGACCTCGCCGCCACGGCGCGGCGGACGGTCCTGCGGCGTCGCATCCGGCTGCTGGTCGCGGCGACCATCACCTACAACGTGATCGAAGCGGTGGTGGCCATCACCGCCGGGACCGTGGCCTCCTCCGCCGCGCTGATCGGGTTCGGGCTCGACTCGGTGGTGGAGGTCGCCTCGGCCGCCGCGGTGGCCTGGCAGTTCTCCGCCGCCGACCACGAACGCCGCGAGAGGGCCGCGTTGCGGGTCATCGCGATCTCCTTCTTCGCGCTGGCCGCCTACGTCACCGTCGACGCCGTCCGCGCCCTGCTCGGCGCCGGGGAGGCCGAGCACTCCACCCCGGGCCTGGTGCTGGCCGCCCTGTCGCTGGTGGTCATGCCGTTCCTGTCCCACGCGCAGCGCCGCGCGGGCCGCGAGCTCGGCTCCGCCTCGGCGGTGGCCGACTCCAAGCAGACGTTGCTGTGCACGTACCTGTCCGGCGTGCTGCTGGTGGGCCTGGCGCTCAACAGCGCCTTCGGCTGGTCCTGGGCCGACCCGATCGCCGCGCTGGTGATCGCGGCCGTCGCGGTCAAGGAAGGCCGTGAGGCGTGGCGCGGCGACACCTGCTGCGCCGTCCCGGCGACCTCGGCCCCGGCGGCCTCTGTTCCGGCCGGCTCGGCCCCGGCGGCGTCTGTCCCGGCGGCCGTCAGCGGCGCCGAGGGGCGGGGCGACGGCTGTGGCGGTTGTGCTCCCGAATGTTCCTGCTGCTCGTCGTCCGGAGGGGGCCGCGCCTCCTGACCGAGGCGCCGGACCGATTTCCAGAAGGGAAAGGCGAGGTCGTGAACACGGTCCTGGTCATGGCCGTCATGGTGGCCGCGACGTTCGCCACCGCGGTGCTGTCGGCCGTGGCCGGGTTCGGCGGCGGGGTGCTGCTGCTGCCGGTGTTCGTCGCGGTCCTGGGCACCCGGGACGCGGTCGCGGTGCTGACCGTCACACAGCTGGCCGGCAACGGCAGCCGGGTGTGGTTCAACCGGGCCGAGGTGGACCGGCGTCTGGTGGGCGTCTTCGCGACCGGCGCGGTCCCCGCCGCCGTGGCCGGGGCGCTGGTGTTCGCCGCCGCCCCGCTGGAGGCGCTGACCCGCGTCATCGGGGTGTTCCTGCTGGTCATGGTGGTCTGGCGACGTCGGCGGCCGCATGGCGTCCGGCTGGACGACGCGGCGTTCGCGGCCGTGGGAGCCGCGTCCGGGTTCGGATCGGCGCTGGTCGGCTCCATGGGGCCGATGGTCGCCCCGTTCTTCCTGGCCCGGGGTCTGTTGCGCGGCGCGTACATCGGCACCGAGGCCGCGGCCGCCGTGGTGATGCACCTGACCAAGCTGATCGTCTTCGGCGCGGCCTCCGTGCTCACCACGACCGGCGCCGCCACCGGGCTGGCCCTGGCGCCGGCGAGCGCGGCCGGCGCGTGGGCGGGCAAGAAGATCGTCGAGCGATTGCCCGCCGGGGCCTTCGTGGTGGCGGTCGAGGCGGGGCTGATCGCCTCCGGGCTGGTGCTCGTCATCACCGGAGGCTGACGCCTGCCTCGGCACCCCCGGTGACTCGACGGGATCAGGCCGTCGGCCCCAGGGGCTCAGCCGCGCGATCGGGCGTTGAGCCGGGCGGCCTGGCGGGTGAGGTGGTCGCGTTCGGGAAGGCTGGGCGCCGACCGGGCGGCCTCGGCGTAGAGCCGGGCCGCGGTGACCGGGTCGCCGTCGCGCTCGTGCAGGTACGCCGCGACGGCGGCGTACCTGGGCAGGGCGGGGTCGAGGTCCGCCAGGGCGGCCAGACCGGCGCGCGGACCGTCGGCCTCGCCGACGGCGACGGCCCGGTTGAGGCGGGCCACGGGGTTGCCGGTCAGGCGCACCAGCTCGTCGTACCACTCGACGATCTGCACCCAGTCGGTCTCCTCGGCCGTCGGGGCGTCGGCGTGCAGCGCGGCGATGGCGGCCTGGGCCTGGAACTCGCCCAGCCGGTCGCGGGCGAGGGCCGCCTGGAGCACGTCGACGCCCTCGGCGATCAGGCGGGTGTTCCACAGGGCGCGGTCCTGCCCGGCGAGGGGCACCAGCCGTCCGTCGGGCGCGGTGCGCGCCGGACGCCGGGCGTGGTGCAGCAGCATGAGCGCGAGCAGGCCAGCGACCTCCTCATGCTTGATCCGCGCCGCGAGCCTGCGGGTGAGCCGGATCGCCTCGCCGGCGAGGTCGACGTCGCCGGAGTAGCCCTCGTTGAAGACCAGGTACAGCACGCGCAGGACGGTGGCGACGTCGCCGGGCTGGTTGAACCGCACGCCCGAGACCATGCGCTTGGCCCGGCTGATCCGCTGGGCCATGGTCGCCTCGGGCACGAGGTAGGCCTGCGCGATCTGGCGCGTGGTCAGGCCGCCGACCGCGCGCAGCGTGAGCGCGACGGCCGAGGCCGGCGTCAGGGACGGGTGCGCGCACAGGAAGTACAGCTGGAGCGTGTCGTCCACCGCCTCGGCCGGGCCGGGCGGGGGCTCGCTCTCGACGCGGGTCTCGCGTTGCCGTCGCGAGGCGTCGGCGCGGGCGACGTCGAGGAACTTGCGCCAGCCGACGGTGACCAGCCAGCCCTTGGGGTCGTGGGGCGGGTCGTCCGGCCAGACGCGTACGGCCTCGGCCAAGGCCTCCTGCACGGCGTCCTCGGCCGACGCGAAGTCCGCTCCGCGACGGACGAGGACACCGATCACCGCGGGCACCAGCTCCCGCAGCAGCGACTCGTTCACTCGATCACCGAGGGACGCTCGACCAGGAACGGGCGCAGTTCGAGCCACTCGTGGATCGGCTTCCCCCCCGCCCCCGGCGCCGCCGACAGCTCGCCGGCCAGCTCCACCGCCCGCTCGTGGCTCTCGACGTCGATCACCATCCAGCCGGCGATCAGGTCCTTGGTCTCGGCGAACGGGCCGTCGGTGACCGGCGGCCGTCCCTCGCCGTCATAGCGGACGAACGTGCCCTCCGGGGAGAGCGCCTGACTGTCGACGAACTCGCCGGTCTCCTCCAGCCGGGCGGCGAAGTCGCGCATGTACTGCAGGTGCGCCGAGACCTCCTCCGGCGTCCACTGGTCCATCGGCGCGTCGTTGACCGACGCCGGCGCGCCCCGGTAGTGCTTGAGCAGCAGGTACTTGGCCATCAGCGTTCTCCTTCGAGCTGTACGGTCCAGTGTGGCCCGTGTTCCGCTGCTGGGACGGAGCCGGACTCCGGTTCTCGACATCCCGCCGCGAAGAAATTTTCAGCGGACCTCCTGTCCGCCGGCGGTCCCACACGTAACGGACATACGGTTTGATATCGGGATGGAATTGACGAAGGACTTCACGCCGGAACAGTTCGAGCAGGGCTTGGAGTCCTGGCGCTGGATCGGGCTGGAGGGCAAGGTACCGGTGCTCGCGTCCCTGTTCGGGGACGTCATCCTCCAGGCGGCGGACGGCTTCTGGTGGCTCGACGCGATGCAGGGCAGCCTCACCCGATCCTGGGAGGACGCCGACGCGCTGCTGGCGGAGCTGAGCACCGTCGACGGCCGGGAGCACTACCTGCTGGCGAGCCTCGCGCAGGCGGCCGAGCAGCGAGGTCTGACTCCGGCCGCCGGACAGGTGTACGACTTCACGCGCCCGCCGGTTCTCGGAGGCGAGGTGGACGTGGACAACCTGGGAGTGATCGACTTCGTCGTCGGGCTCAACATCGCCGGCCAGATCCACGAGCAGGTACGCTCCCTGCCTCCCGGCTCGCCCGTCAGCGAGATCACGACGAGCTGAGCCCGCCGGCGGCAGGGCTCGCCACCCGGGGCCACGCCGACCGCTCGGAACGCCTCCTCAGGCGATGCCGGTCGTCGTCCAGCGACGGAGTTTGTCGGGGTTGCGGACCACCCAGATGTTCTTGATCCGGTCGTCCGCGACCTCGAACGCGAACACCGTCACGACGACGCCGTCCTGCCGGGCCACCAGGCCGGGCTGGCCGTTGACCGCGCATTCGAGGAACGTCATGTCGTCGGGCCGCAGGCGGGCGATCTCGACCCAGGCGCGGGCGATCTGCTCGCCTCCTTCGATGGGGTGCGGGAAGGTGACGGCCAGGCCGCCGCCGTCGGCGATCGCCTTGGCGTCGGGGTCGAGCAGGCCGATCAGCGCGTCGATGTCCTTGGCCTCCCATGCCTGCTTGAAGTCCCTGACGACGCCGGCGGACCGGGCGGCCGGGGTCGTCAGTGAAGGCCGCGAGGCCCGGACACGGCGACGGGCCGAGGAGGCAAGCTGGCGGCACGCCGCCGGGGAACGGCCGACGATCTCGGCCACTTCGGCGAAGGAGTGGCAGAAGACGTCGTGCAGGACGAACGCGACCCGTTCGGCCGGGGTCATCGACTCCAGCACGACCATGAAGGCCAGGCTGACCGACTCGTCCAGGGTGACCCGGTCGGCGGGGTCGGTGACGGCGCCGTCGGGGAGCGGCTCGGGGATCCACTCGCCCACGTAGGTCTCCCGCCGGGCTCGTGCCGAGCCGAGCACGTTGAGGCAGACGCGACTGGCGACCGTCGTCAGCCAGGCGCCGGGCGACCTGATGGCGTCCTGTTCCTCCCTGGACATGGCGTACCAGCGGGTGTAGGTCTCCTGGACGGCGTCCTCGGCCTCGGCCAGCGAGCCCAGCAGCCGGTAGGCGAGGTTGGTCAGGTGACGCCGCTCGCTCATGATCGCGTCCAGGCTCGGCTCCGGCTCGGATCGGGTGGTCATGGCGCCTTCGCTCCCTGGGTCGTGGTTGTACTCACCCCTTCGACAAGACGGCGGACCGAAATGTGAGGCGACGCATCGTCCTCACATTCCTCAGGGCTGCGTTGTCGAACCGCTGAGAACCCACCCATCATCCAGCGAACAGGAAGCGCAGGGACATCATGACCATCTCCATCACGGAAACCCCCTTCGCCGACGCGGCGTCCTCGGAGCGCCTGGAGCGGGCGGCCGCCGCGCTGACCGCGCACGGCTTCACCGTCGAGATCCTCGACGACGCCGCCGCCGCGCGTGCCCGGGTCAGGGAGCTGATCCCCGCCGGAGCCGGCGTGTTCACCGGGGCCAGCGAGACCCTCCGCCTGTCCGGCATCGAGGAGGACCTCAACGCCAGCACCCGGTACGAGGCCGTCAAGCCGCGCACCCTGGCCATGGACCGCAGCACCCAGGCGGACGAGATCCGGCGGCTGCGCGCCAGCCCCGACGTCGCCGTGGGCAGCGTCCACGCGGTCACCGAGACCGGTTCCATCGTGATCGCCTCGGGCAGCGGCAGCCAGTTGCCCGGCTACGCCGGCGGCGCCGCCCGTGCGATCTGGGTCGTCGGGGCGCAGAAGGTGGTGCCCGACCTGAGCACCGCGCTGCGCCGCGTCGAAGAGCACTGCCTGCCGCTGGAGAACGCCCGCGCCCTGGCGGTCTACGGGTCGCCCAGCGCCGTCAACCGCCTGCTCATCCTCCACGCCGAGTACCAGCCCGGACGCGGCACCGTCCTGCTGCTCCGCCAGCCCATCGGATTCTGACCCGCCGCCGGGCCGGAACCCATCGGCTTGACCTTGACGCTGCGTCAACTTCTAGCATCCGGGCCATGTCCATCAACCTTCTTGACACCTACTCCGCCATGCGGCGGATTCTGCTGGCCCCCGTCGCGGAGCGCGCCGGTCTGCTGCGTTCGATGCTGGAGCCCAACAGCGGCATGTACCGCTACCAGCCCGGCGAGATCGACCTGGTGGCCATCCACCGCGAGACGTCCGGGTTCCCCATCGACCGGGACGAGGAGCGCTGCCTCGACGCGCTGGAGACCCTGGCGGCGGCCGGAGCCTGGGAGCGGATGCGGCGGGCGCTCGACGACGCTCTCGCCGTGCTGCTGGAGGCGACGCCGGGGTTCGAGGCCCCGGACATCACCGTGCTGTTCGTCCTCGGCGATCCGGCCGACCAGCACTTCATGGGTCCCTGCCTGGGAGTGACCGGGTTCGGCGGCATCTCGGGCAACATCGCCATCACGTTGTGGCCCTTCCCCGAGAACGTGGAGCGGCTGGAGGCCACCGTCGTGCACGAGCTCCACCACAACCTGAGGTTCAGCCCCGGCGGCGTGGTGTGGGACCCGATGACCGTCACCGTCGGCGAGCACATCGTCTCCGAGGGCCTGGCCGACGCCTTCGCCCGCAGCCTCTACGGCGACGAGCTCGGCCACGCCCGCCTCGGCGTGCCGCACCTGAAGGACGACGCCGTCTTCGACAAGGTGCTCACCGGGCTCGACGTGACGGGCATGCAGAACTTCACCGCCTGGGTGCACGGCGACCCCAGCGCCGAGCGCTTCGGCCTCACCCCGGTGGGCCTGCCGATGGGCGCCGGATACGCCGCGGGCAACCGCCTGGTCGACGCCTACCTGGCGGCGACCGGGCGGAGCGCGGTGCAGGCCCTGCACGCCGACAGCTCGGAGGTCATCGCGGCCACGCTCGGCCGCGGGTGACACTGGAGGGATGGAATGGACGATCCAGGAACTCGCGGTCAGGGCCGGCGTCACCAGCCGCACCCTGCGGCACTACGACAGCTTCGGGCTCCTGGCCCCGTCCCGGGTCGGCGCGAACGGGTACCGCTACTACGACTCCACCTCGGTCGTCCGGTTGCAGCGGATCCTGCTGATGCGCCGGCTCGGCATGGGTCTGCCGGCCATCGCCGAGGTCCTGGCCGACGAGGTCAACGTGTGCGACGGGCTCCGTGCCCACATCACCGCGCTGGAGGAGGAACGGGACCGCGTCGAACGGCAGATCCGCTCCGCGCGCGACACGCTCGACGCCCTGCGCGCGGGGACGGAACCGCGGCAGGACGTCATGCTGGCCGGGTTCAACGACCCCTACAAGGACGAGGTGATCTCGCGCTGGGGCGAGCGCGTGTTCCGGGTGAGCAACGACTGGTGGCACGGCAAGACACTCGACCAGCAGCGGGCCTGGAAGCAGGCCGCCGAGGACCTGGTCGCCGCCTGGGTCGCCGCGGCGCGGTCGGGGATCTCGCCGACCTCGGAACCCGCCCAGACGATGGCCGCCCGGCACGTCCGGTGGCTGAGCCGGATCCCCGGCACACCCACGGCCGACGGCGACCGGGAGCGCTCGATCGAGATGGTGACCTGCCTGGGCGACATGTACGTCGACGACCCCCGCTTCGCCACCATGTACGACGACGCCGACGGCGCGCGGTTCGTCCGGGACGCGCTCCAGGCGTACGCGCGGACCCGGATGTGACCCACGCCGGCCGCCGGAAGGGCCGCGGGCACCCCTCGCATCTCCGGACGGACCGGGTGATGATCGGGCCATGCGGGCCTTATTCCTGTGGCTGTTCGCGGCGCTGGTCGTGGTCTCGGCGTGCGGCGACACCCCGAAGAAGGACGACGCCCCCAAGAACCCGGCGCTGCGGGCCGAGCTGCTGACGATGCTCAAGGCGGACCAGGAGCAGCGCACCCTGGAGGCCGGCCAGGAGGACTGGGACCGGGTCGAGAAGGCCAACACCGAGCGCATCCGGCAGATCCTCGACGCGTACGGCTGGCAGGGGTTCGAGCTGGTCGGCAAGGACGGCGCGCGGGCGGCGTGGGCGCTCGTCCAGCACGCCGACCGCGACCTGCCCCTGCAGCGCCGGGGCCTGGAGATGATGCGGCGGGCGGTGGACGACGGCGACGCCGACCCGTCCGACCTGGCCTACCTGGTGGACCGGGTACGGGTGGCCGAGCACAGACCCCAGGTGTACGGGACGCAGTGGGAGACCACCCCCGAGGGCCGCTGGCGCCCCCGCACCCCGATCGAGGACGAGGCGCGGGTGGACGAACGGCGCGCGGCGGCGGGGCTCAAGCCGCTGAAGGAGTACCTGAAGGAGCTCCGGTCGGCGAAGTGAGCCCCGCGCCTTCCGGCGTCCTCAGAAGTAGCGGGACGTCAGGTCCGTCGTGGGCCAGGAGGAGACGCTGACCTTGTTCATGTCGTCGTCGATCGTGTCGAAGTCGAGCGACCCGGTCTCCTCCCTGCGGTTGAACACGACCGCGTAGCTGAAGCCGTTCTGCAGCCGGGCCAGGTAGGAGAACGTGCCGGGCATCGAGCCGTCGTGCCAGGTGTTGAGGTGGCCGGTGACCTGGCGCACCCACCAGCCGCCGCCGTACCAGGACCCGTACTGGTTGACGCCGATCTCCGGCTTGGCGAACAGCTTGGCGATCGAGGCCGAGGTCAGCACCGTGCCGGGCTTGTCGAAGGCGAGCGTCCAGCGGACCAGGTCGACGGCGGAGGCGAGCCAGCCGCCGTTGGCGTCCTGGTTGGGCATGTTGAAGCCGCCGTACTGGTAGGGGACGACGGTGCCGGAGGTGTCCACCACGGACTTGTTCGTGTACTGCGACTCGTAGGCGACCTCGCCGGGCGCGGCCTCGTTCCTGAGGCTGAGGCCGAGCCGCATGCGGGTGATGCCGAGCGGCTTGAGCAGCTTGGTCTTGACGTACGACTCGTACGACATGCCGGAGACCTTCTCGATGACGCGTCCCAGCAGCAGGTAGCCGTAGTTGCTGTAGACCATCTTGGCGCCGGGGTCGAAGTCGAGCCGCCGGGCGGTGGCGTACTTGATGATGTCGGCGTGGCTGATCGGCAGCGGCACGTCGAGCGCCGCCGAGATGGTGTGGTCCAGCCAGAGCTGGTCCTTGGAGACGTCGCGGTCCCAGCCGCCGAGGTGCTGCATGAGGCGCAGTACGGTGACCTGTCCCATGCGGGTGTCGAGCGGGGTGAGCCCGAGGAGCTGGGTGACCTTGGCCGACAGGCTGAGCTTGCCGTCCTGCACCAGGCGCATGATCGCGGCGGAGGTGATGTTCTTGCTCAGGCTGGCGATCCGGAACAACGACGTCGGCGACACCGTCGGCAGGGCCCTGGAGAAGTCGTTGTAGCGGTAGCCCCGGGCCAGGACGATCTTGCCGCTCTTCATGATGGCGAGCTGCGCGGCGGTGATCCGCCGGTCCAGCACGAACTTCTTCACCACGTTGTCGAACCCGGCCAGCGAGGCGGGGGCGATCCCCGACATCTCGACCCCGGGCATCGGCCTCGCCGCCCGCGCGGCCGTTCCGGGCGCGAGGACCGCGGCCGGTACCGCGATTGCGCCCGCTTTGAGAAGGTTTCGCCGGGACAGCAGCGTCACGTCAGGCCCCCAAGTCACATCCGTAGCAATAGGCCACGTATCTTACGGATGTTTCGGTCATCCTTGACAAGAACCTGCCAGATCGCCCAGCGAACACGGGCGGCCCGGCGACCTCGGCCGCCGGGCGGAGAACCGGGAAGGCTAGGCCCGCGTCATGGTCGACTGGTAGCCGCCGCCGGGCCACTCCCAGGCGCCGGCGTTGGTGTTGCCGTCCTCGCTGAACTTGCCGACGAAGCGGGCGGGCGAGCCCTGGTCGCCGTACCAGATGGTCAGCGTGTCGCCGCTGACCTCCCAGGTGTACTTCAGGATCTCGGCGCCCTGGCCGAAGAGGTGCGACTTGAGGGTCTTGCTCTCCTCGTCGTAGCCGATGTACTCCACGGCCTTGGTGTCGGCCAGGTCGACGTGCTGGACCAGGAAGTTGCCGCCCTCCAGCCACTCGAAGCGCACGGTGCCGGCGTCGGCCGGCACGCCGTCCTCGACGTTGCTGACCCGCCAGGTGCCGATGAGGACGTCCAGCTGCCGGAGCGCGGGATTGGGGGATTTATCGGTCATTGGTGGTTTCCCTCCGTTTCAGGGTGACAGTGCACGGCTTGGCGCGGCGGGACCAGCGGCCCGATGCCGTCCGGCGAGAGCCGGTGATTCGCGACTGACCTGCGAGGACACCGATCGGCGGCACTCCGGTCGCGCGTCCAGCATCCCTTGGGATCGAGCCGATTGTCCACTGAAAGAGCACGTTGGAAGAAGCCGCGACACGGGCGCCGTGCAATTCTCGGGAGAAATGCTTTCGTGCGGGAATTGTCGCGCGGCAGCGAATAGGCTGGAGGATTTTCATGGATTCGCCGTCGGTCTCACGCAGGCCGACGGCCCGCATCCCCGGCGCCGCTCCCGTCCCCGCCCTCCCTGTTCCGTCGCCGGCCGCTCGCGTGCCCTTCGTCCCGAGCAGGCCGTCCATCCCGATCCCAAGGAGCCGCATGTGAGCCGCCGTGGCTGGGTGCTGTTCGCGCTGATGTCCGTGATCTGGGGCATCCCCTACCTCCTCATCAAGGTCGCGGTCGGCGGCGTGCCGGTGCCCGTGCTGGTCTTCGCGCGTACCGCGATCGGCGCCGCGCTGCTCCTGCCGCTGGCGATCCGCGGCGGGCAGCTCGCGATGGTCCGGCGGTACTGGCGGCCGGTCATCGCGTTCGCCTTCCTGGAGATCCTGGCGCCCTGGTGGCTGCTGTCGGACGCCGAACGCCGGCTGACCAGCTCCACCAGCGGCCTGCTGATCGCCGCGGCCCCCATACTCGGCGTGGCGCTGGCCCGCCTGAGCGGCGGCGGCGAACGGCTCGGCAGGGCCCGCTGGGCCGGGCTGGTGGTCGGGCTGGCCGGCGTCGCCGTGCTGGCCGGGCCGCACCTGAGCGGCGGGGACGCCTGGTCGATGGGCGAGGTGCTGCTGACCGCGCTCTGCTACTCGATCGCGCCGCTCATCGCCGACCGGTACCTGCGTGACCTGCCCACCCTCCCGCTGACCGCCGCCTGCCTCACCCTGGCCGCGCTGGTCTACACGCCCGCCGCGATCTGGACCTGGCCGTCCGCCATGCCCAGCGGGCAGGTGCTGGCGGCGCTGGCCGGGCTGGGCGTGGTCTGCACCGGGCTGGCGTTCGTGGTGTTCGTGGAGCTCATCAAGGAGGCCGGGCCGTCGCGGGCGCTGGTGTCGACGTACATGAACCCGGCGGTGGCGATCGTCGCCGGGGTCCTGATCCTGGACGAGCCGCTGACCGCCCTGATCATCGTCTCGTTCGTGCTGATCCTGGGCGGGTGCGTGCTGGCGACCCGCGCCGAGGAGGAGACGCCCGCCCCCGCGGCCCCGCCGGAGCGGGCGGAAGAACTGGAAGTACGGTCCTGACCCTTTCTCGCTGACAGGAAGCTGCCGGGCGCGGGCAATTAGCTGAAGCCCGCGTTCCCGATACCGAAGTCGCACATCGAACAAAATCATTGGTATCCGGCAACCAAGAAATCGATGGGTGACCTCCGATGACCACAGAATTGCTCCGCGATTTCATCGCGCACACCAAGAGAGAACCGTCCGCGCCGGCGCTGCGCACCCGGACGGAAATCGTCAGCTACGCCGAACTCGCCGCACGGGCCGGACGGGCCCAAAAGGAACTGGACGCCCTTCCGCCGGGCCCGGTCGCGGTGCTCGCCCGCAAATCGCCGCAGGCGGTCGCGCTCGTGCTCGGCTGCCTGGCGGCCGGCCGGCCGCTGCTGCTGCCGCCGATCGACCTCGGCACGGTCGCGCTCGGCGAGCTGTGCGCGCGGGCGGGCTGCGTCGAGGTGCTCGCCGCCACCCCCGAGGACGCCGCCGAGCACCCGGACGTGGTGACCACCGTGATCGGCGGGCACGGCGACGGGCCCGCCGTCCCGCAGCCGGTCGCGGTCGACGAACAGGACACCGCGTTCATGCTGACCACCTCCGGCTCGACCGGCGCGCCGAAGATCGTGCCGCTGCCGGCGGGCGCGGTGGCCCGGTTCACCGGCTGGGCCGGGGAGGCGTTCGGCCTGGGCCCCGGCGAGGTGGTGTTCAACTACGCGCCGCTCAACTTCGACCTGTGCCTGCTGGACGTGTGGGCCACGCTGCGGCACGGCGGATGCGTCGCCCTGGTCGACCCGGCCCTGGCCGCCAACCCGCGCTACGTCACCGACTTCTTCACCGCCGCGCGGGTCACCGTCGTCCAGGGCGTGCCCATGCTGTACCAGCTGCTGGAGGAGGGCGTCTTCCCCGGGGTGCGGCACGTCGTCGTCACCGGCGACCACGCGCCGGTCCCGCTGCGCGCCGGCCTGCCGCGCAGGTTCCCGCGCGCCCGGCTGCACAACGTCTACGGCTGCACCGAGACCAACGACAGCTTCTGGCACGAGTTCGACGCCGCCGAGGCCGCCGGGCCCGGCCCCCTGCCGATCGGCCGGCCGCTGCCCGGAGTCGTCGCCGCCTTCGGCCCGGACCTGGCGCCCGTCCCGCCGGACGACGGCGGCACCGAGCTGCTGGTCTGGACGCCGTTCCAGACCGCCGGGTACGTGACGCCGGACCCGGCGGCGGCGACCGGCCGGTTCGTGACCGGGCCCGACGGCCGCCGCTGGTTCCGCACCGGCGACCTGGTCCGCCGGGACGCCGCCGGCCGGCTGTTCCTCGTCGGCCGGGACGACTTCCAGCTCAAGGTGCGCGGCATCCGGGTCAACCTGGAGCAGATCGAGCGGGTGCTGCTGGAGCACGACGACGTCGTGGAGGCCGCCGTCGTCCCGGCCGTGGACGGGGCCGAGACCCGGCTGACCGCGTTCGTCCGCGGAACCGGGCCGGGGCGGCTGTCGGGGCTGCGCCTGCGTACGCACTGCGCGATGCGGCTGCCGCGGGCCGCGATCCCGTCCGCCATCAGGCTGGTCGAGCAGCCGTTCCCGCGTACCTCGACCGGAAAGGTGGACCGGAAGCGCATCGGCTGACACGCAAAGCCATATTGCGGGCACGCGCATTCTCGGAGATGCCGCCGCGTGCGCGCGCGTGTGATGCTGCCTTTCGTGGACATCACACGCCAGATTAAAGAATTCGTGGTGACCGAGTATCTCCCCGATACTCCGCCCGACGAACTCGAGGCCGACTACGACCTTTTCCGCAACGGGGTCATCAGCAGTCTGGGCCTGTTGAAGCTCATCGGCTGGATCAAGGACAGGTTCGACGTCCCGGTCGACGAGCTCGACATCGCCCCGGAGAACTTCCGGACCGTGGCGGCCATTCGTGAATTCGTCGGAAACGCATTATCAGCACCAGCAGAACGGACACTGCAATGATCATCCGCAAGATTTCTGACGTGACGCCGGTCGAGTGGGGGAACGGCCTGAGCCACCGCTTCCTGGTCGAGCGCGACGGCATGGGCTACTCGCTCACCGACACGATCGTCTGGGCCGGCACCAGCTCCCCCCTCCAGTACCGCAAGCACCTGGAGGCGTGCTACTGCATCAGCGGGCGGGGCGCCGTGATCGACGCCGACGGACGCCACCACGTCCTGGAGCCGGGCACCATGTACGCCCTCGACCAGAACGACCCGCACCACCTGATCGCCGACCCCGGCGAGGACCTGCGGCTGATCTGCGTCTTCTCCCCCGCGCTGCAGGGCGACGAGCGCCACCGGCTGGCTGAGGCTCAGTTCTCCCACTACTGACGGATCTGGTCACCCATGGACGAGTGGAGCGACACACACCGCGAACTCCGGGCCGAGTTCGCGGACTGGTACGAGGTGCTGGGCGAAGGCCACCTGGAAGCCGATCGGGCGGCGGGCCTGCCCGCGGAGAAGTGGGAGCAGGTGCGCGCCTCCGGCCTGCTGCGCCTGCCGTTCGCCCCCGAGTGGGGCGGCCGCGGCCTGGACCTGCTCAGCACCATGTACGTCCTGGAGGGGCTCGGCGAGGGCTGCCGGGACGGCGGGCTGTGCTTCTCGCTCTGCACGCAGATCGTGAGCGCCGGGATCCCGCTGCAACGCTTCGGCAGCCCCGAGCTGAAGGCCCGCCACCTGCCCGGCATCTGCGACGGGACGACGATCACCGCGCACGCGATCACCGACCCCGGGGGCGGGTCCGACGTGCTGGGCATGGGCATGACCGCCAAACAGGACGGCGACGACTGGATCCTCGACGGCGACAAGGTGCTCGTCACGAACGGCCCGGTCGCCGACCTGTTCGTGGTCTACGCGGTGACCGACCGGGACCTGGGCCCCTTCGGCCTGACCGCCTTCCTGGTCGAGAAGGACACCCCGGGCCTGCTGACCGGCCCGGACGTGCCCAAGATGGGGTTGCGCACGTCGCCGCTCGGGGAGCTGACCTTCCGCGACTGCCGCGTCCCGGCCGGGAACGTGGTGGGCCGGCCCGGCATGGGGTTCACCGTGCTGGAGCACGTGATGCGGTGGGAGATCCTCTGCTCCTTCATCGTCCAGGTCGGCGCGATGCGGCACCGGCTGGACCGCTGCGTCGAGCACGCCTCCCGGCGCCGCCAGTTCGGCCGTCCGATCGGTTCGTTCCAGCTGGTCGCCGGGCGGATCGTGGACATGAAGATCGACGTGGAGACCGCGCGGCGCTGGCTGTACGACGCCGCGCGCGGCTTCGTGGCCGGCCGGGACGTCGCCACCGACGTCGCGATCGCCAAGGTGGTGGCCAGCGAGGCGAACGTCAGGTCGGCGCTGGCCGCGATCCAGATCTTCGGCGGCAGCGGCTACCTGACCGGGACCGGGCTGGAGAAGGACCTCCGGGACGCGGTCGGCGGCACCATCTACTCCGGCACCTCGGAGATGCAACGGATCCGCATCGCCCGGATGCTCGGCCTCAAGGAGTCACACACATGACCGCTGACCTGGCCCCCACGAAATTCCTCGACGCCGGCCACCCCGTGGTGCGCGAGTTCGCCGAACGGGCCGTCGAAGGCGCCACCACCCCCACCGAGCAGGCCGTGCGCCTGTACTACAAGGTGCGGGACGACATCCTGTACGACGTCTACGACATCGACATGTCCCGCGACGGCCTGCGGGCCAGCACGATCATCGCCCGCGGCAGCGGCTTCTGCCTGCACAAGTCGGTCGTGTACGCCGCCGCCGCCCGTTCCCTCGGCATCCCGTCCCGGCTGGTGTTCGCCGACGTGCGCAACCACCTGGCCTCCGGGCGGCTCAAGGAGCTCGTCGGCGGCGACGTGTTCCGCTTCCACGGCCTGGTCTCCGTCCAGCTCGAAGGCCGCTGGGTGAAGGCCACCCCCGTGTTCAACAAGCTGCTCTGCCGGCTGTACCGCCTGAAGCCCCTGGAGTTCGACGGCGCCGCCGACAGCGTCTACCACCCGCACGACGAGTCGGGCCGGCGCCACATGGAGTTCCTGCACTGGCACGGCGAGTTCGACGACTTCCCCTACGAGCTGGTCCTGGAGGGGTTCCGGACCGCCCACCCCGGGCTGCTGGGCGGCCGGGACCAGACCGTGCAGGGCTCGCTGGCCGCGGAAGCGGGCGTCTGACACCCATCGACGAAGTCCCCTTGAGAGGTATCCGTTGAACGAGCGCGTCAAATACACCCTGAACGAGGACGACATCCCGTACACGTGGCTGAACATCGCCGCGGACTTCGGCGAGCCGGCCCCCATCCTCGACCCGGCCACCGGCGCGGCGATCAGCCGCGCCGAGCTGTGCAGGACGATCGCCGAACCGCTGGTGGACCAGGAGCTCAGCACCGAGCCGGAGTTCGAGATCCCCGGCCCGGTCCGCGACATCTACCGCCAGTGGCGGCCGACCCCGCTCTACCGGGCCCGCCGCCTCGAACGCGCCCTCGACACCCCCGCCCGCATCTACTACAAGTACGAGGGCGTCTCGCCGGTCGGCAGCCTCAAGCCCAACTCGGCGGTGCCGCAGGCGTACTACAACAAGCAGGTCGGCAAGACCGGGCTGGTCACCGAGACCGGCGCGGGCCAGTGGGGCAGCTCGATCGCCTCGGCCGCGGCGATGTTCGGGCTGAGCGCGCAGGTGTTCATGGTGGGCGTCAGCTACCGGCAGAAGCCGTACCGCAGGGCTCTGATGGAGGCGTACGGCGCGGTCTGCAACTCCAGCCCCAGCCCGCTGACCGCGGCCGGCAGGGCCGTGCTGGCCGAGGACCCCGACCACCCCGGCAGCCTCGGGATCGCCAAGTCCGAGGCGCTGGAGGTCGCCTACGCCAACCCCGAGCTGGGCTACACGCGCGGCAGCTCGCTCAACCACGTGTGCGCGCACCAGACCGTCATCGGCCAGGAGGCGATGCTCCAGATGGAGCTCGCCGAGGACTATCCCGACATCGTGGTCGGCCCCTGCGGCGGCGGCAGCACGCTGGCCGGGATGTGCTTCCCGTTCCTGCGCGACAAGCTCCGCCGCGGCCGCGACATCCGGCTCATCGCCGCCGAACCGGTCGCCTGCCCCACCCTGACGCGTGGCCGCATCGCCTACGACCACTCCGACGCGGCCCGGCTCACCCCGCTGTCGCGGATGCACACGCTGGGCCACAGGTTCGTGCCGCCGCCCGTGCACGCCGGCGGGCTGCGCGCCCACGACATCTCGCCGCTGATCAGCCGGGCCGTCGAGAACGGGCTGATGGAGGCGGTCGCGATGCGGCAGAACGACTGCTTCGAGGCGGGCGTGCTGTTCGCCCGCGAGGAGGGCATCGTGCCCGCCCCCGAGTCCGCGCACGCGGTGCGCGCCGCCATCGACGAGGCGCTGCGCTGCCGCGAGGAGGGCCGCTCGAAGGCGATCCTGATCGCCCTGTCCGGGCACGGCCACTTCGACCTGGCCGCCTACGAGAAGTACCAGGCCGGGCTGCTCCCCGACGACGAGCCGACCGACGAGGACCTCGAACACGGGCTGTCGAGCATCCCCGACCTCGCCCGCGCCTGACCGGATCGCGAACCGCGGCCTGCCTCCTTCAGGCGGGCCGCAACCGCGTCCGGCCCGCGCCGCTAGCGCTCCTTGAGTCGGAGCGCCTCCTTGCGGTTGTCCGCCTGGACGGTCCGCTCCCGCTCCAGCCAGTCGGGGTTCTCCGCCTTCAGGGCGTCGATCTCGGCGGTGGTGAGCGGCTCGGTGATCCCGCCCCTGAGCAGGCCCGAGATCGAGACGCCGAGCTTCGCGGCGACGACCTGCTTGGGATGCGGCCCGTTACGACGCAGGTCGGCGAGCCACGCGGGCGGCTTGGCCTGCAACTCGTTCAGCTCGTCCCTGGAGACGACACCCGCCTGGAACTCCGCGGGCGTGGCCGAGAGAAGGACACCCAGCTTCTTGGCCGCCGTCTCGGGCTTCATCGTCTGGATGCTCTTCGGTTTGGACGAGGTCATGGCCCCAAGCCTAGCCAGTCGGAACACCGTCCCCGACATCGATACCCTGAGGACGTGACTGACGAGACAGGCAGCGGCTTCCGGCTGGCGTACGTGCCCGGCGTGACCCCCGCCAAGTGGGCCGGCGTCTGGGCCGAAAGGCTGCCCGACGTGCCGCTGACCCTGCTCACGGTCCCCAACCTGGAGGCGCTGGGCCTCCTGCGGGAGGGCGACGCCGACGCGGCGTTCGTCCGGCTGCCGATCGACCGCGAGGGCCTGAGCGCGATCCCCCTCTACGTCGAGACCACGGTGGTCGTGGCGCCCAAGGACCACGCCGTGACCGCCGCCGACGAGGTGACCCTCGCCGACCTGGCCGACGAGGAGATCTTCCACCCCCTCGACGACACCATCGAGTGGACGCCCCGGCCCGGACAGCCGGCCTTCACCCGTCCCGCCACGACGGCCGACGCGATCGAGCTGGTGGCCTCCGGCGCCGGCCTGCTCCTCGTCCCCCAGTCACTGGCCCGCCTCCACCACCGCAAAGACCTCACCTACCGCCCGGTGACCGACGCCCCCCAGTCCCAGGTCGCCCTGGCCTGGCCCACGGACGCGACCACCGACCTGGTGGAGGACTTCATCGGCATCGTGCGCGGCCGCACGGCGAACAGCTCCCGGGGCCGCGCCCCCGCCTCACCTCCACAGAAGCAGGCCCAGAAGCCGACGCAGAAGCCGACGCAGAAGCAGGCGCAACGCCAGTCCCCCAAGCCCGCCCAGAAAAGCTCGGGCCGCCGCGCCGCGCCGACCGGCCGCAAGAAGAAGGGGCCCCGCCCCCGCTGACCGTTCGTCCCGGACACCGGGCAAGGGCTTGACGCCGAGGACGGCGCGACTAGTTTCTCTTAGGAAGCTTTCCTAACAGTGCACTGCCTGACGACCCGCTGGAGGTCAGCACATGCGCGCGAGAAAGCACTTGGTCCTGCCCCTCGCCACCGTCCTCACCGCCGTCGCGTTAGCCGGCGCCGCCTCCCCCGCACACGCCTCCCCGACCGGCTGCACCACCGGCCGCGACGGCAAGACCGCCTGGGCGTACTGCACCGGCGGCACCGGCAACTACGCCGTGGTCATCCGGGTCACCCATCCCGACCCGCAGGTCGGCTCCTGGCCCGAGGGCGGCCCCTGCGTCTCCCCTGGCCAGCGGTCGGAGTACACGCCGTACCACAACATCCCGTTCACCGTCACCGGCATCGCCTACTGCTGAGGCACGAGCAGCCCTCACCTCTCCCCGCCGGGGGAGGCGAGGGGGCTCGCCTACCTGATGATGAGACCGGCGTCCGCGAGAACGGACAGGAACAGACCTCCGCACAACAACGCGATGGGCCACACCTTCTGGGTGAGGGCGACCAGGATGCCGGCGAGGAGCGCCAGCAGGGCGAGGATGGTGAGGGCGTCCATGTGAGTGTTCCTGCCCGTCGGGGGTGGTCTCAGGCGCCGGGGGTCAGAGCTCGCCGAGCTTCGGGATGATCTCGCTGAGGACCCAGAGCGCCAGCCCGAGTGCGAGCAGGTTGACGCGCGCTCCGCCGATGTTGAAGGCGGACAGGACGAAGCAGGCCAGGGCGAGGATGAGCAGAATGAGAGTGATCATGCCGGCTTCCACTTCTGTAGCTGGGGTGGTTGCACAGCGCTACCCGTGATCATCCGAAGTAGGCATGACGAAAGGGTCTGGGCCCCTGGTCAGCCTTCCTGAGGAGCGCGTCGCCCCTGGGGACGGCAACCCGGCCTGTCAGCTCCGGGCGGCGAGCTGGAGGAAGTGGATGGCCGTGTTGGCGCGACAGCCGATCCGTTCGTACACGGGCTGCCCGGCCGGCGTGGCGTGGAGAACCAGCCGCCGGTGCCCGCTCCGCCTGGCTCCTTCGTGGATCGCCTTACGGGTGACGGCCTCGCCGTACCCCTTGCGCATCTCCTCGGGCAGGGTGGCGACGAGCGCCAGGAAGATCGAACCCGGGCCGGCGACGGTGGCGGCGCAGGTCACCGGCCGTCCGTCGCGGTATCCGAGATAGGCGTGCACGTCGCCGCGCCACAGTTCCGAACCCGCCAGGGCGGCCCTGCCCGCCTCGGGCGTCATGCCATAGGCACGTGCGTTGACGTCGCCGTACGCGGCGAGGTGCTCCTCGCTCTCCACCCGCCGGAACTCCAGGTCCGGATGGTACGGCTCAGGCACCGACAGGTCGCCCGCCATGCCCCGGCCCGAGAACGCCACCTCCAGACCGGCCTCGGCGACGCGCTGAGCCAGGCTCGCCTTCGCCTGGGAACTCAGCAGATCCTCGAAGACCCACAGATACCCGCTCTCGGACCTGGCCCTCATGAACGACGCCGCCCGCGCGAGCTGTTCGCCGAGCGCGTCCGCCGAGATGTCCGCGCCGGCGAGGGTCACGGTGTTCCAGAACCCGAACGAGCTGTCAGCCCACATGTGGACGATGCCGCCATCCGTACTGACCCGGCCGCCCCGATCCCGTACCAAGGCGCTCCAGACGGCGACGAGATGATCCCTGGACTCCAGCGCCTCTTCGAGAGATGACACAGCAGAAGCCCCTTTCGCAAGGCAACAGCGCCATCAGAGCCGGGCCCGGCTCCCTGATCCCAAGGCGGATGGTACGGCCTGAGAACCGTGGCCGCACCGGATCGGCGCCTTCATCTCGTGTGCGCGCAGCCGCGACCTGACCGGTGGGCTACACCGGCGAGCACCAGGTCGAGTTCCGCCACCGAGTCCTCCAGCGCGGCACTCTGGTCCGGGGCGCGGGCGATGTCCAGGGCGCTCTCGCAGATCCCCCCGTACAGCAGTGAGGTCACGGGGTCCAGCGGCCGGTCCGGGATGCACCCGGCCTCGATCGCGATGGCCAGCCCGCGGCGCATCTGCTCCTTGCACCCCGCCTGGATGTCCCGCATCGCGGTCCAGCCGAGCGCCCCCGGCGCCTCGACCAGCCTTCTGGTCTGCGGCGAGAATGCGCCACGGGTCACACCGGCCCTGGCGCAGATCTCGTCCACGGCGGTGGCGGAGAAACCGTCGCCGAGCCGGCCTGGGGGCCGACCGTCAGGCCGCGACGCCCTTCAGACCTCAAGAAGAACGCTCACCGGCTACGAATGGCCGCTTCGATACGCAGAGCCAGCCCCGCGACCACTGCGAGCATGAAGACGCCGAGCATCTGCCACGTCGGCTCACCATCGCCGAACACGAGCGCCCCGACACACAGCGCTCCACCGAGAACGAGAAGCGCGGTACCGACCGCACTGACCATTTCGATCTCGCCGCGATCGTCTCTCGACTTCTCATCCCGCACGGGTTCATCCGATTCAGCCACGGCGGAAAGCCTTCCATGCGCATCCACAATGCGGAAAGCCCCTACCCATCCGCCGCGAATGGTTGCCCATAAAGGCAGTCGTGGCCCGGACAGAAGACCGTTGCCACTCAGATGGTTTACTCGACGGGAAGGGCCTGGCCGTGCTCCAAATAGATGATCCTGCCAAGCTCCCGCGCCGTGACGGCCGCTTTGAGGCGACGGGCAAGCCGCTCGATCAACAATCCGTCCAGTTCCTCGACGGAGTGAAACTCATAGGCGCTCAGTTCCTTGTCCACGAACCTGATCTGCCTGAGCAGTGCGTCGCCCAACGTGCCGCCGTCGAACACGAACAGGACCCTGTCGCCCACCTTCGGGGAAGGCGACCAATCGACCACGAGAAGGCGCCCGATGGCCGGCCGAATACCCAGCTCCTCTTGCACCTCCCGAATGCAGGCCCCGTACGGGGTCTCCCCCGGCTCGACACACCCACCCGGAATGTCCATGAACGGCTTGTACGTAGGACGGACCAGAAGCACACGACCACCGTCGTCCAAGAACAGCGCTCCGGACGCGGCACGGGCCCGAGCGAACGGCGGAACGCCCTGATCGTTCACAACTTCGACCCTACGCCAAGGCACTGGCCTGCCCCGAGACGCACCGCCCAGGGCAGGAGCCGCAAGCCGGACATCAGCCTCATGGTCGAGGCGAACAACCGCCTACGGCTCATTCGTGAGACCCACCGCGCCGTTCAGCCCGCGAGGTGCTTACGTCCTTTGTCCGTCAACGACGCCAGATGTACCGCTACACCGAAGCTGGTGAAGCCCGACCTGGCCGCGTCCGTGAACGCTGCGATCACGGCCTCTGACCGGTACTCCTTGACCAGGACGTCGTAGGCTGCGAACTCGTGGTCCCGGATGGCGGCGAGGACCATGTTCGTGGTCAACTCGGGGTGATTCACGATCTCCTCCAGCAGGTCGCCTCGCCCCCTAGAGTCCCACCGTCCGCCCCGGCCTGCCACCCTCAAAAACCGTCCCGATATCCGCCCCAGCCCGTACCGCCCGTCCACCGGGACACCGAGTAGCCACGGAACGGTACATGCTTGCCTGCAGCGGAATGATCGTCCGCCACCATGAGATCCGTGATCTTCACCTTCAGTCGATCGACCCGACGACGGGCTCGGCCGCGTAGTGGGGCGGCGTCAGGGTGACCCCGGTGGCCCGTGCAGCCAGCGCGAGGGCGAGAGCGGTGGAGGTCCCCGTGTCGGCCTCTCCGTCCAGCGGCATGCCCAGCTCTCGCATATGGGTCAGCAGGTGGTCAGGGTCGGTGCCGTCCCGCTCACCGGGGAAGAACGGCTCGAATTCCGTCACCACCACCTCGTCGACGGAATAGACGAAGTACTCGTCCATGGTGATGCCTGTGATGACCCTCGCCATCTCCGTCCCTTGCGAGAGGGGCTCCGGGAGTGGCTGCCCATGGTAATCAATCAGGACCGCGCCTCCGTCTGCCGTGTAGGCGGCAATGCCCACTTCTCGCGAGGTGTCCCCGGGACCGGCTCCAATCCGACGCAACGCTTCCTCCGGCGACAGGCCCCGCACGAACGTCACACCGACCAGATCGCTGTCCTTCTGACACTCCTCAACGAACCAGCCATACCCCATCGACGACACACTGCTCATCCCCTTCGTATCTGCTAAAAACGCGCCCCTTCGAGAGGGACAGACCATGGCCGACCGACTGCGCCGCCCATTACCGAGTTCGGCACCCGAACCTCGGCAGCTCCCTTTCGACACCTTCCGTATCCACGACAACCGCACAGGCGGTCCCCGGCCAGGGCGGCTATCCGTTGTCGCAGCCACCGCGCCCGAGAGTCCTTGGAGTCAAAGACTTATGAATCGCCTTACGAGAACCTGCGCAGTCATCGCAGCAGGTGCCGTCTTCGTCACCTCATTGACCGGCTGCGGAGCAATGTGCGAGGCACAGGCGAAGAAGGAGATCAACCAACTGAAGCAGATCGTTTCGGGACTTCTCCCTGTGACCGTCGCCGAGACTGTCATGGAAGAAGACGACTGTGACTCCGGAAGCGGCGGTTCCCTTGTCTTCAGCGCACAACGCACGATGACCAGCGAGCAGATATTCGAGAAGTTCCTCGCCAAGGGATGGAGTCGAATCGATGATCCCGAAGAAGACGGGTGCCTCCGTTGTGTCGACGGACTCGACGGCGTAAGCAGCGAGTGGGATGGCCAAGAGGTCTATCTGACGATCAGCAACTCGGACGACGGCGCCATGGCCATCCTGGCGGCGTTCACCTGACATGCGGCCCGCAAGCCACCACCTCGATCTTCCTAGGCGAGAACTCGGCCCAGCCCCGAACACTGGATCATCCGAGCCTCGGTGCTCACCGCCTCGACCGGCTGCGTTCGCTCAAGATCGCAGCATGGCCCGAACCTTCGGTCGGTGCCGCGCCCTCAGCGGTCTCCGGGACGCGATGAGGTCCGTGGCTTGCGGTCAAGGACGTCGCAGCTTCACCGCAAGGAAGGACGGCACTTGGTGGAGCCTGTCGTAGGCGGCTTCGTCGATCTCCCGGAGGTCGGCCGTGGGGCGCGGTTCGATCAGCTGCTCCAGCACGAACCCTGCCGCCAGCAGCTCTCCCAAAAAGGTCTCCAAGGACAGGCGTTGGTAGTGGATCGAGAGCTCACTGTCACCGATGGGCAGGTCTCTCCAGTCATGGCTGAAGTACGAGCCTCCGAAGTGGCGCCAATCGGCTGTGGGATGGGTGGTCGACACCAGGAGCCATCCACCCGGCCTCAACACGCGGCGTATTTCGCCCAGCAGTTGCACACGATTCCTGATGTGCTCGTACACCAGGGCACAGACCACCCCGTCGAACGACGCGTCACCGGCGAACCCGAGCGGCTCTTCCAAGTCATGGAGAAGGAGTCCTGCCTGGCCGTTCACGCGCGCGTACGCGTGGCGCAACAGCGTGGCGCTGCCTTCGATTCCGATCACCCGGGCCCCGCGGGCCGCGAGTTCGGCCGCATGGTGGCCTGCTCCACAGCCGACATCCAGAATCCTGACCCCAGAGACATCACCCGCGAGTCGAAGCATTGCAGGTCTGTCGGTGTAGGCGTTGTAAGGGCTCGTCTCCGCATGTGCGGCGAAGTGATCGCCGAGCGCGTCATGGTAAGCGGTCGCCTTGTCCATCGAGACATCATGACGTGACCGCAAGTCCGTCGCCATTGACTTCCAGTCGAGACGGCGGCCGGGTGACTCGGGTCCCGCCTCGGCGAACGTTCCGCCCTGGCCTCGACCGTCCACGCTCGTCCTGGGCCGTTGCCACTCAGCAGGAGCGGTCTGGCCGTGCTCCAGATAGACGGTCTCGCCAAGCTCGCGGGCACCTGCGGCGGCTTTGACGCGACGGGCAAGCCGCTCGATCAACAGCCCGTCCAATTCCTTGACGGGATGAAACTCGTAGGCGCTCAGCTCGTTGTCCAGGAACCTGATCTGCTTGAGCAACTCGCCGTCCAAGATGCCGCCACCGAAAACGAACAGGACCTTGTCGCCCTCCTTAGGGAACGGCGCCCAATCGACCACGAGGAGACGACCGATGGCCGGCCGAATGCCCAGCTCCTCTGCCGCCCAGGGACCGCCCCCCGGGCCGCACGCCTGGGACCGCACGCGGGCGGGGGCCGGGCGCACGGCGGGAAGCGCCGTCGCCCTGAACCAGCGAAGAAGCTCAGAGCCAGTGCGAGGCCTTCACGCCATGGGCTACGCCGTAGATCCGTGCCAAGATCGTCCGCCATGGATATCGACGGGTTCTGGCATCTGATCGAGCATTCTGCGCATGAAACCTCGGGTAAAGAAGCCCGCCTGGATTGGCTTCACGAGCGGTTGGCGCAACGTTCCTCCGAGGAGATCGTCGATTTCGACGCATGGATACTCACAGAGCGACGCAAGGTCGACACATGGCTGATGTGGGGTGCGATGCGCACCCTGTTCGGGGGCGGGTCCGATGACGGCTTCTGGTACTTCCAGATGTGGCTCGTCGGACTTGGCCGGGAGACCTTCGAGCGGGTGGCTCAAGAGCCCGATGCTCTGGTGGATGTGCCGGCGATTCAGCGACTTGTCCTGATGCGGCGGAACCAGGAAAGGTGGACGGACGATGACTGGCCCGAGTTCGAAGAACTGGATTACGTAGCCTGCAGGGCCTGGGATCAAGTGACAGGCCAGGAGCGTGACGAACTAGCGGAAGCCCTTCGGTCTCGTGGCCATGAGTTGTTCGCGTTTCCCAATCCCACTGATGAGGAATGGGAGCTCGACAACAGGAAGGAGCGCGCTCGGAGGCTTCCTCGAACTCACCGGTACCTGCACGAGCTTTATGGCGATGCCTAGATCACCAGGTCAATTCGTCGCTGAGTTCCTGTGGGATGCAGTCGGTTTCGGGGTCGCACCTTGGGCAACGCGGTGGTTCTGAAGGACGGCGATGGCCTTGCAGCGGTGGCCGGCCTTGCCGGGGCTGCAGCGTGGCTTGCGGAGGATCTTCCAGCTCTTCAGCTGGGCGTTTGCGCGTTCTCCGGGTCCGCGGAGCTCGGCGTGGGAGCGGTTGGCCTGTTCTGGGGTGGGGGCTTGTTCCTGCCCTTGTACGGGGTGATCACCGCGACTTCGGCTCCTTGATGCGCCTTGTCGGCCAGGGTGATGACCCCGGCCTTCTCCAGAGCGCGCCGGATGCCCGAGATGCGGGTGGCACTCAGGTCGTGGGCTTTGCCCGGCAACGCTCCAGAGGTCCAGACGATCGTCCCGTTTGGTGAGGCGAGGACCTGGACGTTCATCCCATGAAACCGCGAGCATTCGAGGCCCATGGTTGTGGTGATCAATCCATCTACCAGGGGTTTCTTACGTCATCAAGCGAACATCAAGCTTGCGATCACCCTGTGACCAGCACCCTGCAGCCGGGAGAGGAAAGGGTTCATCAGTGACAGCGAAGGTCCAGGCCCGCTTCTGTGCTGTCGAACAGTTCCACGATCACCACTTGGCCGCCGTGAGCGGTGGGTTTCGACGACTCCTGAGCCCGCATCGTGATGTCGGGCCGATCTCCGTCGATCCCCACGATGTTCGCCCGGTCGTAATAGTCCTCGAGCTCGGGGACGCTCAAGCCCGTTTCAAGCGTGAAGCGAGCGAGGTAGTCACAGTGGTTGCCGTTGCCGCGAAGCGCGACGGATCCTTCGCCCTGGCCGACCCACCCGGTCGTGGGCGGCAGGGGGTAACGCTCAAACCGGCTGATCATGCCCGCCAGCTTCCCGTCGTTGACCCACACGGGGATCATAAAGAAGAGTACGAGCAGCCCCAAGGCCATCACCGGTGACAGGAGAGCGACCAGACAGCCCCCCTTCCAACTGCGCCAGAACGACTTCTTCCTGGGCGGGTCTTCGCTGACGGCAGGAGGAACGTCTTGCATGGCACCACCCGAAGTATGCGGAACCCGGCGATTCCGGACAGCCGTCCCATGGGCGTAGCCTATGTGGCCGTTGGGGTTGAAAGGGATTCACTGCTAGAAAGAGGCCGGGGCGCTTGCGGTACTGGGCGTGGCTCTTGAGGTCGTCCCAGTCGGGGAACCTGTCGACGTGGCGCGGGAGTCGATCTCCAGTCTTCTACGAGGTGGGCGGCACTGGGTTCGAACCAGTGATTCCTCGCTGTAAGGAGACGTGATCCTTTGGCCGTACGTCTGGACCTGCCCCCCTTACCTGCGGGGCGCTTCTCTGCACGTGATCGATGCAGCCTAATGGCACGGCGATCATGTCTCTGACGTGGTGTTCGCTCGCGGGATCGGGCACGGTGTGGCACGGCCTTGCGGCACGCAGATGGCACGGAAGCAAATCCGGCACACCCACGGGCGATCCGCCCGCATTGGTCGAACTGCCGACGGTTTACAGCGGGCTGACGTTACTGACCGCATCTGGCCTCTGACATTGGTGTACGGGGCCCGTCCTCCCCATACCCGGGAAGATCATCCCGCGTATGTCACGCGAGGCCGAGCCAGCGACGAACGTCCCTGGAACCTGCGGATCAAAAGATCCAGTTCGAGCCGTTCCAGACAGTTCGCTGCAGGTCAGAGGACGTGCTCGGTCCATCCTTAACGGCTGTGAACGGCCTGGTACTGCAACTGAGCTTCCCGCAGCTCTACGACTCCTGCTCGCGCCCTTGGCAGCGCACCCCATCAGCCGGAGTCACCCGGACTTGCGCTCGCCCGGATAGATCCGCACATGCTTACCGTCGGTGTTGTTGATGACGGTTCTTCCAGCAAGAGGTCGCTTCAGGGTGAACTTCACCGGATGCAAGTAAGCAACCAGGTTGGAGTACACAGGCTCCTCCCAGGGCCATTGCCGAGGACAGTCCTCCTCCACCAAGATCCCGATGACCACTTGTGAGGAGGATTCGTCCAGTTCGGTGTCCGTCACTCTGTCACAGAGCTGCGGGGACCCGTCAGGGGCACCGAATATCACATCAACCGTCAAAGTACGCTCGTCCACCGACAGCTTCGCGCTTCCAATGCCCTGCCAGGAGGAGGTTGCACAGCCGGACAGTGTTAACGCGGCGCACATCAGTATGAGGAAAGCCTTGCCAGGGGGCATGGAAGAACCTTAGAGCTCGCGCAGATAGGCGGCGTGGGGAGCCCCGGCAACAAGGCGGGCACAGGTGCCGGTGATCATGAAGTTGCGACGCTCTGTGACCACTGGGGAGACCTGTGCCCGTTCTTCCATCATGGCTGACTGACCCGCTGTGGGACCAATTCGCGGCGCTGCTGCCCGAGCGTCCAGCGGTCGATCCGGCCCACCCGCTGGGCTGCCATCCCCCCCGCATCAGCGACCGGATCGTGTTCGACAAGCTGCTCCAGCTCCTGCGATTCGGCTGCTCCTACCAGGCGATCGCCGACACCACCTGCTCAGCGACCACCATCCGCAACCGCCGCGACGAGTGGATCGACCTCGGCGTCTTCGCCCGGCTCAAGCAGATCGCGCTGGAGTCCTACGACCGGATCGTCGGGCTCGTGCTCGACCAGATCGCTGTCGACGGCTCCATCACGAAGGCACCCCGGCGGCGGCGAGGCCGCCGGACGCTCACCGGTCGACCGCGGCAAACGAGGCTTGAAACGCTCGAGCATGACGGACGGTTACGGAATCCCGCTCGGCAGGGTTCTCGCAGGAGCGAACCGCCACGACTCCCCGCTGCTCGCCCCGACCCTGGACCTGCTGGACGACCTGGGACCCCTGCCCGACGACATCACCGTGCACCTGGACGCCGGCTACGACTCAGACAAGACCCGCACCGAACTCACCGCCCGCCACCTGCACGGTCGCATCGCCCACAAGGGTGAGAAGGCACCGATCCAGGCCAGCCAGCGGTGGCACGTCGAACGCACGCACGCCTGGCAGAACGCCTTCCACCGCCTCGCCCGCTGCTACGAGCGCCGCACGACCGTCATCCACGCCTTCTTCCACCTCGCCGACACAATCATCACCGTCCGTAGCCTGATCCGCCGAGCCTGGACCACCCACCGCTGGGACAACCGCCCGAAGCGACGCCCATGACCACCTGCCTATCTGCCCTGCCTTTTACGCGCATACTGTTCCTGCCGACCAGCGACCCTGATCCAAGCCAAGGTCCGAAACGGGCAACCGGCCACGTCTTGCCCCTGGGGTTTCAGTCGACGCGGCCGTCGTAGGTCTCGCGGTTGGCGAGCACGTCGTCCATATGCGTCTCGGCCCAGCTCTTGAGGCCGCGCATCATGTCGTACAGCGACAGGCCGAGATCGGTGAGCTCGTAGGAGACCGTGACGGGCACGGTCGGCGTCACGGTGCGGGTCACCAGGCCATCGCGCTCCAGGGAGCGCAGCGTCTGGGTGAGCATCTTCTGGCTGACCCCGGCCAGGAGGCGGCCCAGCTCCGAGTAGCGCATCGCCCGGGGCTCGCCGGCGCAGTCGGTGCCTGCCTGGTGCGGGCTGCCGTTGCCGAGCGCGGCCAGGATCAGCGTGACCCACTTGTCTGAGATCCGGTCGAGCAACTGCCGACTGGGGCATGCCGCCACGAACGCGTCGTACTGCACCTTGGCCTGCGCCCTCTGCTGGGCCGCCGTCATCGTCGCCATCAAAACCACTCCTCACACCCCTTCGGGTGCCTCACGCACTCCGAAGTGCCTACTTCCCCTCGGAGAGCTACGTGTCAATGATGGTGCAAGAAGCCATCAGGCACCAGTTCCTGGTTTGACACGAAAGGCAGCGCAGCAGCATGAGCACGCTTCCCGCTTCACTTCCCGGCGGCACCTGGACCCTGGGCGACCTGACCGTCACCCGGTTCGGCTACGGCGCCATGCAGCTCGCCGGCCCCTGGGTCATGGGCCCGCCCGCCGACCACGACGGCGCCCTCGCCGTCCTGCGCGAGGCCGTCGACCTCGGCATCACCCACATCGACACCGCCGACGCCTACGGCCCGCACATCACCAACCAGCTGATCCGCGAGGCGCTGTACCCCTACCGCGACTCGCTGCACATCGTGACCAAGGTCGGCGCGACCCGCGACGAGCAGGGCGGCTGGCCCCCGGCCCGCAAGCCCAACGACCTGCGCCGCGCCGTCCAGGAGAACTTGGAGAACCTCGGCCTCAAGACGCTGGACGTGGTCAACCTCCGCCTCGGCGACGCCCAGGGCCCCGTGACCGGCTCGCTCGCCGAGGCGTTCGAGACGCTCGTCGACCTCCAGCGGCAGGGCCTGATCCGGCACCTCGGCGTGAGCAACGCGACGCCGGAACAGGTCGCCGAGGCACGTTCGATCGCACCGATCGTGTGCGTGCAGAACATGTACAACCTCGCCCACCGCCGCGACGACGAGCTCATCGACGAGCTCGCCGAGCAGGGCATCGCCTACGTGCCCTTCTTCCCGCTCGGCGGCTTCACCCCGCTACAGTCCTCGGCCCTCACGGCCGTGGCCACCCGGCTGGACGCGACGCCGATGTCGGTCGCCCTGGCCTGGCTGCTGCAGCGGTCGCCGAACATCCTGCTGATCCCCGGCACCTCCTCGGTGGCGCACCTGCGCGAGAACGTCACAGGCGCGGGACTCTCGCTCTCCGATGAGGATCTCGCCGAGCTCGACAAGATCGGCCGCTAACCCGCGTCATCGTGATGAAGCGGATGGATCGGATTGGCCTTCGGCCGCTCAGGCAGCAGCGCCGCGAATTGGTCCCACAGCGGATCGATCAGCCATGATGGAAGGACAGGCACAGGTCTCCCCAGTAGTCACAAAGCGTCGCAACTCCATGATCACTGGCACCGGTGCCCGCCTTGTTGTCGAGGTCCCACGCCGCCTATCTGCGCGAGCTCTTGGTTGGTCACCTGCGATCCACGGCTCGAAGATCAGCGACGCTACTCGGCGAGCCAAGGGGAGGAACGAACCCTGGATCGTCGATCTCCCCCAGCACGTATGGCGACCAGCCATGCAAGGGCGATCGTGGAGCAACATGTTGGCCAACCGTCGGCCCGCTACCTCACGAGACCGTTCGATTCTCCAGCTCGTCCAGGAATCGCTACACGATGCCGGTATGCCGCACGTCCTCCCCCAATGAGGCGACCCGCCAGGTCGGTCGACAGGCGGCCGATCTCCGTGCGGATTTGGGCGAAAGGGCCGGTGTCGGACTGTCGGCGCAGGGTGCCGTTTGTGACGGACGTTCCCGTCCGAGGACACAAGGGCGGTCGGGCTCGGGTTCTGAGTGTTGTAGCCCAGCCAATAGGATCGCCCGATATGCCCGCATTTTCTCGCCGACGGCGACGGACAGCGATCACCATCCCCGTAGCCCTGACCGCCGTCCTCGGTTTGGGCACTGCGTCCACCTGACGGTACGCACCAAAGGCTCGCCCCAGCAGACGGCGACCGCGTTCCTGACTGCCTGGCAGCGCGGCGACCTGTCCGCCCTGAAAGCCCAGGTGCTGGAGCTTCCCCGAGACCTCGACGGCGTCTACAACGCCTTCACCAAGGGCTCCCAGGCCAAGCGGATGACCATCCAGGACATCCGCGTCCACCCCAAGGCCTACTTGAATGTCGGGGAGACCGCCACCTACTACGCCTCGTTCGCCGTCACCCTCGACGGACCGGTCCCCTACTCCTATGACGGACAACTGGAGATCATGGATTTCGACCGCGCCTGGAAGGTGAGCTGGTCACCGACGGCGATCCACCCCGAACTGCAAAGGTCGGCTTCAGCGAGGTGCGGCAGATCCGCGTCGTCCTCCAACGCGACGGCTCCTCCCGGCTCGTCCTTCTGGAGACACGTGCCAAGGGCGAACAGGCAGGACGACTTTTCGCCGACGAAGGCCTCAAACTGGCGGCCATTTTGGCCGACTCGGCCCAACCTGGGGTCACTGGTTAGCCGTCGCTGCGAAGACCGGTTCATCGCGCGTCACCACACGCCGTCCTACCTCGCAGAGCAGGTGAACGGGTGCAACAGGCTGGCGGAGGCTCCAGCCGTACTTGGCAGGTGCAGAGCAAGCGTGGAGCAGAAGGCCCGCTAGTAGCAGCGCCAATCCCCGTCCCAGTTGTGGGAGTCGTACGCCTCGACGATGACCCTGCGACCTCCACCATCGCCATCTTCCCCGAAGTACAGGGAGATCATCGCTTTCGACTCAGCTCCAGGGATGACCGCATTGTCATAGTGGCGGCGGATCTCCTGTGGAGTGAGCGCTGTTTGCAGCGTGATCCGGACCCGGTAGTCACAATAGGATCCGCTGCCCCCGACCAGATTCTTGCCGAAGGTCACATCGCGGTCCATCAGGAAGACGTCTCGGCTGTTCGGCGGGAGCGGGTGTGCGAGGACGCGCTCGTAAAGGTCGTCGAGGCGTGCGTTGTCGCGCCACACCGGAATCATGATCAGCAGCAACAGTCCGACCAGTGGGGCTGTCACGGCCAGGGCGACGCAGCCCCACAGGGTTCGCACCGGATCCTCCACAGATGTCGGGCCTTCGTCTTGGGGGACTGTCTATCGCACTGGTGACACGGACGTCACCACACCGCACGGCTGCTACATCGTCGGCGAGGTCGAGCCCGTCCGGTCGAGTTCAACGGCATCGCCATCACGCCTCGCGTACTCGATCAAGGCTCGCGAGATGCACGCGCCCCGCCAGACCGCCCAACCGGCTCAGAACAAGACTTCGGCCGAAAAGGACGCCCCATGATCGGGCTGACCACCGGGCACGCCGCCCGCGCCCTCGGCCACCCGTTCACCCGCCGTGAGCCCGTCCTGGCGCTCGACTTCGGCCACCAGCTCACCCATGCAGCCACCCGATTCGCCCGCTCCATCGAGCGCGGCTTCCACGGCCTCCCGGACGGCCAGTGGTGGCGGCATGAGCGAGAACCAGCCCTGCACCTACATCCCTCTGTCCCTGCGACCCGATTCCGATCCGCACCTTCGGCTTCCTTCCACACGCCGCAACTCCACGCCAGCGCCGGCGGATGGACCTGGACCTGAATGCCCGGACCGTCAGCGTTCGGCACAACACGTAGAACTCGACACGGACGAACTCCTCGTCGGGCCACCCAAGTCCCGCGCGGGTGTCCGTACGATCGCCATCCCGAAAACGATCACCCCGGCGCTCCGCGAACATCTGGACGAATTCACGGCTTCGGAAACCGACGCGCTGATCTTCACCGGGGCGCGAGGCGGCATCCTCCGACACAGCAACTTCGCCGCGCGGCCACTCGGCCCGGGTGAAAAGGCCCCTCACGCCCGGCTGATGGCACAAAGCCCCGCTTCCGCGATGGGAAACGGGGCTGTTCGACGAGGTGGGCGGTACTGGGTTCGAACCAGTGACCCCTCGCTTGTGAGGCTCGCCGCGAGAAGGTGGGACCTCGGGTGATTCGGGGTCCTACCTCGGCGAACGTTCCGCCCTGGTCCTCAATCGTCCACGCTCGTCCTGGGCCGTTGTCACTCAGATAGTCACTCAGTGGGAGCGGCCTGGCCGTGCTCCAGATAGACGGTCCTGCCAAGCTCGCGTGCAGTGGCGGCGGCCTTGACGCGACGAGCAAGCCGCTCGATCAACAGCCCGTCCAGTTCCTGGACGGGATGGAACTCGTAGGCGCTCAGCTCGTTGTCCACGAACCTGATCTGCTTGAGCAACTCGCCGTCCAAGGTGCCGCCGTCGAACACGAACAGGACCTTGTCGCCCTCCTTAGGGAGAGGCGCCCAATCGACCACGAGGAGGCGACCGATGGCCGGCTGAATGCCCAGTTCCTCTTGCACCTCTCGAACGCACGCCTCGTACGGGGTCTCCCCCGGCTCGACGTACCCGCCCGGGATGTCCATGGAGGCCTTGTACGTAGGACGGACGAGAAGCACACGACCGCTGTCATCGAAGAACAGCGCACCGGCGGCGGCACGGGCCTGGGCGAACGGCGGAGCCTCCTGATCGTTCACAGCCCCGACCTTACGCCACAGGGACTGCCTTCACACGATGTGCAGTCGCCGGGCGAGAGCTGCGAGTTGGTAACTGGGTTTGCCCTTCTGCCTTCTGATCCACGACATCGTGAGCTGGCGGCTGAGGTAGTGAGGACGCACCTGCTCAGGAGCGATGCTCTCGGCCTCCAACAGCGCGGCCATCGCGTCGTCGGTACGGTTCCACAGGCTCAGGGCATGCGCCACGGCCAGGCCATGACGAGCGCGACGTTCGATCGGAAGCCCGCTGGTATCCAGCTTCGGCCCGAGTTCCACAGCCACCTGGATGTCTCCCAGCTCGATTGCCGTGGCCACCTGATGGATACGGACGTTCGTCGGCCCGAACGCGGTCCAGACATGGTTGGCGTCACCGCCGAGCCGCACCGCCGCTTCCTGTGCCTCGGCGAGGAACGCGCGTGTCGTGCTGCGATCGTCGTCTCGCGCCGCCGCCATCGACCCGGCGAGGTACAGCGTGCCGTACACCGAAAGCAGCTCAGCCGTGGCGTGCGGGAGGTCGGGAGACAGCAGGTCGGCGGCGTCCATCGTGAGCTGCTTGGCTGCCTCGTAGCGACCGTTGGACAGAAGGGCGTGGGTCACGGAGCGAAGCAATGAGGCCGTCACGAGCTGATCACCGGATTGCCGTGCGAAGGAGAGTCCCCGCTCAGCGGCAATCCATGCGAGATCAGCCTCACCCACCTTGGCCAGGATGCTGGCAGCGGCGTGGTAGACCTGCCCGAGCACTCCCGATGCGGCCATGCGGGCGTCACCGTTCGCTGCGCGCGCAGCATGATGCGCCTCTCCCAGGAGTCCGGGCAGAGTCCGGATCACGTAGCTGTACCGGGCTCCCTGGTACGCCCTCCACGCCTCGGCAAGGGCACGTCGCAGGTCGGCCTGCCCGGAGGGTTCCGCATTCTCCACGAGCCCGGCCATCGGCGAGAGCTGCCGATAGTCCGTGATCGCGGCGCGCAGTGCTGGGATGGTCTGATCGCCGCTTCCGTCCGTCCACTCGAACAGGTGCGGCTCGGCCAGTAGATCACCGAGGGACACGTCCAATACGCTCGCCAGGGATTTGATGACGGACAGACGATCCAAGGTGATGCGGTCGTTCTCCACCTTGCTCAGCCAATCGGTGGTCCGTCCCACCAGCCCGGCCAATACGTCTTGAGACATCCCACGCCGTCGCCGGTACCAGGCCACGCGCTGGCCGATGGACAGATTGCTGGTCATTCCTCGCATGCACCTCATCCTCATCGGATGCCTACGACGGACCCCTGAATTTCTTTCCGGCCTCACAGCTCGGCCGACACATACCGTCACGCTACGTCACTGCCGTACGTGATGGGAGGTCACTCATGCAACCGCCGAACCGACACCCCACGCCAGAGAAGCACGCCGCCGATGCCCTGGCCGACGCCCTCGCCGCTCACGGCGTATCCGCAGACGTCCATGACGGCTATGGCCTGAGCCTGGTGTCCGTGTGGGTCGGGCTCGTCGTCTGGTGCGACGGCGATTGGTACTGGTGGCGGGCAGGCTGGGACGACCGCCGCAAACGAGTGCTGTACGCCCGCCATCCGGCCATCGAACCGTCGAGAGCCGCGCGCCGGGTTGCCTTCCGCTACGCGGACCTTCAACGACGCCACCCTCTCTCGGAGACGATCCGCAGTCTGCGGCCGGAATCCACGGAAGCGAGCACCCAGTGAAGGAGAGCCTGCGCAGTGGCATGCTTGCGCTGGTGTCCGTGTGGGTCGGACTGGTCGTCTGGTGTCACGGCGGGCGGTACTGGTGGCGGTCAGCCTGGGACGCGAGACGACAGCGAGTCATCCACGCTTGGCACTCCTCCGCCGAGCCCACTCGGGCCGCGCACCGAATCGCTCTCCGCTACGCCCGCCTACGAGAGTCGCAGCCGCCCTGTACGCCGGTCGTCGGAGTGCAACCATGCCCATGACCTTGGCGAAGTTGATCGCCGAGTACCCGGAGTGGCAGGTTCACGACATGGCCGCAGGGTGGGCGGCCATTCGGAAACAGTCCGTTCCCTGTAGAAGCGGGCAGTCCAACGTCCGTTGCGGGGCGACGTTGGATGAACTGGCTGCGAACCTGCAAGCGGAGACCAGGCTAGGGAAGAAGCAGAGGTCTCTTCGCGGGTCGGTCTGAACGGCCCTGCGGCTCGCCGGGCACCACCACAGGCAGCAACCCGGGTGAATCGATGGCAACCCGACCCGGAGCGCAGGGCCTCCAGGCCCGAGCACCGGAAGCGGGGCGGCAGGATCTTGAAAGCTCATCGTCGGGGCCGCCGGCCCGCGTGCGGTGGCGGGCGCGAACGGCCCCCAGGCCGCACGCGCAAGCCCGCCAGACCGCTAAGCGGGCCGGCGGCCCCGTGGCGAGCGCAGCGAGCCCTTGAACCAGTAAAGAAACTCTGAGCCAGCAATTGTCGTCGGTCCATGTCAAGATCGGCTGACATGGATGTGGACGAGTTCTGGCACCTGATCGAGGAGTCCGCGCGAGAAGCCGTTGGGCGGGAAGCGCGCCTGGAATGGCTTCATGAGCGGTTGGTGAGGCGTTCCGCGGAGGACATCATCGATTTCGCTTCATGGATGGAGGTGGCCCGACGCAAGGTGGACACCTATCTGATGTGGGGCGCGGCGCGCACCTTGCACCTGGTAGGCGGCTTGGACAGCATCTGGTACTTCTATTCGTGGATCATCAGCCTCGGCAGGGAGACCTTCGAGCAGGTAACGAGCGACCCCGACACCCTCATGGACGTTCCAGAGGTCCGACGCTACAACACCATGCAACGTGACCGCGTTCGGCGCTCGGACGAGGATCGGCCGGAGTTCGAGGAGTTGGGTTACGTAGCCGTCAGGGCGTGGGAGCAAGCGACAGGCGGCGACTGGGATGCCCTTGCCGATGCTCTTGAGGCTCGTGGTCATGTTCTCGACTCCTTGCCCAATCCCGCAGATGAGGAGTGGGATTTGGACGACAAACAGGAGTCGGCCCGAAGGTTGCCACGAATCAACCGCAATATGAGCGAGCTTTACGGCCGTGCCTAGATCACGAGGTCTATGCCGTTGTCGCTGAGTTCCTGCGGGGTGAAGTCGGCTTCGGGGTCGTCGGCGAGCTCGCGGTGGTAGCCGATCTCGTAGCGGTTGGCGGGGGCTTTGACCTCGGTGACTTCGATGGGGTGGCCGTTGGGGTGGGCCATGGTGCGGCGGATGATGAGGACGGCTTCGGCGTAGTCCATGCCGAGTGCGGCTCGTTCGTCTTCGTAGGCGATGCGGGCACTGGTGAGAGTCAGCCATCGGACAGGGCCGTGTTCGCGGATGAGTGACTGGTAGAAGAAGCCGGGCCGCTTGCGGTACTGGGCGTGGCGCTTGGGGTCGTCCCAGTCGGGGAGCATGTCGGCGTTGGTGTAGGAGTTGATCTCCAGGCGGGCCGATGCGCCGTGGATGACGGCGGTGTGTCCTCGGTGCCACATGCTGCGGCGGTGGATGATCGGGTGGCCGGCCCGGACGCTGAGCATGATCGCGACGTCGCGGTTGGCGGTGATCTTCTCGCCGGTGAAGAGCGGGGTTTCGCGGTCGCGTTGGGCGAGGTCCCAGCCGAAGGCTTGGACGTCGGGGTGGTTGCCGAGGGCGGCGAGGTCGGGCCGGTCGCGGTCGGTGATGAGGATGGCGCGGCGTTCGGGCATGGGGCGGACGAAGGAGCCGCGTCCGCGCATGACGTAGGCGAGCCCTTCGGAGACGAGGGTGTCGATGGCCTTGCGGACGGTGGGGCGGGAGACGTCGTACTTGCGGACGAGTTCGGGTTCGCTGGGCAGTGCGCCGCCGGGTGGGTAGCGGCCGTCGAGGATGGCGGCTCGTAGGTCGGTGGCGATGACGCGCCAGCGGGCGTCCTTGTCGTCGGTGGTGGTCTCCATGCTGATGCTGCGCCTTCCTTGGTAAAGCTTCCAGGACTACTTGTACTACAGGTTGACGTGCGTCGCCATGTCTGTCAACCTGTAGTACAGGACGTCAAACAAGGAGGTGGTGCCCTATGAGTAAGGAGGAACGGCACGACGAGCAGACATCCGGCACGGAATGGATGGCCGATCTCGCTCGGCTGATCAACGCCCCGGACTACGAGCGGTGGCGCTCCATGGTCGCCGCGACCGGCGGATGTGCCCACCCGGTGCACCTGGCCGGCGGGTCCATGATCGTGGACGCGGGCACCGGCGAGGTCCTGCACGCCTACACCACCGACGGCGAGCCCTCCGGACATCTCCTGGTGGCCTGCGGCAACCGGCGGGCCTCGGTCTGCCTGGCCTGCTCACAGACCTACCAGGCCGACACCTTCCACCTGATCCGGGCGGGCCTGTCCGGTGGGAAGGGCGTACCCGAGACGGTCAGCGCGCACCCCCGCGCGTTCGTCACCCTGACCGCGCCGTCCTTCGGCCCCGTCCACTCCCACCGCGACGGCCGCGCCTGCCGCCCACGCAAGCACGACACCCGATGCGAGCACGGGCGGCCGGTCGGCTGCCACCTGCGGCACCAACCCCACGACGAACGCCTCGGCCAACCCCTGTGCCCCGACTGCTACGACTACACCGGCGCGGTCCTGTGGCAGGCACACGCGGGCGCGCTGTGGCACCGCTTCACCCTCGCCCTCCGGCAAGAACTGGCCGCCCAGACCGGGATGACCCGCCGTGCCTTCGCCGAACACGTCAAGGTGTCGTTCGCCAAGGTCGCCGAGTACCAGCGGCGCGGCCTGATCCACTTCCACGCCATCATCCGCCTCGACGGCCCCGCCGGACCGCACCAGCCGCCACCTGACTGGGCCGACCACCACCTGCTCACCCACGCCATCCCACCCGCCGCGCAACAGGTCACCGCCACCACGCCACCCAGCGACCTGGGCCGGTGGACCCTCACTTGGGGCGAACAGCTCGACATCTGCCCCATCCTGTTCGACCCACGCGCCGACGGTCTCAGCGAACGCGCCGTCGCCTCCTACATCGCCAAGTACGCCACCAAGGGTGCCGAAGCCTCCGGCACCGTCGATCACCGTCTGTCCTGCCGGGCCTGCGCCGGACGCGGACGGCTGACCGCGATGACTCCCTGCGGACACTGCCACGGCACCGGCCTCAAGCCTGGCCTCACCCTCGACGCCCTGCCCGTCACCGACCATGCGCGCCGCATGATCCGCACCTGCTGGGAGCTGGGCGCACGCCCCGAGTTCCGGTCGCTGCGGCTCCGCCCGTGGGCGCACATGCTCGGCTTCCGCGGCCACTTCTCCAGCAAGAGCCGTGCCTACTCCCTCAACCTCACCGACCTGCGCAACGCCCGCGCCGCCCACCGCGCCGCCGAAGCCCGCGAACGCCACGGCCTGCCCGCTCTCGACGACGCCACCACCCTCGTCCTGGGCCACTGGCGTTTCGCCGGGATCGGCTACACCTCCGGCGAGGCGATCATGGCCGAACACATCCGCCAGCGCGTCCAGACCGCCCGCCACATCGCGGCCGCGCAGGCGGATGAATGACCCCACCCCTCCCCGCCCACGACCGGCGGCTCTACCGCGTCACCGACGCCATGCACCTGCTCAGCCTCAGCCGCAGCGTGATCTACGAACTCCTCCGATCCGGCCGGCTCCGCTCCGTCACCCAGGGACGGACCCGGCTCATCCCCGCCTCAGCCATAGAGGACTACATCTCCCTGCTCGAACAGGAGGCTCCATGACCGAACGACGCAGCCGAGGAGACGGCGGCCTGCACTGGGACGAGACCCGGCAACGCTGGATCGCCTCAGTCACGGTCGGCTACACCCCGGCGGGCAAGCGCATCGTCAAGAAGGCCAGCGGCAAGACCAAGACCGAAGCCAAGGCCAAGCTCAAAGAGATCATCCGCGACTACGAGGACGGTCTGGCCATCGCGCCGACCAACTACACCGTTGCTGACGCAGTGCGCTACTGGCTGGAACACGGTCTCGGTGCGAGGTCAGAGGCCACGGTGAAGATGTACAACACCTACGCCGACAAGCACGTGATCCCTGCCCTCGGGGCTCGCAAGCTACGCGATCTCTCAGTGGAGGACGTCGACAAGTGGCTGGCGGGCAAGACCGGCGAACTGGGCACCCGGTCGCTCAAGCTGATCCACGGCATCCTCAACCGGTCGGTGAAGAGCGCGATGCGCCGCGACAAGGTCAAGCGAAACGTCGTGGATCTCTGCGACATCCCCGAGGGACGCACTGGACGTCCCTCCAAGGCTCTGACACTGGCCCAAGCTCTCGCCGTCCTCACACAGGCGGAACAGGGTGGCGAGCGCATGCGGGCCTACATTGTCCTCTCCCTGCTGATCGGCGCTCGCACCGAAGAGCTGAGGGCACTTCTCTGGTCGCACGTCGTGGCGTACGACGAGGCCCGTGCATCCTGGCTGCCGGTGACCCAGACCGGCTGGGAGCACGACGACTTCGCGGTCTACGTCTGGCGATCCGTACGGCAGAAAGGTGACACCAAGACCGTCAAGTCTCGGCGATCACTCAAACTCCCCCGGCGTTGCGTGGAGGCGCTACGCCTGCTCAGAGAAGCCCAGGACGTCGCGCAGGAGAAGGCCGGCGACCGGTGGAAGGACACGGATCTCGTGTTCTGCACGCGCACGGGCACCCCCGTCACGGCGCACAACGTACGACGCGACTTCCGGAAGATCGTGGAGGCGGCAGGGCTCACCGGGCGGGAGTGGTCGCCTCGCGAGCTGCGCCACAGCTTCGTGTCCGTGCTGTCAGACTCCGGCGTCCCCATCGAGGACATCTCGCGCCTCGTCGGGCACTCCAACACGGTGGTCACCGAGACCGTCTACCGGCATCAAATCCGGCCCGTGATCATGCAGGGAGCTGCGGCGATGGACAAGATCTTCGGGACTTAGTCCCTCACTTAGTCACTCAGACGCCGTTTTCAAGATCAGAGATTGTATATTTTCGCTGGTGGGCGGTACTGGGTTCGAACCAGTGACCCCTCGCTTGTAAGGCGAGTGCTCTACCGCTGAGCTAACCGCCCCCGGATCGGCACTAACCTTACGACACCCGGGGGGCCGATCGCACATTCACCGTCCAGCCGGGGCCCAGTTCGGGGCGGCCGGCGGCTCGCCAGCCCAGCAGGGCGGCGCCCAGCATGCCGGCGTCGACGCCCAGCGCGGCCGGGATCAGCGGGGGTGCGTCGCGGAAGGCCAGGCGCTTGACCAGGCGCGTGCGTACGGGGTCGAACAGAGCGGGACCGGCTTCGGCCAGGCCGCCGCCGAGGACGATCACCGAGGGGTCCAGCAGCAGCGTGTACGTGGCCAGGGCGAGCGACAGGGCCTCCACGGCCTCGTCCCACACCTCGATGGCGATGGGGTCGTCGGAGGCGACCACCTGCTCGGCGCGTACGCCCTCGACGCCCGCGCGCTGGCTGTAGCGGCGTCCGACCGAGGCCGCCGAGGCGTACGTCTCCAGGCAGCCGAACTGACCGCACGCACACTGCTCGCCGTCAGGGAAGACGGGGGTGTGGCCGATCTCGCCGGCCCAGCCCGAGGAGCCGCCGTACGGGTCGCCGTTGATGATCGACGCGCCGGCGATACCGGTGCCGATGGGGAGGAAGAGGAAGTCGGAGACACCTTTTCCGGCGCCGAGGATGCTCTCGGCCAGGCCGCCCGTACGGACGTCGTGGCCCAGCATCACGGGGATGTCCAGGGTGGTGAAGTTCGAGGCGGGGACGTCCCGCCAGCCCAGGTTCGCCGCGTAGAGAGCCGCGCTTTCGGACACCAGCCCAGGGACGGCCAGACCGACGCCTGCCGGGTCGCCGTCGCCGGAGGCGGCCAGGTGGCCGATGAAGTCCGAAATGGCGGACACGACCGCCTCAGGACCGTCGGCGCGAGGGGTGTGGCGCCGCTCGCTCAGCAGCACCTCGCCGGACTCGCTGACCAGGCCGCCCTTCATGGACGTGCCACCGACGTCGAGAGCAACGACGAACGAACTCATAGCGGACACGAAAGGAGACGATAGCGCAGGTCAGCAAATGTCCGAAAAGACGCTTGAGAATCTCTCAGGTGGGAGGGGGCGGGAGTCCGTTGCATCGAGATGACGGCGGGACGGTCCCGAGCCGATGATCATCCCAGGCCGACGGCGGGGAGGCACGGGCGAGACGCGGACGGTCAAGCCCTGCCCAGCACCCGGTTCAGCGCCGCCTCGACCTCCGCCGACAGCCCCGGCGGAGCCCCCGACCCGACGTACGCCCCCTGCTCCCCGAACCCCTCCGACGCCCGAGCCATCCGGACGGCGCCGCAGCCGCGGCACTCGACCTCCCCCAACCGGCAGATGAGCGCGGTGGACCCGCACGTGCCGCAGGAGTCGAGGTCGAGATCGTGCAGTCGTTGACAGTCCGGGCAGATCAGCACCTGGGACTCGTTGCGCACCCCGCGCTGCCACGGGCTGGCGCCACGGACCGGGTCGGTCTGCCGGGCCCCGCATCGGTAGCAGGGCATCGTTCCCTCCGAGGTCAAGAAATGTCGGCGAGTGCCTTGACGTAGTCGGCGACGTCGCGTGCCGAGGAGATCGGACTGATCACCGACCACCGGATCACGCCCTCGCCGTCGATGACGAAGGTCCCCCGACGCGCGAGCCCCTTCGCCTCATCGAACACACCGTACGCCTGGGCGACCTGTCCGTGTGGCCAGAAATCGGAGAGTAGGGCGAATCCGTAACCTTCCCGATCGGACCAGGCACGCAAGGCGAACACGGAGTCGACGGACACGGCGAGCACCCGCGCGTCGAGAGGCTGGTCACGCAGCGCGGTGAGCTCGCCTTCGCAGATCCCGCTGAAGGCAAGCGGATAGAAGACCAGCACGACCTTCTCGCCCCGGAACATGGACAGTCTCACCGGGGCGCCGTGCTGGTCCTGCAGCTCGAAATCCGGAGCCATGGCGCCGACCTCGGCAGGATGTGCGTTCACAGCGACCATCCTGCCGTATCGGCCGGCCTCGGAGTTTCCTAACGTCGGCCCTTCGGGGCGACGAGCCTGGTCCCGGACCAGTCGGGTGCGGCGGAGATGCTGCTGGTCTGCGAGAGACCCGCGGTAGCGGCATCCTCCCCTATGTCGCTCGGCTCCACGTGGCCATCGCGCCCGGCCTTGGGAGTCAGCAGCCAGATCTGGCCGGCTTCGGCGAGTGCTCGCATGGCGTCGCTGAGGGCGTCGAAGAGGTCCCCGTCGCCGTCGCGCCACCACAGCAGCACAACGTCGACGACGTCGTCACTCTCCTCGTCCAGCATCTCGTTGCCGGTCAGGTCCTCGATGGAGTCGCGAAGCTCGTCGTCGACGTCCTCGTCCCAACCGATCTCCTGCACCACCTGACCCGGCTTGAGGCCAAGTCGTTCGGCCAGGCCGCGCTCGCCCTGCGCCTGACCCGCGGTCGCGCTCACGTTTATCCCTCCTGCTTGAGTGGCCCCGCTCTATGCGGTTTATCGCTTCGGCACAGTCCACACGCTGTGACCCTCAGTCGTCAACGGTCGCCACGGGTACGGCCGTAGTCGGCCAGAATCAACCCGACAAAAACGACAGGCGAACCTGACGTTGCGTGTTGTCGACATTGAGATCGACCAGCGCGACGGACTGCCAGGTGCCCAACGCCATTCTCCCGCCCAGCACGGGGATCGTGGCATATGGCGGGATCAGCGCGGGCATGACGTGTGACCTGCCGTGACCGCGCGAACCGTGGGCATGACGCCAGCGGTCGTCGGCCGGGAGCAGGTCACGCAGTGCGGCGAGCAGATCGTCGTCGCTGCCCGACCCTAGCTCCAGCAGGGCCACGCCCGCGGTCGCGTGCGGTACGAAAACGTGCAACAGGCCGTCTTCTCCCTGCGCGCGCACGAAATCTGCGCATTCAGCGGTGATGTCGTGCACGGTCTCACGTGAACCCGTGGCCACGGAGATGATTTCTGATCTCACAGGGAAATCCTACTGAGGCACAACGACGGCATCAGGGCCGGGAAAGACCAGCCCGGTGTGGCCGTCGTCGAACCGCACACTGTAGGGAGGCCCGCCGTCCGTGCCGTGGACCTCGATGATGACGCCGCCCCGCTCCCTTTCGCCGACGGTGTTGCCGTGCATCAGGAGCCGGTCTCCTGCCGTCGCATTCATACCTTCCACATTGGTACGGCGGACCGCCGAGGAAAAGAGCGGATGCCGCGTACGGCGATTTTTTGCCGGGTCTTCATTCGGGCCGAAAACAATGACCGAAACGTTACGCAAGGAGGGCGGGACGTTTCGGGCTTCGTGGCTGGACGGTGGTTCGGCGGCGGCCCTGGCCACTTCGGCGTCTCTGCTGGTCAGGGGCATGATCGCGAAGTTTCGGGGTGCCCTGTCGCTTGATGATTCCGATATGGCCTCATTTCTGCAGCGACAGGTCTGAGGGGGCCGGATCGGGTGGCGTCCCTCTGGAGGAGGAGGGGTGAGGGGACGGCGTCCGACTGAGTGTCCGCGCGCCCGCCGGCCGGTGGAGGTGGCGAGGAGCCGGCAGGCGTGGGCCTGCCGACGACTGCGGCCACACCTCTTGAATAGGCGGATAAAAGGTATGGGCTCCACGCCTGAGGCCTCGGTGGGTCGATCACGAGGCGTTGAGCGAGGCATGGCCAGACACCGCACGCCTTCGGCGCGCCGGGACAGGCTCCCAAGCCGCCTTGGGCCCTGACCCCTGCGGCACGCCTCAAGGTCCCCGCCGGGGCCAAACCCCTACAAGGTCCCCCGCCAGGCCGCGCACCCACCCGGAGCAACCCAAGGGGCGAGGTGGTGCTGGTCTGCGCCCATCGCGAACGCGAGCCCCGCCGGGCCGCACCGCGAGGTGGGTGGTTAGACTCGCGCGGCGCGCCACCCGACCCATGCCGCCAACGCCCGCTCATCATCAACACCCCCGCCGGGCCGGCCCGGCGGACACCCCGCCCACGCCGCCCAACCCGACCGACGCCCCACCGGCGCACCCCAGCCTGGCCCAAACCCGCCGACGCGCCCCCAGCCGGACCCGCGCGTCCCAGCCCCGCCCCAGCCCGGGCCCGCGTCCCAGCCCGGGCCCGGGGCCGCGGCTGCGTGAGAAGCGGCCGGTTCGGGGGAGGGGTGAGGGCGGCGGCCGACCCACCGGGACAGCCCCCTAGGATTGGGGCGAAATTTCGTCCGTTTTCTAGTCTTGTTAAATTGCTCCACCGATGTAACCTTTGGTGGCTATTCGTCCTACCATCGGTGGTCTAGGCCACCAACATGGCCCTGCCAGCAGGGACGCTCTGGTTACCCGTCAGTAGAGATGCGTTTTCTACGGCTAGCGACCAGGATGGAAGGCGACCCAGACCAGACTTCAGTCATTCTCGGAAGGCGAGACCCAGTGGCTTCCGGACGCCAGCGATTCTCGATCATCAGCGACGGCCTACCCAGCCAGCTGCCTGATGTCGACCCCAGTGAGACCAACGAGTGGCTCGAGTCTCTCGACAATGTCGTCAAGACCGAAGGCCGCACCAGAGCCCGCTACCTCATGCTCCGCATGCTGGAACGGGCCCGCGAGCACCAGGTCGGCGTGCCGGGCTTGCGCAGCACCGACTACATCAACACGATCCCGCCGGAGCGCGAGCCCTGGTTCCCGGGCGACGAGCACGTCGAACGGCGCATCCGCGCCTACATCCGGTGGAACGCGGCGGTCATGGTGTCGCGGGCCAACGCCCGCACGAACGTGGGCGGCCACATCGCCACCTACGCCTCGGCGGCCTCGCTCTACGAGGTGGGCTTCAACCACTTCTTCCGCGGCAAGGACCACGGCGAGTCGGGCGACCAGGTGTTCTTCCAGGGCCACGCCGCGCCGGGCATCTATGCCCGCGCCTTCCTGGAGGGCCGTCTCAACGAGGCGCAGCTCGACGCGTTCCGGCAGGAGTTGTCGCACGGCTTCCACGGCCTGCCCTCCTACCCGCACCCGCGGCTCATGCCCGACTTCTGGGAGTTCCCGACGGTCTCCATGGGTCTCGGCCCGATCGGTGCGATCTACCAGGCGCGGTTCAACCGCTACCTGCTCAACCGCGAGCTCAAGGACACCTCGCGCAGCCACGTGTGGGCCTTCCTGGGCGACGGCGAGATGGACGAGCCCGAGTCGCTCGGCGCGATCGGCCTGGCCGCCCGCGAGGAGCTGGACAACCTCACGTTCGTCATCAACTGCAACCTGCAGCGGCTCGACGGCCCGGTGCGCGGCAACGGCAAGATCATCCAGGAGCTGGAGTCGTACTTCCGCGGCGCCGGCTGGAACGTGATCAAGGTCGTCTGGGGCCGCGACTGGGACCCGCTGCTCGCGGCCGACGTCGACGGCGTGCTGGTCAACCAGATGAACACCACGCCCGACGGCCAGTTCCAGACCTACTCGGTCGAGACCGGCGGCTACATCCGCGACCACTTCTTCGGCGGCGACCCGCGCCTGCGCAAGATGGTCGAGCACCTGTCCGACGACGACATCCGCAAGCTGTCGCGCGGCGGCCACGACTACCGCAAGGTCTACGCGGCCTTCAAGGCGGCCCGCGAGCACGTCGGCCAGCCGACGGTGATCCTCGCCCAGACCATCAAGGGCTGGACGCTGGGCAAGGACTTCGAGGCGCGCAACGCCACCCACCAGATGAAGAAGCTCACCAAGGCCGAGCTGAAGGAGTTCCGCGACCGGCTCTACCTGCCGATCCCGGACTCGGCCCTGGAGGGCGAGCTTCCTCCGTACTTCCACCCGGGCGAGAACGACCCGGAGATCCAGTACATGAAGGAGCGGCGCGCGGCGCTCGGCGGCGTGCTGCCCAAGCGGGTCATGCGCGCCAAGCCGGTCAAGCTGCCCGGCGACGACGTCTACAGCCAGTTCCGCAAGGGCTCGGGCAAGCAGCAGGTCGCCACGACCATGGCGTTCGTGCGCCTGCTGAAGGACCTCATGCGCGACAAGGAGATCGGCCACCGGTTCGTGCCGATCATCCCCGACGAGGCCCGCACGTTCGGTCTCGACGCGATGTTCCCGACCGCCAAGATCTACTCGCCCCACGGGCAGACGTACGAGGCGGTCGACAGGGAGCTGCTGCTGTCGTACAAGGAGGCCGTGCAGGGGCAGATCCTGCACGAGGGCATCAGCGAGTCGGGCTCGATGGCCTCGACCATCGCGGCCGGCACCGCCTACGCCACGCACGGCGAGCACATGATCCCGGTCTACATCTTCTACTCGATGTTCGGCTGGCAGCGCACCGGCGACCAGATGTGGCAGATGGGCGACCAGATGGGCCGCGGCTTCCTGCTCGGCGCCACCGCCGGTCGCACCACGCTCAACGGCGAGGGCCTGCAGCACGAAGACGGCCACACGCCGCTCATCGCCTCGACGAACCCGGCCGCGGTCTCCTACGACCCGTCCTGGGCCTTCGAGGTCGCCCACATCGTCAAGGACGGCCTGCGCCGCATGTACGGCGAGCAGCCCGAGGACGTCTTCTACTACCTGACCGTCTACAACGAGCCTTACCTGCAGCCCGCGCAGCCGGCCGATCTCGACGTCGAGGGCCTGCTCAAGGGCCTGTACAAGTTCGCCGAGGCGCCGCAGACGCAGGGTCCGAAGGCCAACATCCTGGTCTCCGGCGTGGCCGGTCCCTGGGCCATGGAGGCTCAGCGGCTGCTGGCCGAGGAGTGGGGCGTGTCGGCCGACGTGTGGTCGGCGACGTCGTGGACCGAGCTGCGGCGCGAGGCGCTGGCGTGCGAGGAGCACAACCTGCTCAACCCCGACGCCGAGCAGCGCGTCCCGTACGTGACGCAGGTGCTCTCGCAGGCCGACGGGCCGTTCGTGGGCGTCAGCGACTACATGAAGGCGGTCCAGGACCAGATCGCGCAGTGGGTGCCGGGTGACTGGTCCTCGCTGGGCACCGACGGGTTCGGCCTGTCCGACACCCGCTCGGCGCTGCGCCGCCACTTCCACGTGGACGCCGCCTCGATCACGCTGGCCGTGCTCACCCGGCTGGTCAAGCGGGGCGAGCTCGACGGCGAGGTGCTGCGCGAGGCCATCGCCCGCTACCACCTGAAGAACGGCGTCACCGAAGCCGGCGGCGCGGAGAGCAACGACACCCAGTCGATGGGCGTCTGAGTCATCCGGATGGGGCGCTCCCGCGAAGAACTTCTCGCGGGAGCGCCGTCATGTCCGGGCCTCCGCGCGGTCAGACGGATGAGGCGGCACGTCCAGGAGGGGTGCGTGCCGCCTCACCCAGGTTTGACGCGGGGTCCCGTATGGTGGGCACTACTTCCCCCGGAGACACGAAGGGGAATGTTCGTATGCGACGCGTCCTAGCCGCCGCCCTGCTCGTGACGGCCGCGGGCTGCGCGAGTGCACCCGCAGAGCCCGCCACCGACGGCCCCGGCGCCGACACCGACAAGATCGTCTGGGGGCCGTGCACCGACATCAGGCGCCCGGACGGCGAGCCACCGGCCAAGACGGACGCCTCGGTGCGCTGCGGCAAGCTGGCGGTGCCCCTCGACTACTCCCGCCCTGACGGTGAGAAGCTGGAACTGGCGCTCATCAAGCTGTCGGCCACCGATCCCAAGAAGCGGCTCGGCTCGATGGTGTTCAACTTCGGCGGGCCGGGCGCCTCCGGCGTGGACACCCTCGACCAGGCGGCCAAGGCGCTCACCTCCCTGCGCGCCCACTACGACCTGGTCAGCTTCGACCCGCGCGGCGTCGAGCGCAGCTCGGGCGTCCGCTGCGGCGACAGCGCGCAGATGGACCGGTTCGTCTCGCTGAACACGCTGCCCACCAACGCGCAGACGCACCAGGAGAGCCTGGACGCCAACAAGGAGTTCGCCCGGCTCTGCCAGGAGCACTCCGGCAAGATCCTCCCCTACGTCGGCACCGTGAACGCCGCCCGCGACATGGACCGCATCCGCGCCGCCATCGGCGACCCCAAGCTCAACTACGTCGGCATGTCGTACGGCACCCAGCTCGGCGCCGTCTACGCCACCCAGTTCCCCCAGAACGTGGGCCGCATGCTGCTCGACGCGCCCCTCGACCCGACGGTCACCTTCGAGCAGCGCACGCTGACCCAGACCCGCGGCTTCCAGCAGGCGTACGAGAGCTTCCTGCGCAGCTGCGTCAAGGGCGGCTGCGAGGTCGGCAAGGACGTGACCGCCGCGAACGCCAACGTCGAGAACCTGATGAACCAGCTCACCACCAAGCCGCTGCAGGTGGACGGCCGGCAGCTCACCCAGGGCCTGGCCTCCACCGGCGTGGCCGCCGCCCTGTACTCGGAGCTGACCTGGCCGTTCCTGGAGAAGGCGCTCGGCGACGCGCTGAAGGGCCACGGCGAGGCGCTGATGTACCTGGCCGACTCCTACACCGGACGCTCGGAGGACGGCACCTACTCCACCCAGATGACCAGCTTCCCGGCCATCACCTGCGTGGACACCGCCGAACGGCCCAGCGAGGCCGAGCTGCGGCGCACCGAGGAGGCGGCGCTGAAGATCTCGCCGCTGTTCGGCAGCGAGGGCTCGGGCGGGCTGTGCCGGGTGTGGCCGGCACAAGGCAGTAACCAGGCGCGGCACGTCAACGCCACCGGCTCGGCACCGATCCTGGTCGTGGGCGGCAAGGGCGACCCGGCCACGCCGTACCAGTGGGCGCCGCGGCTGACGGCCCAGCTCAGGACCGCGCGGCTGGTCACGTACGAGGGCGAGGGGCACGGGGCGTACCTGTCGGGCAGCAAGTGCGTGCAGGGGCTCGTGGACGCGTACCTGGTGGAGGGCAAGCTGCCCAGCAGGGGCGCGACCTGCCCGGCGGCCTAGTGTGTGACGGGTGACCGACAACGACACCTTCATCACCCGGATCGAGGACGAGGCCGCGCGGTTGGCGGCGCTGGCGACCGACCTGTCGGTCCCGGTGCCGACCTGCCCGGGATGGACGTTCGCCGAGCTCGTCACGCACGTCGGCCAGACTCATCGCTGGGCGGCGTACGTGCTGCGCAACCAGGTGCGGGAGCGCGTCTGGTCGCGGCAGGTGCCCAGCGGGCTCGCGGAGGGGGCGAGCGGCGACGCCGCCTGGCTCCTGGCGGGGGCCGCCGACCTGCTGGACGTGCTGCGCGCCACCGACCCGGACCTCGCGGTGTGGACGTGGGGGCCAGACCTGCGGGCCGGGTGGTGGGCGCCCAGGATGCTCTTCGAGCTGGTGATCCACCGGGCCGACGCCGAGCTCGCACTCGGCCTGGACCCGGAGATCCCGGCGGCGACCGCCGTGGACGGCATCGAGGAGTTCCTGCACAACCTGCCGTACGCGACCTGGGTGAGCCGGTCGCTGGCCGGGCTCGGCGCGGAGGGGGCCACGATCCACCTCCACGCGAGCGACGTCGACGGCGAGTGGACCGTGACGCAGGGCGCCGCCGGGGCGGTCAGCTGCGTGCGCGGCCACACCAAGGGCGACGCCGCCGTACGCGGCCCGGCGAGCGAGCTGCTCCTGCTGCTCTACGGTCGGCGGCCCCCGCGGTCGCCGGCCGTCTTCGGCGACCGCGACCTGCTGACCCGCTGGCTGGCGGCCGCCGCCTTCTGAGAACGCCCCCTGCCGGGGGAAGGGGCCCTGGACGCGCCGCCGCTCGGCGATCGGCGGCGTGTCCAGGGCGGGTGAACCGCTCCGAGACGGGACGACCTCGGTCGCGCGGCCCCGGTTCGGCGGGGAAGGTGCTTCCCCGGGGGCGCGATCGCGGGCACGGTCCCGCGCGCTCCGGCGGCGTCCGCCGCCGGGCGGGCTCACCTGCGGTGAAAGACTCCGAACAGACTCCCCGAGACGTCACGCAGATAGGCGAAGTCGGTGCCGGCGCCGTCGTCGATCACCTTCATGACCACCTTGCCGCCGAGCGACTCGCTCTTGGCGCACGCGGCCTCGACGTCGGCGACCTGCACGTGGAACACCGCGTGGGCGGGGAAGTCGCCCTTGGTGTTGAACAGCCCGCCGCCGGTACGTTCGCCGCCCGGGTAGTTGACCATGCGGTAGTCGAGCGGGCCGTCGTCGTCGCGGCTGAACGACCAGCCGAACAGCTCGCCGTAGAAGCGCTCGGCGCCTTCGGGGTCGTCGGTCGCTACCTCGAACCAGGTCACCGTGTTGTCCATCGTCATCTCCTCGTCTTTCGAACAAGACAACGATGTATCGCTATGGCGACAACCCTATGTCGGTGTTTTCGCATGTTTAATCGAGCATGGTTCCGCGTACGACCATCTCCGGCACGTCGGGGGCGAACCCTTCGAGCGGCCGCTCGGGACAACGCTCGACGGTGACGACGGCCGAGGCCATGCGGTCGAGCCGGAAGACGCGGACGTCCTCCCGCAATCGGCACCACGCCACGAGGTACCAGAAACCGCCGCGCCCGCCCAGGAACACCCCCGGTTCGACGTCGCGCGAGGTGAGCGCACCCTTGGCGTCGGCGTAGTCGAGCCTGAGCACGCGCCGCCGCAGCAGCGCCTCCTCGATCGCCCGGGAGATGCCCTCGGCGCCGAGCGGCCGGATCTGGGAGCCGGGCTCGGGCGGCTCGCTGACGAGCTGCACCCGCCGCGCCAGCTCCCTGGCCAGGTCGCCCTCGGGCCCCGGCATGGCCGAGACCACCTTGCGTAACGCGCTGCGGGCCTGGCGGCCGAACGGCTGGTCGCCGGCCTGGCTGAGCGCCACCGCGATGGCCACCGCCTCGGCCGGGGTGAAGTTGAGCGGGGGCAGCGACATCTTCTTGTCGAGGGCGTAGCCGCCCCTGCGACCGGGCTCGGCGTAGATCGGCACCCCGGACCCCTGCAACGCGGTGATGTCGCGCTCGATGGTGCGCACGCTGACCTCGAACCGCTCGGCGAGCTCGCGGGCGGAGCGGCAGCGTGGCGCGATGGCGCGCAGGTCCTCGACGAGCGCATAGAGCCGGTCGGTACGGTTCACAGCCGGAACGCTACGCGCCGCCACCGACAATCACCGGCCCCGCACGGGCCACGCAAGAACGCCCTAACCGCCCGGACACCCACCTCTCACGCCGCCGTCCACCCCAGGAGCCGCGCCGGGACTCACGCCGCCGTCCACTCCAGGAGCCGTTCCAGGGGCCAGGTGTTGACGATGCGGCCGGCCTCGATGCCGCACCGGGCCGCCCGCTCGCAGCCGAACCGCTGCCAGTCGAGCTGACCGGGCGCGTGCGCGTCGGAGTCGATCGAGAACACGCACCCCATCTCGTACGCCAGCCGCATGAGCCGCTTGGGCGGGTCGAGCCGGTCGGGCCTGGAGTTGATCTCCACGGCGACCCCGAACCGCCGGCACGCCTCGAAGACCAGCTCGGCGTCGAACTCCGACTCCGGCCTCTTGACCCCGCGCTCGCCGCCGGCCCGCACGACTCGCCCCGTGCAGTGCCCCAGCACGTCGACCAGGGGGTTGGCGACGGCGGTGACCATGCGGCGGGTCATCTCCTCGCGGTCCATGCGCAGCTTGGAGTGGACGCTGGCCACGACCACGTCGAGCCGTCCGAGCAGGGCCGGGTCCTGGTCGAGCGAGCCGTCGAGGTTGACGTCGACCTCGATGCCGGTCAGGATCCGGAACGGCGCCAGCCGCTCGTTGAGCCCGGCCACCACGTCGAGCTGCCGTTCCAGCCGCTCGGCCGACAGCCCCTTGGCCACGGTCAGGCGCGGCGAGTGGTCGGTCAGCGCCCAGTACTCGTGGCCGAGCCCCCTGGCGGCCTCGGCCATCTCCTCGATCGGCGAGCCGCCGTCGGACCAGTCGGAGTGGCTGTGCAGGTCGCCCTTCAGCGCCTCGCGCAGGGTCGCGGTCTCGGCGTCGAGCTCGACGCCCTCGGTGGCCCGCAACCTACGCAAATACGTCGGAACCTGTCCGTCGAGGGCTTCGTTGATCACAAGGGCGGTGACCTTGCCGATGCCGGGGAGGTCGCCCAGCCCGCCGGCGGCGGCCAGCCGTGTGAGCTCCCCTTCCGGCAGGTCGTCCACGACCGCGGCCGCGCGGCGGAACGCGCGGACCCGGTAGGTGGGCTCACCTGCGCGTTCGAGCAGGAAGGCGATCTCGCGCAGGGCCTGAACCGGTTCCATGAGTCCATTCATACCCGAGCGGACGGTCACCGGCGTTGAACGGGGACAAGGCCCACCGATAGGCTGATCGCCCAGGAAAGCAGGAGCTAGATGGCATATCCGCCGCCGCACAAGCCGGCCCCCACACCCCCGCGCAAGTCGTCCAAGGCCGTCCCGCTGACCATTCTCGGGGTCCTGTCGGTGATGCTGGTCGGCTACTGCGCCGCCACCCAGGACGACGACGACGTCACCGCCGACTGCGTGGTGCAGCTCGACGACGGCACGTACGAGGTCGTCGACGACGACTACTGCGACGACGACGGCGGCAGCGGCGGCAGCGGGTCCCACTTCTACGGCGGTTCGCGCGGCGCGTACCTGTGGTACTACGGCGGCCACCGGGTGGGCAACCGCATGCAGGGCGGCACCACGTACCGGCCGTCGGACGTCAACATCTCCAGCCGCAGCGGCAAGTCGATCCAGCGCGGCGGCTTCGGCAACAGCTGGGGCGGCGGGAGCTGACGTGCGCCGCGAGCATGGCAACGTCCGTCCCGGCTGGGAGAAGACGATCGAGAGCCAGGGCCTGGCCTACCACCGGGCGGCCCACCCCGAGGGCCTGAACAGGCCCTACTGGGACGAGTCGGTCCACTATGTCCTGTCCCTGGAGGAGGTGGAGTCGCTGGAGGCGCAGGTCGAGGAGCTGCACGGCATGTGCCTGCGGGCCGTCGAGCACGTCGTCTCGACCGGCCGCTACGCCGACTTCGCCGTCCCCGAGTGGGCCGGGGACGCCGTGGCGCGCTCCTGGGAGCGCCGCGACCCTCACCTCTACGGCCGCTTCGACCTGCGCTACGACGGCACGGGCCCGGCCCGGCTGCTGGAGTACAACGCCGACACGCCGACGTCGCTGCTGGAGTCGTCGGTGATCCAGTGGTTCTGGCTCCAGGACACCCACCCCGGCGACGACCAGTGGAACTCCATCCACGAGCGGCTGATCGAGCGGTGGCGCGAGCTGCCGCTGCCGCCCGGCCCCACGCACTTCGCCTTCACCAACGCCGACGAGACGGGCGAGGAGGCCATGACGGTCGCCTACCTGCAGGAGACCGCCGAGCAGGCGGGCCGCCGGACGGTCGCCGTGGCCATGGAGGACATCGGCTGGGACGAGCTCAACCGCCGTTTCGTCGACGCCGGCGAGGAGATGATCCGCTCGGCGTTCAAGCTCTACCCCTGGGAGTGGATGCTGGCCGACGACTTCGGCCGGCACGCGGTGCGCTACTCCACCTGGATCGAGCCGCTGTGGAAGTCGCTGCTGTCGAACAAGGCGCTGCTGGCCGTGTTGTGGGAGCTCTACCCCGGCCATCCGAACCTGCTGCCCGCCTACCTCGACGGCCCACGCGAGCTGACCTCCTACATCGCCAAGCCGCTGCTCGGCAGGGAGGGCGCGTCCATGCGCATCGTCACCCCCGAGGGCACCCGGGAGACGCCGGGCCGCTACGGCCAGGAAGGCTACGTCTTCCAGGGCTTCGAGGCCCTGCCCGCCTTCGAGGGGCAGCGGCCGGTGCTCGGCGCCTGGGTGGTCGCCGACGAGGCCGCCGGGCTCGGCATCAGGGAGACCACCGGCCTGATCACCGACGACACCTCCTCCTTCGTCCCTCATCGCATTGCGAGCTGAAGCACCCCCGTGATTGGAAATGACGTGACCCTTCTCGAAGTACTGGCCCGCGGCGCCGGCGCGATCGCCGCGTACGCCGCCGTCGGCGTGATCCTCCTGATCGTCGGCTTCTACGTGATCGACTGGGCCACGCCCGGCAAGCTGAGCGAGATCATCCGCACCGAGCGCAACGCCAACGCCACGCTGCTCACCACGTCCGCGCTGGCCGCGATCGGCCTCATCGTGGCCGCCTCCATCTGGTCCTCCGGCGGCCGGCTGGCCGAGGGGCTCGCGGGCACGGCCGTGTTCGGGCTGGTCGGCATCGTGGTGCAGACCGTGGCGATGCTGGTGTTCGACAAGGTCGTCGGCATCTCCGTACGCGACCTGGTGAAGGAGCCGGAGCTGCAGCCCGGCGCGCGCCTGCTCGCGGTCACCCACGTGGCGATCGGCCTGATCACGGCGGTTGCGGTCATCTGAAACACCACGGTTACGGTCATCGGAACCGACCTGGCACTCTAGGAGGCGTGACAGACCGGACTCGGGAGGACACCACCCGCAGGCTCGAGCGTGCGATGGGCGCGCTCGGCACGGCGGCGATGGCGCGCATGGACGACCAGCTCCCCTGGTTCCGGGCGCTCAGCGCCGAGGACCGCTCGTGGGTGGGCCTGGTGGCCCAGGCCGGCATCGCCGCGTTCGTGGAGTGGTTCCAGCACGCCGGCGAGGACCGGCCGACGCCCAGCATCGAGTTCTTCGGCACGGCGCCACGCGAGCTCAAACGCTCGATCTCGCTCCAGCAGACGGTCGACATCGTCAGGATCGTGGTCGAGGTGGTCGAGGCCCAGACCGACGAGCTGGCCGCACCGGGCGGTGAGGACCAGCTCCAGCAGGCGATGCTCCGCTACACGCGCGACGTGGCCTTCGCCGCCGCCCATGTCTACGCCCGCGAGGCCGAGGCCCGCGGCTCCTGGGACGCCCGGCTGGAGGCGCTGATCGTCGACGCGCTGGTGCGGGGCGAGGTCGACGACGGCCTCCACTCCTGGGCCGCGGCCCTCGGCTGGACCTCCTCCCCCGTCGTCGTGATCGCCGGGCATGCCCCCGACGACGACCCGCGCGCGGTCATCGACGGCCTGCGCGAGAAGGGCCGCCGCATCGGTATGGACCTGCTGGCCGGCGTGCAGGCCGACCGGCTGATCGTGATCGTGGGCGGCGCCGACAGCGTCCAGGACGCGGCCCGGCAGGTCGTGGCGCGCTTCGGCGTGGGCCCGATCGTCATCGGCCCCGAGGTGCCCGACCTGCATGCCGCGGCGCGGTCGGCACGGGCCGCGCTGGCCGGGCTGAAGGCGTCCGCGGGCTGGCCGGACGCGCCCAGGCCGGTGCACGCCGAGGACCTGCTGGCCGAACGCGCGCTCGACGGCGACACCGACGCCAGGGAGCAGCTCATCGAGAACGTCTACCTGCCGTTGGCCGGCACACCCCTGCTCGATACGCTTGCCACATACCTCGAACAGGGCACCTCCCTGGAGGCGACGGCGCGGCTGCTGTTCGTGCACCCGAACACGGTCCGCTACCGTCTGAAGAAGATCACCGAACTCACGGGCTACCAGCCCACCGAGGGCAGGTCGGCCTTCACGCTGCAGGTCGGCCTCATCCTCGGCAGGCTTTCTGAGGGCGCTGCGGCATGGCGGGCCCTAACGTAACATTCCCGAAATCTTCACTGTAGGGTTCCTACAAAACACCCCGGACAAAGTTCGTACGGATCTCCATCCGCGTGTCGAAGTTCTACAGGGCATGGTGGTTTTTGTGCTTGTACTCGTCGCTCCGGGCCAAGGTGCCCAAACCCCAGGCTTCCTGGCCCCCTGGCTCGAGCTGCCCGGCCTCGCCGACAGACTCGGCGCGTGGTCGGAGGTCGCCGGGATCGACCTGGTCGCCTACGGCACCACCGCCGACGCCGACGAGATCCGCGACACCGCCGTCGCCCAGCCACTGCTCGTGGCCGCCGCGCTGGCCGCCGCCGAGGCGCTGGGGGCCTCCCCCGACGTGCTGGCCGGCCACAGCGTGGGCGAGTTCGCCGCGGCCGCGCTGGCCGGGGTGCTCACCCCGGAGCAGGCGCTGAGCCTGGTCCGCGAGCGCGCCCAGGCCATGGCCAAGGCCGCCGCCGTGACCGAGACCGGCATGACGGCCGTGCTCGGCGGCGTGGAGGCCGACGTGCTGGCCGCGATCGAGCGCCACGGGCTGGCCCCGGCCAACATCAACGGCGCGGGCCAGATCGTGGCGGGCGGCACGCTGGAGCAGCTCGCCGCCTTCAAGGACGACGCGCCCGCCCGTGCCAGGCTCATCCCGCTCAAGGTGGCCGGCGCGTTCCACACCGGTCACATGGCCCCGGCCGTCGACGCCCTGCGCGAGGCGGCCTGGAACGTCGTGCCCGGCGACCCGCGGGTCACGCTGCTGTCCAACGCCGACGGCCGGCCCGCCGCCACCGGCGCCGAGTTCGTCCAGCGGCTCATCTCGCAGATCAGCAGCCCCGTCCGATGGGACCTGTGCATGGCGACGATGGCCGAGCTGGGCGTGACCAAGATGATCGAGCTGCTGCCCGGCGGCACGCTGACCGGGCTCGCCAAGCGCGGCCTGCGGGGCGTCGAGACCGTGGCGCTGAAGACACCCGACGACCTCGACGCGGCCAGGGAGCTGATCAAATGAGGATCCCCGACATCGCCCCAGGCGCCCGGATTCTGGCCTTCGGCCATTACCAGCCGGACAACGTCGTCACCAACGACGACCTGGCCAAGACCATGGAGACCAACGACGAGTGGATCCAGTCCCGCGTCGGGATCAAGGAGCGCCGGGTCGCCTCCGCCAACGAGTCCGTGGAGGACATGGCGGCCCAGGCCGGCGGCAAGGCGCTGGCCGCCAGCGGCCTGACCCCCGACGAGGTCGACCTGGTGATCGTGGCCACCTGCACGCTGGAGACCCAGATCCCCAACGCCGCGGCGGTCGTGGCCCACCGGCTGGGCATCAAGTCCCCGGGCGCGTTCGACGTCAACGCCGCCTGCGCCGGCTTCTGCTACGCGCTGGCCACCGCCAGTGCCGCGGTCCGCGGCGGCGCGGCCAGGAACGTGCTGGTCATCGGCTCGGAGAAGCTGTCGCAGTGGGTCGACTGGACCGACCGGTCCACGGCCGTGATCTTCGCCGACGGCGCCGGCGCCGCCGTGGTCGGCCCGTCCGACACGCCCGGCATCGGCCCGGTGGTGTGGGGCAGCTCCGGCGACAAGTCCGAGGCCATCTCCATCGCCGACCGCACGAAGTTCCTCGCCCAGGAGGGCCAGACGGTCTTCCGCTGGGCCACCGCGCTGCACCCGGTGGCCCTGGAGGCGTGCGACCGCGCCGGGGTCGACCCCTCGGAGCTGGCGGCGTTCGTGCCCCACCAGGCCAACCTGCGCATCATCGAGGCCATCGCACGCAAGCTCGGTGCCGACAAGGCCGTCATCGGCCGTGACATCGTCACCGCGGGCAACACGTCGGCGGCCTCCATTCCGCTCGCGCTCTCGCGGATGCTGGAGCGCGGCGAGGTCCGCTCAGGCGACCTCGCGCTCATCCTCGGCTTCGGCGCCGGTCTGACCTATGCGGGCCAAGTGATCGAGATTCCGTAGGATCCGGTACGGCGCCCGCCGTACTTGTTCAGAGCTCGTACGGCGAGAGCCGTACAGAAACCAGAAAATAAAGGAGAAGTAGCGACATGGCTGCCACCGAGCAGGAGATCCTCGCGGGCCTCGGCAAGATCATCAACGAGATCACCGGCATTCCGGCCGGCGAGGTGACCCCGGAGAAGAGCTTCGTCGACGACCTCGACATCGACTCCCTGTCCATGGTCGAGATCGCCGTGGCCGCTCAGGACGAGTTCGGCGTCGAGATCCCCGACGACCAGCTGAAGAACCTGAAGACGGTCAAGGACGTCCTCAACTTCATCCAGGCCTGACAAAACAGTTCTGACCAGTAAGGAGCGCGAAAACGTGAGTGCGAACCGGGTACGTGTCGTCGTCACCGGGCTTGGCGCGACGACGCCCGTCGGTGGAGACGTCACCTCGACCTGGACGGCGCTCCTCGCCGGTCAGTCGGGTGTGGAGACCCTCACCACGGAGTGGATCGACTCCGTCCCCGTGCGGTTCGCGGGGACGGCGGCGGTCGACCCCACCGAGGTGCTGCCCCGCCCCGAGGCCCGCCGTCTCGACCGCAGCGAGCAGTTCGCCCTGGTCGCCGCCCGGGAGGCCTGGCAGGACGCCGGCGCCCCCGAGGTGGCCCCCGAGCGGCTGGGCGTCGTGGTCTCCAGCGGCATCGGCGGCATCACCACCACGCTGACCGCCTACGACACGTGGAAGGAGCGCGGCTGGAACCGGCTGTCGCCCTTCACCGTGCCGATGCTCATGCCCAACGGCCCGGCCGCCTGGATCGGCATCGACCTGGGCGCCCAGGCGGGCGTGCACGCCACCGTCTCCGCCTGCGCCTCCGGCGCCGAGGCGATCGGCTACGCCATGGACATGATCCGGCTCGGCCGCGCCGACGTGGTGGTCGCGGGCGGCACCGAGGCCGCCATCCACGGCCTCAACATCGCGGCCTTCGCCGCCGCGCGGGCGATGTCCACCCGCAACGACGACCCGCAGGGCGCCTCCCGGCCGTGGGACCGCGACCGCGACGGGTTCGTGCTCGGCGAGGGCGCCGGCATCGTGGTGCTGGAGTCCGAGGAGCACGCCAAGGCGCGCGGCGCGCGCATCTACGCCTACGCCGCCGGTGTCGGCTACTCGGCCGACGCCCACCACATCACGCAGCCCGAGCCCGAGGGCCGCGGCATCATCATGGCGATGACGCAGGCGCTGACCGACGCCGAGATCACCGGCCTCGACGTCAAGCACGTCAACGCCCACTCCACGTCCACCCCGGCGGGCGACGTCGGCGAGGTGCAGGCCGTGGCCAAGGCCATCGGCACCCACCCGCTGGTCACCTCGACCAAGTCCATGACCGGTCACCTGCTCGGCGGCGCGGGCGGCATCGAGTCCGTCTTCACGATCAAGGCGCTGCAGGAGCGGATCGTCCCGGCCACCATCAACCTCGACAACCTCGACGACGGGATCGAGGTCGACATCGTCCACGGCGCGAACCGTCCGCTGCCGCAGGGCGACCTCGCCGCCGTCAACAACTCCTTCGGGTTCGGCGGGCACAACGTCACCGTCGTCTTCAAGGGGGCTTGATGACCGTACTGGACAGCCGGGTGGTGGGTGAGGGCTCCGGCCAGGAGCCCGCCGATCCCCGTGATCCAGTCGTCCGCCTGACAGCGCTGCTCGACGAGGGCTCGCTGCGGCTCATCACCCCAGAGGACAAAAGCGGCGTCCTGGCCGCCATGGGCAGGATCGAGGGCGTGCCCGTCGCCGCCTTCTGCAGCGACGCCCGCTTCCAGGGCGGCGCGATGGGCAGCGAGGGCTGCGAGCACATCGTGCATGCCTACGACGTGGCCGTCCGCGAGCGGGTGCCGGTCATCGGCATCTGGCATTCCGGCGGCGCCCGGCTCGCCGAGGGCGTCGAGTCGCTGCACGCGGTCGGCCGGGTGTTCGCGGCCATGACCAAGGCGTCGGGCGTCGTGCCGCAGATCTCGGTGGTCGTCGGCCCGGCCGCCGGCGGCGCCGCCTACGGCCCCGCGCTCACCGACCTGGTGATCCTGGCCGACACCGGCCGCATCTTCGTGACCGGCCCCGACGTCGTGCGCAGCGTCACCGGCGAGAACGTCGACGCCGAGGCGCTGGGCGGCCCCGAGCCCCACAGCAGGCGCAGCGGCGTGGTGCACGTCGTCACCAAGACCGAGGCCGACGCCTACCTCCAGGCGCGCCGGCTCGCCACGCTGCTCGGCCACCAGGGCAGGGTGCGTCCCGGCGAGGTGGAGGAGGTCGACTTCTCCTCCTTGCTGCCCGAGTCCGCGCGGCGCGCCTACGACGTCAAGCCGCTGGTCAACGGCCTGCTCGACGAGGACGGCGTCGAACTGCACGCCAAATGGGCGCCCAACGTCGTCACGTCGCTGGGCCGCCTCGGCGGCCGGACGGTCGGCGTCGTCGCCAACAACCCGTTGCGGCTGGCCGGCTGCCTCGACGCCACGTCCGCCGAGAAAGCCGCCCGCTTCGTACGTATGTGTGACGCCTTCGGGGTGCCATTGGTTGTCCTCGTGGACGTCCCCGGTTACCTGCCGGGTGTCGGCCAGGAGCACGACGGCGTGGTCCGGCGCGGCGCCAAGCTGCTGCACGCCTTCGCCGAGGCGTCGGTTCCCAGGATCACCCTGGTCACGCGCAAGGCGTACGGCGGGGCGTACGTCGCGATGAACTCGCGGGCGCTGGGCGCGACCAAGGTGTTCGCCTGGCCGACCACCGAGGTGGCGGTCATGGGGGCCGTGGCGGCGGTGCGCGTGCTCAAGCGGCGCGAGCTCGCGGCGGCCTCCGACGAGGAGCGGCCGGCGCTGGAACAGCGGCTCGCCGAGGAGCACGAGAAGCTCGCCGGCGGCCTGGCCCGCGCCCAGGAGCTGGGCGTCGTCGACGAGGTGATCGAGCCGGCCGAGACGCGCGGCGCCATCGCCAAGGTGCTCGCCCAGGCCACCCCGGCCAGGGGCGCCCACGGCAACATCCCGCTGTAGACCCGTCCGCGAAAGGCCCCGCACCGATGCCCGGTGCGGGGCCTTTCCGCTGCTTGACGGCCTTCGTGACGGCCTTCGTGACGGCCTGAGTGACAAGGCGCGCGTGACGGCCTGTGGAACGGCGGGCCGATGCCGGCCGCCCTCGGCGGGCGCTCAGCGGGAGGTGGGGCGGGTCAGACGGCGGCGTGCAGCCAGCGGACGGGAGCGCCGTCGCCGGCGTACCGGAAGGGCTCCAGCTCTTCGTCCCACGGCCGGCCGAGCAGCTTGTCGAGCTCGTCCTCCAGCACGGACCGGCCCTGGGCGGCCGTCATCATGGCGGCACGCAGGCGGTCTTCGGAGATCATGATGTCCCCGGCCGCGCCGATGACCGCCGTGAAGGCGCCGAGCGTCGGCGTGTAGGCGTGTCTGGAGCCGTCGACGCCGGGCGACGGATCCTCGGTGATCTCGAATCTCAGGCGCTGCCAGCCCATGAGGGAAGAGGCGATGGCCGCCGCGATACCGGCGCGGCCCTCCCACTCCGCCTGCGCGCGCACGACGTTCGGCGCGGCTGGTTGCGGTGTCCACGTCAGATCAACGGGCACGCCAAGGACACCCGCGACTGCCCATTCGATGTGAGGGCACAGCGCGGGCTGAGCCGAGTGGACGTAAAGCACGCCACGAGCAGACACCGGACCTCCCGTTTCGGTACGAGGTGCGCCTTCCCCAACGGCCTCGCCCCGGGATGATCACAAGTGACTAGGGAGAGACTACCGTCGGTCGCCATCGGACACCAGAGGGGGGCCATACCAAGTTGGTGCGGGCGTGTCACGTGACAGTTGTGGCAGGCGGGGAAACATACCGCCTCATGGACATGCAATCTGTCGGCGAGGCGTACATCCGGCCAGGTCAGGTGCTGGTCGACCGCGGCGCGGTGTCGGTCGCCGCCCGCTGGACGCAGGCGGTCTCCGAGGCCGACGGAGTGACCGTCCTGCACCTGTCGGCCGGGGTGGACCCGTGCGAGATCACCGCCGAGTTGCGCGACCGGGGCTTCCGTGCCTCGCCCAACCACGTGGTCACCGGCCAGCCGCTGTTCTTCGGCGGCCCGGCCTCCCGGCCCTTCCCCGTGCCGCCGGTGTCGTACCGGGCGGGCAGGTCGCGTTCCGACGTGGTCGTGGCCGTGCTCGACACCGGCGTGGCGAAACATCCCTGGTGGTCGGGCAGCGACTGGTACGCCAGGCTCGGCCCCGAGGGCGCCGACGCCGTCCGGGGGACGCAGGCCGGGCACGGCACGTTCGTCGCCGGCCTGCTGACCCGCCAGGCGCCCGGGGCCAGGCTCCGGGTGCGCCGGGTGCTCGACGGCGACGGCCTGGGCGACGAGGCGACCGTGGTGCGCACCCTCCACCGCATGCGCGAGGACCCGCCCCAGGTGCTCAACCTCTCCTTCGGCTGCCACTCCTTCGACGACCGGCCGCCGCCCCTGCTGTCCGACGCCATCGGCGCGCTGAAGGACACGGTGACGGTGGCCTGCGCCGGCAACACCGCCTCCGACCGGCCGTTCTGGCCCGCCGCCCTGCCCTGCGCGGTGGGCGTGGCGGCCCTCGACGCCGCGCAGGAGCGCCGCGCGCCCTTCTCCGGGTACGGCACCTGGGTCGACGCCTGCGCCCGCGGCGACTGGCTGACCAGCAGTTTCCTGGACACGGGCGAGTTCGGCGGCTACGCCGCCTGGAGCGGCACGTCGTTCGCCGCCGCCCTGGTGTCGGGGGCCGTGGCCGACGCCGCCCGGAGCGAACCGGCCAAGGAGGCCGTGGAGCGACTGCTCGACTCCCGGAGGTCCCGGCAAATTCCCGATCTGGGAGTTCTCGTACCCACGAGTCTGTAGAGTTTACGCTCAGTCCTCAGTCAATCACGAGGAGACAGGATGACCTCCCCGTGTGGGACGAAAGGAGGCCGCATGAGCGACTTGCGCGATCCGGCGAAGCTGCTCCTCGACGCGGCCGACGGCGACCGATCCGCCTGGGACGAGCTGGAGTCCCGGTTCGGCCCGCGCATGTGGGCGCTGGCCCGCTCGTGCGGGCTGGGCGAGGCCGATGCCGCCGACGCGGTCCAGGGCGCCTGGCTGCGGCTGCTCCAGCACATGCACGACATCCGCGACCCCTCGCGGGTGGGCGGCTGGCTGATGACGACCACCCGCCGTGAGGCGCTCCTCCTGCTGCGGAAGGAGTCGTCGGGCCTGCTGGTCAGCGATCCGGAGGGAAGGCCCACCTTCGGGGCCGTCGAGGAGCCGGATCCCGCGTCCGCCGTGCTGGAGGCCGATGGCAGGCGCCTGCTGTGGAAGTCGGTCTCCGCCCTGCAGGAACCCTGCCGTACTCTGCTGCAGCTGGTCGCGACCGATCTGGGCAACCAGCAGATGGCGATGCGGCTCGGGTTGCCCGTGGGCAGCGTGGGGCCGACCAGGGCCCGCTGCCTGGAGAAACTGCGCACTCTGCTCTCACTACAGGAGACAGCGCAATGATCAACGACGAGTACTTCCTGGCGGCCCTCCGGCTCGCCGCCGGAATGGATCCGATGCCCGGGCACGTGTCGGCCTCCGCGCGTGAGATCTACGGGCTGCGCGTTCCGCACGCGGTGACCGCCGACCCGGCCGACCCCGCCGAGGGCCGCGCGTCGCGGTCCGTCGCCGCCGACCTCGACGACGGGGCCCAGCTGGTGCGGTTCGTCACCGACGGTCTCACCTTCGACCTGGAGGTGACCGTGGGCGACGGGCTGATCGACGTCGCCGGTCAGATCTTCCCCGACCCCGGGGAAGACTCCGTCGTCGACGTGCGCACCCCGCATCTGACCCTCACCCGGCAGGTCGCCCACAACGGCCGGTTCGCGGTCACCGGGCTGCCGCCGGGGTGGCTGAGCGTGGTGTGCCACCGTCCCGGTCATGCGCCCGTCCAGACCAGGTGGGTGCGCATCCGGCCGTGACGCCTCCGCCGAGGCACACGTCCGCGCCGTACACCCCCGCCCCCTCCTCCCCGCCGGTCAGTCCCCCATGAGCGTCACGTCACCCCCACCAGGATCAGCAGCCGACCACGGTCCGCTCGTCGAGACGGCCGAGGCCGCCGTGCTGCGCGCGCACGTCGATCCCGAACAGGCCCTTTACGCCGGCCGCACCGTCCTCGCCGCCGCCCGCCGTGCCGGAGCGCCGGAGGCCGAGGCGATCGCGCTGCGCGCCATGGCGCTGGCCGCCCGCGAGCTGGGCGACCTTCTCAATGCCGAACACTGCCTGCGGCAGGCCATCGCCATCCCGGACGCCCCGGCCGAGCGACGGGCCCAGGCGCGGCTGTCGCTGGTCACCGTACGCACCGAGCGGGGGCACCCGCTCCAGGCGCTGCGCGTGGCCGCCCTGGCATGGGCGTACCTGTCCCCGCTCGACCGCGCCAAGCTCGACACGCAGCGGGCGGTCGCCCTGGCCCACCTGGGCCGTCACCAGGAGGCCATCGCCGCCTGCGACCGGGCGCTGCGGGCCCTCGTGGCCGCGCCGGGCACGGTCGACGACCGGCGTTTCCTGGCCGGCGGCCTGCTCAACCGGGGGCTCATCCACGCCTACCGGGGCGACTGGGAGTCCGCCATGCGCGACATCGCGGCCTGCCTGCAGCTCGCCCGGAACGCCGGCCTGCGCCACCTGGCCCGGCTGTCGGCCGCCAACCTGCCGTTCCTCGCGGTGCGGCGGGGGGACATCGCGGGCGCCTTCGAGCATTACCGGGAGGCGGAGGACACCTTGTTCGGCTTCCCCGAGCGGCTGGCCACGATGCGGGCCGACTTCGCCGGCGCGCTGCTGGCGGCCCACCTGCCCGGCGAGGCCAGGGCCATGCTGAGCCTGGCCGTGCCCGATCTGGAGTCCTCCGGCGCGCAGGTGGCGCTGGCCGAGGCGCGGCTGAAGCTGGCCCAGGTCGAGCTGCTCACCGGCGACCCCCACCGGGCGCGGCAGGTGGCCGAGCAGGCGGCGCGCGAGCTGGCCGAGCAGGAGCGGCTGTCGTGGCTGCCGCTGGCCGAGGAGGTCGTCCTGCGGGCCCGGCTGGTGCTCGGGCCGGTCACGTCCGCGCTGGTCACCGATCTGATCCGGTGCGCCGACGAGTTGGAGGACGTCTCCTCGCACGTGGCCGCCGCCGCGGCGCTGCGGCTGGCCGCGGCCGAGGCGGCGCTGGCCGTCGACGACCATCCGGTGGCCTCGGCGCAGCTCCGCAGGCTCACCCGGCACGCCGAGCGCGCCGAGCGCTGGATGCCCGCCGGCACCCGCCTGACCTCGCTGGCCCCCGAGCCGCAGCCCACGCAGCTCGCGCAGATCCCGGTGACCGTACGCCAGCACGCCCTGGCCCTGGAGGCGGCGCTGCGGGAGGACGTCGCGGGGGCGCTGCGGGCGGTCCGTGACGGGCTGGCCGAGGTGAGCGGGCAGGTGGAGACGTTCGAGGATCCGGCGTTGCGCGCCCATGCCGCCCGGTCCGGGGAGCGGCTGGCCGCCTTCGGGCTGGGGCTGGCGGTGCGCGACGGGTGCGTGGGCGAGGTGTTCGAGTGGGCCGAGCGGTGGCGTGCGGTCGCGGCGCCGGAGCACGCGTGCGGCCTGGCCGAGATCGACCAGGTCCGGGCGGCGCTCGACGGCGCGGCGCTGGTGGAGTTCGTGGCCGACGAGGAGACGCTGCTGGCGGTGCTCGTCACCGGCGAACGGCTCATCCTGCGGCGGCTGGGCGACGTGCGGCAGGTGCGTGAGGCGATCATGCGGCTGCGCCACGCCCTGCGTCAGTGGGGTGCGGGGCTCGACGTGGCCGGTCCCGCGCGGGCGCTCACGGAGCTGACCGGCGCCGGTGCGGAGCTGGAGCGGCTGCTGCTGGGGCCGCTCAAGGCCGAGCTGGGCGACCGGCCGCTGGTGGTGGTGCCCGTGGGGCCGCTGCACACCCTGCCGTGGGGCGCGCTGCCGGGCCTGCGCGAACGTCCCGTGAGCGTGGCGGCGAGCGCGGCGGCCTGGGCGGGGGCGCGGCGGCGGGCCCGCGTACGGGAGGCCGCCCCGGTGGTGCTGGCGGCGGCCGGGCCGGCGCTGGTCCATGCCGAGGAGGAGGTGGCCCGCGTGCTGGCCTGCCATCCGGGTGGGCGGGAGGTGCCCGGCCGCAGGGCCGACGTGCTGGCGGCGCTCGGCGCGGCCGACGTCCTCCACCTGGCCGCGCACGGCGCCTTCAACGCCCGCAGCCCGCTGCTGTCCGGCATCACCCTTGGCGACGGGCAGCTCATGGCCTACGACCTGCTGGGCCTGAGCCGCGCGCCGGAGCTGGTCGTGTTGTCGGCGTGCAACTCGGGCATGGCCCGCACGCCGGCGGAGGGGGCGCCGCTGGGCCTGCCGGGCACGTTCCTGGCGCACGGGAGCTCGTGCGTGGTGGCGGGGATGGTGCCCATCGGCGACGAGGCCGCGATGGCCATGATGGGAGCCTTCCACGAGCTGCTCGCCTCCGGGCAGGCACCTGACGCGGCCCTGGCCTGCGCGTCGGCCAAGACCGGGCTGCTGGGGTTCGTCTGCTTCGGCGCGGGCGACCGGCCCCTCTACCCGGCCGGCTGACCAGGTGCCGGCCTCAGCCGGTGGCCACCGGGCGGGTGGGGTCGGCGACCCAGTTGGACCAGGAGCCGACGTAGAGGGCTGCGGGCAGGCCGGCCAGCTCCAGGGCCAGCACCTCGTGGGCGGCGGTGACGCCCGACCCGCAGTACGCGCCGACCGGGACACCCTCGCGCACGCCCAGCGCGGCGAAGCGGTCACGCAGGTCGGCGGGGGCGAGGAACCTGCCGCCCGGGCCCACGTTGCCGGTCGTGGGCGCGTTCACCGCACCGGGCACGTGACCGGCCACCGGATCGACGGGCTCGACCTCGCCCCGGTAGCGTTCGGCGGCGCGGGCGTCGAGCAGCACGCCCTCGGCGGCCACCGCGGCGGCCTCGTCGGCCGTCAGGGTCGGCATGCCGCCGGGCCTGGCGGTGAAGTCGCCGGGCACGACCTCGGGCTCGTCCTTCGTGAGCGGCAGGCCGGCCTCGGCCCAGGCCGTCAGGCCGCCGTCGAGCACGCGTACGGATCGATGGCCGAAGTAGCGCAGTGCCCACCAGGCGCGGGCGGCGGTCGTGGAGCCGGCGTCGTCGTAGACCACGACCGGACGCCCGTCGGACACGCCGAGCGCCCGCATGGCCCGCTGGAACTCGCCGGCGCCGGGCAGCGGGTGGCGGCCGGCGGCGCCGGGCGGCGCGGCGAGATCGGCGTCGACGTCGCAGAAGACGGCGCCCGCGAGGTGCCCCTCGCGGTAGAGCTCGATCCCGGGCGGGCCGTTCAGCCGCCAGCGCACGTCGAGCACGGACACGTCGGGCAGCGCGGCCAGCTCGGCAGGCGTGATCAGCGCACTCATCGGGTGGTTACCTCCAGCAGCGGGACGTTGAGCTCGGCGGCGGTCAGCGAGCCGTGGTAGCCGGTGAACAGCGCCTCGATCGGATGACGGGTGGGGGCGGTGAGGGCCAGGCCGGCGCGGGGCACGGCCACGACGTCGCCGATGCGGCCCAGCCACGCCTCGCGCACCCGGGGCCCGAACCAGCCGGACTCGACCGCCTCCTGCCTGGACACTACCCAGGCGCGGTCGCCGAGGGTCGCGCGCCACGCCTCCAGGACGTGGCCGGCGGCTCCGGGCTGGGCGTAGACGTGCCTGGCCCGAGCCTCGCCGCCGAGCAGCGCCACCCCTTCGGTCAGCGCGGGCACGCTCTCGGCGTCGATCTTCTCGGTGGCGTTGACCATGCCGTGGTCGGCGGTGACGTAGAGGGCCGAGCCGGGCGGCAGCGACTCGGCCAGCCGCCGGGCCAGGTCGTCGACGACGGCCAGCTCGCTCAGCCACTCCTCGCCACCCCACCCGGCCATGTGGCCGACGGCGTCGAGGTTGCCGTAGTAGGCGGTGACGTGGGCGCGGGGCGTGGCGCGCAGGGCCTCGGCGACGCGGGCGACGGTGGCGTCGACGCCGTCGGCGGCCACGTAGCGCGCGCCGCGGTAGACGGCCCTGGTCAGGCCGGAGCCCTCGAACTCGGCGGGGGCGACGTAGACGGCGTCGACACCCTGGGCGGCGGCGCGCTGGTAGACGGTGGGCGCGGGCTGCCACTCGTCGGGGTCCATCGTCTGGCCGCCGGGGAGCGTCCAGCGCAGGCAGTTGAACAGGTGGCCGGTGCCGGGGACGGCCAGCATCAGGCCGACCATGCCGTGCTCGCCGGGGGTCAGGCCGGTGCCGAGCGAGCACAGGCTGGTGACGGTGGTGGCGGGGAAACCGGCGGTGAGGGTGCGGGCGGGGAGGGTGGACAGGAAGGGGGCGGTCTCGGGGTGGGCGCGGAGCAGCTCGGCCCCCAGGCCGTCGACCAGGAGCAGGCAGACGCGCGCCGCGGGGTCGAGGGCCAGCGGGTTGGGCTCGGTCAGGCCGAGGGCGGCCAGCAGCGAACCGGGGAGGTCCGCCAGCGACCCGGCGCCGTAGTCCGGCAGCATCCCCACATCCTAGTGGCCGGCCGTGGCCCGGCGGCGGCCCGGCGGATGGCTGTGGCAGTGGTCCTGACGGTGGCTCTGACGGCTGCTGTGGGGGTGGGCCGGGTGTGGTGTCAGGCGGCGGCTCGGGCGGTGGCCTCGGAGAGGGCCTTGGCGAAGGCCAGCACGTGGGTGACCGCCTCTGGACCGTCGGCCGCCTCGCTGACCCGCAGCGACAGGTCGTCGGCCGTGATGGCGCCGGTGTAGCCGTGGTCGGCGTCGCAGTTCTCGTCGCCGCAGGTGGCCGGCTCAAGGTCGACGTGGGAGATCGCGCCCCAGCCGATCGTCAGGGTGACCTCGGTGGGCGGCACGCCCGGCACGTAGGAGGCCGGGTCGGGCACCACGCGGGTGACGGCCACCGACTGGACGCGGCTCAGGCGGACCGCCTCGGTCGTCGTGGACGCGTGGGAGGCCGAGACGCCCTCCACCGCCGGGTGCTCGTCGGTGTGGCAGACCAGCAGCCTCGTCGTCGACAGCACCAGGACGGTGACGTGCCTGCGAACCTCCATCGCGGGATCGAAGGTGGCCTCGTGGTGGACCACGAATGCGGTCACGGCCTCCTTGCCCAGCGCGGATTCGACCGCATCGGTGACGAGGTCGGGGTAGTAGCCGCTGCGCTCGATCGCTTCACGCAGGCCCGCGGCTGAGACTCGGGTTTCCCTCATGCCTCCATCCTGCCAGGGCCGCGCAGTGCACTCACCCGCCAGACATAACGCTCTATGAACGTCTTTGTCTAGACATGAACGACATGGTGGGCGTGGTCAGGAGAGCCGTCGCGGGCCGCCGTCCAGGCGTGGTCCGGCCGGGGTGCGCAGGGTGGCGCGGGCGCCCAGGACCAGCACCTCCGATTCCCCCACCAACACCTGGTCGAGGTCGAGCCGGGCCACCTCCGGCAGGTCGTTGGCCAGGCGGCCCACGCGTACGAGCAGCTCCTCCAGGGCGGGGACGGCGACGGGCGGGTAGCCGTACTGGCCGAAGAGCAGCGGGGCCGCGCGGACGGAACGCACCAGGGCCGCGGCGTCCTCGCCGGTCAGCGGGGCGAGCCGGAAGCCCTGGTCGAGCAGCAGGCGGGCGGTCACCTCGCCGAGCCCGAACGACACCACCGGCCCGAACGCGCGATCCTCGACGACCCCCACGACCGTGGGCACGGCCGGCTGCGGCGCCATGCGCTGGACGGCCAGCTCGACCCGCTCGCCGAGCTGGTCGGCGAACTCGGCGTAGGCGTTGCGCACCATCTCGGGCCCGGTCAGCCCCAGGCGTACGGTCCCGGCGCGGCGCGAGGCCCCCGGGTCGGCCACCTTGAGCACCACCGGCCAGCCGAGCCGTTCGGCGGCGGCCACGGCCTCCTCCGGCGAGCGGACGACCTCGGCGGGCCAGACGGTCAGCCCGTAGCACGACAGCAGCTCGGCGGCGTCGATCTCGACCGGCGGACCGGGCTCGGCGAACCCGCCCGGCTCCTCCCCCGCCGGGGCCGGGGCGCCGGACAGCGCGGCCAGGACCAGCGCGCGGGCGCGGGCGGTGTCGAGACCGTCGAGCTCGGGCGGCGGCACGGCCGGATGCGCCCGCCAGGTGGCGTACCGCGCCACGTGGGCCAGGGCCCTGACGGCCTCCTCCGGCGCCGCGTACGACGGGATGGAGCCCCGCGCGGGCACACCGCCGGAGTCGCCGGGCACCCGCAACGACGGATGCATGCCGAGATGCCCGCGGAACGTGGCCAGCACCGGCTTGGCCGACCCCTGCGAGACGCGCAGCAGCTCGGCCGCCACCTCGTCCGACTCGCCGGGGATCGGCGGCATGTAGATCACGACGGCGGCGTCGACCTCCTCGGCGGCCAGCTCGCCGGCGAGCGCCGCGGCGAACTCGGCCGGCCCGGCCGCGGCGCCCAGGTTGACCGGTGGGCGCGGTTCGAGGCCGGCCGCCAGGCAGGCGTCGGCGGCCAGCAGGCCGAGGGCGTCGGAGTTGGTCACCAGCGCGACCCTGGGCCCGGCGGGCAGCGGCTGGTAGGCCAGGAGCTGGCCCACGTCGAAGAGCTGGATGAGGTCGTCGACCCTGATCAGGCCCGCCTGGGCGAACAGGGAGCTGATCGCGGAGTCGGGCAGCCCCAGCTCCTCGGCCGAGTGGCCGGCCGGGGTGCCGCCGCTCTTGACCACCACGATCGGCTTGCTGCGCGCGATGCGCCTGGCCAGGCGGGTGAACTTGCGCGGGTTTCCCAGCGACTCCAGGTAGAGCAGGATGACCTCGGTCGCGTCGTCCTCCTCCCAGTACTGGAGGAGGTCGTTGCCGGAGACGTCGGCGCGGTTGCCGGCCGAGACGAACGACGAGATGCCCATGCCGCGCTGGGCCACCCGCTGGAGCAGCGCGGTGCCGAGCGCGCCCGACTGGCTGAAGAAGCCCACCCGGCCGCGGCCCGGCACGGTGGCGGCCAGCGTGGCGTTGAGCTTGACGGCCGGGGCGGTGTTGGCGATGCCGAGGCAGTTGGGGCCGACCACGCGCAGGCCGTAGGAGCGGGCGATGCGGGCCAGCTCGTCCTGCCTGGCGCGGCCGGACGCGCCGGTCTCGCCGAAGCCGGAGGAGACCACGACCAGCCCGTGGACGCCCTTCTCGGCGCACTCCTTGACCACGTCGAGCACGCCCTCCGCGGGCACGGCCACGACCGCCAGGTCGACCTCGCCGTCGATCGCCGTCACGCTCGGGTAGGCCCGCACGCCCGCGACGGCCCGCACCTGGCGGTGGACGGGGAAGACGGGGCCGGTGAAGTCGGCGGCCAGCAGGTTGCGCAGGACGGTCTGGCCGACGCCCCCGGGCTCGCGCGAGGCGCCGATGACCGCGACCGACCCGGGCGCCAGCAGGCGCGCGATCGACCGGGACTCGGCCCGATGCTCGCGCGAGGCCGTCACCTCCGCCGAGGTCTCGGTCGGGGTCAGGTCGAGGGTCATGCGTACGACGCCGTCGGCGAACCGGCTCTCCGCGGTGTAGCCGGCCTGCCGCAGGACACCCATCATCTTCATGTTGGCGGGCAGCACGTCGGCGACGAACCGCTCGATGCCGCGCTCGCGGGCCGTGGCCGCCAGGTGCTCCAGCAGGACGGAGGCCACTCCCCTGCCCTGGTGGGCGTCCTCGACCAGGAAGGCGACCTCGGCCTCGCCCGGCTCGGTGCGGTCGTAGCGGATCACCGCGACCATCTCGGCGCCGATGGTGGCGATGAGGGCCACGCGGTTGTCGTAGTCGACGTTGGTGAAACGTTCGACGTCGCGGTCGGACAACCGGGGACGGGGGCCGAAGAACCGGAAATAGATCGACTCGGCGGACAGACGGGAGTAGAAAGCACGGAGACGGTCGGCGTCGGCGGGCCTGATCGGGCGTACGTGCGCGGTGCCCCCGTCGGCCAGAACGACGTCGGCCTCCCAGTGAGCCGGATACTGTGCCTCCACGCCACGAGCGTAAACCCGCATCCCACATGCCAAGACCGGTGGGCCTCTTTGGGCAACGCTTGTGCATCGACTGCTGCCCGGTGTCCGGGGTCAGCCCCACGAACAGCCCGGAAGCTGTTAGTTTTGCCGTGGCCAGGGTCGTTCTGAAGGCAGCAAGGTGGTGGCATCATGACGCGGGTCGTCGTGGTGGGCGATCTCATGACCGACGCGGTCGCGCGCGCCCGTTACGCGCTCGCCCGCGCGAGCGACACGCCCGCGATCGTGACGATGCACGGCGGCGGCTCCGGCGCCAACATCGCCTCGTGGCTCGCCGTCGAGGGCGCGGAGGTGGCCTTCATCGGCCGCAGGGGCGCCGACATCACCGGCCGCAACCGCGACATGGAGCTGATGGGCTACGGCGTCGACGCCCGGCTCGTCATGGACCCCGAGCGGCCCACCGGCACCTGCGTGGTGCTCGTCACGCACAAGGGCGAGCGCACGATGCTCTCCGACCCGGGCGCCAACGCCGCCCTGTCGCCGGAGGACCTGCCGCGCGACCTGTTCACCTCGGGCGCCCACCTGCACCTGTCGGGCTACACGCTGATCAACGAGGGCTCGCGCGACGCCGGTCTCGCGGCGCTCGACATGGCGCGGCGCTCCGGCATGTCGATCTCGGTCGACTGCGCCTCGTCGGCTCCGCTGGAGCGTACGGGCGCCGAGCCCTTCCTCGAATGGACCAACGGCGCGAAGCTGCTGTTCGCCAACATCGACCAGGCCAAGGTGCTGACCGGCCGCGACGAGGCCGAGGCCGCCGCCAAGGTGCTCACCGCGTGGTTCCCGCAGGTCATCATCAAGATGAACGCCGAGGGCGCGCTGTGGTTCAGCAACGGCCGTCCCGACCCGGTCCGGGTGGCCGCCGAGCCGGTCGACAAGATCGTTGACGGCACGGGCGCGGGCGACGCGTTCTCGGCCGGGTTCCTGCCGCCGTGGCTGGCCGGCAAGCCGCCGGCCGAGTCGCTGGCCGCCGGTTGCCGGCTCGCGGCCAAGGCGATCATGCACCTGGGCGCACGTCCCCCGTTCTGACCCGTCCCCTCCCCGGCCGGGGCGTCGCCGTCCCAGCCGGGGTTCTCCCTGGCGCCGCTACGAGGTGGTGGCCAGCGCGAGCGGGAGCACGGCCGGTGCGCCCGCGTGGCGGATCAGGGCCGCCGCCAGGGTCATCGTCCAGCCGGTGTCCACGCGGTCGTCCACCAGCAGCACCGGGCCGCCGCAGTCGGCGATCGCGGCGCCGAGCTCCTTGGGCATCGCCAGGGTGCCTCTGATCGCCTGGACGCGCTTGGCGCTGTTGAACTGCCGGCCCGGCGACCCCGCCCGGTAGCCCAGCTCGCCCAGGTAGGTCAGCCGGCCCACCTGCGCCAGCCGCTCGGCGAAGCCGCGCACGAGCTGCGGGCGCGACGCGGACGGCACGTTGACCACGGCCACCGGCCGCTCCTGCCAGCCCCACGCCGACAACACCTGGATCACGGCCTTGAACATGTCGTCGGCCATCGGCCCGTCGGCTCCGGCGAGCAGCTCGCGCAGCCGGTTGCCCCAGCCGATGTCGGTCAGCCGGCCGAGCGCGCGGCCCGGCTCGGCGCCGAGCTCGGGCTTGATCCTGCCGGACAGGTCGGCGAGGCCGGTCGGCCACTGCCTGCGCGCCTCGATCTCGACACCGGGCCTGCTCAGGCGTTCGCGGGCGGTCTCGACGGCCTGGGCGGCGATCTCCGGTGAACGGTGGCGGCCGGTGCAGTTGTCGCAGCGGCCGCAGGGCGTGGCGGTGTCGTCGTCGAGGTGGCGGCGCAGGTACTGCTCGCGGCACTCCTCGGTGGTCAGGTAGCGCAGCATGGCGTCCTGCTCGGCCTTGCGCTCGGCGGCGATGCGGGCGTAGCGCTCGGTGTCGTACGCCCAGGGCTCGCCGGTCGACTCCCAGCCGCCCTTGACCCGGCGTACGGCGCCGTCGACGTCGAGGACCTTGAGCATCATCTCCAGGCGGCTGCGGCTCAGGTCGACCGCGGTCTCCAGGGCCGGGGTGGACATCACACCGCCCTGTTCGAGCGCCTGGAGGGTGGCGCGCACGACGGGCTCGGGCGGGAAGGCCAGGGAGGTGAAGTAGGCCCAGATCTCGCGGTCTTCGGCGCCGGGCAGCAGGATGACCTCGGCGCGCTCGACGCCGCGCCCGGCCCGGCCGACCTGCTGGTAGTAGGCGACGGGCGACTGCGGCGCGCCGACGTGCACGACGAACCCCAGATCGGGCTTGTCGAACCCCATGCCGAGCGCGCTGGTGGCGACCAGCGCCTTGATCTTGTTGTTGAGCAGCGCCTCCTCGGCGGCCAGCCGCTCGGCCGGGTCGGTCTGCCCGGAGTAGGCGGCCACCTCGTGGCCCTGCTCGCGCAGGTAGCCGGCGATCTCGTGGGCGGCGGCGACGGTGAGCGTGTAGACGATGCCCGAGCCCGGCAGCTCGCGCAGGGTCTGGGCCAGCCAGGCCAGGCGCTGCTCGGCCGAGGGCAGCTTGACGACGCTCAGGTGCAGGCTCTCGCGCTCCAGCGCGCCGCGCAGCACGAACGTGCCCTCGCCCATCTGCTCGGCGACGTCGCGCGTGACGCGGGCGTTGGCCGTGGCGGTGGTGGCCAGCACGGGAATGCCGGGCGGCAGCTCGTCGAACAGCGTGGCGAGCCTGCGGTAGTCGGGCCGGAAGTCGTGGCCCCAGTCGGAGATGCAGTGGGCCTCGTCGACGACGACCAGGCCGGCGCTCTCGGCCAGCTCGGGCAGCACGTTGTCGCGGAAGTCGGGGTTGTTGAGCCGCTCGGGGCTGACCAGCAGCACGTCGACCATGCCCTCGGCGACCTGGCCGTAGATCTCCTCCCACGCCTCGGGGTTGGCGGAGTTGATCGTGACGGCCCTGATGCCGGCGCGCTCGGCGGCGGCGATCTGGTTGCGCATGAGGGCGAGCAGCGGCGAGACGATGACCGTGGGGCCCTCGCCGAGCTCGCGCAGCAGGGCGGTGGCCACGAAGTAGACGGCGGACTTGCCCCAGCCGGTGCGCTGCACGACGAGGACCCTGCGCCGGTCGAGCACGAGCGCCTCGATGGCGGACCACTGGTCGTCTCGCAGCCGGGCGTGGTCGCCGGCCAGGGCCCGTAGGCGCTCCTCGGCCTCTTCGCGCAGCATCGCCGCGTCGGGGGCTTCAATCATGCCCCCCTTATTACCAGCTCCCACCGACGGAACAGGCCCACCATGGCCCACTGTCCCTCCGTAAGGGAGGGGAAGGGCGCAGAACCGGCCCGCCACGGCCCCTGTCTCCCCGGAAGGGAGGGGGAAGGAGCGCGGAACAGACCTGCCACGGTCCTGTCCCTCCGGAAGGGCCTCCGGGGGTGGGAGCCCGGGGGTGGGAGCCCGGGGGTGGGAGCCCGGGGGTGGGAGCCCGGGGGTGGGAGCCCGGAGGTGGGAGGAACGTTGGGCGGGGGAGGAACGTTGAGCAGACGTCAAGCGGCTTTCGCCCCCAGGAGGGCTGATGACGGGGCTTGCCTGCACCTCGGCGGCACCGGCGGCGACGACGCGCCGCCGCAGAAGCATGGAAGACCACTTCGAGATGGTGGCCAGGGTGGTCCTGGCAGTCATGATCCTCACCACGGCGGGCTGTGCCGGAACCGGCATGAAAGCCTCCTACCACCCCACCTTCCTCCCGGTGAAGCTGGAGTGGGGGTCCGACGGGATGGTCCAGGTCTCGGGGGAGACCTCGCTGGTCACGCCGGTCGGCGTCTTCTCGATCGGCGCCGCGTACAACCTGCCCGAGGCGGACGACGACGCCTTCTACGTCGTCGTCCGCGACGCCCGCAAGAGCCCGGACAACCCGGACGTCGCGGGCTTCGACCACATCTACAAGGTGAACAGCGGTTCCGGCGAGTTCACTGCCGTGGTCAACGGGACGGCCGTGATCCAGGTCGTCCGCCGGCAGGTGATCGTTGACGTCACGAACGGCACCGTGCGGACCATCGAGTTCAGGAACGCCGAGACGGCCGTCAAGGAGCGCTCCGCGGGCATCGGGGACCGCTGGCAGGAGTTCTGGGACGCCTCCTTCTACTCCCCCATGGCGCTGTCCAGGTGGGCCTACGACGACTCCACGATGTCGAGCTGGTTCGGCCTGGGCTTCCTGTGGTTCCTGGTACGCCTGGCGCTGGCCATCGTCCTGGGGGTCGTCGACGTGATCCTGGTGGTGGGGTGCACGCTGGCCGCCGTGGCGTACGTGCTCATCGGCCCGACGGGACGCAACATCGTCTACGGCGTGGAGGCCCTGCTGCTCCTGTTCCTCGCCCTGTCGAGCTGGGCGGGCCTCAAGCCGTGAGGCCCTGCCCGTCCGCGTGCTCGGGGAACGCGTTGATCGTGACGCGGTGCATGCGGCGGCGTTCGGTGTAGTCGGCGACCGCGTAGTGCTGGGTGGGGCGGTTGTCCCAGAAGGCGAGCGTGCCGGGGCGCCAGTTCAGCCTGCACTGGTACTCGGGCGAGCGGATGTGGTCGATGAGCATCGGCAGCAGGGCCTCGTTCTCGCGGTCGCTCAGCCCCACCAGGCGGGTGGTGGAGGCGCGGTTGACGAACAGGGCCTTGCGACCGGTCTCGGCGTGCACGCGGACGACCGGGCGCTCGATCGGCGGCCATTTGGCCTGGATCTCGGCCAGGTCGAACGGGTGTCCCTTGGAGATCGCCTTCTTCATCGACATCGTGATGTCGTGCACGGCCGTCAGCTCGTCGCACAGCCGCTGGATCGACGGCGACAGCGTCTCGTAGGCCAGGTAGGTGTTGGCCCAGCAGGTGTCGCCGCCCACGCTCGGCAGCTGCATGCAGCGCAGCAGCGAGCCCATCGGCGGCGTGGGCTCGAAGGTGTTGTCGCTGTGCCATTCGTCGCCGCCCTCGCCCTTCGGGGAGGTCTGGTCGAGGACGTGGATCGGGCTGCCGGAGTCCTTCTTGAACGCCGGATGGTTGAGCGTGCCGAAGTTGAGGGCGAACTGAAGGTGCTGCTCGTCGTCGATGTGCTGGTCGCGGAAGAAGAGCACCAGATGCCTCAGCCACCCCTCGCGCAGGGTCGCGACGTCTTCCGGGGAGAGGGGTTTGCGCAGATCGACCCCGGTGACCTCGGCGCCGATGTGCTTGGTCACGGGATGAAACTCGATCATGGCGAAGCCTCCGGAGGCGGGGGGACGGGGTCCTCGTCTCCGACGGTAAGACCCAAGCAATTGCTTGGTCAAGGCCAGGAGACGCGCCGACGAGTCGCGGGCACCCGAGTCTCTTCGGCACAATGTTCGACATGGCCCGACGTACGACTGCACCCCCGCCTGAGGACTTCGAGGAGCGGATCGTCGACATCGACGTCTCCTCCGAGATGCGCAAGAGCTATCTCGAGTACGCGTACTCGGTGATCTACCAGCGGGCTCTGCCCGACGCTCGCGACGGCCTCAAACCGGTGCAGCGGCGCATCCTCTACTCCATGAGCGAGATGGGCCTGCGTCCCGACCGCGGCCACGTCAAGTCCTCGCGCGTCGTCGGCGACGTCATGGGCAAGCTCCACCCCCATGGCGACAGCGCCATCTACGACGCCCTCGTGCGCCTGGCGCAACCGTTCTCCATGCGCCTGCCGCTGGTCGACGGCCACGGCAACTTCGGCTCCCCCGACGACATGCCGGCCGCCATGCGGTACACCGAGGCCAGGCTGGCCCCGGCGGCGATGCTCATGGTGGAGTCGCTCGACGAGGACACCGTCAACTTCAAGCCCAACTACGACGGCCAGGAGACCGAGCCCACGGTCATGCCGTCGGCGTTCCCCAACCTGCTGGTCAACGGCACCACCGGCATCGCGGTCGGCATGGCGACCAACATGGCGCCGCACAACCTCGCCGAGGTCGTGGCCGCCGCCCGTCACCTGATCAAGAAGCCCGACGCCACGCTCGACGAGCTGATGAAGTTCGTGCCCGGCCCCGACCTGCCGACCGGCGGCTCGATCATCGGGCTGCAGGGCGTGCGCGACGCCTACGAGACCGGCCGCGGCACGTTCCGCATGCGGGCCAGGTGCGCGGTCGAGCAGATCACGCCGCGGCGCAAGGGCATCATCGTCACCGAGCTGCCCTACAACGTCGGCCCCGAGCGCGTGGTCACCAAGATCAAGGAGCTGGTGACCAACAAGAAGCTCCAGGGCATCGCCGACCTGAAGGACCTCACCGACCGGCACAAGGGCCTGCGCCTGGTCATCGAGATCAAGAACGGCTTCATCCCCGAGGCCGTCCTGGAGGAGCTCTACCGGCTCACGCCGATGGAGGAGACCTTCGGCATCAACAACGTCGCCCTGGTCGACGGCGAGCCGCGCACGCTCGGCCTGCGCGAGCTGCTGCAGGTCTACGTCGACCACCGGCTGGAGGTCGTGCGGCGCAGGTCCGAGTACCGCCGGCGCAAGCGCGAGGAGCGCCTGCACCTGGTCGACGGCCTGATCATCGCGCTGCTCAACATCGACGAGGTCATCCAGGTCATCCGTTCCTCCGACGACTCGGCGCAGGCCCGCGCCCGGTTGATGGAGGTCTTCGACCTGACCGAGATCCAGGCCGCCTACATCCTCGACACGCCGCTGCGCCGGCTGACCAGGTTCGACAAGCTGGAGCTCGACAGCGAGAAGGAGACGCTGAGCCAGGAGATCGCGGCGCTCACCGAGATCCTGTCCTCGGAGACGAAGCTGCGGCAGGTGGTCTCGGGCGAGCTGGCCGAGGTGGCCAAGAAGTACGCCACGCCGCGCCGTACCGTGCTGCTGGAGGCGCCGGGCGTGGCCCGCACGCCGGTGGTGTCGCTGCAGGTGGCCGACGACCCGTGCTGGGCGCTGCTGTCCTCGACCGGGCTGCTGGCCCGCACGTCCGACGCCGCTCCGCTGGCGGGTGACGGCGATCGGTCCGCGCACGACGTGCTGGTGTCGGTGGCGCGCACGTCCGTACGCGGTGAGGTGGGCGTGGTGACCTCGCTCGGGCGGCTGATCCGGGTCCAGGTGGTCGATCTGCCGACGTTGCCGCCCTCGGCCAACCCGCCGACGCTGTCGGGCGGCCATCCGGTCTCCGAGTTCGTCTCGCTGCAGCCGGACGAGAAGGTCGTGGGCCTCGGCTCGCTCGATCCCGACAGCCCCGGGCTCGCGCTGGGCACGGCCCAGGGCGTGGTCAAGCGGGTGGTGCCCGACTACCCGGCCAACCGCGACGACTTCGAGGTGATCGCCCTCAAGGACGGCGACACCGTGGTGGGCGCCGCCGAGCTCGACTCCGAGGACCACGACCTGGTCTTCATCTCCTCCGACGCCCAGCTCCTGCGCTACCCGGCCTCGCTGGTGCGTCCCCAGGGGCGTCCGGCGGGCGGCATGGCCGGCATCCGGCTCGACGACGGCGCCCGGGTGATCTGGTTCGGCGTGGTCGACCCCTCGCGTCCGTCGCAGGTGGTCACCGTGGCCGGGTCCTCGACGGCGCTGCCGGGCACGCAGGTCGGCGGCGGCAAGGTCTCCGACTACGCCGAGTTCCCGCCGAAGGGGCGGGCCACGGGCGGCGTGCGGGCCCAGCGCTTCCTGAAGGGCGAGGACGAGCTGCTGCTCGCCTGGGCCGGCCCCGCGCCCGCCAAGGCGGTGTCGGCGGTGGGCAAGCCGGTGCCGCTGCCGGAGGAGGTGGGCCGCCGCGACGGCTCGGGCGTGCGCCTGACGCACACCATCGGCGCCGTCGGCGGCGCCCTGGCCGCGGGCCCCGAGACGGACGCGCCGCCACCTCGGGCGGCCGACGAGGAGTGACCGCCGTCCGGCGGAGGCGGGCCCGGCCCCCTCCGCCGGACGCGGGCGAGAGCGGTTTCCCGTCAGGCTGTTATGAAACCGGCTCGCGGCACGATCCCTTCGTGAGAGCGCTCTCTCTGCTGGGAGGTAACGTGTTCCGAGCCAGACCATCGTCATGGACGGCCCTCGCCCTGGTCGCCTCGCTGGCCGTCGTCCCGCCCGCCGCCCAGGCGGCGGCCGAACCGCGTACGGTCACCGACTTCGAGTCCGACGGCGTCCCCCAAGGCGTGTCCGCCTGGGGCAACGACGCCCCCTCCACCCCCACGCTCACCGTGCAGCCCGCCCAGGACCGCCCGGACGCCACCGCGGCGAACCGGGCGCTCAAGGCGGTCTACGACGTGAGCCAGTGGGGCGGCTGGTCCCACGACCTGTCCGCCACCCAGGACTGGTCCCCGTACGAGGGCTTCTCGTTCTGGGTGAACGGCACCGGCTCCGGCCAGAAGGTCTTCTTCGAGATCAAGGACGGCGGCGCCGGCGCGGGCGCGTCCGAGCTGTTCGAGTCCTCCTTCACCGACGACACCGCCGGCTGGCGGCAGATCAGGACGCCCTTCGCCGACTTCGTCCGCCGCGCCGACTACCAGCCGGGCGGCGCGCCCACGGACGGCGAGCTCGACCTGGTCGCCATGTGGGGCTACTCGATGCGCCTGCCGGCCGCCTCGGGCACCCTGATCTGGGACGACGTCCAGGTCTACGGCACCGCGCCGCCCCGCCCGGCCCGCCTGTCCACCACCAGGCCCGTCTACACGGTGGACGAGAAGGGCGTCGCCCAGGTCGGCGTCACGCTCACCACGGCCGACGGCGCTCCCCTGCCCGCCGCCCTGACCGTCGACTACGCCACCGGCACCGGCACGGCCACCCCGGGCGCGGACTACACCCCGGCGCGCGGCACGCTGACCTTCCCGGCGGGCACGGCCTCCGGCTCGTCCAGGACGTTCACCGTCAAGACGCTCGCCGACGGCGAGAACGAGGTCGCCGAGACCATCCCCCTCACCCTCTCGGGCTCCGGCGCCAGGCCCCCGGCCGAGCAGCCGGTCATCGTGATCAACGCGCACGGCCTGCCCTACCTGGACACGCGCCGCCCGGTCCGGCAACGCGTGGCCGACCTGCTGGCCCGGATGACCCTGGAAGAGAAGGTCGGCCAGATGACGCAGGCCGAACGCGGCGCGCTGGCCAAGCAGAGCGACATCGCCACGTACGTGCTCGGCTCGCTGCTGTCGGGCGGCGGCTCGACCCCGGCCGTCAACACCCCGGCGGCCTGGGCCGACATGATCGACGCCTTCCAGGCCCGCGCGTTGCAGACCCGCCTGCAGATCCCGCTGATCTACGGCGTGGACGCCGTGCACGGCCACAACAACGTCGTCAGCGCGACGATCTTCCCGCACAACGTGGGCATGGGCGCCACCCGCGACCCCGAGCTGGTCAGGCAGGAGGGGAAGATCACCGCCCGCGAGGTCAGGGCCACCGGCGTCCCGTGGGACTTCGCGCCGTGCCTGTGCGTCTCGCGCGACGACCGGTGGGGCCGCGCGTACGAGTCCTTCAGCGAGGACCCCGCCCTGGTCTCCAGGCTGGCCACCATCGTGGACGGCCTCCAGGACAACGGCGTGCTGGCCACCGCCAAGCACTACGCCGGCGACGGCGGCACCGCGTACGGCTCCTCGACCACCGGCGACTACACGATCGACCAGGGCGTCACCAGGACCACCAGGACGGAGCTGGAGGCGCTCCACCTGGCGCCGTTCGCCGAGGCGGTCAGGCGCGGCGTCGGCAGCGTCATGCCGTCCTTCTCCAGCGTGGACTTCGGCGACGGCCCGCTGAAGATGCACGCGCACAAGGAGCTGATCACCGACGTGCTCAAGGGCCGGCTCGGCTTCAAGGGGTTCGTGGTCAGCGACTGGCAGGCCATCGACCAGCTCCCCGGCGACTACGCGAGCGACGTGCGCACCTCGGTCAACGCCGGCCTGGACATGATCATGGTGCCGTACGCGTACCCGGCGTTCTTCGCCGCGTTGAAGGCCGAGGCGGAGGCCGGGCGGGTGCCGATGTCGCGGATCGACGACGCGGTCTCCAGGATCCTGACGCAGAAGTTCCGGCTGGGCCTGTTCGAGCGCCCGTACGCCGACCGGTCCGGCATCGGCGACGTCGGCTCGGCGGCGCACCGGGCGGTGGCCCGTACGGCGGCGGCCAGGTCGCAGGTGCTGCTGAAGAACGACGGCGCCCTGCTGCCGCTGAGCCCCACCGCCAGGCTGTACGTGGCCGGCTCGAACGCCGACGACCTCGGCGCCCAGGCGGGCGGCTGGACGATCACCTGGCAGGGCTCCTCCGGCCCGATCACCCCGGGCACGACGATCCTGCGGGCCGTCCGGGCCCGCGCCGCGTCGGTCACCTACTCGGCCGACGCCTCCGCGCCGCTCGCCGGGCACGACGTGGGGGTCTTGGTGGTGGGCGAGAAGCCGTACGCGGAAGGTGTGGGCGACGTGGGCCGCGCCGGGCGCACGCTGGAGCTGTCGGCGGCCGACCGGGCCGCGGTGGACCGGGTGTGCGCGGCGATGAGATGCGTCGTGCTGGTCGTGTCGGGGCGTCCGCTGGCGCTGGGCGACCTGACGGGCGTCGAGGCGGTGGTGGCGTCCTGGCTGCCGGGCACCGAGGGCTCAGGGGTGGCCGACCCGCTGTTCGGGGCCGTGCCGTACACCGGGCGGCTGCCGTTCACCTGGTTCCGGACGGCCGCGCAGGTGCCCGTCAACGTGGGCGACGCCGCCTACGACCCGCTGTGGCCGTACGGGTGGGGCCTGCGGACCGATCGGGCGCGGGACCGGCTCAGGGCCGCCCGTGACACGCTCGCCGGCGGCGACGGACCGTCCAGGGCCGCGGCGGCGGCGCTGACCCTCGCGCTGGGCGAGCGGGCGTGGCACGCCGACGGCTCGGTCCGCGACGCGCGCGCCGTGCTGGCCGCCGTGGGGACGTCGGCCTCGCTGCTCGAACGCTCCCGCACCGACTCGGCGGCCGTGGACGACGCCGTGGTCTCGGTGGCCAGGGACGTCGCCCAGGCCACGGGCAGGCGCTTCGACCTTCAGGCGGCGGCCGACCACGAACTGGCCTCCGGCCGCCCGCGCAAGGCCGTGGACCTGCTGGCCCAGGCGGCCCGCTGACCGCGCGCCCGCCCCGCTTCGGTGCGGGGCGGGCGCGTGCTCCCGCCTTGCTCCGGGACGGGACAGGCGCCCGCTCAGTCCTTGCAGAGGCAGAACGGGTGGCCGGCGGGGTCGAGGAAGACCCGGAAGCTGTCGTCCTCGCTCGGCTGCCGCTCGTGCTTGGTCGCGCCGATCTCCAGCACCTGCCGCTCGGCCTTGTCCAGGTCGGTGACCGTGACGTCGATGTGGAGCTGCTGCGGCCGCTCGCCGTCCGGCCACGTCGGCGGCCGGTGGCCGGGGACGCGCTGGAAGGCCAGGCGCTTGGGCGAGCCGCCGTCCTCGACGACCACCCAGTCCTCGTCCTCGTACGTGACGGGCCAGCCGAGCAACCGAGAGTAGAACTCGGCGAGCGCCCGCGGCTCCGGGCAGTCGAGGACCGTCGTGCGGAACTCCGCGATGCCGTCCATCATTCACCTCCTGGACTTGTTTCGCCGGCGTCCCCGCCGACGAGAATGAAGGTCATGGCTGCCAACTCGTACATGGTTCCCCTGGGCGCGCCCGCGCCGTCCTTCGACCTCACCGCCATCGACGGCGGCAGCGTCTCGCTCGCGGACCTCAAGGGCTCCCCCGCCACGCTGGTGGTCTTCCTGTCCAACCACTGCCCCTACGTACGGCACATCGAGACGGGCCTCGGAGCGCTGGCCGCCGGCTACGGCTCCAGGCTGTCGGTGGTGGGCATCTGCAGCAACGACAGCGTGAACTACCCGGACGATGATCCCACACACCTGGCCGAACAGGCCCGGCGTGCGGGGTTTCCGTTCCCGTATCTGCTCGACGACACCCAGGACGTCGCCAAGGCGTACCGCGCGGCCTGCACGCCCGACTTCTTCCTCTACGACGGCGAGCTGCGGCTCGTCTACCGGGGTGAGTTCGACGGGTCGCGCCCCGGCAACCCGGTCCCTGTGACGGGTTCCTCCCTCCGGGCGGCGGTCGACGCGCTGCTCGCGGGCGACCCCGTCCCGGCCGACCAGCGCGCCTCGATCGGCTGCGGCATCAAGTGGCGGCCGGGGAACGAGCCCACGGCCTGACCGTGTCAGGCGAAGGCGGCGTCAGGCGGAGGCGGCGGCCTCGATGGCGGCGGGCAACGCGAGCAGCAGTTCGTGCGGCTCACCACCGGTCCACGATCGGATCAGCCGGACCCCGGCCTCGCCCGGGTCGAACTCCTCGCAGCCGAGCGGGCCGTAGCAGCCCGCCTGGTCGAGCATGAGGATGATCGGGTCGTCCTCGGGCAGGCCGGCGGCGTACGCGGCGGTGTCGAGCAGGGCCAGCGCGCATCTGGCGTTGCGCCCGTCGTCGTTGGACTCCACGCGGTCGAGGCGACGCCGGGCCTGAGCGCGGAGATACGCGGCGAGCGATTCGGACCTACTCACGACTGACCTCTTCGACGACGTACAGATGGTGACGACATCATCACTCAAGGTGAGTGTATTTGGTGGGACCTTCGGGAACTCGCGCCAGTCGCCACCCCGGAAAGCATCATCTTTGGGACGTAAGGGAAGATCTGAGGCATGACTGCGTTCGACGACCTCTATGCCGCCAACGCGAAGTACGCCAAGGACTTCGGCGACTCCGGGCTCACCGGCCGCGCAGCCCGCGGGCTGGCCGTGGTGACCTGCATGGACTCCCGCATCGACCCGCTGGGCCTGCTGGGCCTGCAGCCCGGCGACGCCAAGATCCTGCGCAACGCCGGCGCCCGCGTCACCGACGACGTGCTGCGCACGCTGGTCCTGGCCGTGTACCTGCTCGGCGTCGAGCGGGTCCTGGTCATGCCGCACACCGACTGCGGGATGACCAAGGTGACGGACGGCGACGTGCACGAGCTGACCAGCGCCCGCGGGGTGGACACCCGCAGCCTGGAGTTCCACACCGTCCCCGACCAGGGCATGGCGCTCCGGCACGACCTCACCCGCATCCGCACGACGCCGTTCCTGCCCGCCGACATGCCGGTGACGGGCGCGATCTACGACGTCCGCACGGGCCGGCTCACGCCGGTCGCCGACTGACAGCCTCGCGCCGATCGCGCTGGAAGGTTGCGTACAGCCACCACAGCGACGGGACCAGCAGCACCGCGCCGACGGCCAGCGACCCGAGGCTGGCGCCCAGCACCGCGTCGGTGGCCGCGGCGCGGTCGAGGGTCAGGCCGGGGAGCAGCACGGGGTACTGCCCCACGCCCCACCCCCACAGCAGCCCCGTCACGGCCAGCGCGGCGGTGACGCGTACCGCGAGGTAGGCCCGCCGCCACAGCAGCACCAGCGAGGCCAGCCCGGCCGCCACCGACAGCACCAGCAGCGGCAGGGCTCGACCCGAGGTCAGCTCGGTGAACAGGGCGGGCGCGTCGGCGCGCAGCACGAGCAGGCTCACCACCGCCAGCACGCCGACGACCGCCCCGCAGCCCAGCGCCCGCCGCCGGAACTCCTCGGCCAGGTCCTCCTCGCCGCCGCGCCGGGCGTCGCGGGTCAGGTAGACGGCCGCCAGGTACGCGGCCGTGGCGACGCCCAGCGCGCCGACCGCCATCGACGTGGGGTTGAGCCAGCTTCGGACCAGGTCGCCCTTGGCGATGCCGGGCGGCACCCGGCCGGAGGCGATGCCGCCCGCCGCGGCGCCGAGGAAGAACGGGGTCACCACCGAGGAGAAGGCGAAGGTGGCGCCGAACAGCCGCCGCTGCCAGAGCCGCGCGGAGACCTTGCGGAAGGCGAACGCCGCTCCGCGCCCGATCACACCCAGCGCCACCAGCGTGAGCGGGATGTAGAGGGTGGAGGCGACCGAGGCGAACACCGACGGCACGCCGGTCCACGCCAGCACGATCACGAAGATCAGCCACACGTGGTTGGCCTCCCAGATCGGGCCGATGGAGTGCTCCACCAGATCCCGCCGCCGCCGGCCGCGCTCGGCGCCGCCGGCCAGCAGGTCCCAGACGCCGCCGCCGAAGTCCGCGCCCCCGAACAGCACGTACGCCGTCAGCCCGACCCACATGACGGCCAGCATGATCTGCGGCAGCGGCATGGTCACACGACCTTGTAGCCGGTGACGTCGGGCTCCTGCGGCGCCAGCGGCACGGGCACGTCCCGGGACAGGCGGCGCATCACGTACACGGTGGCGACGGTCAGGGCCACGTACACGGCGGTGACCAGCGCGAACCCGTACACCAGGCCGGGCGCGGGGTTGACCGCCTCCGACGTGCGCATCACCCGGAACACGATCCACGGCTGGCGTCCGACCTCCGTGACCACCCAGCCGCTCTCCAGCGCCAGCACGGCGGCCACGCCCGACAGCGCGACACCGCGCAGGAACCACGGCGTTCGCGGCAGGTCACGCCGCCGCTTCCAGGACAGCGCGAGACAGGCCGCGAGCAGCAGCAGCGCGAAGCCCAGCAGCACCATGACCTGGAACCCCCAGTGCACGATGTTGACCGGCGGCCAGTCGGCGGGCGGCACCTCGGTCAGGCCGGCGATCTCGGCGTGCGGGTTCCAGTGGGCCAGCAGGGACAGGCCGTAGGGGATCTCCAGGGCGTACTTCAGCTCGCCGTCCACCGCGATCCCGCCCAGGTGCAGCGGCACGTCGCGGCTCGTCCGGAACACGCCTTCCATGGCGGCCAGCTTGACCGGCTGGTACTCGGCCACGAAGTGCGCGGCCCAGTCGCCGACGCCGATCTGCACGGGGGTGACGGCCGCCGCGACCGTGAGCGGCAGCAGCAGGCCGAGGCGGTGGTAGCGGTCCCGGCGGCCGCGCAGCATGGCGACCGCGTACACGCCGGCCATCAGGAACCCGGCCACCATGAACGCCGCCAGGATCATGTGCACGGTCTGCGGCGGCGTGGCCCGGTTGAACATCGCCGCCCACGGATCGACGGCGACGATCCGGCCGCCCTCCACCCGGTACCCCGTGGGCTGCTGCATCCAGGCGTTGGCGGCCACCACGAAGAACGCGCTGGCCACCCCCGCCAGCACGATGGGGATCCCCGACAACAGGTGCGGGACGGGACGCAGCCGGTCCCAGGCGTACAGGTAGATGCCGAGGAAGATGGCCTCGACGAAGAACGCGATGCCCTCCAGCGAGAACGGCAGGCCGATGACCTCGCCGTACACGCCCATCATGCCCGGCCACAGGAGCCCCATCTCGAACGACAGGATCGTCCCGGACACCGCCCCGACCGCGAACAGCACCCCGAGCGCCCTGGCCCACCGCCGCGCCAGCAGCCGGTAGTTGTTGTCCCCGGTGCGCTGCCCCCGCCACTCGGCCAGCAACGTGATGGCCGGCATCCCGACGCCGAGACAGGCGATGACGATGTGCCAGCCGAGCGACAACGCCATCTGCATCCGCGCCGCGCCGAGATCCACCGCCGCCCCCGCAGCCAGCCCCATCGAACGCCCCCTCCCCCGCGAGCACGCCCCGAGCGCGTGATCGGGGGCCGGCGAGCCACATGAACTCGTCCCTGACCGATTGCCCGCGAAACGGCGGCATTCCGCCCGTACCCACTCGACCCGCGATGACACTAAGCAACCAACCGTTACCGAGAGCAGTCATTCGTGCCGCCCACGACGGGTCTGCAGCCTCGCCCCCGGAAGGGCCCCCACGGCCCCAGAACGCCCCTGGAGCGCCTCGACCTCCGCCCGGACCTCCGAAGCTCTACGAGAGGCCGTAGCGCCGAGGCGTCGCCCCCAGGCCCCCTGAGCAACCGAAGGGGCACCCTCAGGCCTCGACGCCACCGGAGGCGGCATACCCACACCCCCGAGAGCCCCACCCGGCCGCCTCACACGGCGACAACGGGCACGACACACCTCAAGGCCAGCTCGGCTTGACGCCTGCTGACACCAGGCGCATCACCGTGAGGCCCGCGATCTCTCTGGAGCCAGGAACCCTCTGGCGCTCAGGCATTCCGTGGGACCGGGATGTCCTCCGAGAACCGGGCCCCGCGCCGGGGCCGTTTGGAGCCTCAGATTCCCTCTGCGGCCCCGGCCCTCTCAAGGCGGTGTCCCTCTGGAGCCACCGGGGGCACCCTGAGGCCGGGGCAACCGGCCTCAGAAGGTGCCCGTCCCGGATCAGGCGTCGATGTGGTCGCGGTCGACCTCGGCCGCGCTGCTGACGATGAACTCCCGCCGCGGCGCCACGTCGCTCCCCATCAGCAGGCTGAAGATGGACTCGGCCCCTTCGGCGTCCTCGATGCGCACCCGGCGCAGCACCCGGTGCCGCGGGTCCATCGTGGTCTCGGCGAGCTGGTCGGCGTCCATCTCCCCCAGGCCCTTGTACCGCTGCACCGGGTCCTTCCAGCGCTTGCCCCGCCGCTCCAGGTCGCGCAGAACCTTGTGCAGCTCGGCGTCGGAGTAGCAGTAGATGTACTTCTCCTTGCCGCGCCCCGGGTTGGTGAGCTCGATGCGGTGCAGCGGCGGCACGGCCGCGAACACCCGCCCGGCCTCCACCATCGGCCGCATGTAGCGGTGGAACAGGGTGAGCAGCAGGCAGCGGATGTGCGCGCCGTCGACGTCGGCGTCGGCCATGAGGATGACCTTGCCGTAGCGGGCCGCCTCGATGTCGAACGAACGCCCCGACCCGGCCCCCACCACCTGGATGATCGCGGCGCACTCGGCGTTCTTGAGCATGTCGCTCACGGACGCCTTCTGCACGTTGAGGATCTTGCCGCGGATCGGCAGCAGCGCCTGGAACTCGGAGTCGCGGGCCAGCTTGGCCGTGCCGAGCGCGGAGTCGCCCTCGACGATGAACAGCTCGCTGCGGTCGACGGCGTCGCTGCGGCAGTCGACCAGCTTGGCCGGCAGCGCCGAGTTCTCCAGGGCGCTCTTGCGCCGCTGGTTGTCGCGGTGCTCACGGGCCGCGATGCGGGCCTTGGCGGCGGCGACGATCTTCTCCAGCACGGCCCGCAGCGGCTGCTTGAACCCGCGCGGCGGGTTGGCGAACAGCTCCTTGAGCTCGCGCGAGACGACGTGCGAGACGATGCGGGTGGCCGCCGAGGTGCCGAGGACCTCCTTGGTCTGCCCCTCGAACTGCGGCTCGGGCACCCGGACGGTGACCACGCCGGTCAGCCCCTCGGAGATGTCCTCCTTGTTGACCGGGTCGTCGCCGCTCTTCAGCAGCCGGGTCTCGCGCAGCAGCTCGTTGATCGTACGGACCAGGCCGCGTTCGAAACCGGTCAGGTGGGTGCCGCCCTTGGGCGTGGCGATCACGTTGACGAACGAGCGGATGGTCGACTCGTAGCCCTTGCCCCACCGGACCGCCACGTCGACGGTGAGCTCGCGCTGCACCTCGGTGGGTGTCATGTGGCCCTGGTCGTCGAGGACCGGCACGGTCTCGTGGAAGTGGCCCACGCCCTGCAGGCGCAGCACGTCGCAGACGGGCTCGTCGCGGGCCAGGAACTCGGTGAACTCGGAGATGCCGCCGTCGAAGCGGAACTCCTCGCCGGTGCGCTCCTCGCCTCTGCTGTCGAAGACCGCCAGCGTCAGGCCGGGCACCAGGAACGCGGTCTGCCGCAGGCGCACGTGGATCTCGTCGAGCGAGACCTCGGCGTCGGGCAGGAAGATCTGCTTGTCGGCCCAGAAGCGCACGCGGGTGCCCGTGACGTTCTTGGGCAGGCTGCCGCCGATCCGCAGCCCGGACTTCTTCTTGAACTTGGCCGTGGGCCCGTCGCCGTCGAAGACGCCGGGCACGCCGCGCCTGAAGCTGATCTCGTGGACCCGCCCGTCGAGGTCGACCTCGACGTCGAGCCGGGAGGACAGGGCGTTGACCACGGAGGCGCCCACGCCGTGGAGGCCGCCGGAGGCGCCGTAGGAGCCGCTGCCGAACTTCCCGCCGGCGTGCAGCTTGGTGTAGACGAGCTCGACACCGGCCAGGCCGGTCTTGGGGTGGATGTCAACGGGGATGCCGCGGCCGTTGTCCCGCACCTCGATGGAGCCGTCGGCGTAGAGCTCGACCTCGATGCGGTCGCAGTGGCCGGCCAGCGCCTCGTCGACGCCGTTGTCCACGATCTCCCAGAGGCAGTGCATGAGCCCGCGGCTGTCGGTGGACCCGATGTACATGCCCGGCCGCTTGCGTACGGCCTCGAGGCCCTCAAGCACCGACAGGTGACGAGCCGTGTAACCCGCCTCCACTACCGTCACTCTTGCTCCCCTGGTCTAAGCATCGAACACGTGTGCGTAGCCTACCGTTCTTCCCTTAGGCACGCGTACAAGCTTGCCATGGCGACACGTTTGCCGTTACCAACCGGCTGATCGCCATTACTTTCGGACACATTCTGCTCTGGGCGTAGCGAGGCGGAGGTTGGGAACGTCCACGTCCGGTTAGATGTTGTCTCAAGTGACTGACGCCAGATCCTCGCTTCGGCGGGGGTGACCCGAAAGGCGATACGTGACTGGAGCTCTCGCCCCCGTTAAGCCGCTGACGGCCCTCGACCGCTGCGACCGCTGCGGCGCCCAGGCCTACATTCGCGCGACCCTGCCTGTTGGTGGGGAGCTGCTGTTCTGCGCCCACCATGGGCGTCAGCACGTCGCAGCGCTGCGCGAAAAGGGCGCCGACATCCTGGACGAGTCGGCTCGCCTCAGCGAAACCCCTTCAATGAACCCCAACGACGATCGCTGACGCGTTCGTTGTGATCACATAACCTCATATTGCACGTCCAGCTCGGCGATCCCGGCGCACCACGCCGGGGTCGCCGTTCTGCGTTCAGCCGTTCCGCACGCGGTAGTGGTACCGGCCGACGGTCTGGAATCCCTCGCCGCGGTACAAAGCCTGGGCCGCCCGGTTGGGCTCGGTGGTGACCAGATACGCGCTCTTCGCCCCGGCATGCCTGGTCAGAGCACGCAGCACCGTACGCGCGAGGCCGCGCCGCCGGGCGCTCGGCAACGTCGCCATGCAGAAGATCCCCGCCGTGTCGCCCTGCGGCACGACCCGCCCGACCGCGACCGGGACGCCGTCCTCCTCGACGGCCGCGTACCAGGCGGGCACGCCGGTGCAGATGCGGGTGGCCTCCTCCAGGCCGGCGCCGTACCGGCCGTCGACGGACCACCAGGTCTCCAGCCATTCCGGCCACGGGTGGTCCTCGACCCGGACCGGGCCGTGCGGCTCGGCCGGCGGCGAACCGGCCATGATGAGCGTCGGGTCGACCAGCTCGTAACCTCTGCGGGCCAGCTCGGCGTCCAGGCCGGGCCAGGTGCCGGGGCCGATGGAGAAGGCGCAGCTCTGTCCCCGCTCGCCGTAGAACGCCTCGGCGGCGCCGATCGCGGCGTCGAGGTCGGCGGGGGCGTGCAGGGCCAGCACCGAGTTCGCCCGTTTGGTCACGCCTCCAGCGCCACGCAGCACCCAGCCGTCATGCGAACGCTGTTCGTAGGCCGGCCACGCCTGGTGCACCAGCAGGTCCACATTCATCCGCGCAGCCTAGCCGACCAGCGCGAACACCCTCTGACCGGCCCGTTAGGGTGTGGGGTTGTGCTGATTCTGCTGCCGCCGTCCGAAGGAAAGGCCTCCGAGGGGAGCGGGCCGCCGCTCGGGGAGCTGTCCTTCCCCAAGCTCGACCGTGCCCGCAAGCGGGTCGTCTCCGCGCTCATCCGGGCCTCCAAGCGCCGCGACGCCGCGCAGGTGCTCGGGCTGACGCCCGGCCTGGCGGGCGAGGCGGCCAAGAACACGGCGTTGCGGACCGCCCCCACCCTGCCCGCCGCCGACCTCTACACCGGCGTCCTGTACGACAACCTCGGCCTGAACACCCTGGACGACGCCGCCAGGGCCAGGGCGGAGGAGTCCGTGCTGATCTTCTCCGGCCTGTGGGGCGTGCTGCGCGTCACCGACCAGGTGCCCCCGTACCGCCTGTCGATGGGCGTCAGCCTGCCGCCGCTGGGCGGTCTGGCCGCCTACTGGCGCACCCACCTGGCCAAGGAACTGGACCGCATACCGGGGCTGGTGGTGGACCTGCGCTCGTCCACGTACGCGGGGGCGTGGCAGCCCGGCGACCGGTCGGTGTCGGTACGCGTCTTCCGTGACGGCAAGGTCGTCAGCCACATGGCCAAGGCCACCCGGGGTGAGATCGCCCGCGTCCTGCTCCAGCAGGAGGAGGCCCCCGGCACCCCCGAGGAGCTGGCCAAGACCCTCGGCAACCTGGGCTGGACGGTCGACCTCACCGAGCCCGCGCGGGCGAACCGCCCCTGGCTCCTCGACGTACACGTCACCGACCCGGCCTGACGGCCGCCGAAACGGCGATCGCCCCGCCCGGAAGGTTCCGGACGGGGCGATCGACGAGGTGGCTCCTAGTCCAGGTAGTCGCGCAGGACCTGGGACCGGGACGGGTGACGCAGCTTGGACATGGTCTTCGACTCGATCTGGCGGATGCGCTCACGGGTGACCCCGTAAACCTTGCCGATCTCGTCGAGCGTCTTCGGCTGCCCGTCGGTGAGGCCGAACCGCATGGACACGACGCCCGCCTCCCGCTCCGACAACGTGTCGAGAACGGAGTGCAGCTGCTCCTGCAGCAGCGTGAAGCTGACGGCGTCGGCCGGCACGATGGCCTCGGAGTCCTCGATGAGGTCACCGAACTCGCTGTCGCCCTCCTCACCCAGCGGGGTGTGGAGGGAGATGGGCTCGCGGCCGTACTTCTGGACCTCGACGACCTTCTCGGGCGTCATGTCCAGCTCGCGGGCCAGCTCTTCCGGCGTGGGCTCGCGGCCGAGGTCCTGCAGCATCTGCCGCTGGACGCGGGCCAGCTTGTTGATCACTTCGACCATGTGGACCGGGATGCGGATGGTCCGCGCCTGGTCGGCCATGGCACGCGTGATCGCCTGCCGGATCCACCACGTGGCGTAGGTGGAGAACTTGTAGCCCTTGGTGTAGTCGAACTTCTCCACGGCCCTGATCAGGCCGAGGTTGCCCTCCTGGATCAGGTCGAGGAACAGCATGCCGCGCCCGGTGTAGCGCTTGGCCAGCGAGACCACGAGCCGGAGGTTGGCCTCCAGCAGGTGGTTCTTGGCCCGGCGGCCGTCTTCGGCGATCCATTCGAGCTCGGCCCGGACGTCGACCGGCAGGCTCTCGGTCTCGCCGCCGCCGAGCTGCTCCTCGGCGAACAGGCCCGCCTCGATGCGCTTGGCCAGCTCGACCTCCTGCTCGGCGTTGAGCAGGGGGACCTTGCCGATCTGCTTGAGGTAGTCCTTCACCGGGTCGGCGGTGGCGCCGGCGGCGGCCACCTGGGCGACCGGGGCGTCGTCGTCGTCGTCGGACAGGATGAGGACCTCGTCCTCGGTCTTGTCCGCGGTGGCGGCGGCGACGTCGGCGGCCTTGGGCTCGTCGTCGGAGTCGTCGTCGGAGTCGCCCTCGGAGTCGGAGTCGTCCTCGGCCACGATGTCGTCGTCGACCTCGATGTCCTCGAGGTCCTCCAGCTCCACGTCGCCGTCGAGCTCGAGATCGTCGTCGTCCGCGTCGGTCGCCTTGACGCCCTCGGGCGCCTTCGGCTTGGTCTCGGCAGGCCCAGCGCTGACTTCTGGCTTGGCCTTCTTGGCGGCGGCCGGAGCCGCCTTCTTGGGAGCGGGAGCGGCCTTCTTGGCCGGGGCCGGCTTCTTGGCCGGCTCGGCCTCAGCGGCGCCCACGACCGCGGTCACGGTCTCGGGCTGCTGCTCTTTGGCGGCCGCTGCCGTCTTGGTCTTGACGGGGGCAGCGGTGCGGCGCTTTGCTGGACCACGAGACTTCTTCGGCGCAGCCGAATCCGCGGCGGTCACCACCACGGTCACGCCCTCTTTGCTGAGGTTCCGCAAGAACGCGGCGGCGTGCGACATGGGGATGTCCGCCTCCTCGAAGGCCTGACGGACATCCTCAGACTCGAGGAAACCCTGCGAGCGCCCACGCTCGAGCAGTCGCTGAATGACGGGCTCGTTCAGCTCTTGTGGCTTCGAGCGAGTCGAACTTGCAGGCGACACGAACACCTCTCGAACGAACGCGTGGCGACAATGGACCCAGATGCCCGCTGGGGGCTGTTGCCTCTCTCGGAGATCGGTGAGGCCGTGCGAAGCGCGACGGACCCGACACAGCATTGTGGCACGACCCCGCACTCCATACGGCCACCTCCCGGCGGTTGTCCTCCACCCTAGGCCGACCAAGACAGTAGTGCGTACGTAAGCGGGGCACTGATACCCGAAAGCAACCGTTATGACTGTTTCATTCAGTCACTCTTCGTGGCCGGCGGAACGTGAATTGCGAGCGCGGTAACGTCATCATCCTGTTCATATCCCGACAACATCCGGTCAACCAGGAAGTCCAGCAACATGTGAGGACTACTCACCACCTCAGGCGGCGCTTCGGTCACAACACTGCAAATCTCTGCGAGACCGGCGTCAAGCCCACGCTTCCTGTTCTCCACGAGACCGTCTGAGTAGAGCACTGCGGTGTGTCCCGGGGGCACCACGAACCGGAACTGCCGGCGGCTGGTGGGCCAGCCCAGCGGCGTGCCGGGCTCGGCGTCGCACAGGATCGCCGTGCCCTGGGGCGAGACGAGGACGGGCGGCGGGTGGCCGGCCATGGCCAGCGTGCCCTCGCCGGTGACCGGCTCGACGACCATGTAGGCCAGCGTGGTGACCTGCTCCTCCTCTTCCGTGGCCTCGAAGACCCGGTCGAGGCCGGTGAGCACGGCCGCGGGCGGCGGGTTGGTGAGCGCCAGCGCCCGCATGGCGTTGCGGATGCGGCCCATGCCCGCCGCGGCCTTGACGCCCTTGCCCATGACGTCGCCGACGACGGCCGCGACCCGGCCGTCCTGCAGGACGAACGCGTCGTACCAGTCGCCGCCGACCTGGACGTGGCGGCTGCCCGAACGGAAGCGCTGGGCCAGCACCAGGCCCTTGACCACGGGCAGGCGGTCGGGCAGCAGGCTGCGCTGCAGCGTCTCGGCGGTGCGGTGCTCGCGCTCGAAGAGCGTGGCCCGCTCGACGGCCAGGGCGCACTGCCCGGCCAGGGCCTCCAGGAAGACGCCGTCCTCCTGGGAGATCTTCTGTGGGCGCGTGAACGAGAAGCGCAGCGCGCCGAGCGCCCGGCCGGCGGCCAGCAGCGGCAGGCCCACCCAGGCCCGCTCGTCGCCCTGGCTGATGAAGCCGGCCAGGGCCTCCTCGTCGTCGCCCGCCTCCAGCAACTGGGCCTTCAGCGACTCGGGCGACTCGGCGAAGACCGGACGGCGGCTGTTGACGGCCATCGTCATGACGTTGGAGTGCGACAGCGGGATCTCGTCGCCCGAGCCCTGAACCTCGGGGATGCCCTCGCCGTTGACCAGCTTGAGCGCGGCGCGGTCGGTGTCGAGCAGCGCCACGGCCGAGCGGTCGGCGGCCAGGGCGGTGCGGCCGACGTCGATGATGACCTGGACGACCTGCTCGACCGTGAGGGCCTCGGCCAGCTGGGCCGTGGCGCCCTGGAGCCGGGCGGTGCGCAGGGCGGCGGCGCCGAGCTGGTCGGTCAGCCTGCCGCGCATCTCCTCGGCCTCGCGCTGCGGGGTGACGTCGGTGTTGGCGCCGACCCACTCCACGACCCTGCCGTGCCTGATGATCGGCACCGCGCGCACCTCGAAGTGGCGGTAGCCGCTGGCCCGGGTGCGGACCCGGTAGTTCCACTCGAACATCGTGCGGCCGCGCAGCGCCTCGCGCCAGGCCTCCTCGGTCTGCTGGCGCTCCTCGGGGTGGACGACCTCCAGCCAGCCGTTGGCGAGGTACTCCTCCAGCCCCTGGCCGGTGATCGCGCGCCACTGGGGCGCGTCCTCGACGACGGCGCCCGTGGGCGAGGTGATCCAGACGAGCTGGGACTGCGCCTCGACCAGCGAGCGGTAGCGCTCCTCGCTGCGGCGCAGCGCCTCCTCGGTCTGCCTGCTCTCGGTCACGTCGAGGCCCACCAGCGCGATGGCGCGCAACTCGCCCGCCTCGTCGTGGACCGGCGAGAACGACAACGACCAGTGGCGGGTGTCACCCTCTGCGGAGCGCACCCGCACGCGGCCCTCGGTGACCGGCGCGTCGCTCTCGATGACGGCCTGGACGGCGTGGGTGATGATCTGGCTCAGGTCGGCCGCCAGCACCTCGACCGGCGCACGGCCCACCATGCGCTCTGCGGGCACGCTGACGACGTCGCTGAACACGTCGTTGACCCGCTGGACGCGGCCGTCGCCGTCGAAGAACGCGAAGGCGAACTCGGCCTCCGACAGCATGCCCTTGAACAGGGCGGAGTCTGAGATGTCCACATCCGACTCCCGGGGACGGGGAACGGAGGTCTCGGCGCTCATGGTCGGCACCTCCGTCGCGTGCCAGGGTCTCCCACGCGGCACATCTCCATAACTGTGTATCGGCGTAGCGCAGCTCCGGGCGACCGGATTCTGCAGTACATCATCGGCGATGGGCATGCGCTGACGGAAGCCCCCGCCGCCGCCCGGTCGCCATAAGGGTCAACGCATCCTGTCAAAGTCGCTCCACATTGCGCAGCAAGATCAGGTTACTCGCCCTTGGCCGCGCGCTTGGCCTCCTGCTTGGCGGCGCGCACCCGGCCCAGGCTGTCGGTGTCGACCACGTCGGCGACCGATCGGTATGACCCCTCCTCGCCGTAGAGTCCGGCCGCCTCACGCCAGCCTGACGGCTGGACCCCCAGCTGCTTGCCCAGCAATGCCAAAAAGATCTGGGCCTTCTGCTTGCCGTATCCCGGAAGGGCCTGCAGTCGTTTCAACAAGTCTTTCCCGTCGGCCGCGTCGCTCCAGATGCCCTCGGGCCGCCCGTCGTAGTGTTCGACGAGGTAGGCCGCGAGCTGCTGGACGCGGGCGGCCATCGACTTGGGGTAGCGGTGCACGGCCGGCTTCTGCGCGAGGAGCGCGGCGAACGCCTCGGGATCGCAGGCGGCGATCTCCTCGGCGGTCAGGTCGTGCCCCAGCCGCTCCGAGATGGTGTACGGCCCAGTGAACGCCCATTCCATGGGGATCTGCTGGTCGAGCAGCATGCCGACGAGCAGGGCGAGCGGGCTGCGGCCGAGGAGCTCGTCTGCCTCGTCCCGCTGGGCGAGCTGGATGCGCATGGAAACAGCTTTGCACGAGAAGCGAACACAGGCGCCGCAGAGCCTTGACACAAGGCCGAGAAAAGATGAAATGGGATCGCAAGTCACCCTGCATACGTTCCTGGGGGTTTGCTCCCGGGTCTCCAGAGGAATCTCACATCTATGCTCGCTCTGGCCACACGCTTCCTCAAGGAGCCGGTCAGTCTCCGGCTGGCCGAAGAGTTCCTGACCGTACCCGTGGACACCATCGACCGGTGCGTGGCCGACGTGTGCGCGTGCGCCGAGCATCTCGGCGTCCCGGCCACGCCCGAGGTCGTGGAACGCATCGCCCGCGAGCATCTGCTCGCCATCGTGAACTCCGCCCCGCCGCCCCGAAGTCCCCGCTGATCGCGGTTCCACCGATAACATCGGGGTCACCAGGCCGAGTTCTCTTCGCCGTTTGCGCCTGGAATACGAGAGAGTGAGGGCGTGCGCCGACACCGACGAGATCCCCGGGAGAGCAGCCCGCCCGACGACGTGTTCCAGGAGATGGTGCAGGCGGCCCGCGAGCTGCTCGCGGTGCGCAGCCCTCTCGACGCGGAGCTGATGGTCTCAGACATGATCGGGGCCTGGTGGGGCAGGCGGGTCAGGGGCGGTGACGTGGAGCAGGTCCTCGGTGAGGGCCTGGTCGACTACGCGGCCAAGGCCGGCACCCCGGCCTCCCTGACGCTGCTGGTGTGCCTGGCCTACCTGGGCACCGCCCGCCAGGGCGCCAAGGCCGAGGGCGCGGCGCTGGCGATGATGGAGTCGGGCGTGGCCCGGCCCGGATGGGCCGACAAGGTCGGCGCGGTCAAGCCCACCGGCTGCTACGTCTCCCGCGACGCCTACGGCGACCAGGACACGGTGATCTGCACGTTCGCCTATCGCTGGAACGAGGCATCGGTGCCCAGCGACCGGCACGCGCTGGTCGTGGTCGTCGACCACAACATGAGCGGGATGGCCCGCGACGCGTGGGTGTCCTCGCACGTCGACAACCTGCTGGAGCAGGCCAGGGCCGAGGCGGCGGGCAACCCGATGCTGCTGTTCGAGGAGATCCAGCCCGAGCAGGCCAGGGCGCTGCTGGAGTCGGCCATGAAGGCCACCAGGGAGCCCAAGACGCCGCCGCCGGTGAGCGAGAGCTACAGCGCCTACCACGCCTTCGCCCGGGCCCGGCTCAAGGCGCTGCCGCCGGGCCGCAAGCGTCCGGCGCCGCTGCACATCGAGGCGCCCTACAGCCGCGAGCGGCGGGCCATGCTGGCCGCCGAGTTCCTCGCCTCCGACGCGGCCGAGCACCTGTCGGACCCGTCGGCGGCCTCGCGCTGCGCCGACCACATCATCGACTACGGCTGCGAGCGCGACTTCAACCGGCCGCTGCGGGTCAGCCCGACCAAGTGCGAGACGTTCCTGCTCGACTGGCTGCCGCGCAAGGTGATGCTGAGCGTGGCCGAGCAGGAGGCGATGCCGCACGTGCTGTCGGCGTGGGTGCGCTTCGCCGCGCGCCGCACCGGGCTGCCCGAGCAGGGGCTCAAGGCCACGCTCGACGCGGTGTGGGAGGCCACGGGCAAGTTCCCCGAGGCCTACCGCGACCCGACGTCGTTCGGGCTCGACCGGCCGTTGCTGGAGCGGCTGCTGCCCGACGGCGACCTGTCGGCGCTGGCCAGGCGGGTGTTCGCGTTCCCGTATCTGCAGGGCCGGCACAACGGGATCGACCTCGACCGGCTCAACCCGGCCGACGAGGCCGACCGGCGCACGTTACTCGAGATCGACCACGACGGCGTGATCGACCAGGAGCACCTGGCCTGGCACGAGGAGATCGCGACCCGGCTGTGGGACGGCGACCCGCCGCAGCTGTGGGAGGCCGCCCAGCGCCTGCTCGACCTCGGCCACGACCGCCACGACGTGCTCCACGTGCTGATCGAGATCGCCGAGCGCATCGGCGGCGACCCCGACGAGCTGGCCGCGGCGCTCGACGACATCGCCGACATCCCCGACGAGATCTAGAGTTCGTCCCCATGTCGATGTACCGCAGGCTGGCCCATGGGCGATATCTGGCCTCCGAGCACACCCAGGGGCCGTGGGACCCGGGCACCCAGCACATGGGCCCGGTGGCCGCGCTGATCGCGCACGAGCTCGACCGCACCGCGCCGCGGCCCGGCCTGGCGCTGTCCAGGCTGGCGGTCGACGTGTTCGCCCCGGTCCCCGTCGCCGAGCTGGAGGTCGTCACCGACGTCGTCCGCGACGGCAAGCGGGTGCAGTGCCTGTCGGCGGCCGTGCTGTCCGGCGGGCGGGAGTACGCCAGGGCCACCGCGTGGCGCATCCGCGAGACGGACACGCCCGCCACCCCGGCCGCGCAGCCGCCCGCGCCCGTGCCGCCGCCCTCGCCAGAGCACGCGGAGTCCTACCTGGTGTCGGGCTTCGGCTACGGCAGGGCGTTCGACTGGCGGTTCGCCGCCGGCGGCCCGATGCTGACCGGCCCGGCCACGGTGTGGGGCAGGCTGACCGTGCCGCTGGTGGAGGGCGAGGAGATGACCCCGTTCGAGCGGCTGGCCGCGTTCGCCGACAGCGGCAACGGCGTGAGCCCGGCCGTCGACTTCGCCACCCACCTGTTCGTCAACGTCGACCTGACGATCTCGCTGTTCCGCACCCCGGTCGGCGAGTGGACCTGCATGGACGCGGCCACCGCGATCGGCCCGTCCGGCCGCGGCCTGACCCGGACCACCCTGTACGACGAGCGCGGCGAAGTCGGTGCGGCGACTCAGACGTTGTTCGTCGCGCCGAGGTAGCGCTGCCGCCATGATGGGGGGATGGCGATCGACCTCAACGCCGACCTCGGTGAGGGTTTCGGCATCTGGCGGCTCGGCGACGACCTCGCGCTGCTCGACATCGTCACCAGCGCGAACGTCGCCTGCGGCTTCCACGCGGGCGACCCCGTGACGATCAGGCGCACGTGCGCGGCGGCCGTCGACCGCGGCGTGTCGATCGGCGCGCAGGTGTCCTACCGCGACCTGGCCCACTTCGGCCGCAGGGAGATGGAGGTCGAGCCCGAGGAGCTGTGCGCCGAGGTGCTCTACCAGCTCGCCGCCGTCGACGGCATAGCCAGGGCGATGGGGGGCCGGGTGTCCTACGTCAAGCCGCACGGCGCCCTGTACAACCGCATCTGCCGCGACAAGGAGCAGGCGGCGGCGGTGATCGACGCGGTCGCCGACTACGACCCCTCGCTGCCGGTGCTGACGCTGCCGGTGTCGGTGGTGCACGAGGTGGCCGCGGCGGAGGGCGTCCCGACGGTGGGCGAGGGGTTCGCGGACCGGGCCTACACGGCGGCGGGGACGCTGGTGCCGCGGCGGGAGCCCGGGGCGGTCGTCCACGACGCGGCCGAGGTGACCGCGCGGGCCCGCCAGATGGCCCTGGAAGGCTCCGTGACGGCCGTCGACGGCAGTACGGTGTCGGTCGACGCCCGTTCGCTGTGCGTCCACGGAGACACGCCTGACGCCGTCGGGCTGGCCCGTGCGGTGCGCAACGACCTGCTGGCGGCCGGAGTGGTCCTGCAGGCGTTCGCGTGATCCGTACGGCGGGAGAGCACGCGCTGCTCGTCGAGACCGGGTCGCTGGCGGCCTCCCACCGGCTGGACGCGGCCCTGCGCGCCGACCGGCCCGAAGGGGTCGTGGAGATCGTGCCGGGGCCGGAGACCGTGCTCGTGGTGGCTCCCGGCGCGGACCGGGAGCGGTTGCGGGCCCGGCTGGCGGCCGTCGCCGGGCAGGTGGGCGGGCCGCCGGGGGACGCCGCGGCCGGGCCGGTGGTGACGATTCCCGTCGTCTATGACGGGGCCGACCTCGATTCCGTCGCGTCGCTGGCCGGGATCTCGGCCGAGGAGGTGGTCGCCCGGCACACCGGGCGCGAGCTGGTGGTCGGGTGGCTGGGGTTCGCCCCCGGGTTCGCCTATCTGACCGGGCTCGACCCGGTGCTGGAGCTGCCCCGGCTCGACACGCCGCGCACGTCGGTGCCGGCCGGGTCGGTGGCGGTCGCGGGGCCGTACTCGGCGGTCTACCCGACCGCCTCGCCCGGGGGGTGGCGGCTGCTGGGGCGCACGACCACGCGGGTGTGGGACGTGTCGGCCGATCCGCCGTCGCTGTTCCGGCCTGGGATGCGCGTGCGGTTCGAGCGAGCATGATCGAGGTGATCGCGCCGGGCCCGTACGCGACCGTCCAGGATCTGGGGCGACCCGGCCACGCCCACCTGGGGGTGCCGCGCTCGGGGGCGGCCGACGCGCCGAGCCTGCGGCTGGCCAACCGGCTGGTGGGCAACCGGGAGGACGCGGCGGGCGTCGAGGTGACGTTCGGCCAGGCGCGGCTGCGCTTCCGCGAGGGGGCGTGGGCGGCGCTGACCGGCGCTCCGGCGGGGGCGCGGATGGGGGTGCCGTTCTGGGTGCCGCCGGGGGGCGAGCTGCGGCTGGAGGCGCCGGAGTGGGGGCTGCGCACGTACGTGGCGGTGCGCGGCGGGATCGCGGTCGAGCCGGTGCTGGGCAGCCGGTCGACCGACTCGTTGTCGGGGCTCGGCCCCGAGCCGCTGCGGGCGGGGACGCTGCTGCCGGTGGGCGGGTTCGCCGTCGAGGACATCTCGGTGGACCTGGCGCCGCCGCCGGGGCCCGCGCCGGCCGTGCTGCGGGTGCTCGCCGGGCCGCGGGACGACTGGTTCGTCCCGGGGGCGCTGGAGGCGCTGTGCGGGGGGCCGTACGCGGTGAGCCAGGACAGCAACCGCGTCGGGGTGCGGCTGCGCGGGCCCGGGCTCGCGCGGGCCAGGCAGGGCGAGCTGCCGAGCGAGGGCATGGTCGCCGGGGCGGTGCAGGTGCCGCCGGACGGGCAGCCGATCGTGTTCCTCGCCGACCACCCGCCCACGGGCGGCTACCCGGTGATCGCGGTGGTGCGGCAGGCCGACCTGCCGGTCGCGGCGCAGCTCCGGCCCGGCGACGAGGTGCGCTTCACAACGCGACCCGGCCGCTGACGCAGGTGACCACCGCCCCGCCGACCCACACGTCCCGATCGTCGGCGGTGACACGCACACGCCCCGCCCGGCCGAGCGCGGTCCCCTGGCCCGCCGTGTACGGCGCCTTCACCCGTCCCGTACGCAGCAGGAACTGGGCCAGCGACGCGTGCAGGCTGCCGGTCACCGGGTCCTCGACGTCGGGGGCGAAGACGCGCACCTCGTAGGCGTACGGCGAGCCCTCCCGGCACGGCCCGGCCACGCCGACCATGTGCTCGATCGCGCCCGGCCGCAGCTCCAGCACCTCCTCGGCGGCGGCCAGCAGCACGACCACCCAGCCGGGCCCGTTGTCGGCCCACTCGACGGCCAGCATGCGGTCGCGTCCGATGCGCAGGCTCTCGGCGAGGCGCTCGGCGAGCTCCTCCTCCACCGGCCCCGACCGCACCAGCTCGGGGGCGGCGAAGGCGAGCCCCTCATCGGTCCTGCGCACCCGGATCAGCCCGGCGCCGCACTCCTGGACGACCTGCGCCTCGTCGCGCGGCCGCCCGCCCGCCTCCAGCCAGGCGTGGCAGGTGCCCAGCGTCGGGTGCCCGGCGAACGGCAGCTCGCCGCTCCCGGTGAAGATCCGGACCCGGTAGTCGGCCTCGGGCACGGTCGGCGGCAGCACGAACGTCGTCTCGGACAGGTTCGTCCAGGCGGCGAAGCGCTGCATCTCCTCGGTGTCCAGCCCCTGGCCGTCGAGCACGACCGCGAGCGGGTTGCCTCGATAGGGGACGGAGGTGAACACGTCGACCTGACGGAATGCACGTTGCATACGCGCAGTCTCGCCGACGGGGCTTCCGCCGGTAACCCCTGCGCGCCCACACTGGACCCTGTGGCGGACCATGTGGCGGATTACGACGTGTTGGTGCTCGGTTCCGGTCCCGGCGGGCAGAAGGCGGCCATCGCGGCGGCGAAGCTGGGCAGGCGGGTGGCCGTCGTCGAGAAGCGGAACATGATCGGCGGCGTCTGCATCAACACCGGCACGATCCCCTCCAAGACGCTGCGCGAGGCGGTCCTCTACCTCACGGGCCTGAACCAGCGCGAGCTGTACGGCGCCAGCTACCGCGTCAAGGACGAGATCACGGTCGCCGACCTCGGGATGCGCACCCAGCACGTGATCGGCCGCGAGGTCCAGGTGATCCGCAGCCAGCTCGCCCGCAACCACGTCACGGTCCTGCCCGGCACCGGACGTTTCCTCGACCCGCACACCGTCGGGATCAGCGGCGAGGAGGAGCGCAAGGTCACCGCGGACCGGATCGTGATCGCCACCGGCACCTCCCCCGCCCGCCCGGACAGCGTGCAGTTCGACGAGCGCACGGTCATCGACTCCGACGCGATCCTGCACCTGGACCGGGTGCCCGAGACCATGGTGGTCGTCGGCGCCGGGGTCATCGGCATCGAGTACGCCTCCATGTTCGCCGCCCTCGGCACCAAGGTGACCGTGGTCGAACGGCGTGAGCGCATGCTGGAGTTCTGCGACCTGGAGATCGTGGAGGCGCTCAAGTACCACCTGCGCGACCTGGCGGTGACCTTCCGCTTCGGCGAGCATGTCGCCGCCGTCGAACGCCGCCCGCGCGGCGCGCTGACCCTGCTGGAGAGCGGCAAGCGCATCCCCGCCGACTGCGTCATGTACTCGGCGGGCCGCCAGGGCAGGACGGCCGAGCTGAACCTGGAGGCCGCCGGGCTGGCCGCCGACGACCGCGGCAGGATCCGGGTGGACGAGCACTACGCCACGGCCGTGCCGCACATCTACGCGGTCGGGGACGTGATCGGCTTCCCCGCGCTGGCCGCCACCTCGATGGAGCAGGGCCGGGTGGCCGCCCAGCACGCCTGCGGAGAGCCCGTGGAGGAGCTGCGGGAGCTGCCGCCCATCGGCATCTACACCATCCCGGAGATCAGCTTCGTCGGGAAGTCGGAGGACGAGCTGACCCGCGACCGGATCCCGTTCGAGGTGGGCATCTCGCGCTACCGGGAGCTGGCCAGGGGGCAGATCATCGGCGACTCGTACGGGATGCTCAAGCTGCTGGTCTCCTCCGAGGACCGGCGGCTGCTGGGCGTGCACGTGTTCGGCACGGGCGCGACCGAGCTGGTGCACATCGGCCAGACGGTGATGGGCTGCGGCGGGACCGTCGACTACCTGGTCAACGCGGTGTTCAACTATCCGACGCTGGCGGAGTCGTACAAGGTGGCGGCGCTGGACGCGATGAACAAGATGCGGGTGGTGGCCCGGCTCACGGCCGACACGTGACCTTATCCCCGCACATTTCAGAAATGTCGGTCCTGGTCGCTACGCTCCTCGGTGGTTCATCTACGGGAGGCGTACGTGCGCAGCGAGGCCGCGGGGAGGTGGCTGCCCGCGTTCCTGCTGCTGGCCGCCATCTGGGGCAACAGTTTCTTCTTCATCAAGATCGCCGTGGGGGCGCTGCATCCGCTGCAGGTGTCGTTCGGCCGCATGGCGGTCGGCGCGGCCACCCTGCTGATCGCGCTCGCGGTCACCCGGCGAGCGCTCCCCCGCGACCCGCGGCTGTGGGGGCACTTCCAGATCGCCTCCGTCGTGCTCACCACGCTGCCCTTCACCCTGTTCGCCTACGGCGAGCAGTACGTCTCCTCGGTCGTCGCCGCCATCTGGAACGCCACCACGCCCCTGTGCACGCTGGCCTTCACCCTGGTGCTGCGCGCCGAACGGGCGACCGCCGCGCGGGCGGCCGGGCTCGGCCTCGGGTTCGCGGGCGTCATGGTGGTGCTCGGGGTGTGGCAGCCCATGGCGGGCGGGCAGCTCGGCGGCAGCCTGGCCTGCTTCGGCGCGGCGCTCTGCTACGGGATCGGCGGGGCGTACATGGGGCGGTTCATCACCGGGCGGCGTCCCGAGCCGCCGGTGGTGCTGGCCGCCGGGCAGCTCCTGACGGGCGCGGCCCAGCTCGCGGTGATCACGCTGGTGGCGGGCGTGCCGCTGGCGGACACCGCGGCGCCCGCCGAGGTCTGGTGGAGCATGCTGGGCCTCGGCGGGCTCGGCACGGGCGTGGCCTACCTGCTGCTGTACCGGGTGCAGACCATGGCGGGCGTGACGACGACCTCGACGGTGACGTACCTGCTGCCGGTGTTCGCGGTGATCTCGGGCGTGCTGCTGCTCGACGAGACGATCACCTGGAACCAGCCGGTGGGCGCGCTGGTCATCCTGCTGGCCATCGCGCTCACCCAGGGCGCGCTGCGCGTGCCCGCCCGCTCAGCCCTCCGATGAGGGACGCCGGCCGCGGGGCGCGGGCTTCTTGCGGCCGGCCACCAGCGTGTCGCCCGGGACCGGCGCCGGATCGGGCGCGGGCTCCTCGGCCGCCGGCGGCTTGACGGGCCGCGTACGGGGCCGGGGGTGCGGCGCGGTGTCCGCCATGGGCGAGGGGACGTCCTCGGCCCGCGGCGCGGCGTCCTCGGCCGGCTTCGACTGCCGCGCGGGCGCGTCGGAGTCGCGCAGCGAGGCGAGCACCCGGTCGGCCTCGGCGTCGGCGGCGAACTCGTCGGCCGCCTCCGACTCCCGCCTGCGGATCACGACCATGTGGTCGACCGACAGCCGCCCCGCGCCCACGACGGCGAGCAGGATGGAGGCCGTTCCGAGGAGGATCAGCTCGTTCAGGCTGATGAGGTTGAGCGGCGGGGCGACCAGGAAGACGCCGAGCGCCTCGGCGAACAGGATCAGCCCGGTGACGGCGACGCCCAGCCCGGCGATCAGCAGCGCGCCGCCGATCAGCTCGGTGAGCATGGTGACCGTGGCCCATGCGCCGGGTGCCGGGGCGCCCTGCTGGAGGAACTTCGCGCCGGTGGCGGTGAGCCCGTCCTCCAGCTTGGTCCAGCCGTTGGCGAAGAAGATGCCGCCCACCCCGACGCGGGCGACTAAGGCGGCGACATCACGCAGGGCCTGTTTCACGGTACTTGTCTGCCCTGATCGGGCCATGGCACACCTCAATCACGGCTGAGCAGCATGGCCACCGCGACGGCGGTCAGGCTCAGCAGGACGACGCTCACGACCACGGTCGTGTGCAGGGCGTTGACGAAGGCCCAGCGTGCGGCGTCGAGCAGCGCGTCGCCGGTGCTGCCGCCGATCTCGCGGGCGACGTGGGCGGCTCCGGCCAGCGACTGCCGCGCCTGGTCCATGCCGCCCGCGGACACTCCGGGCACGGCGGGCAGCGCGGGCGCGTAGGCGATCGTGGTGATCGTGCCGAGTACGGCGACGCCGAGGCCCGCGCCCAGCTCGTACGCGGTCTCCTCGATGGCCGCGGCCCCGCCGGCGCGGGACTCGGGGACCGAGGACATGATCGTGTCGGAGGCGGCCAGCAGCGCCACCTGCACGCCGAACCCGATGCCCACGAAGCAGACCGCCAGCATCACGGGATGGCCCTCGACGCCCCAGCTGAGCGTGGGCGTCAGGGCCAGCGCGACGAGCCCGAGGCCGCCGCTCATGGTGGCGCGCATGCCGATCCTGGGCAGGAGGTGGGCCGCCGCGAGCCCGCCGGTGATCGCCGACAGCACCAGCGGCAACATCCTGACCGCCGCGCGCAGCGGGCTGTCGCCCAGCACGAGCTGGAGGTACTGGGCCAGCATGAGCTGGAGGCCGACCAGCGCGAACACGCCCAGCAGCACGCCGGCCACGCCGGTGGTGAACTCGCGCCGCCGGAACAGGGCCAGCTCCAGCAGCGGAGCAGGCAGGCGGGACTGGCGGCGTACGAACGCGACCAGCAGCCCCGCCCCTGCGAGGAACACCAGCACCGAGGCCCAGAACGGCAGCAGGCTCCCCGACCCGGCCTCCTTCAGCCCGAAGGCCAGTGCCAGCAGGCCGAGCACCGACAGCACGGCGCTCGGGGAGTCCCAGGGGCGTTCCCTGCGCAGCGGCGACTCCGGCAGCAGCCGGACGGCCAGGGGCAGCAGCACCAGCAGGATCGGCACGTTGATCAGGAAGACCGCGCCCCACCAGACGCCGACCAGCACGCCGCCGATCAGCGGGCCGACCGCCGCCCCGGCCGCCGCGACCGCGCTCCAGACGCCGAGCGCGACAGCCCGCTCGCGCCGGTCGGTGAACACCTGGCGGATCAGCGAGAGCGTGGCCGGCATGATCATGGCGCCGCCGACGCCGAGCAGCGCCCTGGCCAGGATCAGGGTCAGCGGCGTGGGCGCGAACGCCGCCCCCGCCGAGGCCAGGCCGAACAGCACGAAGCCGCCCAGGACCAGCCGTTTGCGCCCGTAGCGGTCGCCGAGCGTGCCGAACACGATGAGCAGCGGCGCGACGACGAGCGAGTAGATGTCGATGATCCACAGGAGCTGGACGGCGGACGGCTCCAGCGCGGCCGTGAGCGCGGGCACCGCGATGTGCAGGACGGTGGCGTCGACCGTGATCAGCAGCAGGCTCAGGCAGAGCAGGACGAGGACGGCCCAGCGGTTGTCCCGAGGCAGGCGATCGGCACGCCGTACGAGGGGTGCGGCCTGTGTGACGGTCATGGGCCTCCTCGCAGGCCGATCCGGTCACCTGGGCCTGCACCTGCAGAATGGTCGAAAGCGGCGGAACTCGCGGGGGGCGATCTCGTGCCCTCTCCTGCCGCGGCTCTCCACTCCGGCTTGCGTGGCAGCTTAGGCCATGCCAGGCGCCTGGCATAGCGGTATCGGCCGATCCACGACGGCCCCCACCTCTCTAGAGAGATACAGCAATATGTCCGTATCTATCCATCGCGCATCCGTCGCCGGATCATGGGAGCCGTGGGGAACGATGGACGTGCCGGGAAAGACGATATTTCCGATAAGTCCCCACGCGAGTGGTGCACCGAGGCTCTGACCAGGCTGAACGCCGGCCGTCCCGAGTCGGCGTTGGAGGCCGCGCGCCGGGCGGCCGACCTCGACCCCGGCGACGAATGGGCCCACCGCCTCGTCAGCCTGGCCCACGAGCGCCTGGGCCGCGACGCCGACGCCCTTCCCCCGGCCGAGCGCGCGGCGGACCTCGCCCCCGGCTCCTGGTCCGCGCGCGTGCGCCTGGCCTCCATCGCCCGCCGGATCCCCGGCCGCTGGTCCGAGGCGGTCTCCGACGCCGTCCTGGCCGCGCGGTTCGCGCCCGAGGAGGCCGATCCCGAGGTCCTGCTCGGTGACCTGGCGCTGCTGCGCGACGACCATCCGGAGGCCGAGCGGGCCTACCGCGCCGCGCTGGCCAGGGCACCGGCCCATCCGCAGGCCCGCGTGAACCTGGCCCTGTGCCTGCTGCGCTGGGACCGGCCGCGCCCGCACCACGACCCGGCCTGGCCGGTCGACCCGCGCCAGACGGGACGGGCCAGGCGGGCGCTGGAGGTCTGGGCCCGCCAGGTCAGGCTGCTGCTCGCCCTGGCCGTGATCGCCGTCGCGGCGGCCGCGCTCGCCCTCGACGCGGCGGCGTGGGCCCGGGCGGGCGGGTTCGCCGCGCTGGCCGCGCTGGTGCCGCTGACGGTCCGGCAGGCGCGGCGGGTGGGGGTGTGGGCGTACGTGCCTGCCATGGCCGGGCGTGATCCATGGCTGGGCGCGGCCGTGGTGTCGGCGGGGCTGTCGGTGCCGGCGTTCGCGGCCTGGCTGCTGCTGGGCACGGTGCCGGCGGCGCCGTCCTGGCTGGATCCGGTCTGGGCGGGGCTGGCCGGGATCGTGGTGCTGATGTGGCCGGCGCTGGCGGTCGTGCGGGTGCTGGCGGAGGCGTGGCGGGGGCGGCCGCTGCCCGCGCTGGCCGAGCTGGGGTCCGTCCCGGGCGAGCGCACGGCGGCCAGGAACGCCGGCGTGACGTTGTGGATCGTCCTCGTCAGGACCTGGTCGGTGCTGGTGCCGCTGGTGGGCGGGGCGCTGGTGGTCGAGCCCAGGGCCGCGGTGGCCGCGGTGGCGGTGCCGTTCCCGATGGTGCGGGCCTGGCTGCGCGCCCGCGGCAGGGGCGACGGGTGGCTCCTGGCCGCGGGCTGCCTGGTGGCGCTCGCCGCCCTCGGCTGCGCCGTGGGGGGCGCGCTGGGGTCGGCCTGGGGCTGGCGGACGGGACTGGGCGCGCTGGGCGCGGCGATGGCGGTGTACGCGGTGCGCGCCCTGCGCTCGTGGTGGCACGGCGCGCCGGGGCCCTGGCGGGCCTCCCTCGTCATGTGCGATCTGCCCATGGGCGGCGCGCCCTCGGTGGCGCTGCCCTCGGAGGTACGCCAGGCGTTCTCCTACGCCAGGAGCCTCGTCCTGGCCTACGGCGACCCCATGGGCCCCCGGGTCGTCGGCGCGGCCGGGTCCGTCACCTCCTCCGGCGAGCTGCGGCTGATCGCCGGGCCCGAGGCGTGGGAGGGCGTCGAGGCCGACCCGCGCGTCGCGGTGTTCGCGGCCGACCCGCTGCAACGGCGGTTCTGGGTCGAGGTACGGGGCATCGCCCGGCCCGGCCCCGACGTCCTGCGCGTCACCCCCAAGCAGGTGCTCGTCGGCGAGTTCCCCGGCCGGCACCAGCGACGGTGACTAGAGTTTTGTTCTATGCGGACTCTGCGAACCCCCGAAGAGCGCTTCGCCGGCCTGCCCGACTTCCCCTACGAGCCCCGCCACGCCGACCTGCCGGACGGCCCGCGCATGGCCTACGTCGAGGCGGGCCCCGCGGACGGCGAGCCGGTCGTCCTGCTGCACGGCGAGCCGAGCTGGTCCTTCCTCTACCGCCACGTCATGCGCGAGCTGGCCGCGGCCGGGCTGCGCGCGATCGCCCCCGACCTGATCGGCTTCGGCCGCTCGGACAAACCGGTGGACCCGGCCGAGCACACCTACGCCAGGCACGTGGAGTGGACCCGCGCGCTGCTGTTCGACGCGCTCGGCCTGGACGGCGTCACCGTCGTCGGCCAGGACTGGGGCGGGCTGATCGGGCTGCGCATCGCCGCCGAGCACCCGGAACGCGTGGCCAGGATCGTGGCCGCCAACACGGGGTTGCCCTCGGGTGACATTCCCATGCCCGACGTCTGGCACCGCTTCAAGGACACCGTCGCCGCGGCCCCCACGCTGGACATCGCCCGCCTGGTCCAGGCCGGCTGCCGGACGCGGCTCAGTGACGAGGTGCGGGCGGCCTACGACGCGCCGTTCCCGGACGAGTCGTACAAAGCGGGCCCGCGTGTCATGCCCGGTCTCGTGCCGGTCACGCCCGACGACCCCGCCGCGCCCGCCAACCGCACTGCCTGGCAGATCCTCACGACGCTCGACCGCCCGTTCCTGGTGGCCTTCTCCGACGGCGACCCCATCACCGCCGGCATGGCGCCCATCATGCTCAAGGCCGTCGCGGGCACGGCCGGGCTGTCCCATCCGGTGATCGCCGGCGCCGGACACTTCCTCCAGGAGGACGCCGGCCCCGAATTCGGACGTTTGATCGCCCGTTTCGTGACCTCCACCTAGCGTGTCAGGCCCGCCCAATCGTCGGTCGGGTGCGGTATAACCGGGGGCGGACCGGGGAGGCGTGATGCGTGAGTCCGACAGGGCCCAGGCCGCGGGGCGGGACGCGGCGCGGGATCTGTTCGAGCAGGTGAGGCTGCGATATTTCCAGATTCCCCCGGCCGTGCGCCGGGTGCTCTACGCCGTGCTGCTCATCGCCGCCATGGGCGTGGGCGCGGCGCTCGGCTGGGATCTGCTGACGACGTTCCCCCTCGTCCTGCTGGCGCTCGCCTTCGTGGCGCTGACCATGCGCTTCCCGCGGGCCGCCGCGACGGCGCTGGTCGTGGCCGGCTGGGTCGTGCTGGTGCTGCCGCTGTTCTCCTGGCGTTTCCCGCCCGGATCCGTGGCACTGCACGCGATGGTCGCGCTGGCCCTGCCCGTGGCCGCCGCCTCCCACCTCATCCGCTGGGTCACGCCGTGGGTGAGCACGCTGGCGGCGCTCGTGCCCGCCGGGGTGCTGGCCTTCGGGCTCTCCTTCCTGTCGGCCGCCGCCGCGCTCTGGGGCGCCTGCGCGGCGGCCGTCGTCATGCTGGTCTACCGGTTCCTCCAGGCGCGCCGGGCCAAGGCCGAGCTGTCCGCCGAGGAGCAGCAGGTGCGCGTGCGCGCCCGTGAGAGCCGTCCCGAGCAGCAGGCCGACAAGGCGGGGGCGCCGCCGCAGATCTCCGTCGAGGACGCGCTGGCCGAGCTGGAGGGCATGATCGGGCTGGCGCCGGTCAAGGAGCAGGTCCGCTCGATCGCCGCCTCCATCGAGGCCACCCGGCTGCGGGCCGAGGCCGGCTACACCGCCGAACGCCCGACCAGGCATTTCGTCTTCGTCGGCCCGCCGGGCACCGGCAAGACCAGCGTGGCCCGCGCGCTGGCCAAGATCTTCTACGCGTTCGGCCTGCTGGAGACCCCCTACGTGGTCGAGGCGCAGCGGGCCGACCTGGTGGGCGAGTTCCTGGGCGCGACCGCGATCAAGACCAACGAGCTGGTCGACCGGGCGCTCGGCGGCGTGCTGTTCATCGACGAGGCCTACGGCCTGGTCAACTCCTCCGACGGCCAGCCCGACAGGTTCGGCGCCGAGGCCGTGCAGACCCTGCTCAAGCGGGCCGAGGACGACCGCGAGCGCCTGATCATCATCCTGGCCGGCTACGAGCAGGAGATGGCCGGGTTCCTGTCCAGCAACCCCGGCCTGGCCAGCCGGTTCGCCACCCGCGTGCGCTTCCCCAGCTACTCGGCCCCCGAGCTGGCCGAGATCACCGAGGTGCTCCAGCGGCGCAGGGGCGACACGATGGGCCCCGACACCGGGCGCGCCCTGCTCGGCCTCTTCGAAGACGTCCAGCGGCGCGGCCTGGTCGACGAGCTGGGCAACGCCCGGTTCGTGCGCAGCCTGGTCGAGGCCGCCGCGCAGGCCAGGGACGTCCGGGTGGTGGGCGCCGGCGGCACCCCGACCACACAGGACCTGGTGACCACCACCACGCCCGACGTGACGAAGGCGTTCGAGGAGCTGACCGCCCGCTTCCGCGGCTACGTGGCCACGCCCACGCTGGAGGAGGCGCTGGCCGACCTCGACACGATGGCCGGTCTGGAGCCGGTCAAGCGGCAGGTGCACGCCATCGCCGCCCAGCTCCAGGTGGCCCGCATGCGGCAGGAGCGCGGGCTGCCCACGCCGCCGCAGATGCGCCACTTCGTGTTCGCCGGGCCGCCCGGCACGGGCAAGACCACCGTCGCGCGGGTGCTCGGCCGCGTCTTCGCCGCGCTCGGCCTGCTGGCCAGGCCCGACGTCGTCGAGGCCCATCGCGCCGACCTGGTCGGCCAGCACCTCGGCGCCACCGCGATCAAGACCAACGAGCTGGTCGACCGGGCGCTCGGCGGCGTGCTGTTCATCGACGAGGCCTACAGCCTGGTCAACCCCGGCTACGCGGGCGGCGACGCCTTCGGCTCGGAGGCCGTCCAGACCTTGCTCAAACGGGCCGAGGACGACCGCGACCGGCTGGTCATCGTACTGGCCGGCTACCCGCGCGAGATGGACTCCTTCCTGGCCACCAACCCCGGCCTGGCCAGCCGGTTCAACCAGCGCGTGGCCTTCCCCAGCTACTCCCCGCGCGAGCTGTCGCAGATCGCGGTGCTGCTGGCGGCCAAGGCCGGCGACAACTTCGACGAGCAGGCCCTGCGCGACCTCGACGAGGTGTTCGCCTGGGTGTGCGAGGAGCGGCTGATCGACGGCCTGGGCAACGGCCGCTTCGCCCGGTCGCTGTTCGAGCGGGCCGCGATGCGCCGCGACGTGCGCCTGGCCGCCCAGGCGTCGGGCGGCGGGTCGGCCAGCTCCGCCGACCTCACGACGATCACCAGCGACGACGTGCGCACCGCCGTGGACGAACTTTCCGGACGTTAACCCCTCTTTGGCATTTCCGCGCGCCACGATGCTGCCGCCTGTAGCAGTATGACTACCTATCGTGTGCGTCCGGGAGGGGGACGATGGCGGGGTTCCTGGCCCGCAGGCTGCTCAACTACGTGGTGCTGGTCGGCGTGGCCGCGAGCCTGGCGTACCTGCTGGCCGCCGGGGCGCTCGACCCGCGTTCCAACTACGCCGACCGCACCCCCAAGCCGCCGCCCGCCGTCGTCGACGCCCAGCTCACCGCGCTCAACCTCAACGACAAGACCCCGCTGCTGCAGCGCTACGCCACGTGGGCGTCGGGGGTGCTGCACGGCGACTTCGGCAAGACGGTCACCGGCTCGCCCGTCAACGAGGACCTCAGGCGGCGGATGGGGGTCACGTTCCGGCTGGTGATCCTGGGGCTGCTCTTCGGGAGCCTGCTGGGGGTGCTGGTGGGCGCGTACGCGGCGGTCAGGCAGTACGGCTGGTTCGACCGGCTCTCGACGGGCCTGTCGTTCGTCGTGCTCGCGGTGCCGGTCGTGGTGCTGGCCAACATGCTGATCCTGGCCGGCGCCTGGGCCAACGACAACGTCTTCGGCCGCCAGGTGCTGCTGGTCAGCGGCGAGTACAGCGCCGGCCTGGAGACCGGCTTCTGGGGGTACGCGCTCGACCGGCTGCAACACCTGATCCTGCCGACGATCTCGCTGTCCGTGGGCCTGGTCGCGATCTTCAGCCGCTACCAGCGCAACATGATGCTCGACGTGCTCGGCGCCGACTTCGTCCGTACGGCCAGGGCCAAGGGGCTGAGCAGGCGCAAGGCGCTGACCCGGCACGCGCTGCGCACCGCGCTGATCCCGGTGGCCACCTACTTCGCCTTCACGTTCGGCAGCCTGCTGACCGGGGCCACCTTCACCGAGAAGATCTTCGGCTGGCACGGGCTGGGCGAGCAGCTGATCAACTCGATCTTCACCAACGACGTCAACACCGTGGCGGCGATCTCCTTCCTGGCCGCCGTGGCCGTGCTGTGCGCCGCGCTCGCCTCCGACCTGCTGCACGCCGCACTCGATCCGAGGGTGCGGGCGTGATGACGCTCTCGGAGGAGGAGCTGGCGGAGGAGCTGACCGGCGACCTGGGCCGGGCGCCGTCGCGGCTGCGGGTGGTGGCCGGCCGCTTCTTCCGCTCGCCGCAGGGGCTGGTCGGGTTCGCGGTGCTGGCGCTGATGTTCCTGCTGGCGTTCGTCGGGCCGCTGTTCAGCCGGTGGTCCTACACCGACAAGGACTTCACGGCGTTCCTGCAGCCGCCCTCGGCCCAGCACTGGTTCGGAACGCTCCAGACGGGCGCCGACGTCTACGCGGTGACCCTGCGCGGCATGCAGAAGTCGCTGATCGTGGGCCTGCTGGCGGCGCTGGTCTCCACCGCGGTCGCGGCCGTGGTGGGCGCCTTCTCCGGCTACTTCCTGGGCTGGACCGACCGGGCGCTGAGCTGGATCACCGACCTGCTGCTCGTGCTGCCCGCCTTCCTCATCCTGGCGATCATGTCGCCGCTGTTCGGGGCCGGGCAGTGGGTGCTGTTCGTGATCATGCTGGCGCTGTTCCTGTGGATGGTGACCTCGAAGATCGTCCGGGGGATGACGATCTCGCTGAAGGAGCGCGAGTACATCCAGGCCGCCCGCTTCATGGGCGTGCCGCCGGTGCGGATCATCTTCCGGCACGTCATCCCCAACCTGTCCTCGCTGCTCATCGTCGACGCCACGCTCAATGTCAGCGCGGCCATCCTGACCGAGACCTCGCTGTCGTACTTCGGGTTCGGCATCCAGCCGCCCGACGTCTCCTTCGGCACGCTGATCGCCGACGGCTCGCGCACGGCGGTCTACGCGCCGTGGACGTTCTGGTTCGTGGCCGGGCTGCTGGTGGTGACCGTGCTGGCGGTCAACCTCATCGGCGACGCGCTGCGCGACGCCTTCGACCCGGCGGCGCGGCGATGAGGCCCGCGGCGAACCCGGTCCTGGAGGTCAGCGACCTCCACGTGTCCTTCGGTGACGTACGCGCGGTGCGCGGGGTCAGTTACTCGGTGAGCCCGGGTGAGGTGCTGGGCATCGTGGGCGAGTCCGGGTCGGGCAAGTCGGTCACCTCGGCCGCCGTCATGGGCCTGCTGCCGCCGAGCGCCCGGGTGACCGGGTCGGTGCGCCTGCACGGCAAGGAGCTGGTCGGCGCCCCCGAGCGGGAGCTGACCCGCTTCCGCGGCAAGACCGTGTCGATGGTGTTCCAGGACCCCCTGTCGGCGCTCACGCCGGTCTACCGGGTGGGCGACCAGATCGCCGAGGCCGTCCGCGTCCATCAGCGGGTGAGCAAGGAGAACGCCGCGGTCAAGGCCGTCGAGCTGCTGGAGCTGGTCGGCATCCCGTCGCCGAGCGAGCGGGCGCTGGCCTTCCCGCACGAGTTCTCCGGCGGCATGCGGCAGCGCGTGATGATCGCGATGGCCATCGCCAACGACCCCGACGTGATCATCTGCGACGAGCCCACCACCGCGCTCGACGTGACCATCCAGGCGCAGGTGCTGGAGCTGCTGAAGAAGGCCCAGCGGGAGACCGGCGCGGCGATCATCATGATCACGCACGATCTCGGCGTGGTGGCCGGGTTCGCCGACCGGGTCCTGGTCATGTACGCCGGCCGCCCGGTCGAGGTGGGCGACGTCGACGACATCTACTACCGGATGCGCATGCCGTACACGGCGGGGCTGCTGGCCTCGATCCCGCGGGTCGACCGCGGCGGGCGGCAGCCGCTGGTCCCGATCGCCGGGAACCCGCCCTCCCCCGCCGCGCTGCCGCCCGGCTGCCCGTTCGCGCCGCGCTGCCCGCTGAAGATCGACGCGTGCGACGAGGCCGAGCCTCCGCTGTTCGACGTGGGGGTGGGCCACCGGGCGGCGTGCATCCGCTGGGAGGTCGTCCGCCCCGAGGCCCCCGGCCGTCACGCGGCCCTGGAGCCCGTCGCGCCCGCGGTCCGCGGCGAGCAGACGGTGCTGGAGGTCGACGGACTGGTCAAGGACTTCCCGCTGCTCAAGGGGGCGCTGTTCAAGCGCCGGGTCGGCACGGTGCACGCCGTGGCCGGCGTCAGCTTCGACATCCGCCGGGGCGAGACCCTGGGACTGGTCGGCGAGTCGGGCAGCGGCAAGACCACCACGCTCACCCAGATCCTGGAGCTCGTCCCGCCGCAGGAGGGGCGCGTGGTCGTGCTCGGCCGCGACACCGCCCGCCTCGACGGCGCCGAGCGCACCGCGGTCCGGCGGGACATGCAGGTGGTCTTCCAGGACCCGATGGCCTCCCTCGACCCGCGCATGACGGTCTACGACATCCTGGCCGAGCCGCTGCGCACCCACGGGCAGCGGCGGCCGGCCCGGCGGGTGGGCGAGCTGCTCGCGCTGGTCGGCCTCGACCCGGCGCACGCCGCCCGCTACCCGCAGGACTTCTCCGGCGGGCAGCGGCAGCGCATCGGCATCGCCAGGGCGCTGGCGCTGGAGCCCAGGCTGCTGGTGCTGGACGAGCCGGTCTCGGCGCTCGACGTGTCGATCCAGGCAGGGGTCATCAACCTGCTGGGCTCGCTGCGTGACAGGCTCGGGCTGTCGTACCTGTTCGTCGCGCACGACCTGGCCGTGGTGCGGTACATCGCCGACCGGGTGGCAGTCATGTACCTGGGCAGGATCGCCGAGATCGGGCAGGTCGACGCGGTCTACGGGGCTCCGGCGCATCCGTACACGCAGGCCCTGCTGTCGGCGATCCCGCTGCCCGACCCGGCCCGTGAGCGCGTACGCGAGCGCATCCTGCTCGAAGGCGACCTGCCCAGCCCGGCCCACCCTCCGACGGGCTGCCGCTTCCGCACCCGGTGCCCGAAGTTCCGCTCGGTGCTCACCGACGACGAGCGCGCGCTGTGCGTGGGCGTCGAGCCGGAGGTGCTGCCGGTGGCCGACGACCAGGGGGCGGCCTGCCATTACGCCGAGAGGCTCGACGTCGTCTAGATCAGGAGGAATGCGCTCGATGAAAGCTTCACGTCTTGTCGTGGCCGTCGCCGTGACGGGCTCGCTGTCGCTGGTGAGCTGTGGCGGCGGCGGCTCGGGGGGCGGCTCGACGAGCGGCACGCAAGGTGCGCACAAGACCATCAGGGCCTTCGACATCAACCCGCAGCCGCGCGACAAGGTCAAGGACGGCGGCACGCTGCGCTGGGGCATCAACGAGTTCCCCAGCCAGTGGAACAGGAACCACGTCGACGGCAATCTGGCGGTGGCGGCCGTGATCAGCAACGCGCTGCTGCCCTCGCCGTTCGTCTCCGACGAGAAGGCGGAGATCACCGTCGACCGCGACTACGTGCTCGACGCCAAGGTCACCGACCAGAGCCCGAAGCAGGTCGTCACGTACACCCTCAACCCCAAGGCCAAGTGGTCGGACGGGCAGCCGATCACGTGGGCCGACTACCAGGCCCAGTGGCAGGCGCTCAACGGCCGCAACCCCGACTTCCACATCGTCTCGGCCACCGGCTACCAGGACATCGAGAAGGTCGAACGGGGCAAGGACGACCACGAGGTGAAGGTCACCTTCGTCAAGCCGTTCGGCGACTGGCAGTCGCTGTTCGGGCCGCTGCTGCCGGCCGCGACGAACCGGACCCCGCAGGCCTTCAACACCTCCTGGCTGAACAAGATCCCGGTGACCGCCGGGCCGTTCAAGTTCAAGGGCTTCGACCAGACGGCCAAGACCATCACGATCGTCCGGGACGACACCTGGTGGGGCGACCGGGCCAAGCTCGACCAGATCATCTACCGGGCCTCGGAGCAGGACTCGCTGATCGGCGCGTTCAGCAACGGGGAGCTCGACCTCATCGACGTCGGGCCCTCCGCGCCCGACTACGCGCGGGCCAGGTCCACGCAGGGCGCGCAGGTGCGCCAGGCCGCCGGGCCCGACTTCCGGCACTTCACCTTCAACGGGTCGAGCGAGCTGCTCAAGGACGTCAACGTGCGGCAGGCCATCCAGCTTGGCATCAACCGGCAGGCCATCGCGCAGTCCGACCTCCAGGGGCTCGACTGGCCGATCGAGCCGCTGAACAACCACTTCTTCATGAACACCCAGGAGGGATACCTGGACAACGCCGGAAGTCTCGGCGTCTACAACCCTGACCGCGCCAAGCAGATGCTCGACGCGGCCGGCTGGAAGCTGAACGGAGCCGTCAGGCAGAAGAACGGGCAGCCGCTCGACCTGCGGTTCGTGGTGCCGTCGGGGGTGCAGCTGAGCAAGTCGGAGGGTGAGCTGGCCCAGAACATGCTGGCCCAGATCGGGGTGAAGCTCACGATCAAGGCGGTGCCGAGCGACGACTTCTTCACCAAGTACGTCATCCCCGGCAACTTCGACATCACGCCCTTCGCCTACATCGGCACGCCCTATCCGATTTCGAGCAGCTACGGGATCTACGCGAACTCAGCGAACGGCAAGACCTGGAACGCCAACTTCGGCCGGACTGGCTCGCCGGAGATCGACCAGGCCATGGACAAGGCGGCCCAGAACCTCGACCCGGCGGCGGCCCGCACCCAGACGAACGAGGCCGACGGGCTGATCTGGAAGCTGGTCAACGTTTTGCCGCTCTACCAGCGTCCGCAGAACGTGGCGGCCAGGCAGACCCTGGCCAACGTCGGCGCGCGCGGCTTCTACGACCTGCGCTACGAGGACATCGGCTTCACCGGCTGACCCGCGCCCAGCGCTCCACGGCCGGCTTCACGCCGAGCCCGATGAAGATCCCGCCCGTCGCCACGTCCACCCGGCGGCGGGCGGCGGGTCGACGGACTGCGGGAGGAAGGCGACGGCGAAGGCGACCGGAACGGCCGCGAAGAGCGCGGATGTGCGGACTGTCGGTGGGAGACGGTAGAAGTGACGCATGACGATGGACCTCACCTGGCCGCAGATCCTCGCCTGGCGGCTGCGCAGGCAGTTCGTGGCGGCGGCCGACGGGCCTGACGCGGTCTCGGTGGTGCGCCGGCTGTGCGGGGTGCAGGCGCAGGTCGCCTCCTCGGCCCAGCTCGCGGTGGCGGTCCGGAGCGCCCGGCCCGTCCCCGGCGAGATCGACCAGGCCCTGTGGGCCGACCGTGCCCTGGTCAAGACCTGGCTCATGCGCGGCACCCTCCACCTGGTGCCCGCCGACGAGCTGGCCGGCCTGTGCGCGGCGCTGAGCACGCTGCGCTTCTGGGAGAAGGGCTCCTGGCAGCGCGGCCACGGCGTGACCGCCGCCGAGATCGAGGCCGTCATCGAGGCCGTCCCTGAGGCGTTGAAGGGCGCGCCGCTGACCCGCGAGGAGCTGGTCGAGGAGGTCGTGGCGCTGACCGGGCAGGCCCATCTGCGCGAGGCGCTGACGTCCGGGTGGGGGGCACTGCTCAAGCCGCTGAGCCGCCTGGGCGAGCTGTGCTACGGGCCGCCCCGCGAGGGCAAGGTCACCTTCACCGCGCCGCGATCGTGGGTCCCGGGCTGGCCGGGGGTGCTCCCCGACCAGGAAGAGGCCGGGGTGCGGGTGCTGCGGGCGTTCCTGGGCGCCCATGGGCCGGCCACGCCGGAGATGTTCGACACCTGGCTGTTCGGCGGCGTGGCCAGGAAGGCGGTGCTCAGGGGGTGGGTCAAGGGGCTGGCCCCCGAGCTGGTGGAAATCAGGGCCGACGACGGCACGGTTCTCCACGCGCTGGCCGAGCACGCCGACGACCTGGCCGCCACCCGGCCCTCGGCGGACGTCCACCTGCTGCCGGGCTTCGACCAGTTCATCCTGGGCGCGCCGCGTACCCTCGCCCCGCTCGTCCCGCCGCCGCTCAAGCCGAAGGTCAGCCGTCAGGCGGGCTGGATCTCGCCCGTGGTGGTGCACGAGGGGCGGGTGGCCGGCGTCTGGGAGGCCAAGGGCGGCGCCATCACGCTCGACCTCGCCGCCCCGGTGCCTCAGGACGCGCTCGACCGCTCCCTGAGCCGCATGCGGTCGCTGCTGGATCTCAAGGAGGCGTAGCGCCCGCGGGTCAGGCGGACGTGCTCGCCATCACCCGGTCGACGATGCCCTTGTTGCCCTCCTCGCGGGCGCAGTGGGCGCAGCAGTACCAGTGCTCGCCCGACTGCACGCCGTGGCCGATGACCTTGGTGCCGCAGTGCTCGCAGATCGGCGCCATGGCCTCGATCGCGCACTGGAAGCAGTCGAAGGTGTGCACCGCGCCCTGCGCGTGCACCTCGAAGGCCATGTCGTAGTCGTTGCCGCAGTTGTCGCAGACGGCCATGGTGATCCCCTCTTCACGGTCCGATCACCTCGGGCAATACCCGGATCCGTGGTGCGCTTTCCCCAACGAAGCACCATATTCAGGCTGATTCACCCTCGATGACGGCGAAGCGTGCGATCAGCGGCAGCCCCAGCAGGCCGAGCGCGGCGAGCGCGACGGGCAGCCCGAACGGCCCGGTCAGGCCCGCCACCAGCAGCGGGCTGACGACGAACCCGGTGTAGGAGACGGTGGACACGCCCCACACCAGCGTCCCGGTGGGGTCGTCGGCGGCCGCACGGCTGAGCAGGGCGGGCACCAGCGGCCCTAGCGTCAGCCCGGTCAGGGCGAAGCCCGCCATGGACAGCGGCACGCCGCCGCCGAGCCCGGCCAGGGCGATCCCGGCCGCGCCGCCCGCCCCGGCGACCAGGTACAACGCGCGCAGCGGCACCGGGGGCAGCGTATGTGCGGCGATCCGGCCGGCCGTGAGCGCGGCCATGTAGACCGAGGGCGCGAGGCTGGCCGTCAGGGGCGTGGCGTCCCGGTGCTCCTCCAGCAGGAGCACCGACCACTGCTCCACCGCGTTCTCGATCACCAGCACGCAGCCGGCCAGCGTCCCGAGCAGCAGCGCGAGCCCCCACAGCCGGTGTCCCGCGCGGGGGTCGCCGGAGGGCGCGGGCCGGCCGCGTCCGACGGGCAGGGCCGGCAGCGACAGGGACGTCGCCGCCACCATCAGCCCGATCACCACGAGCACGGTCCCGGTGTGCACCCCGAGCGACCGGGCCAGGCCGGCGAGCGGGGCGGCCACGATGACCGCGACTGGGAAGGCCGCGTGCACCACCTGGAAGAGCCGCCGGCCGCTCTCGCGCTCGACGCGTCCCGTGGTCAGGTTGAGCGTGACGTCGAGCGCGCCGCTGGCCGCGCCGAGCAGCAGCAGCGCGGCCGCGAGCTGCCAGGGCCCGGTGACGGCGGCGAGCCCCGCCACGGTGAGCCCGAACAGCGCGGTCGCCGCCATGAGGGCCCGGCGCTCGCGTCCGCGGGCCAGCCGGCCGGTCAGCGCCATCGCGGGCAGGGCTCCGATCGGCACGGCGCTCAGCGCCGCGCCGAGCTGCGCCGCCGAGAGGCCCAGCTCCAGCTTGACCGCCGGCAGCAGGGCCGACCAGGCTCCCCAGAACACGGCCCAGACGGCGGACACCGCGATGAGCGGCATTCACCAACCCCCTTGAATTACGGTCAAGTCTCGGTAAAGATCGACGACGTCCTTTTATCCCCCGCCGAAGGGAATATCGTGCTGACGCGCACGGTCATCGCGGCCGGTCTGGTCGCCGCCGGTATCGCCGCCGTCCCCTCCTCCGCCTACGCCGCCTCGGCCACCTCCGCCTCCGCCGCTTCCTCCGCCGAGACGCCCGAGCGCGTCTGCGGCGCGGGCTACCAGCGGGTGCGGGACGGCCACCGCGCGATGAAGACGCGCGACGGAGCGGTTCTCGGACACGTCTACCTGATGTACAACAAGCGCGCCGGCAAGAACTGCGTCGCGGCGATCAAGATCGCCTACCGCGGCACCCCTACGGTCACCGGCGCCTCCATCGAGGTCCGCGGCGGCGGCCGGAGCGAGGACGTGCAGCGTTACCGCTTCTACGCCGAGACCGGCCACATCGACGGTAGCTGGAAGTGCGTGAAGTACGCGGGTTGGACGCGCACCCCGGACAACCGCGTCGAGGCGTGGGGCGGCCGCAACTCCTGGGGCAACTGCGCGGGCTGAGACCAGAGAATTCCCATCCCGGAGCTGTCACATCGCGCGGGGCCGCCTCGTCCTGTGTCATGGAAGCGAACGACACAGGGAGGATCACCATGACCCAGCGCATCGACATCGCCAAGCTCGCCCCGGAGGCGTACCGGGGGTTCCTGGCGGTGGAGGCGTACATGCACGGCAGCGACCTGCCCGCGGCCACGATCGAGCTGGTCAAGCTGCGGGCCAGCCAGATCAACGGCTGCGGCTACTGCGTGCACATGCACAGCAGGGACATGAAGAAGGCCGGGGAGAGCGACGAGCGGCTGTGGTCGGTCGCGGCTTGGCGGGAGGCCACGGTCTTCACCCCCGCCGAGCGGGCGGCCCTGGCGCTGACCGAGGAGGCGACCCGCCTGGCCGACCGCGGCGAGACCGTGCCGGACGAGGTGTGGGAGCAGGCGGCCGAGCACTATGACGAGAAGCAGCTCGCCGCGCTTGTCGTCTCCATCGCGATGATCAACGCCTGGAACCGCGTCGGCGTGACCGCCCGCCTGGTTCCGGGGACCTGACGCGCGTCAGAGTCCTGGGATCCACGAGCACGAGACGTCCGCAGCCGCCGGCCGAGCCGGATCTGTGCACCCCCTCGGGGCGAAAGTTGCCCTATTAGCTACCCTTTACAGCGAACTTACGGCTGTATCGGTAGATAACAGAGGTAACAGGAACATCACGGGGGGCTCACATGAAGAGGCTTGCGGTCGTGCCACCGCACGTCGCCAGGCACAAGATCCGCGACATCCGGGCGGCGGCCCGCCGCAGAAGCACCGTGGCCGCCGACCCCAAGGTGATCGACCTGCGGGCCTACAGCGGCCAGAACGTGCTCCACTTCCCCGGCGGGCCGACGCCCGCCGCCTGACCCGCACGATCCCGCACTCCCGAGGTCCGACGGCACCGGCTCCCCCCGCCGGCCGTACGGATCAGCCGTAGAGCCTCTTGGCGTAGGACTCGCTGTAGTACGACTCCAACTGCTCCAGCGTCTCCTCCACGACCTGGACCTCCTTGATCAGCTTGGCGTGCGAGGGCAGGGCGGAGGGGTTCCAGGAGTCGGGCGTCCAGAGCTGCGAGCGCATGAACGCCTTGGCGCAGTGGAAGAAGATCTGCTCGATCTCCACCACCAGGGCGAGCCGCGGCCGGTGGCCCTTGACGATCATCTCGTCGAAGAACGGCGCCTCGCGCACGAGCCGGGCACGGCCGTTGACGCGCAGGGTCTCGTTGCGGCCGGGGACCACGAAGATCAGCCCGACGTGCGGGTTCCTCAGGACGTTGTGGAACCCGTCGGCCCGGCGGTTCCCCGGACGGTCCGGAATGGCGATCGTGGTGTCGTCGACGACGTGGACGAACCCGGCCGGGTCACCCTTGGGCGAGACGTCGCAGTTGCCCTTGTCGTCGGACGTGGCGATCAGGCAGAGCGGTGACGCCGCCAGCCAGTCGCGGTCGCGAGCGTGCAGCCGGACCCGCTCCTTGGTCGCGGCCCGCGGCATCACCTCGCCCAGCAGTTCCCGCAACTCCTCCTCGGACCCGATCTCCGCCCAGCTCATCTGATCTCCTTTCGGGGGTTACCGCCCGATTCTGTCAGGAGACCGGAGCGAGCATCCTGTGGGGCTCACGCAACACCATGCTGACCGGGTCGTCCCTGTTGTGCTCCAGGCCGGGGCCGGGGCGCACCTCGATCTCCTCCACCCCGACGACCGTGCCGCACGACGGGCACCGGGACACGGGGTCGAGCCGGGCGCCGCAGGTCACGTGGTGGAACAGGCGGCGCGGCCCGGCCCCGCCGAGGTTGCGCTCGCCCCACTGGGACAGGGCCAGCAGGGGGACCCACAGCTCGCGGCCCACGGCGGTCAGGACGTACTCGTCGCGGGGCGGGTTGTCCTGGTAGCGGCTCTTGACCAGGACGCCGACCTCGACCAGCGCGCCGAGCCGCTGGGACAGGACCGCCCTGGGGATGTCGAGGTGGGCGAGGAAGTCGCCGTAGCGGCGTACGCCGTACATGGCGTCGCGGACCACCAGGAGCGTCCACCGTTCGCCGATCACTTCCAGGGCCCTGGCCAGCGAGCAGTCCTGGCCTTCGTAGTTCTTGCCGAGCGCCATGGAACCCATGTTAGTTCATTCATCGAACCGTGGTACGTTGCGCGAATGAGTTCAATGACCGAACTGACTCGGGTCCGGCCGGGCACGCTCGCCGTGGCGTCCTCGGCGCCCCTGCTGGTGCTGACGAACTACACGGTCCCGATGGTGACGTTGCCGCAGACGGCCGCGTCCCTGGGCGCGGGGGCGACGGGGCCGGTGTGGATGCTGGGCGGGATCTCGCTCGGGCTGTCGGCGCTGCTGCTGGTCTCCGGCGGGCTGGCCGACGACCACGGGCGCAGGCGGGTGCTGGTGTGGGGGTCGGCGGTGCTGGCGGTCGCCGGGGTGGCGGCCGCGCTGAGCACGTCGGTGCCGGTGTTCGTGCTGGCCAGGCTGGTGCAGGGCGGGGCGAGCGCGGCGATGCTGGCCGCCAGCCTGGGCATCGTCGGCCATGCCTACCCCTCCGGCGCCGCGCGGGTGCGGGCCACGGGACTCTACGGCGCCATGATCGGGCTGGGCACGGCGGTGGGCCCGCTGGTCTCCGGCGCGCTGGCCATGGCGGTGAGCTGGCGGGCGGTCTACTGGGTGTTGTCGGCCGGCGCGGTCGTCCTGGCGGCGGCGTCGGCACGCTTGCTGGACGAGTCGCGCTCCCCCGCGCCGCGCCGGTTCGACGTGCCGGGCGTGCTGCTGCTCAGCCTGGGCGTCGGGGCGCTGGTCGCGGGCGTGACCGAAGGGCGTGCCGGGTGGGGGCGTCCGGTGGTGATCGGGGCGTTCGTGCTGGCGGCGGTGCTGGTGGCGGCGTTCGTGGCGGTGGAGCGCCGGCGGCCGGAGCCGCTGCTCGACCTGGAGCTGTTCGGACGGCCGGTGTTCCTGGTCGCCACCGGCGGCGCGCTGGTCGTCGGGGCGGCGGTCGTGGGCCTGCTCAGCTACCTGCCGACCGTGCTGCAGACCGCGCACGCGCTGACGCCGTTGCAGACCGGTCTGCTGTTCTGCCTCTGGTCGGGCACGTCGTTCGCGGTGTCGCTGCTGTCCCGGCTGGTACGCCTGCGCACCGCCGCCCGGCTGGCCCTCGGCCTCGGCCTGACCGCGCTCGGGTTCGCGGGCCTGCTGGGCGTGGGCGGCTCGCTGGACCTGCCGCTGGTCGTGGCCGGGCTGGTGGTGAGCGGCGCCGGGTCAGGGCTGATCAACTCCTCGATCACCCATCTGGCGATCGAGAGCGTGCCGGCCCACCGGGTCAGCATGGGGTCGGGCGCCAACAACACCGCCCGGTACGTCGGCTCCTCCCTGGGCGCGGCCGGCGTGGCGGCGGTCGTCGGCGCGTTCGGTGTGGAGCAGGGGGCGACGGTGGCGGTGGCGGCCTGCATCGTGCTGAGCGCGGCCACGGCCCTGGCCGCGCTGCTCACCCGCCCGTGAACCTGACCCGTCACGGCCCCCGCCGCGCTGCTCACCCACCCGTGAGCCCGCCCCCGCTACCAGCGGCGGGCGTGGGCCATGGAGGTGAGCAGGGCGGCGCGTTCCGTCTCGAACCGGCCCGGGTCCATGCCCTGGCGTTCGGCCCGCAGGTGCAGCACGGTCAGTTCGGTCGCGGCCTGCTGGTAGTCGCTCATCGCGCGGCCGAGCCCGGCCCCCCTGGCCCACTTGCGGGCCGCCTTGCGCGCCTTGAGCGTGCTGAGCATCGTGAGGTCGTCCGCCGTGACCAGGCCGGTGCTGCCGTAGCCGGGCAGGTAGACGCCCATCTTCGAGACGAGCTGACGGCGTTCGACGACGGTGACCACGATGAGCAGGACCAGCGCCACCATGATCACCAGGTACGCCGCGCCCAGCCAGGCCAGCGACTGGGTGGAGGCGGCGCCGTTCCAGAGCCCGTGCAGCACGACCGCGCCCAGGTAGCCGAGCGGGATCGCGGCGAACCTGGCGGGCGTGCGGCGGGTGAGCGCGTAGGCGACGCCGAGGCCGATCATCGAGGTGTAGATGGGATGGCCGAGCGGGTCGATCAGCCCCCTGAGCACGAACAGCCGCACCGCGGCGCCGGTGCCGTCCTGGCCGAACGCGATCAGGTAGTAGCCGATGTTCTCCACGGCGGCGAAGCCGAGACCCGCCATGGAGGCGTAGACGATGCCGTCGGTCAGGCCGTCGATCTCCTGTTTCCGGCGCAGGAGCAGCAGCAGCGCCGAGCCCTTCAGCGCCTCCTCGATCACCGGGGCCAGGAACACGGTGCCGACGTCGTTGACGAGCTGGGCGCCGTACCCGGCCCGCAGGAACAGCGCCTGCCCGGCCAGCGTCAGCCCGACGCCCAGCACGATCGCCAGGCCCGCGCCCCACGCGAAGGCGAAGGCGAGGTGCAGCTTCGGCTCGGGCTCCAGCCGGTCGAGCGAGAGCACGGCGGCCAGCAGCACCGGCAGCGGCGCCAGCCCCAGCACGGCCGACAGCCCGAACCCGACCGGCCCTCCCTTGCGCAGCATGAGACCGAGGACGATCAGCGCGAGGACGCCTGAGACCACCAGGCCGATCAGGAGCGCCTTGCTGGGTCTCCTGGCGAACTGCGGAGCTGTCATGGGGGGCGCCTTTCTCCGACTCAGTGCACCTACTATGAGCGTTCCCGGCCGTCGCGCACTTGACAGTCGCTTACATCACCGTGACTCGCGGTAATAGGGATCGGCGACGACGGATTCCCCGTCCACGTAGGAGTACACCTCGCGCCCGGCGATGAACACCCGCAGCGCCCGGCTCATCACGTCGAGGGGGTCGCCGGACCAGATGACCACGTCGCCGTCGAGGCCGGGCCGGAGCGAGCCCACCCGGTCGTCGAGGCCCATGATGCGGGCCGGGTTGACGGTGATCGAGCGCAGCGCGGTGTCCCGGTCGAGCCCCTCCTTGACCGCGAGGGTGGCCTGGTGGACGAGGAAGTGGATGGGGACCACCGGATGGTCGGTGGTGATCGCCAGCTCGACCCCGGCCCGCGCGAGGATGCCCGGGTTGCGCAGGGCGCGCTGCCGCAGCTCGACCTTCGACCGGCTGGTGAACAGCGGGCCGATGATGACCGGCACGTTCCGCTCGGCCAGCGTGTCGGCCAGCAGGTGGCCCTCGGTGCCGTGGTTGAGGATCAGCCGGTAGCCGAACTCGTCGGCCAGGCGCAGCGCGGTGGCGATGTCGTCGGCGCGGTGGGCGTGCTGGCACCACGGCAGCTCGCCGTCGAGCACCCGGGCCAGGATCTCCAGCGTGCCGTCGCGGTCGAACGGCTTGTCCTCGCGCTCGGCCGCGGCCTTCTTCGCCCTGTAGTCCTGCGCCTTCATGAGCGCGTCGCGGATCACCGCGGCCACGCCCTGCCGGGTGGAGGGCAGCTTCTTCTGGTCGCCGTAGACGCGTTTGGGGTTCTCCCCCAGCGCGCTCTTCACGCTCACCGGCTGTCTGACCAGCATCTCGTCGACGGACCTGCCCCAGCACTTGACCGCGACCGTCTGCCCGCCGATCGGGTTGCCGGACCCCGGCTTGATCACGGCCGTGGTGACGCCGCCGGACAGCGCGTCGGCGAAGCCCTGGTCGGCCGGGTTGATGGCGTCGAGGGCGCGCAGCCGGGCGCCGTTGGGGTCGGTCATCTCGTTGGTGTCGTTGCCGGCCCAGCCCTCGGCCTCCTCGTACACGCCGAGGTGGCCGTGCGCCTCGACGAAACCGGGGAGCACCCAGCCGCCGCCCGCGTCCACGACGGTGGCCGAGCCGGGGATCGGCACGTCCCGCCCCACCGTGACGATCTTCCCGTCGTCGACCAGGACGGTGCCGCCCTCGATGGGATCCCCGTCAACCGGTACGACATATCCGTTGATGATGGCGAGAGTCATAGCGGAAACCTACAGTCGCCATGCTTTCCTCCATAAAACTGGACCGATAACCGAGTTTCGGGCATGCTTGTCGAGATCTTGAGTCAAGGCCAACCGAAAGGGACGTACTAGTGCGTATGCCGTCAAAGGCAATCCTTCTCACGGCTGCGATCGCCTTCAGCGGCGTGCTCGCGGCCCCGGCGGAGGCCACAACCGCGAGCAGCCCGCAGAGCATCTGCGGCTCCGGCTTCGGGCTCGTCTCCGACGGCACGAGGCCCGTCAAGACCCAGAGAGGCGAGCGTTACGGCACGGTCTACCTGCTCTACAACCGCGGCACCGGCGAGAACTGCGTCGTCACGGTCAAGTCGCGCTTCATCGGCTCGAAGACGCAGATGAGCGCCAGGCTCACCGTCATGCACAAGGCGCGCAACCAGAAGCAGGACTCGATCGTGCGCATAGACGCCGGCAAGTTCGGGCAGTACGCCGGGCCGGTCAAGTACTGGGCCAAGAACGCCTGCGTGCAGTACTGGGGCACGATCCAGGCGACCAGCGGGTCCATCGCCGGCGGTGGCCGTACCAGCTGGGGCAACTGCGGCTGAGCCCGTCGCGCGGGGGTAGGCGTACCGCCATGCTGACCGAACTGTACGAGCGCTGGCTGCTCGAACTGTGGAACGGCGACCTCTCCCTCGCGCCCGACCTGGTCACCCGGGAATTCGTCGGCCACTGGCCCGGCCAGGACGTGCGCGGCCCCGAAGGGCTGGCCGAGGCGATCCGGCAGGGCCGCGAGCCGTTCGACGACGTCCGGGTCACGCTCGACGTGGGCCCGGCCGTCGACGGTGACCTGGTCGCCGCCCGGTGGACGTTCAGCGGCGCCTACCGGGGCGGCCTGCCCGGCGCGAGCGCCCCGCCGGGCACCCGGATCTCGTTCTCCGGGCACGACCTCCTGCGTGCGACGGACGGACGATTCTCCGAATATTGGGTGATCTCCGACGCACAGTCACTCTCCCGACAACTCGGGATAGGCTGACAGCTCCGCATCACGACGGGGGTCGAGGGATGTCACAGGAGGCAATGGGCGGTATGGGGGCGATGGGGGCACAGCCGCTGGAGCTGCCCGAGGAGGCTCTGTCGGCGCTGCTCGCCGGCCAGCGCTTCGGCGCGCTCGCCACCAACGGCTCAGGCGGCCCCCCGCAACTGTCCACCGTGGTCTACACCTGGGACCCCAGGCCCCGGGTGGTGCGGATCTCGACCGTCGCCGACCGGCTCACGGTACGCCGCCTGCACAAGGACGCCCGCTGCGCGCTCTACGTCGCCAGCGACGACTTCGGCTCCTACGCCGTCGCCGAGGGCGAGGCCGAGCTGTCCCCCGTGAGCGACCGGCCGGGTGACGAGGTGGGGCTGGAGCTGCTGGCCATGCAGCCGTCGTTCGGCGACGCCGGGGGCGAGCTGGCGTTCCTGCACCGCATGGTCGCCGACCGCCGGCTGGTGGTCAGGATCAGGGTCAGGCGGCTCTACGGGACCCTGCTGCCGACGCCCTCCTGACGGCGCGCCGCCGGTTGTAGGCCACCATCGCGACCACGAGCAGGATCAGCGCCAGGTCGATGGCGGCCGACCAGCGCATGGCCCGCGCGTGGTGGCCGCCCTCGGCGACCGCGAAGTAGACCGCCCCGATCACGGCGACGCCGCCCGCGCCGGCGAACTGCTGCGCCGTGCTGAGCACCCCCGACCCGATGCCGGCCTGGTGCGGCGCGACCTCCACCAGCGCGGCGCCGATGAGCCGGGGCAGGACCAGGCCGTTGCCCGAGCCCACGAGCACGAGCGCGACCATGATGTACGGCAGCCCGCGCCCGGCCCCCACCACCAGCAGCGCCAGCCCCAGGGCGGTGACCAGGCCGCCCACCATGACGACGACGAGCCCGTACCGGCTGACCAGGCGGGTGCCCAGCAGCGAGGTCACGGTGAACAGCACGCCCATCGGTGCGAACGCCAGCCCCGCCTGGAACGCGGTGAGCCCGAGCCCGTTCTGCAGCAGCAGCGTCAGCGTGAACATGAACGAGGCGAAGTACGCCATGAACGCGACGATCGCCGCCACGCCCGCCAGGTAGGAGTGGACCTTGAGCAGGCCGAGGTCGAGCACCGGCTGCCCGCCGCGGGCGGCCAGGGCCCGCTGCCACCACCAGGTCAGCGCGAACACCGGCGCGCTCGCCGCCATGGCGGCCCACGTCCAGGCGGGCCAGCCCAGGCTGTTGCCCAGGCCGAGCGGCACCAGCAGCAGCGCCAGCCCGGCGGCGAGCCCGGCCGCGCCCGGCAGGTCGAACGCGACGGGCTCGCGACGGTCGGCCTCGGGCAGCAGCCGGCGGGCCAGCGGCACGACGACCAGGCCGACCGGCAGGTTGATCAGGAAGATGACCCGCCAGCCGAGGCCGAGCACGTCGGCGGTGAGCAGCAGGCCGCCGAGCACCTGGCCGGCGATGGAGCCGAGGCCGCCGGCGGCGCCGTACCAGCCGATGGCGCGGCCGCGCCGCTCCGGCGGGTAGACGGCCGAGATCATGGCCAGCACCTGGGGCACCATGACGGCGCCCGCCAGGCCCTGGAGCAGGCGGGCGGCCACCAGCCAGGCCGCTCCGGGGGCCAGGCCGCACAACACCGAGGCGACGGTGAAACCGGCCACCCCGTGGACGAACAGGCGACGGTAGCCGTAGCGGTCGCCGAGCCGGCCGCCGGTGATCATGCCGGCCGCGTACGTGAAGGCGTACCCGGCGACGATCAGCTCCAGGGCCGCCGGTCCGGCGTTCAGGTCGTGCTCGACGGCGGGCGCGGCCACGTTGACCACGAAGAAGTCGAACTGGGCCATGAACCACGCCGACAGCAGGACCGGCAGCACCCCTCTCATCTTGTCAGGCTAGATCAGACAGGCTCTTGCAAGTTCAGTGGGACGGGCTTACGATCCGCGTAATTGTTAGGAAACTTTCTTTAATGAAAGGTCCTTGACGTGCGCCGATTAGTCACCCCCCTGATCGCTGTTCTCGTGATCATCGGCATGTGCACCCTTCCCGCACAGGCCGCGAGCCGCCTCATCGCCACGTTCTCCCTCTCCGGGAACATGGGCACCTTCCTGGTGAGCAACCCGGGCACGACCGCCGTCAGCGGCTGGTCGATCGTCTTCGAGCTGCCGTCCGGGGTCACCGCGAGCAACCCCCAGAACGCCACCATCCGCCAGAACGGCACCAAGGTGACGCTCACCCCCGCTTTCTACATCAACACCGTGCAGGCGGGGAAGAACACCGAGCCCTACAGCCCCAAGGTCACGCTGAGCTCGGCCGTCCAGCCGACGAGCTGCCTGATCAACGGCGCCAACTGCGACGGCACCGGCGGTGACCCGCCCGCCAAGCCCCCGGTCAGCGCCACGTACGACGTCAGCGGCACCTCCGCCAAGTTCATCGTCGCCAACAACAGCACGACGGCGCTGACCGGCTGGTCGATCGTCTTCGACCTGCCCGCCGGCGTCACCGCGAGCAACGCCCAGAACGGCTCGCTCACCCAGAGCGGGCGGACGGTCACGCTGACCCCCGTCCACTACAACACCACCGTGAACGCGGGCGCGACCACCGAGCCCTACAGCCCGAGCTTCACCGTGAGCTCCGCCAACGCCGAGCCGACGAGCTGCCGGATCAACGACGTCAACTGCGACGGCACCCCCGACGTGCCGCCCGGCGCCCCCGGGAACCTGCGCTCGCCGGTCAAGACCACCAAGACCGTCTCGCTCGCCTGGGACGCCGCCACCCAGGGCAGCCTCCCCATCGTCGGGTACGAGATCTACAACGGCACGGCCCTGGCCGCCTCGGTCACCGAGACCTCCGGCACCGTCTCCGGCCTGACGCCGAACACCGAGTACACCTTCACCGTCAAGGCCAAGGACCGCAAGGGCACGCTGTCGGCCGCCTCCGCGCCGCTGAAGGTGACCACCCGCAACCCGGCCGACGACTCGCAGGCGCCCTCGGTGCCGTCGGGCCTGCGCAGCACGGCCAAGTCGTCCAGCAGCGTCTCGCTGGCCTGGACCGCCTCCACCGACAACACCGGCGTCGCCAACTACGACGTCTTCGTCGGCTCGACCCTGGCCACGACCGTCACGGGCACCACGGCGGTCGTCTCCGGCCTGTCCCCCTCGACCGAGTACACCTTCACGGTCAAGGCCCGCGACCTGTACGACAACCTCTCCGCCGCCTCCACCCCGGTGAAGGTGACGACGTCGGACATCGTCGAGACCGGGTACGCCCGCGTCGGCTACTTCGTGCAGTGGGGCATCTACGGCCGCCAGTACTTCGTCCGCAACCTCGACACCACCGGGAACGCGGCGAAGCTGACCCACATCAACTACGCCTTCGCCAACATCGACTCCAAGAACCTGACCTGCCTGCAGGGCGTCACCAAGGGCACCACGTCCGACCCGCAGGACCCGAACCAGGGCGACGGCGCCGGTGACGCCGAGGCCGACTACGGCAGGCCGTTCAGCTCCGCCCAGTCGGTCGACGGCGTCGCCGACACCGGCTGGGAGAAGCTCCAGGGCAACTTCAACCAGCTCAAGAAGCTCAAGGCGAAGTACCCGAACCTCAAGGTGCTGATCTCGCTCGGCGGCTGGACGTACTCCAAGTACTTCTCCGACGTGGCGGCGACCGACGCCTCGCGCAAGAAGTTCGTGTCCTCCTGCATCGACACCTACATCAAGGGCAACCTGCCCGACTACAACGGCAAGGGCGGGCCGGGCACGGCCGCCGGCATCTTCGACGGCATCGACCTCGACTGGGAGTGGCCGGGCGCCGAAGGACACGCGGGCAACCACGTGGGCGCCAACGACAAGGCCAACAACACGCTGCTCATCGCCGAGTTCCGCCGCCAGCTCGACGCGCTGACGACGACGACCGGCAAGCGGTACCAGCTCACGGCGTTCACCCCGGCCGACCCGGCCAAGATCGCCGCCGGCTGGGACCTGCCCGAGGTGGCCAAGTCGCTGGACATCTTCAACATCCAGGGCTACGACTTCCACGGCGCGGGCAGCGACAACTCCTGGGAGCCGAACCGCACCGGCCACCAGGGCAACCTGTACCTCGACGCGGACAGCCCGTACAACCCGGACTTCAGCGTGGAGAAGGCCGTCGACGTCTACCTCCAGGCCGGCGTCAACCCGCGCAAGCTCACCATCGGCCTGGCCTACTACGGCCGCGGCTGGCAGCAGGTGACCGACGGCGGCAAGGCCGGCGAGTGGCAGGACGCGCACGGCGCGGCTCCCGGCCAGTTCCAGGAGGAGGCGGGCACCCGCGGCTACAGCAACCTGCTCGCCATGGTGCCCGGCTGCACGGTCCGCCATGACGAGGTGGCCGTCGCCACCTACTGCTACACCGGCAACAACGGCCAGTGGTGGTCGTTCGACGACGCCTGGTCGATCGGTAAGAAGACCGCCTGGCTCAAGAGCAAGGGGCTGCTGGGCGCGATGATCTGGGAGATGTCGGGTGACACCGGCGTCCTCACCACCGCGCTGGACGGTGGCCTCAGGTAACACCTGCACACCGGAGGGGCGGGCCGCCACGGGCGACCCGCCCCTCACGCGTGTCCCAGAAGCCTTGCCGCCCGCGGTGTCAAAGTCTCATCCGGCGGGCACCACTCCGTTACCGAGCCCTCAACTCGCGGTCATCCGGCCTTGTCATGGTCGGGTTTGTCGGTCCCCTCCCCCAACCGAGGAGATCCATGTTCCGGCGACTCGCCCTGTCCCTGCCCCTCGTCCTCCTGGCCCTGGCCTCACCACCCGCCGCCGCGGTCGGCACTGCGGTCGGCACTGTGGTCGGCACTGTGGTCGGCACTGTGGTCGGCACTGTGGTCGGCACTGTGGTCGACGTCGCCCATCGGGGCGCGTCGGCGTACGCGCCGGAGAACACCGTCGCCGCCTTCCAGCTCGCCGCCCGCCAGGGGGCCGCCATGTTCGAGCTGGACGTCCAGGAGACCAAGGACCACGAGCTGGTCCTGATGCACGACACCACCCTCACCCGGACCACCGACGTCGAGCACGTCCTGCCCGAGCTGGCCCCCTGGCGGGTGCGCGACCTCACGCTCGCGCAGATCCGCAGGCTGGACGCGGGTTCCTGGTTCGACCGGGAGTACACCGGCGAACGGGTCCCGACCCTCCAGGAGGCGCTGCGCGCGATGGCCGGTTCCCGCGTCGGCCTGCTGATGGAGGTCAAGGAGCCCCGGCTCTACCCGGGCATCGAGGAACGCATCGTCCGCGCGCTGCGCGCCGATCCCGTCTGGCTCATGCCGGGGCGGCTGGTGGCGCAGTCGTTCGACTGGGACTCGATGCGCGCCTTCCACCGGCTGCTGCCCGAGGTGCCGATCGGGCTGCTCGGCACGCCGGACGCCGACACGCTGTCCGGCCTGTCCAGGTTCGCGACATACGTCAACCCGCCGTACGCCGGGATCACCCCTTCGTACGTGCGGCTCGTCCACGACCACGGCATGAAGGTCTTCGCCTGGACGGTCGACAGCCCCGACGTCATGCGCCGCCTGCTGACGTACCAGGTGGACGGCATCATCACCGACCGGCCCGACGTCCTGCGCGACGTGCTGACCGAGACCTGACCCCGCGAACGCCGCTGAGGGGGACCCGTTCCCGGATCCCCCTCAGCTCAGCTCAGCAACTCGGATCAGCTGCAACCGCTGGTCGAGCCGCAGCCCTCGCAGACGTAGCAGCTTCCGGCGGGCCGCATCTTGGTGCCGCAGGTCATGCAGAGCGGCGCGTCGGCGGTGAACCGCTGGTGGCTCTCCAGCGTCAGCTCCTTGACCGGCTCCGGCTTCGGCTTCTCCTCGATCGGCGCCGACTGGGCCAGCGCCTCGCGGTCGACCGCCTCCTGCAGCGCCGCCGGGTCCTCGCCGCGCTGCTGCGCGGCGCGCTCGGCCGCCGAGAAGATGCCGAGGGCCGCCCGCTCGTCGTAGGGCAGGTGGTCGAGGGCCAGACGTCGGAAGATGTAGTCCATCACCGACGTGGCCATCCGGATGTCCGGGTCGTCCGTCATGCCCGCCGGCTCGAACCGCATGTTGACGAACTTGCTCATGTACGTCTCCAGCGGCACCCCGTACTGGAGGCCGATGGAGATCGCCACCGAGAAGGCGTCCATGACGCCCGCCAGCGTCGAGCCCTGCTTGGACATCTTGAGGAAGACCTCGCCGAGCCCGTCGTCAGGGTAGGACGAAGCGGTCATGTAGCCCTTGGCCCCGCCCACGGTGAAACGGGTGGTCATGCTGGGACGCTGGTTGGGCATGCGCCGCCGGGTCGGCCGGTTGACCTCGATGACCTTGACCTCGGGCTCGGCCTCGACGGCCTTCGGCTCGTCCTTCTTGGCGCCGTTGCCGGCCGACAGCGGCTGGCCGACCTTGCAGTTGTCGCGGTAGACGGCCAGCGCCTTCAGGCCGAGCTTCCAGCCCTCCAGGTAGACCTGCTCGATGTCGTCGATCGAGGCCGACTCCGGCAGGTTGACCGTCTTGGAGATCGCGCCGGACAGGAACGGCTGGGTCGCCGCCATCATCCGCACGTGGCCCATCGGCGCGATGGCCCGCTCGCCCATCGCGCAGTCGAACACCTCGTAGTGCTCCTTGCGCAGGCCGGGGGCGTCGACGACGTGGCTGTGCTCGCCGATGTACTCGACGATGGCCTCGATCTGCTCCTGCTGGTAGCCGAGCTGCTTGAGCGCCCGCGGGATCGTCTGGTTGACGATCTGCATCGAGCCGCCGCCGACCAGCTTCTTGAACTTGACCAGCGCGAGGTCGGGCTCGATGCCGGTGGTGTCGCAGTCCATCATCAGGCCGATGGTGCCGGTGGGGGCGAGCAGGCTGGCCTGGGCGTTGCGGTAGCCGTTCTTCTCGCCGACCTTCAGGCACTCCGACCACTGGCGCGACGCCTCGGCGTGGATCTTCGCGTCCATGGTGCCGACCGTGCGCAGGTTGTCGTTGGCCGCGGCGTGCTTGCGCATGACCCGCTTGTGCGGCTCGGCGTTGCGGGCATAACCGTCGTACGCCCCCACCACGCCGGCCAGCTCGGCGCTGCGTCGGTAGGACACACCGGTCATCAGCGACGTGATCGCCCCGGCCACCGCGCGGCCGCCGTCGGAGTCGTAGGCGTGGCCCGTGGCCATGAGCAGCGCGCCCAGGTTGGCGTAGCCGATGCCGAGCTGGCGGTAGGCCCGCGTGGTCTCGCCGATCCGCTCGGTCGGGAAGTCGGCGAAGGTGATCGAGATGTCCATCGCGGTGATGATCAGCTCGGTCAGCTTGACGAAGTCGGCGACGTTGAAGGTGTTGTCGTCCTTCAGGAACTTCAGCAGGTTGATGCTGGCCAGGTTGCACGAGGAGTTGTCCAGGTGCACGTACTCGGAGCACGGGTTGCTGGCGGTGATCCGGCCGGTCTCCGGCGTGGTGTGCCAGTCGTTGATCGTGTCGTCGTACTGCACACCCGGGTCGGCGCACTCCCAGGCGGCCTTGGCCATCTTGCGGAACAGGTCCTTGGCGTCGACCTTCTCGATGATCTCGCCGGTCAGGCGGGCGCGCAGGCCGAACTCGTCGCCCTTCTCCACCGCCTTCATGAACTCGTCGGAGACGCGCACCGAGTTGTTGGCGTTCTGGTACTGGACGGAGACGATGTCCTTGCCGCCCAGGTCCATGTCGAAACCGGCGTCACGCAGGGCGCGAACCTTGTCCTCTTCGCGCGCCTTGGTCTCGATGAACTCCTCGATGTCGGGGTGGTCGACGTCGAGCACGACCATCTTGGCCGCCCGGCGCGTCGCGCCGCCCGACTTGATCGTGCCCGCGGAGGCGTCCGCGCCGCGCATGAAGCTGACCGGGCCGCTGGCCGTGCCGCCGCTGGAGAGCAGCTCCTTGGACGAACGGATGCGGGACAGGTTGACCCCCGACCCCGAACCGCCCTTGAAGATCACGCCCTCTTCCTTGTACCACTCCAGGATCGACTCCATCTGGTCGTCCACGGAGAGGATGAAACACGCGCTGACCTGCTGCGGCGACGCGGTGCCCACGTTGAACCAGACCGGCGAGTTGAACGCGAAGACCTGGTGGACCAGCGCGTGCTTGAGCTCGTGGTCGAAGATCTCGGCGTCCTCGTCGCTGGCGAAGTAGCCGTGCTCGATGCCCGTCCTGGTGTAGACGCCGACGACCCGGTCGACGAGCTGCTTCAGGCTCCACTCGCGCTGCGGCGTGCCCACGGCGCCGCGGAAGTACTTGGTGGTCACGATGTTGGCCGCGTTCACCGACCAGGACTCGGGGAACTCGACGCCCCGCTGCTCGAAGTTGATCGAGCCGTCGCGCCAGTTCGTCATCACGACGTCACGGCGCTCCCACTGGACCTCGTCATACGGGTGCACGCCGGGCTTGGTGAAGATCCGCTTCATCCGCAACCCCTTACGCGGCCTCTTTCCCCCGCGCGCCACTGAACCGCTGGCCGTGTCCGTCATGACTCCCCCTTCTCCGCCTTCAACTGTGAGATCTCGGCTTCGAAGTCCGCCAGGCTCTCGAAACCGCGATAAACCGATGCGAATCGCAGGTAGGCCACCTCGTCCAGCTCCCGGAGCGGACCGAGGATCGCCAGGCCCACCTCGTTCGACGGCAGCTCGGCCGCGCCCTTGGCCCGGATGGCCTCCTCGACGCGCTGCCCGAGCTGCGCCAGCGAGTCCTCACTGACCGGCCTGCCCTGACAGGCCCGCCGCACGCCCGCGACGACCTTGTCCCGCGAGAACGGCTCCGTCACCCCGCTGCGTTTGCTCACCATCAGCAGGACGGTCTCCTGCGTGGTGAACCTGCGCCCGCACTCGGGACAGGTACGGCGGCGCCGGATGGCCGCGCCGTCGTCCGTGGACCGGCTGTCGATGACCCTGGTGTCAGGGTGGCGACAGAACGGACAGTGCACGGCTTCGCCTCCTTGACCTGCACGGCACACCACACGCGTAAAACCCTCGCCGCGGTACGCTCGCGCACGCCCCACGGCTCGCCATGGTGCGGTCACGGAAACACAAGGTGTGGTGAACCGACATCGGTGTAACTACTAGATGTTGTGGTCCAACCGTAGAAGCGCGCGACCATGAACGCAAGTTGAGCGGCACCGTGGAGCCGAAGTCGCTGATCAGCCCCTCAGTCACACAGGCCCCGGGCGTGTCGCCCCCGGCCAGGCCCCCGCGCGCCCGCGCCGGCCGCCCTCCGTCACCCGACGGCGACCAGCCCAAACAGGCCCCACAAAGGTACCGGAGCCCACACCCTCCCCCCACCTCCCACGGCTCCCGAAAGACCCTCCCCCCTACCCCCGAAATCCCCACAAGAACCTCCGCACCCGCCACCACCACAGATCAGCCCTGCTCCCACGCACACCCACCGGAACCGGCCCCTTGACGCAACAGGACCGCCCCGCCCAGAGGCGGCGGGCGAGACCGGCGTGCCCCTCCCAGAGGCCACCGGCGAAGGCGAAGGGGACCGGCCCACCCCTCCCAGAGGTCACCACCGGAGGCGAACGCGCCCGACCTGTCCCGTCCAGAAGCGAACAGGCGATGCGGCGCGGTCAGTTCACCCCTCCCAGACGCCCCCGTCGGAGGTGGCGGGACCGGCGGCTCAGCGCTCCGGACGAGACCGGCCCGACCGGCCCCGACCCCCAGCGGTCAGCCGTCAACGGTCGGCCGGTGGGCGGTCGGCGGCGCGGAGGGACGTGCAGCCTGGCGCCGGGACGGAGCGCCGGGCAACCCGCCAAGGCGCCCCCGCCCCACCGCCGGTCACCGCGCGTCCGCGATCCCCCACACTCCGGCCCCCAGAACGGCTTCCACCGACGACACCCCCGCACGGCCAGGCACCACGGCACCCGCGGCCGCATGCCCAGCCGCCCGCGTCCCCAGCCAGAACCCGCCCAAGGACAGCAACACCATGCCCACCACGAGCACGATCCGCCCCCGCCGGGTCAGCCGCACCGGAGGAGCGGGAGCCTTGCCCCCTCCACTCCGCACGATCACTCCGACGCCACGCCCCGGCCGCCGCAACGCCCGACGACTCCACACACGCCCTCCGCCGTTACCGGCCCGAGCACTTCCGACCCCCACGACACGCCCCAGCACCTCACGCCCCCCGTGAACCTCTCCCCCACCGGAACTCCCATCCCCTCGCGCCGCCCGACGCCCCGAACCCCCCGGCCCGGCCAGCACCTGCCCCCGCTGCACAGCCTCGCCCGAACGCCCTCTCCGCCGCCCGAACCGCCCCGCCACCTGCCCCCGATCCCCGTCAGAAGGCTCGCCCGAACGCCTTCTCCGCCGCCCGAACCGCTCCGCCGTCTGTCCCGGGCCTCGCCTCTGCGTGTCGAGCCGACCGCCCGTCTCCTCCCGACGCCGCCCCTGCGTCTCCGTCTGCTCGGCCGCCCTGTCACCGGAGCGGCGCCTTCGAGCGTCGAGTCGGCTCACGGGCTCGCCCGGGCGGCGCCGTCCCCATGGGCGGTCGCCTCGGGGGTCCGGGCGTCGTTCCCGACGGCCGTCCGGCAGGTCCGCCGAGGCCCGTCCTGTCTGTCGTGCCGCCCGGCCTCGTGTCTCCGTCGCCTCCGCCTCGCCCTCCGGACGTCGTCGGCGTGCTTCGGGTGGCCGTCGGCGCTGTTTGCCGCGCGGAGCCTCCCCGGCCCCTCGCTTCTCGGCCACGTCCGCCCCTGGACGACGCCCCTCGCGCCCCCGCGCCAGACGCCCTGCCCGTCGGCCCGAACCCCGCTCGCGTTCGGCGGAGGCGGTCTCGGGCGGTCGGTCGTGGAGCTGGGTGACGTCCGTCCCGGCAGCGACGCCCCGGCCCGCGTGGCGGCGGCCGGTGAGCGTGGCGTCGGTGAGGCGGGGTTCCGCGCCGTCCCGCGCCCCCGCCCGGTCGGTGTCCGCGTCCGCGTCGGGGCGCGGCGAGGGGACCAGCCACAGACGGGGGCGGTCCGAGCCGCGCGCGGCGCCACCGGAGCCGCCGGCACGGCGCCGCCGGGTGTTCGAATCGGGCGCGGGCCGTTCTGCCCGGTTCTCGTGCCGGCCGGAGCCCGTACGCGGGTCGTCCCCCCGTCGGCCCCGCCCCCGGGTGGCGTCGGCGATGAGAGTGAGCCGGTTGACGTCTTCGCTGGTCGTGTCGGTGCTCGGGATCGTTCGCACGATTGACCTCCCGCCGTCTGGCCCGAGGAAGCGGCCAAAATATGATCAGCAAATCGAACACGGTGTCGATCGAACTCCCGTACGATGTTGTACACCACGCTGGCAACAATTTCGAGGAAGACTCGAACAATTGTTTGAAGATGATCTTCAACAGCGATACGGTCGCTGTGTGCGACATCAAGACCACGGACCGGGAGGTTCGCCGGTGAGGCGGGCCGCCGCCAGGCGAGGAGGAAGAGCATGAGCGAGCGGGAAGACGCGAACGGGGTCACAGACCTCGCGGTGCGCCGACGCGACTCCCTGGGCCTGACGCCCAGGCAGCGCAAGATCCTCGAAGTGATCCGCGATTCGGTGCAGCAGCGCGGCTACCCGCCCTCGATGCGCGAGATCGGCGAGGCCGTGCAGCTGACGAGCACGTCCAGCGTGTCGCACCAGTTGACCGCCCTGCAGCGCAAGGGCTACCTGCGGCGCGACCCGCATCGGCCGCGCGCCCTGGAGGTGCGCCTGCCCGGCGAGCCCGTGCTGTGGGTCGACCCCGACGCGACCGACGACGAGGCGCCCGTGAGCCGGCCGACCGCCGCCTACGTGCCGCTCGTGGGCCGCATCGCCGCCGGTGGCCCGATCCTGGCCGAGGAGAGCGTGGAGGACGTCTTCGCCCTTCCCAAGCAGCTCGTCGGCGAGGGCACGCTCTTCCTGCTCCAGGTCGCCGGTGACTCGATGATCGAGGCCGCCATCGCCGACGGCGACTGGGTGGTCGTCCGCCAGCAGCCGGTCGCCGAGAGCGGCGACATCGTGGCCGCCATGATCGAGGGCGAGGCCACGGTCAAGACGTTCAAGCGCAAGGACGGGCACGTGTGGCTGGTGCCTCACAACCCGAACTACGAGCCCATTCCCGGCGACGAGGCCAGCGTTCTGGGCAAGGTGGTGGCCGTCCTCCGTCGCCTCTAGCACTCCGTCGCCGACCGGCAGCCGCCCTCCTCCACAGGGGGTCGCGGCCGCCGTCCGACTTCCATACGATCCGGCCTCCCTCGTACGGGGGCGGCGGTCGCTCGCGCCATCTGGCGATTCCTCGCAGGTCGCACGCACCTGACGCCGCCCTCCCCGGCGGGGCCCTTCACCCGGCCTCACCGGGGAGGGCGGCGCCGCGTGGCCCGCTCGCGCCCCTCCAGGCCCGGACAGCAGCAACACGGCCGGGCCCATCACGCATGCCGCGACAGGGCGCCCCAAAGGCGAAAGACGACCGGTAGCGCGCCCGCTCCAACGAGCCCCGCTTCCGCCGGCGCAGCCACAAACGCCTCCACGACGGCCACCGACGACCACCGACCACAGCCACCATCGGGCACCCACCGCGCCCACCAACCACCGGTACCAGCCACCGGTACCAACCACGGGTAACAACCGCGCGGGCACGGCGTCATGCCCCACGGCCCTGCCACGCCGCAAACTCCTAGAATGTGCCCGTGACCGACACGAACCCCCCAAAAGAGACGCATGCCCCCAAAGAGACCAACGTCTCCAAGGAGATGCAGGACCTCAAAGAGACGCATGACGGTCTCAAGTGGGCACTCCCCGCCCCCGGGGTCATCCCGGCCTGGATCGCCGACATGGACCTCTCCACCGCCCCCGAGGTGATCGAGGCCCTGACCCGCCGCGCCGCCGGCGACCTCGGCTACCCGACCTGGCTCGACCAGCCGCAGAGCGGCCCCCTGGCCGAGGCGTTCGCCGAGCGCATGGCCGCCCGCCACGGCTGGGCCGCCGACCCCTCGTACGTCCACACGTTCAGCGACATCAACCAGGCCCTCCAGGTGCTGCTGCACCTCTGGACCAGGCCCGGTGACGGCGTCGCGCTGCACACCCCCGCCTACCACCCGTTCCTGACCACCCTCGACACCATGGAACGCCCGCTCGTCCCCATCCAGCTCGAACCGGACGGCGACGCGTGGCGGTTCGAGGTGCCCGACCTGTCCGGCTGCCGGGTGCTCCTGCTGGTCAACCCGCAGAACCCGACGGGCCGCGTGTTCACCCGCGCCGAGCTGGAAGGGCTGGCCGAGCACGTTGAGCGCCACGACCTGCTGGTCCTGGCCGACGAGATCCACGCCGACCTCACGTACGAACCGCACCGGCACATCCCCTTCGCCACGATCCTCCCCGAGCGCACGGTCACCCTCACCTCGGCGACGAAGGCGTTCAACCTGGGCGGAATCCGCTGCTCGGTCGCCCACATCGGCCCCGCCGAGGTGCGCGCGGCCGTGGCGGCGCAGCCGCCGTTCCTGTTCGGGTCGGCGAACCTGCTCGGGGTGGAGGCCACGGTCGCGGCCTGGCGGCACGGTGACGCCTGGCTGGACAGGACCAGGGCGCTGCTCGACCGCAACCGCCGCCTGATCGCCGAGCGGCTGCCGGACCGGTTCGGGTACCGGGTCCCGCAGGCCACCTACCTGGCGTGGCTGCACACCGGACGGCCGGGCACGGCCGAGGTCATCGAGCGGGAGGCGAAGGTGCGGCTCAACGACGGCGCGGCGTTCGGGCCGGGCGGCGCGGACTACGTACGGCTGAACTTCGCGACGACGGAGGCGATGTTGTCGGAGATCCTCACCAGGCTGAGCTGAGGAACGACCCGGCCAGGCCGAGGGGCGGCCCGGACGGGCCACCCCTCGGCGGGAGGATCAGCCCAGCGGCGGCAGATCGGGCGCGGTGGCGGCCGGGCGCTCCTCAAGGGCGGCGAGCGCCAGCTCGACCGCCTTCTCCAGCTGCGGGTCACGGCCCGCCACCCGGTCCTGCGGCGTGATCACGACCTCGACGTCAGGATCGACGCCGTGGTTCTCCACGCCCCAGCCCGGCCCCTCCAGCCAGAACGCGTACCGCGGCTGGGTCACCACGGTCCCGTCCACGAGGGAGTAGCGCGAGTCGATGCCGATGACGCCGCCCCAGGTCCGGGTGCCGACCAGCGGGCCGAGGGCGCGGTTCTTGATCCCGGCGCTGACGATGTCGCCGTCGGACCCGGCGAACTCGTCGGCGACGGCCACGATGGGCCCGCGGGGCGAGTCCTCGGGGTAGCGCATCGGCTCGTAGCCGCGGGCCCGCGCCCAGCCGGTGACCCTGCGCGACAGCTTCTCCAGCACGAGCTCCGACAGGTGCCCGCCGCTGTTCTCGCGCACGTCCACGACCAGCCCGTCGTAGGCCATCTCGGTACGCAGGTCGCGGTGGAACTGCGCCCACCCGGTGGCCACCATGTCCGGTACGTGCAGGTAACCGAGCCTGCCGCCGGACGCCTCGCGGACGAAGGCCCGCCGGTTCTCCACCCAGTCGTGGTAGCGGAGCTGGCTGTCGTCGGCGAGCGGGGTGACGACGACCCTGCGCGGCGAGCCGCCGGCGGCGGGCCGCACGGTCAGCTCCACGGGCTGGTCGGCGGTGCCGGACAGCAGCGCGAGCGGGCCGCGTACCGGATCGACCGGACGTCCGCCCACCGCCACGATCGCGTCACCGGGACGGATCGCGACGCCGGGCGCGAGCAGCGGCGAGCGGGCCGCGTGGTCGGACGTCTCACCGGGCAGGATGCGCTCGACCCGCCACGTCCCGTCCTCGTCCTTGGCCAGGTCGGCGCCGAGCAGCCCCTGACGGCGGCGCGGATCGGTGACGCCGTCGTGGCCCCTGGCGTAGGCGTGCGAGGTGCCCAGCTCGCCCTGCACCTCCCACAGCAGGTCGATCAGCTCGGAGTGGCTGCCGAGGCGGGAGACCAGCGGCTCGTACCGGTCGAGCGTGGCCTGCCAGTCGTGGCCGCCCATGTCCTCGCGCCAGAAGTGGTCGCGCATGAGCCGTCCGGCCTCGCGGTAGCCCTGGAGCCACTCGGCGACCGGGTCGATCTGGACGGTGATGCGGTCGAGGTCGATCGTGACGACCTCGTCGCCCTCGCCGGCCGCCCGCGTCTGCAGCCCGTTCTTGCCGTTGGTGACGAGCCTGGTGCCGTCGCCGCTGACCTCGAAGGCGCGCACCTCCTTGCCCAGCTCGGCCTTGGCGCGCTTCTTGAGGTCGTAGCGTTCGAGCACGGTCTCGCTCGTCGGCTCGGTGCCGTCGCCGAGCTGGCCCGTGACGGGGTGGCGGAGCCACAGCAGCGCGTCCTTGGCGGTCCTGAGGTTGCCGTAGCGGCCCGCCGGCACGGGGACGGGCACCACCCGCGAGGCCAGCCCCTCGGGGTCCACCTCGGTACGCGGCGGCGCGTCGTCCTTCTTGTCGTCCTTGGCCGGCTTGTCGTCCTCCCCGTTGAACCCGCGTCCCTGCAACGACGGGTCGAACGGCGACGGCGTGGTGGCCTGCAGCGGCACGATGTACGGCCGGCAGCCCGCCGGGAACGACAGGTCGAAGACGTGCGCGTCGTAGACCGGGTCGAACGTGCGCACCGACAGGAACGCCAGGTGCTTGCCGTCCTTGGTGAACATCGGGTCGTAGTCGGAGAAGCGCAGCGGCGTCACGTCGATCACGGACGTGCCGTCCACGCGGCCCATCTTGATCTGCGACAGCGGCTCGTGGTCGGGGTGCACCCAGGCCAGCCAGCCGGAGTCCGGCGAGAAGGTGAGCCCGCTGATGTCGCCCTGCGTGGTGCGGTCCAGCTCCCGCAGGTCGCCCGACTCCAGGTCCACGACCAGCAGCCGCCCGTCGTGGGTGGCCACGGCCGCGTGCTTGCCGTCGGGCGCGGCGGTCAGTTCGAGCACCCTGCCGAGCTGCCCGCCGGCCAGGGTCCTGATCTCGCCGCCCGGGGTGCCGACCTCCAGGCCGTCCTCGCCGCCGGCGTCCGAGACCCACACGGCCCGGCCGTCGGCGCCGAGGGCGCGCGGCAGGCGCACCCGCACGCCGGGTTCCACCCGGAGCGCGCCCGCGGGCCCGTCGCGGTGGGTCACCCAGTGCGCGGTGCCGCGGAGCTCGACCGCGCTGGCCCGACCGGTCGCGTCCGGCGAGAAGCCCCCGACGCGCGTGGGCGCGGGCCGCCGCGCCCGTCCCGGCCGCGGGCCGCCGAGCTTCACGTCCAGTTTGTACGGCTCCGCGTCCAGGCTCTCCAGCAGCCACAGGTCCCCGGCGTGGCTGTAGATCACCCGCCGGCCGTCGCTCGTGGCGTGGCGGGCGTAGAACTCGTCGTGGGTGGTGTGCCGGCGCACGTCGGAGCCGTCGGGGAGGGCCGAGTAGAGGTTCCCGGCGCCGTCCACGTCGGACAGGTAGACGATCCGGTCGCCGACCCAGTTGATCGCCCAGTACTGGGCCGGGCTGTCGGCGAACAACCTGGTGAACTCCCCGTCGCCCTCGGCGTCGACCCAGATCTTGGCCGCCGTGCCGCCCTTGTAGCGCTTCCACTGGGACGGCTCGCGCCAGATCGGCGACACCGTGGCCACCTTCGAGCCGCTGACGGCCGCCTCGCCGACCCATCCGTACGGCAGCCGCGCCGCCGGCCCCCCGTCGAGCGGGACGGCGTACGCCCAGAGCCGGGTGCGCGACGCCTCCCCGGTGGAGCTGATCGCGAGCACGGCGTCGTCGCCGGCCCATCCGCGGACGCCGGTCATCGCGTTGCCCCAGTGCGTCAGCCGCGTGCCCTCGGGGCCGTCGAGCTCGGCCGCGAAAACCTCGGGGGCGCCCTCCTTGCCGCTGGTCCACGCGATGCGCGAGCCGTCGGGCGAGAACCGCGGGGAGGAGACCGGCACGCGGTCGGCGGTGAAGCGCCAGGCCCGGCCGCCGGCGACGGGGGCGAGCCAGACATCGTCGTCGGCGACGAAGGTGACCAGGTCACCGGACAGGTGCGGGTATCTCAGGTATGCGCCATATGTCACAGCTAGACACTAATGCGAGACACCAAACCAGCTAAAGATTTTCTCTCACAGCAGCGCTCCACCGTACGCGAACAGCCAAGACCGTCCGATGCCCCGGATGTGCGAGGAACGGCAGGGAAGGAGCTGAACGCCACAAATCACACACTGTGAGGAATCATGAGATTCATCGCCCGCCCGCACCAGCTCCCGCCCCGCCTGGCCGCCGCCGCCATCATCCTGAACTCCGGCTTCGGCAAGGCCGAGGCCGACGAGCAGACGGCGGCCGGCCTGCACGGCATGGCCTCGGGCACGTACCCGTTCCTGCGCGGCCTGGACCCGGTGGCCTTCACCAGGCTGCTGTCGAAGGGCGAGCTCGCCCTCGGGGCCGCGCTCGTCCTGCCGTTCGTGCCGTCGCTGCTGGCCGGCGCGGGGCTGACCGCGTTCGCGGCGGGCCTGCTCGGGCTCTACCTCAGGACGCCGGGCATGCGCGAGGAGGGCAGCCTGCGCCCGACCCAGCAGGGCATCGGCCTGTCCAAGGACCTCTGGCTGCTGGCCATCGGCCTGGGGCTGGTGATCGAGGAGCTCCGCAGTGCCGATTGATCTCCGGACGCCCGACCCTAATGCGGACGAAGATGGGTAGCCCGACCATATGGTGCAAATCGGCTACACCTTGATGTCCGAGCAGACCCCGGCCCGCGAACTGGTGGACTACGCCGCCACCGCCGAACGCGTCGGCTTCGACTACGCGGTCATCTCCGACCACTACTTCCCGTGGATCGAGGAGATGGGCCACTCGCCGTACTGCTGGTCGGTGCTGGGCGCGGCGGCGCAGGTCACCGAGCGCCTGCCGCTCATGACGTACGTGACCTGCCCCATCATGCGCTACCACCCGGCGGTGGTGGCGCAGAAGGCGGCCACGATGGGCGTGCTGAGCGAGGGCCGGTTCACCCTGGGCCTGGGCGCCGGCGAGAACCTCAACGAGCACGTCGTGGGCGAGGGCTGGCCGCCGGTGGACACCAGGCACCGGATGTTCGCCGAGGCCGTGCAGATCATCAAGGAGCTGTTCAGCGGCGACTACGTCACCTACCAGGGCGAGTTCTTCGACGTCGACTCCGCCAAGCTCTACGACCTGCCCGAGGAGCAGGTGCCGATCGGCATCGCCGCCTCCGGCGGCAGGTCGGCCGAGATCGCCGCCGACCTGGGCGACGTGCTCGTCGTCAACGACCCGATGCCCGAGGTGGTGCAGCAGTTCCAGGCGGCCGGCGGCCACGGCAAGCCGGTCTACGGTCAGCTGCCGATCGCCTACGACACCGACCCCGAGGCCGCCAAGGAGCGGGCGCACCGGCTGTGGCGCTGGTCGGGCGTCGGCGGCTGGAAGGTCATGGCCGAGCTGCCCGGCCCGGTGAACTTCGCCGCCGCGGCCGGCTCGGTACGCCCCGAGGACGTCGCGAAGAGCGTGCCGTGCGGCGACGACCTGGACGCGGTCGTGCAGGGCGTCAAGAAGTTCGCCGACGCCGGATACACCCACGTGGCGCTCGTGCAGATCGGGCACGACCAGCAGGAGCCGTTCTTCGACTGGGCGGAGAAGGAACTCCTGCCGGCCCTGCGCCGGATCTGACCGGACGAGACCCGGGGGCCTCGCCTACGGGACGATGTTGACCAGCTTGGGCGCGCGCACGATCACCTTGCGCGGCGCGCCCTGGAGGTAGGCGGCCACCTTGTCGGAGGCCAGGGCCAGGGCCCGCAGCTCGTCCTCGGAGATGTCGGGGGCGACCTCCAGCCGGTCGCGCACCTTGCCCGCCACCTGCACCACGCACGTGACCGACTCCTGCACCAGCAGCGCGGGGTCGGCGACCGGCCAGCCGGCGAAGGCGACCGGAGCCGTGCGGCCCAGGCGCTCCCAGCCCTCCTCGGCGACGTAGGGCGCCACCAGCGACAGCATGACGGCCAGCGACTCGGCGGCCTCGCGCACCGCCGGGTCGGCCGCGCCGGGACCGGAGTCGATGGCCTTGCGCGCGGCCGAGGTCAGCTCCATCATGCGGGCCACCGCGACGTTGAAGCGCTGCGACTCGACCAGCTTGGTGACCTCGTCGATGGTGCGGTGGGTGACCTTGCGCAGCTCGGCGTCGCCGCCCTCGAACGACACGCCGGGCTCGGCGGTCGCCTCCGACATCACGCGCAGCGCGCGGGCCAGGAACTTCTGCGAGGCGGCCGGCGAGACGTCGGCCCAGTCGATGTCGTCCTCCGGCGGACCGGCGAAGATCATCGTCAGGCGGACGGCGTCGACGCCGAACTCGTCGATCTGCAGGCCCAGGTCGATGCCGTTGCCCAGGGACTTCGACATGGCCTTGCCGCCGTTGATCACCTGCCCCTGGTTCAGCATGCGCAGGAACGGCTCGGTGAAGCTCACCATGCCCATGTCGTGCAGGACCTTGGTGAAGAAGCGCGAGTACAGCAGGTGGAGGACGGCGTGCTCGATGCCGCCGACGTACTGGTCGATCGGGCCCCACTTGCGCACCTGCTCGGGGTCGAACGGCCCGTCGGTGTAGCCGGGCGAGGTGTAGCGCAGGTAGTACCAGGACGAGTCGACGAACGTGTCCATCGTGTCGGTGTCGCGCTTGGCCGGCCCGCCGCACTTGGGGCACTCGACGTTGACCCACTCGGTGGCGCTGGCCAGCGGGGAGACGCCCTTGGGCGCCAGCGCCTCGCCGCGCAGGTCGGGCAGCGTGACGGGCAGCTGCTCGTCGGGGACGGGCACCTCGCCGCAGTCGGCGCAGTGGATGATCGGGATCGGCGTGCCCCAGAAGCGCTGGCGGGACAGCAGCCAGTCGCGCAGCCGGAAGTTGACCGCGCCGGTGCCCCGGCCCTCGACCTCCAGGATCTCGATGATCTTGGCGATGGCCTCGACCTTGGTCAGGCCGTCCAGCGGGCCGGAGTTGACCAGCGTGCCCTCGCCGGGCGTGGCCTCGCCGGTCTCGCCGGGGTCGGCCAGGCCGGTGTGGACGACGACCTTGACCGGCAGCTCGAACCGCCGGGCGAAGTCGAGGTCGCGCTGGTCGTGGGCGGGCACGGCCATGATCGCGCCGTGGCCGTAGTCGGACAGCACGTAGTCGGCCGCCCAGACCGGGATGCGCTCGCCGTTGACCGGGTTGACCGCGTGGCGGCCCAGGAAGACGCCGGTCTTCTCCTTGTCGGTGGCCAGGCGCTCGATGTCGCTCAGCTTGGCGACCTCGGCGCGGTACGCCTCGAAGGCCGGACGCTGCTCGTCGGTGACGATCTCGTCGGCCAGCGCGGCGTCGACCGCGACGACGAAGAAGGTGGCGCCGTAGAGGGTGTCGGGGCGCGTGGTGTAGACGTGGACCGGCTCGTCGCGGCCCTCGATCTCGAACAGCACGTCGGCGCCCTCGGAGCGGCCGATCCAGTTGCGCTGCATGGTCAGCAGGCGCTCGGGCCAGCCGGTCAGCTGCTCCATGTCGTCCAGCAGGCGCTGGGCGTAGTCAGTGATCTTGAAGTACCACTGGGTCAGCTCGCGGCGGATGACGTCGGCGCCGCAGCGCTCGCACTTGCCCGCCACGACCTGCTCGTTGGCCAGCACCGTCTGGTCGTTGGGGCACCAGTTGACCAGGCCGCCCTTGCGGTAGGCCAGGCCGCGCTCGAAGAAGCGGTTGAACAGCCACTGGTTCCAGCGGTAGTACTCGGGGTCGCTGGTGTGCAGGCGGCGCGACCAGTCGAAGGAGATGCCGTAGCGCCGGAAGGAGTTGGCCTGCGTCTCGATGTTGGCGTAGGTCCACTCGGCGGGGTGGGCGTTGCGCTTGATCGCGGCGTTCTCGGCGGGCAGGCCGAAGGAGTCCCAGCCGATCGGGTGCAGGACGTTGTAGCCCTGCTGCATCCAGTAGCGCGCGACGACGTCGCCGATGGCGAACACCTCGCCGTGGCCCATGTGCAGGTCGCCCGACGGGTAGGGGAACATGTCGAGCATGTAGCGCCGCTCCCGGGGGTCGGCCGCGTCCTCGCTCGCCCGGTAGGGCTCCTGTTCCTCCCATCGCTGCTGCCACTTGGCCTGCAGCGCCTGCGGGTCGTACTCACTCACGGCTACTGTCCTTCTGGCTTGACTCGGACCCATAAGAAAACCCCTCGTGCACGACGAGGGGTAGCCGCGACGGCGAGACCTCTCAGGGCCGTCGCGGCCCGCTAAGAAGCAGGGTCGCGGAACGCATGTGTCAAGCCTAGCGCACGTCTTCCGCGGAATGCAGATACTCGGACGACCGGCGCAGGCACAATAGACCCTTCAGGTCCAGCGAGACCTGATGGTGATGTATCCGTTGTGACCTCATATGTCCCTTTAGAATACTGTCGTCGCGTGGTGTACCCAGCTGAGCCAAGTCGACCGGAGGGCGACCTGCCGCTGCAGGATCCGCCAACCGATCCGCACGGCTTCGCTCGTTTCGCTGCGAAACCAGCCGTATCTCCTGGAAAATCCCATGAGATCATGCCTGGTACGTCAAATCCGGATATAGCGGCACATCCGGACACAACCTCGGGAGGGCCGGCAGCAATGGCAACGGAGAATTCCTCGAGCTCCGGGGCGTCGCACCTGCCACCGTCCTGGCCGGAGGTCCGCAACGACGTACCTTCCTCCTGGCCGTCCGGCGGGCAGGAGCCCCCCGGCGTGCCGACGTCGTGGCCGGAGACCGCCCAGGCCCAGCCGTCCTGGCCCGACGCGCCGCAGGCGCCCTCCTGGCCCGAACCGCCGCGCGCCGACGCCTCCTGGCCCGACGCCCCGCGCAACGGCTCCCCCCGCAACGACCCGCGCGGTGACATGCACAACGACATGCGCAGTGACATGCGCAGCGACCCGCGCTCGCACCAGCAGGGCGGCGACGCGTCGTGGCCGGAGCCGGCGCGGCCGTCCTGGCCGGAGCCGCCGCGGCAGGAGCAGGGCTGGCCCGAGACGCCCCGCCAGGAGGCCCCCGTCTCCTGGCCGGAGCAGTCGTCGCCGGTCCGGCCGCAGGACCCGGTGCCCGCCTGGTCGCAGCCGCCGACGCCGTCCCCCGGCGCGTGGTCCAACCTCTCCTCACCCGCGCCCTGGCCCAACAGCCCCTCGGCCGCCCCCTCCGCACCCGCCGGCGACCCGCTGGACCACACCGTCACGCTGGGCCGCGCGCCCGGCCCGCTCGACGCCCCCGTCCGGTCGGGGCCGTCGCCGCTCGACGGCCCCGGCGCGCCGCCCGCCCACCCGGCCGACGAGCACACCGTCATGTACGGCGGCCGCCAGGCCGACACCATGATCGGGATCGGCGACAACGGGATGCAGCCCGGCCCGCTCGCGGCGGCCCACGTCGGCGCGCCACCGACGGGCCCCGGCATGCCCGGCGCCCCCGGCATGCCCGGCGGGCCCGCCGACGGCCACCCCGACGACCAGAACCGCCCCGGCTCCAACCTGAACCGCGACCCCTCCGACCCCGACCGCCGGTTCGTCACGGCCGGTCAGATCAGCGGCTCGCGCACCCCGCCTCCCGACCGCCAGCAGGAGCTCTGGAACAACGTCTTCGGCGACGAGTACGAGGGCGACTCCCTGGACGACGAGCCGGGCAAGCCCATCTGGATCTACGCGCTCGGCGGCTCGGTCGTGATCGCCCTGATCGCGGCGCTGCTGTGGGCGTTCCTCGCGGGCCCGCTGGCCGGCGAGGACACGCCGGAGAGCAAGACGGCCTCCTCTCCCGCGGCCTCGGCCGGCCCCACGAAGGGGGGCACGGGCAAGCCGTCCACCACGATCCCCGCCCTGCCCAAGTACCCGGGCAAGGCGTCCCCGGTGACCGGGCGGGTGGAGGACGCGGCGGCCGGCGTCTCCCTGCCCCGCCTGGGCGGCACCTGGCAGCTCGACCAGCGCGCCACGGTCAAGTCCACCTTCGGCTACGACACCCGCCAGTACGTGCAGGTCGCGCCCGAGAAGTTCGCCCAGGTCATGTCGGGGCCGCTCCCGGCGAACCTGTCCTCCCTCTACCAGGAGGACGACCTGGAGCCGGTCATCAAGCGCATGGTGCTCCAGGCCCGCAAGGACTTCTACCCCGCCGGCAACAAGGTCAGGAAGATCGCGCAGCAGCCGATCAAGGTCGGGACCGCGACCGGCCGCCTCATCGCGTACGCCATGACCTCCGGCACGGCCAAGGCCACGATCGTCACGATGGCGGTCAACACCGGCGGCGACGTGCCCGCGATCGTGTTCGTGTCGATCCCGGACGAGGGCAAGCAGCTCCTCCCGGACATCCGTACGGTGATGAACCAGCTCAAGCTGAGCGCGCAGTAACGCTGGGCCCCGGGCGTCGCCGCGGCGCCCGGGTCAGAACGTGCACTCCATATGCTTGATCCCGTTGATGAACGAGGAGTGCAGGCGGTCGGGCCGGCCGCCCTCGATCTGCGGCACCCGCCGCAGCAGCTCGCGGAACATCACCGTGATCTCCCGCCGGGCCAGGTGGGCGCCGAGGCAGAAGTGCGGCCCGGGCCCGCCGAAGCCGACGTGCGGGTTGGGGTGGCGGGTGATGTCGAAGCGGTACGGGTCGGCGAACACCCGCTCGTCCCGGTTCGCCGCCCAGTAGAACAGCACCACCTTCTCGCCCCGGCGATAGAGGTGGCCGTTCATCTCGTGGTCGCGGGTGACCTTGCGGCGCATGAAGTTCACCGGCGAGGCCAGCCGGACGATCTCCTCCACGGCCCCGGGGGCGCGGCCCTCGACGTCCTCCAGCCACAGGGCGCGCTGGTCGGGGTTCTTGGTGAGCAGGCGCAGGCCGTAGGAGATGGCGTTCCTGGTGGTCTCGTTGCCGGCCACCACCAGCAGGATGAAGAACGACCCCAGCTCCTGCATCGTCAGCCGCTCGCCGTCGATGTTGGCGTTGACCAGCGAGGACGTCAGGTCGTTCGTGAGGTTGGCGGTGCGGTGCGCGGCGAGGTCCTGGACGAGCTGCTGCAGCTCCATGCCGGCGGTGAGCAGGCGGGTGGCGAGCTGGTCGAGGTCGTCGCCGGTGTACTCGGGGTCGAAGCCGCCCAGGATGATGTTCGAGCGGTCGAAGACGAACCGGTAGTCGCGCTCGGGGATGCCCATCATGTCGCAGATGATCTTCAAGGGCAGGCGCGCGGCCACGTCGGTGACGAAGTCGCCGCCGGGACCGGCGGCCACCAGGTCGTCGACGATCCGTACGGCGGCGGCCTCGACGTCCGACTCGAACTGTTTGATCATCTTGGGGGTGAACGCGCGGGAGACGATCCTGCGCAGCCGGGCGTGCCGGGGGTCGTCCATGTTGATCATCGAGCCGAAGTACTCGGTGAACTCGGCGGGCATGTCGGGGATGTTCGTCGCGCCGCCGTCGCCGGAGCAGAAGACCTCGGGGTTGCGGCTCGCCTCCAGGATGTCGGCGTGCCTGGCCAGCGCGTAGTAGCCGGGCCCCTTGGGCGCGACAGCCATCTCCATCTCCTCGAAGAAGGCCGGCGTCTGTCGGGCGCGCAACCGGTCGAACGCCGCCTCGCGCTCGCTCATGGGCCTGGCCCAGAAGTTCCGGTCCGAAAGGTCGAAGTCCAGGACGGTCATAGGGCCATCATTCGGAAAGCGACCACTTACGTCAATGGTTGTCACGTACACCGTACGTGGCAGCACCGGAAAAACCTGTGGTTCCTGGGGCCGGGGACTTTGTAGGGTTCCGCGCATGACGTTCTTCTTCCTCCTCGGCTAGCGATCCGCCGGCGGGCCGTGGGCTGACCCACCGCCGGTGATGCGGGGCGGCCTGTCGCCGTCCCGGGTCGCGACGTGGGAGAAGAACAGTTGCTCACCTTGGCGGTGGCCAGGGCGGTGCGTGGCACCGAGCCCTTGGTCGCGGCGGAGATCAGGCGTACCCGTCTCGGGGCGGTCGTCGGCGTCCGTCGTCGGGAGGTGTGGTTCGAGACCAGGCCCGGAGCCGGGCTCCTGGGGTTGCGCACGGCGGACGACGTGCTGCTGGCCGCGGCCGTGGTGGACGGGGTCGGCCACGGCCGCTCCGCGCTCGCCCGGCTGGCGCGGGCGGCCCGCGGGATCGCCCCCGACGGGTCCGGACCTTCCGATTCTTCCGGCGTCTCCGGCATGGAGGTGTCGGCCTCGTTCGCAGGACGCCGCAACTACACCAGGTACGACATCGAGGACGCCGTCGGCCACGAGCTGGCCCGGTCGTGGCGGCTGCGCTACCACTCCCGGCGGGGCGGCGGCCGGCCGCCGTCGGGCGCGATGGCCTGGCGGGTGACGATCGAGGGCGACCTGGCGGTGATCGCCCGGCGGGCCGGGGACCGGCCGCTGCACCGCAGGCCGTACAAGACGTCCTCGATCCCGGGCACGCTGCACCCGCCGCTGGCCGCCGCGATGGCCCGGCTGGCCGGGCTGGACGCGGCGGACTTCCGGGGCGTCGTGCTCGATCCCTGCTGCGGTGCGGGAACGACGCTCATCGAGGCGCACGCGCTCGCGCCGCACGCCGGGCTCGCCGGGTTCGACCGCGATCCGGCCGCCGTAGCGGCGGCGGCCGCGAACGCGCGGGCGGTCCTGCCCGCCACCGCTCCCGGCCCGTTCCGCTGGGGGCTCGCCGACGCCGGACGGCTCCCGGTCGCGGACGGGAGCGTGCGGCGGGTGCTGGTGAACCCGCCGTGGGGACGGCAGGTGCCGCCGCGCGGCCTGCTCGGGCACGGCCTGGACCCGCTGTGGCGGGAGCTGCGCCGGGTGCTGGAACCCGGCGGCCTGGCCGTGGCGCTGCTCCACGACGATCCCGGCGCCGGCGGTGGGACGCCGGCCGGATTCGGGGTCGAGGAGGCGGTCCAGGTGAGCCTGTCGGGGCTGCACCCGGTGATCACCGTACTCAGAAGGCGGTCCAGGTGAGCCTGTCGGGGCTGCACCCGGTGATCGCCGTGCTCAGGAGACGGGCCGGATGAGCCTGTCGGGGCGGCACGCGGTGACCGCCGCGCTCAGGAGGCGGGGCCGAGCCAGTCGAGGATGAGGCGGTTGACCTCCGCGGGCCGCTCCAGGTGCAGGAAGTGGCCCGCGTCCGCCACCTGCTCGGCCCGCGATCCCGGCGGCAGGCTCCCGGCCGCGTCCTTGGCCATCTCCACGCCCATGCACCCGTCCCGTTCGCCGTGCAGGTAGAGGACCGGGCCCGCGGTGGCCGGGTCGACGTCCGGGTAGCGGCCCGAGGGGGGTGTGGTGCCGAGCGCCGCGCGGTAGTAGCCGATGGCCGCCGCCAGGTTGGCGGGCTCCCCGAGGCTGCGCCGGACGAACTCCAGGTCCTCGGCCGGGTCGTAGCCGGGCGACCAGTCCCGCCACAGCCGTTCGAGGAAGGCCGGGTCGGCGGCGGCGCTCTCGGCCAGCACGGTCTGGAACAGGAAGATGTAGAACGACCGCTTGAGCTGCTCGTAGGCCAGCAGCCCGGGAAGCTGCGCGCCCGGCGGCGGCACCGCGAGCGTGACGGCCCTGCGGAAGCGCCCGGCCAGGGCGTAGGCGGGGAAGGCCCCCCAGTCGTGCCCGACGATGACGGCGTCGTCGCCGCCGCCCAGCTCCTCGTGCAGCGCGCGCACGTCGGCGACCAGGGCCGCCTCCTCGTACGCGCCGTCGGCCGGGACCTCGGTGGGCGCGTAGCCGCGACTGAACGGCGCGACCGCGCGGTAGCCGCGTTCGGCCAGCTCGGGCATCAGGTGCCGCCAGGTGTGGGCGGTGTCGGGGAACCCGTGCAGGCACAGGGCCAGCGGCCCCTCCCCCACGGTCAGATACGCGAACTCCACACCGTTGGCGTGGATCGTCCTGATCTCCATGAATGCGAAACCTAGCATTCGCCCTCTTCCGGCGGGGAGAAGTGGGCGTCAGTCGACCTCCGGCCAGTCCCAGCCGAGCTGGAGGAACAGGCCCAGCCGGTCGCTGACCGCGCGGATCTCGCTGATGCGCCCTTCGCGCAGGGTCACCAGGAAGATCGCCTCGACCTCGAAGCTGCGCCCGGTGGGGACGGGCATGCGCGGGTGGGTGCCGGAGTGCGTGCCGGTCATGCGGATCCTGGCTACCAGCTTCTCACCCTCGGCGACGACCTCCTCGACCTCGATGTGGAACGGGTCGAACGCGTCGAGCTGCATCCGGATGCCCTCGAAGGCGGCGCCGGGCTCGTCCGGCTCACCGAAGATGATCTTGTTGTGGTCGACGACGTCGGGGGCCAGATAGGCGCCCAGGTCGTCGAGGCGGCGTTCGTTGACGGCGGCGAAGAACTCGGCGATCACGACCGGAACCCTCTCTCTTACGGTGTAAGACGGGAGTATCTTACGGTGTATGAGAGAGCGGATGTCAAGGGAGCGGGTGCTGGAGGCGGCGCTCGACCTCATCGACCGCGAGGGCGCGGCCGGGCTGTCGATGCGCAAGCTGGGCAAGGAGCTCGGCGTGGAGGCGATGACGCTCTACTACTACGTGCCGAACAAGGACGCGGTCCTCGACGGGCTGGTCGAGCTGGTGCTCTCCCGCGTCACCGTCGAGCCGTCGGGCCACTGGCGGGTATGGGCGAAGGCGTTCGCCGAGTCGATCAGGGCCGAGCTGCTGCGGCATCCCGCGCTCATGCCGGTGGTGGCGATCAGGCCGGTGGCCACGCCGGGCGCCCTGGGCATGGTCGAACGCGCCGCCGCCGCGCTGACCCGTGCGGGATTCACCGCCAAGGAGGCGCTGCACGTGATCAACGCGGTGTCCACGTTCGTGATCGGGCACACGCTGGCCGAGGCGGGCCCGGACAGCCCGGAGCAGCCCGACCTGGACCTGGCGGACTATCCGGTGCTGGCGCGGGCGGTCGCCGACGGCCTCGGCACGCCCGAGGACCACCGGGAGCGCTTCGACCTGGCCGTCGAGGCCCTGCTCAGCGGACTTGCTCCGCGAACCCCCGCAGCAGGCACGCCAGCCCGAACTCGAACTGCTCGCTGAAGCTCAGGTCGTCGGCCTCGGCCACCCGCCGGTTGAACTCCGGATAGGCGCCACCGGCCATCACCTCGCGGACGTAGGGGCCGATCGCGGCCCGCCACTCCTCCTCCGACAACCCCGTACGGCGCCGCGCCTCCTGCTCGGCCAGCTCCTTGGCCACCGCGCCCAGCACGTAGTCGCCGATCACCCCGATCACGGCGGCGGCCCGCGTGATGTCGGAGGTCAGCGGCCGGACGGCGGACAGGGCGTGCTCCACCCGGCGCAGCGAGTTGGGCCCGAGCGCCGGCCTGCTGGTCATCAGCGCGGCCAGCCACGGATGGCGCAGCACGCCCGCGCGCTGGTCACGGGCCACCCCGGCCAGGTCGGCCCGCCAGTCGCCGGTCAGCTCGCCAGGAGCGCCCTCGCCCCACACCTCGTCGACCATCAGGTCGAGCAGTTCGTCGCGGTTCTCCAGGTAGCGGTAGAGCGAGGTGGTGCCCGACTTGACCTCGGTCGCCACCCGGCGCATGGACACCGCGTCGAGGCCCTCGGCGTCGGCCACCGCGATCGCGGCCCGCACGATCGCCTCGACGCTCAGGGCCCGACGCTTCGGCGCGTACGGCTCGCGACTCCAGACCAGTGACATCCGGCTCCCCCCCTCTGGCCTTCATCGTACGCCTGTGGCTACAGTGTTCCCATGACGGAAACAGTGTTCCCACAAACGCATGACGTCCTGATCGTCGGCAGTGGCAGCGTCGGACTGAGCGCGGCCGTGTTCCTCGCCCGTCACGGCGTGCGCGCCCTGGTCGTCGAGCGCGAGCCAGGCCCACGGGCGCACCCCCGCGCCACCGGCCTCGGCCCGCGGACGGTCGAGCTGCTCCGCGAGGCGGGCCTGGAGCAGGCCGTGAACGAGGTGGCCGTCGACATGTCCGTCGCGACCCTCGGCAAGATCACCGTTGACACCCTGGCCGCCGCCGACCTCGCCGCGATCGCGGCCGGTCTGCCCACCCGTACGCAGGCGTTCGACACGATGACCTACACCCCGGCCCGGCTGCGCGGGGTCTGCCCGCAGAACCGGCTGGACCGGGTGCTGCTCGACGCCGCCCGCGAGCGCGGCGCGCGGGTCGCGTACGACACCGAGCTGCTCTCCCTGGAGCAGGACGCCGACGGCGTGACGGCGGTCGTGTCCGGCCCGGACGGCACCCGCACCCTGCGCGCCCGCTACGTGATCGCCGCGGACGGCGTGCGCAGCGGAGTGCGCGCCACGCTCGGCATCGGCGTGACCGGCCCCGGCGCGCTCGGCCCCGAGCTGCACAACGTCATGTTCCACGCCGACCTGAGCCACCTGACCGGCGAGTACGGCTTCGCGCTCGCCGAGATCACCAACCCTGAGGCGCCCGGGATGCTCATGGCGATCGACGGCGCGACCGAATGGGTCTTCCACACCGCCCAGGAACCGAGCCCCGACCTGCTCAGGACCGCGATCGGCGACCCGGGGCTGAAGGTCGAGATCGTCAGCGTGCTCGGCTGGCGGGCCCGCGGCCAGATCGCCGACCGGTTCCGGGAGGGGCGGGTCTTCCTGGCCGGCGACGCGGCGCACGCCGTGCCGCCGACGGGCGCGTTCGGGCTGAACACCGGGGTCGCCGACGCGCACAACCTGGCCTGGAAGCTGGCCCGGGTGTTGTCCGGCTGGTCGGCGCCCGCGCTGCTGGAGAGCTACCACGACGAGCGGCGGCCGGTCGCGCTGCTGGCGATGGAGCAGTCGCTGCTGCGGATGCGGGACCTGCGGATGCACTTCGGCCACGGCCCGGAGGCCGCCCGGCTCAGGGCGGCGGCGGGCGCGGTCAACGCCCCGATCGTGCATCTCGGCTACCGCTACGGCGGCCCGTCGGCGGCCGAGGGGCTGCCCTCGACCGAGGACGTGACGCTCTGCCTCGACGGCTCGCCCGGCTCACGGCTGCCGCACGTGTGGATCGGCGAGCGTTCCACCCTCGACCTGGTCGGCCCCGATTTCAGCGTGTTCACCGGGACGCCGGTGCCCGATCCCGGCGTCCCGGTGCACGTGGTCGAGCGCTGGCCGTACGGGACCGTGCTGGTGCGGCCGGACGGGTTCGTGGCCTGGCGCGGCGAGGACGACGCCCTGGCCGAGGCGGTCAGAACGTGTACGGCAGGTGCTTGATGCCGTTGATGAAGTTCGACAGCAGGAAGTCGGGCTCACCGGCCGTCCGGATGCCGGGCAGGCGGGTGAACAGCTCGCGGAACATCACGCTCATCTCCCTGCGTGCCAGGTGGGCGCCCAGGCAGTAGTGGGGCCCCGGGCCGCCGAAGCCGACGTGCGGGTTGGGGTCGCGGGTGATGTCGAAGACGTCCGGGTCGGTGAAGACGGACTCGTCGCGGTTGGCCGAGTTGTAGAAGAGCAGCACCTTGTCGCCCTTCTTGTACGGCACGCCGTTCAGCTCGTGGTCCCGGGTCAGCGTGCGGCGGAACTGGATCACCGGGGTCGCGTAGCGCACGATCTCGTCGCACGCCTTGCCGATGCGCGCGTCGAAGTCGGCCAGCAGCAGGTCGCGCTGGCCGGGATGGTCGGTGAACAGCTTCAGGCCGTAGGCGATCGCGTTGCGGGTGGTCTCGCTGCCGGCGACCACCAGCAGGATGAAGAACGAGCCCAGCTCCTGCGGGCTGAGCCGCTCCTCGCCGCCCACGAGCAGGCTGACCAGGTCGCCGGTCGGCCGTCTGCGGCGCTCGTCGCCGAGGCGGGCGGCCATCCGGTTCAGCGAGTAGCCGGCGTGCAGCAGCCTGGCCAGGCCGCGGGCGACGTTGACGCGGCTGAAGTTCGGGGCGATGCCGGTGTACTCGGGGTCGGCGTTGCCGAGGATGACGTTGGTCCGCCGCAACACGAGGTCATGAAATTTCGGCGGGATGCCCATCATGTCGCAGATGACCCGTACGGGGAGCCGGGCGGCGACCTGCGCCACGAAGTCGTCCGGCCCCCGCTCGATCGCCTCGTCCACGATCTCGGCGGCGGCCCTGGCCAGGTCCTCCTCCATCTTGGACAGGATGCGCGGGGTGAAGGCCCTGGAGACGATCCTGCGCAGGCGGGCGTGGCGGGGGTCGTCCATGTTGATCATGGAACCGAAGTAGACGCTGAGCCAGCGCGGCATGTCGGGGATGCTGTTGGAGCACGGCTCGCTGCTGAAGACGGCCGCGTTCCTGCTGGCCTCGGTCACGTCGGCGTGCCGCACGAGGGCGTGGTAGCCGGGGCCGCCGCCGATGAACGGCATGGTCTGCTCCGGCACGAAGAGGGGCCGTTCGAGCCCCCGCAGCCGCCGGAAGGTCTCCAGGCGGTCGGCCTGCGGCAGCCCCCAGAACGGTATCTGCGAGATGTCCAGGTCCGTGGAGAGCGTCATACCGTACAAGCCTTGGGCAAGTGCTCACTTACGTCAAGGTCCGCCGGGGCGCGGCGCCCGGCTACCGGTTCCCGAGGATCAGCTCGGAGCCCTTCTCGCCGATCATGATCGCCGGGGCGTGGGTGTGGCCGCGGTTGAGCGTCGGCATGACCGACACGTCCACCACCCTGAGCCCTTCGAGGCCGCGCACCTTGAGCGACGGGTCCACGACCGACCCCTCGTCCGTGCCCATCCGGCAGGTGCCGACGGGGTGGTAGAGGGTCTCGCCGCGCTCGCGCACCCACTGGGCCAGCTCCTCGTCGCTCTCCGGCCCCCAGTACGGCGCCATCGGCCCGCCCGCGTACCGCTTCATCGCGCTCGTCGCGAACACCTGCTTGGCCGTCCTCAGCCCGGCGACCAGGCGTTTGACGTCGGCCTCCGCGCTCAGGTAGCCGGGGTCGATCAGCACGTCCCGGCCGTTCAGCCCGACCCGGCCGCGGCTCTCCGGTTGCAGCAGCACGACGCCGACGGTCAGGCCGTGCCCGGTCGGCGGGGTGAGCCCGTGGTTCACGAACGGGCCGGGGGCGAAGACGAGCTCGATGTCGGGGGCGGGCTCCTCGTCCGAGGTCCGGACGAAGGCGACCGCCTCGCCGACGTTCGTGGTGAGCATGCCCGAGCGCAGCACGACGTAGCGCAGCAGGTTCACCAGGGACTCGGCCTTGGTCAGGGTCACCGGCTCCCTGCACTCGACGTACACGCCGGAGGCGAGGTGGTCCTGGAGGTTCTTGCCGACCTCGGGCAGCTCGCGCACGACCGGCACCCCCGCCTCGCGCAGCTCCTCGGGCGCGCCCACCCCCGAGCGCATCAGCAGGTACGGCGAGCCGATCGCCCCCGCCGACAGGACGACCTCCTTGGCCGCCCTGACCAGGGTGCCGCCGCTGTGCTCGATGCCGACGGCGCGGGCGCCCTCGAACACCACGCGGTCCACGCCCGCCCCGGTGAGCACCGTGAGGTTGGGCCTGGCGGCGGCCGGGCGCAGGTAGGCGTCGGCCGCGCTCCACCGGCGGCCGCGGTTCTGGGTGACGGGCGTGGGGCAGCAGCCCTCGTTGGAGCGGCCGTTCAGCTCGTCGAGCCGGGTCAGGCCCAGCTCCTCGCAGGCCCGCAGGAAGGCCGCCGTGGTGACGTTGGGGCTGCGCAGCTCGGAGACGTAGAGCGGGCCGGAGGTGCCGTAGACGCCGCCGTGGTTGCTGCCGACGCGCTGCTCGGCCCTGGTGAAGTACGGCAGCACCTCCTCGTACGTCCAGCCGGGCACCCCCCACTGGTCGTAGTCCTCCTGGCAGCCGCGCACCCACATCTGGGCGTTGAGCGAGGACGAGCCGCCGATCACCCGGCCGCGCGGCCAGTAGAGCTCGCGGCCGGACATCTCGTCCTGCTTGGCCGTCGTGAAGTTCCAGTCGTAGTCGGTCTTGAACAGCTTGGCGAACCCGGCGGGCATGCGGATCTCCAGCTTGTCGTCATGCCCGCCCGCCTCGACCAGCGCCACCGACACCGACGGGTCCGCCGACAGCCGGTTGGCCAGCACGCACCCGGCGGACCCCGCTCCGACGATCACGTAGTCGTACTGCATGAGCACTCCAGGGGGCTAAGTAACCTTCCACTTGCTTACTCCAGGTGAGCCGGCGCGTCCATATGCATCTGTAACCTCTGTTACCTACCGGTCGGTATGTAGGGGCTGCCAAGATGGCGGCAAGCGCGTACAGAGGAGGAAGGCGTTCATGCTCAACTTGTCGGTCGTCCTGGAGGACAGCGCCAGAAACAACCCCGACGGCACGGCGATCGTCTTCGGTGACATGCGCCTGCCGTACGGCATGATCGACACTGTCGCCCGCCAGGTGGCGAACCTGCTGGTGTCGCGTGGCATCGGCAAGGGCGACAAGGTGGCCCTGGCCTGCCCCAACCTGCCGTACTTCCCGTTCGTCTACTTCGGCATCCTCAAGGCCGGCGCCACGGTGGTGCCGCTGAACGTGCTGCTGCAGAGCCGGGAGATCGCCTACCACCTCGACGACAGCGACGCCAAGGCGCTGTTCTGCTTCGAGGGCTCGCCGGAGCTGCCGCTGGGCGAGCGCGGCAAGGCGGGGTTCGAGGCCGCGGACGGCTGCGAGCACTTCTTCGTGCTGCCCGCCACCCCGCTGGCCACCGAGTCCCCGTACGGCGAGACGGTGTGGGCCGCGCTCAACGGCGTGCCGGCCGACTTCGAGACCGTGCAGACCGCCCCCGAGGACACCGCCGTGATCCTCTACACCTCGGGCACCACCGGCCAGCCCAAGGGCGCCGAGCTCAGCCACCAGAACATGCTGATGAACGCGCTGATCAGCGACAGGATGTTCCCCCGCTCCGAGGGCGGCGACACCTATCTCGCGGTGCTGCCGCTGTTCCACTCCTTCGGCCAGACGACCGTCATGAACACCGCCTTCATGCGCGGCGCGACCGTCGTGCTGATGCCGCGTTTCGAGCCGGGCGAGGCCCTCGACCTCATGCGCAAGGAGAACGTGACGACCTTCGCCGGCGTCCCGACGATGTACTGGGGCATGCTGACGAAGATCCACGCCGAGGGCGCCGAGGCGCCGCGGAGCCTGAAGGTGGCCGTGGCCGGCGGCGCGTCCTCGCCGGTCGAGGTGCTGAAGGACTTCGAGCAGACCTTCGGCTTCGGCATCCTGGAGGGCTACGGCCTGTCGGAGACCTCCCCGGTGGCCAGCTTCAACCAGCTCGGCCGGCCCACCAAGCCCGGCACGATCGGCACGCCCATCTGGGGCGTGGAGATGAAGCTGATCGACGGCGACTGGAAGACGGTCGAGGGCGAGGGCCCCGGCGAGATCGCCATCCGCGGCCACAACGTCATGAAGGGCTACTACGGCCGCCCTGAGGCGACGGCCGAGGTGATCAAGGACGGCTGGTTCCGCACCGGCGACATCGCCACCCGCGACGCCGACGGCTACTACGCGATCATCGACCGGGCCAAGGACATGATCATCCGTGGCGGCTTCAACGTCTACCCGCGTGAGCTGGAGGAGGTGCTCATGACCCACGAGGCCGTGTCGCTGGCGGCGGTCGTGGGCGTGCCGCACGAGTCGCACGGCGAGGAGGTCAAGGCGTACGTCATCCGCACGCCCGGCTCGTCGGTCACCGAGGACGAGCTGATCGCCTGGGCCAAGGAGAACATGGCCGCCTACAAGTACCCGAGGATCGTCGAGTTCCGCGACGCCCTGCCGATGACGGCCACCGGCAAGATCCTCAAGCGCGAGCTCCGCTGACCGGCCCCGCCGACCACGAGGGCGCGGGCGCGAGCCCGCGCCCTCGTCTTTCCTGACAGCGGGCCGGCAGACGATCAGGAAGAGGTTCTGGAGTGTCCACCGATCCGAGCGCGGTCTTCCGCCGCTACCTGGGCGCGATGGTGCTCAACAGCCTGGCCGCCGCCGAGGCGGCCGGGCTCAACGCCACCGACTACTACGCGCTCAACCTGCTCGACCTGCACGGGCCGCTCACCTCCGGCGAGCTGGCCGTGCAGACCGGGCTGACGACCGGCGCCACCACGCGGCTCATCGACCGCCTGGAGAAGGGCGGGTTCGTACGGCGCGTGCCCGACCCCGCCGACCGGCGCAAGGTGATCGTCGAGGCGGTCGCCGAGCCGCCGGGCCTCGACGCCGTGCTGGCCGGCACCAGGAGCAGGCTGGCCGGCCTGGTCAGGGCCTACTCCGAGACCGAGCGGGCCACGCTGTTCGACTACTTCGGCCGCGCCACGTCCGCCTACCGGGACGCCACCGACGAGATCGTCTCGTCCCGGCGCGGCTGATGCGGCCGCTCGCGCTGTTCGACCTGGACAACACGCTGATCGACCGGCTGGCCGCGTTCCGGCTGTGGGCGGCCGAGTTCGCCGCGGGGCGCGGGCTGGGCCCGGACGCCGTGAACCGGCTGGTACGGCTGGACGCCGACGGATCCGTGCCGATGGACCTCTTCTTCGCCCGCGTACGCGAACGCTTCGCCCTGGCCGAGCCCGTCGAGGAGCTGTGGCGGGACTACCGGGCCAGGCTGCCGTTCCTGGTGGAGTGCCGGGCCGAGGTGCTGGCGGGGCTCGACCGGCTGCGGGCGGCCGGGTGGGCGGTCGGGATCGTGACGAACGGGATGGCCGACAACCAGACGGGCAAGATCCGGCGTACCGGGCTGGCCGAGCGGGTGGACGGATGGGCGATCTCCGGCGCGGAGGGCGTGCGGAAGCCCGATGCGCGGCTGTTCGAGATCGCCGCCGGCCGGTGCGGGGCCGTGCCGGCGGGCGGATGGATGGTGGGCGACGACCCGGACAAGGACGTCGCGGGCGGCCGCGGCGCCGGAATGCGGACGATCTGGATCGACCGTGGGACGGGCGTGGCCCGTCCCCAAGCGGACGTGACGGTGGAGGACGTGCTCGCGGCCATGGAGGCGTTGACCGGGATGCCGGGGAGCGGTGGCGGTCGCTAACGTGGGCCCATGCGTAGCAAGCCCGCGGATCTGGACGAATCGCTGCTGACGTCCACCCTGGAGGCGTGGGGGATCGAGGCCACGGGGGCGGCGTACGCGCCGGTGGGCTTCGGCGACCACCACTGGATCGCGACCGGCGCCGACGGACGGCGCTGGTTCCTCACCGCCGCCACCCTGCCCGCCGAACCGGACGAACGCGGCTCGCGGGCGGCGTTCCGGGAGCTGGGGAGGGCGCTGGAGACGGCGGCGGCGCTGTCCGCGACCCTGGGGTTCGTGGTCGCGCACGTGCCGGACCTCGACGGCGGCGCGCTGCTCCGCCCGCTCGCCCCCCGGTACGCGCTGAGCGTCTTCCCCTTCGTCGAGGGCGTCACCGGCGATTTCGGCGACGAGCCGAGCGACCAGGAACGCGCCCAGGTCATCGACCTGCTGGCCGAGCTGCACGCCACACCCCCGCCCCCGTCGGCCCCGCTGCGCCCGCTGGAGCCGGCCGGACGGGCGGCGCTGGAGCGGGCCCTCGCCGAGACCGGCCGCCCGTGGACCGGCGGCCCGTACGCCGAGCGCGCCAGAGCCCTGCTCGCCCGCCACGCCGGAGCCCTGCGCGCCCGGCTGCGCGACTTCGACCGCGGATCGCGCGACCTCGGCCCTCTCGTCCTCACCCACGGCGAACCGCATCCGGGCAACCTGCTCCGGCACCGGGGCCGCTGCCTGCTGGTCGACTGGGACACCGTCGGCCTGGCCGTACCGGAACGGGACCTGTGGCTGGTCGCCAGGACCCCCGAGGACCTGGCCAGGTACGCGGCCGCCACCGGCCGTACGCCCGACCCCGCCGCCCTGGCCCTCTACCGGCTGCGCTGGAGCCTCGACGACGTCGCCGGGTACGTCGCCTGGTTCCGCGCCCCGCACGGCCACACCCGCGACGCCGAGCTGAGCTGGCAGTTCCTCACCGGTGCGGTCGATGACCTGGCCGACGGCGTGGCCTCCGCCCTTTAGCCCCGACATGCCCGCATACTGGCACCACTCCCCTCATGCACGACCTGCTTCGCCTGTCCCCTGAGGAGGAGATCATGAGGTTTTGGGTGGTCGCCGGCGCGTTGACGGCACTGCTCGCGGACCCCGCCGCGGTCGCCGTCGCCTCCGCCGGGCTGCCACTCCCGGACGACCCCGTCATGGAGGACGGCACCGAGCGCTCCGAGAACGAGACCAACCCGCAGGGCGCCCGTCCGTCCACCAAGGGCGGCACCTGGACGGGCATCAAGGTGCGCCCGCGCCGTCCGCGCCAGGACAGCGACGTACGCGTGCTCATCCACTGCGACGACGGCGCGACCGACGCGGTCGTGTCCGCCAAGCCCTTCAACCCGCCGGGCTCGTTCCTGCCCGCCACGGCGCTCGGCGTCGGCCTGAAGAACGGCCGCGGCTTCGACACCAAGTACATCGCCTACGACGCGCTGCTCGGCCCGCGCGTGGTCAGGCTCCAGTGTGTGCGCATCAAGATGCTGGAGCACCCGCGCAGGCGGATCGTCCGGCTGGTCAGCAGGGACAGCACCGTCGTCCTCGTCCGGCCGTTCAGGAAGGACCGCTACTGAGCGCGCTCGGGTTCAGTCCCCGATCAGCTCCGCGAGCACCGCGGCCTCGCTGATCTCGGGCTGCTTCGTCGCGGTGAGCAGGGTCAGCGTGCCCTTCCCGGCGAGTTCGCGCAGGTGCGCCACCGCCTCGGCCCGCTCCGGCTCGGCCAGCTCGCTCCGGTAGCGGTGGCCGAACTCCTCGAACCGGTCGGGGTCGTGCTTGTACCAGGTGCGCAGCTCGGTCGAGGGGGCCACCTGCTTGCACCATTCGTCGAGGTGGGCGTCGGCCTTCGCCAGCCCGCGCGGCCACAGCCGGTCGACCAGCACCCTGGCGCCGTCGTCCGGCTCGGGCTCCTCGTAGACCCGGCGCACCCGCACCTTGTGTCCAGCCGTCACCGTCGCCCCCTTCTCCCGCCGGGCGGGTCGGGAGAGGGCCGAGGGCCCCCTCCCCGTCCGTCACGGCCAGTTGACCGCCGGGCGCAGCTGCACGCCGGACCGGCCGTCGTCGTCGAGCTTGACGCCCAGCACCTGGTGGAGCTGGACCTTGTTACGCTCGAAGCCCACGATGCAGCCGGCCATGTACAGGGCCCACACCCGGGCCGTGCCCATCCCGACCTCCTGGACGGCCTCGTCCCAGTTGGCGTCGAGGTTGTCGCACCAGTGACGCAGGGTCTTGGCGTAGTGCTCGCGCAGGTTCTCCTCGTGGCGGATCTCGAAGCCGATGTCCTCCATCTGCCTGACCAGCCAGCCCACGGACTCCAGCTCGCCGTCGGGGAAGACGTAGCGGTTGATGAAGCCGCCCTTGTTGAACGTCTTCTCCTTGCCCGTCGGACGGGTGATGCAGTGGTTGAGAATGCGGCCGCCGGGCTTGAGCTTGCCGTACAGGAACTCGAAGTACGACGGGACGTTGTCCTTGCCGATGTGCTCGGTCAGGCCGATCGAGCTGACGGCGTCGAAGCCGGTCTCGCGCACGTCGCGGTAGTCCATGAAGCGCACCTCTGCGAGGTCCTGGAGACCCTCGTCGGCGATCGCCTTTTGGGCCCACTCGGCCTGCTGGCGGCTCAGGGTCACGCCCAGGGCCTTGACGCCGTAGTGCTTGGCGGCGTGGATGACCATGCCGCCCCAGCCGCAGCCGACGTCGAGCAGGCGCATGCCGGGCTTGAGGTCGAGCTTCCTGGCCACCAGGTCGAACTTGGTGTACTGGGCCTCCTCCAGCGTCGCGCCCTCCTCGGGGTAGGTCGCGCACGTGTAGGCCATGGACGGCCCGAGCACCCAGCGGTAGAACCGGTTGGACACGTCGTAGTGGTGGTGGATCGCCTCGGCGTCACGCTGCTTGGCGTGGCGCGAGCCGAGCCGGGCCAGGGCGCTCTGACGCACCTCCTGCGGGGGCGGCGGCACCCGCATGAGCAGCGGCTTGACGCCCAAGGACCGCACGGCCGCGAGCTTCTCACCCGCGGTCAGGTCGTTGGTGGTGATGTTCCACATACGATCGAGCAAGGTGTACAGATCGCCATGCACGTCGATGTGACCGGAAATGTACGCCCTGGCCAGGCCCAGCTCCCCAGGGGCCTGCGCCAGATAGGCCACCGCGATGGGCGACTTGACCTCAAGGCCGAGATCGGCGCCGTCAGGACCGGCCTTGCTGCCGTCGTAGGCCATGAACGAGATGTTCGCGTCAGAGCCGACGATCTTCTCAAAGATGCTTGCGAGAGCCATGCTCACCTTCCCCGTACACACTTTTCGTACAGGTCCAGCAGGCGACCGTTCGGGTCGTATTCCCGCTTGACCGGCCAATAAGCATCACCGTTGTACAGCTCCCAGAACTGCTCACGGGCGTAGAAGGAGGTCGAGTAGAGCGACTTGTGGCCGTCCAGCTCGTGCACCGAGTCCTCGATGAGCTTGTTGTAGTAGCCGTCGAACTGGCCGCGCGGCAGCGGGACCATGCCCCAGAAGCCGAAGTTGACGTAGAGCTTGCCGGGCTCCAGCGGGTACAGCGGCCAGCGGGAGCTCGCCCGCAGCGGGCACATCCACACGGGGGTCATGCCCACCTTGTCGTGGAAGAACTCCAGGAACTGCGCGCCGCGCTCGATGGGCACCTCGACGTCCTGGATGACCGACTCCTGGACGGGCTGGTCGCGCCACCGGTCGATGCGGGCGGTCAGGCCGGTCCGCCGGTCGAGGGCGACCAGCCTGCGGTAGACGTCGGAGCGCATCCAGCGGCGCGGCATCAGCGAGCGGACCACCGGCTGCTGCACGCCGAACGCCCGCGAGCACCAGAACCAGTCGGTGTCCCAGCGCCACAGGTAGTCGTGGATGCTCAGCCAGTCGCGGCTGCGCTGCCTGATCGACTGGTAGTAGATGCGCATGCCGGTGTAGTCGGAGACGTAGGGCGCGCGGTCGGCGAAGCGGCCCAGCGTGATGTACATCTCCTCCGGGTCGAAGAAGACGCCGTCCACGAAGTCGACCTGCTCGCCGTCGTGGACCATGCTGTCGCTGATCTCCTGCATGGCCAGCATGCACTTGGCCGCGTCGGTGAACCTGATGTGCGTCAGGTGCACGTACGGCTGGACCTTGCGGAGCTTGATCCGGATGCGCAGCGCGTAGCCGAGCGTCCCGTAGGAGTTGGGGAAGGCGCGGAACAGATCCTGGTGCTCGTTGTCGTCACGGGCCACGATGATGCGGCCGTCGCCGGTGAGGATCTCCAGTTCCTCCACCGACTCGTGCGGAAGGCCGTCCCTGAAGCTGGTCGACTCGATGCCGAGGCCGGTGACGGCGCCGCCGAGCGTGATCGTCTTGAGCTGCGGCACCACGTACGGCATGAGCCCGTGCGGCAACGTGGCCTCGACCAGGTGCTCGTACGTCGTCATGCCCTGGACCTCGGCCGTCATCGTCACCGGGTCCACGCTGATGACTTCGTCCAGGTCCCTGGCCGACAGCTTGGCCGTCTTGCCCCCGTCACGGAACCTGAACAAGTTGGACGTGGACTTGGCCAACCGGGGAGCGGCGTCGCCGGGGATCTCGGCGTAGGACTGCCGGATCTGCTCTACTGCCCGTTGGTGTGTCGACATCGTCGTCGTCACGGAAGCACCCCCTTGAGCTGGTAGAGATCGTCCGTAAGACCGTATCTCCCGCGGGGCGACTCGAACAGACCGGGGTCGTTAAAGACACGAAAACTGTTCATCGTGCCAGGTGAAACGCCTATATGGGAGGCGAATGCGGAAATCTCCTGCGTACGACGGGTGAGACCCCGTTGAGGACGGCACGTACCTCTCGTCCCTCCAGTGCCGCCGCGAGGTTGTCCAGCGTCGCCGTGAGCAGGCGCGTCGTCGCCTCGGGCGTCACCCCGGCGGCGTGCGGCGACAGCAGCACGTCCGCCAGGTCGCGCAGCGAATCGCCGGCGGGCAGCGGCTCGGTGTCGAACACGTCGAGCGCGGCCCCGCCGAGGTGCCCGTCGCGCAGCGCGGCGACCAGCGCCGCCTGGTCGACGACGCCGCCCCTTGCCGCGTTGACCAGCAGCGCGCCCTGCTTCATGCGGCGCGGGTCGATCAGCCCGCGGGTCTCCTCCGACAGCGCGATGACCACGACCAGGACGTCGCTGGTGGCCACCAGCGTCTCCAGGTCGGCGCGGCCGGGCGCCTGCCGCGGGGACCTGGTCCAGTAGGAGACCTCGCAGCCCAGGGCGCCGAACAGGCGGACGCAGTTCTCGCCGATCGGGCCGTAACCGACGACGCCGACCCGGCGGCCGCTCAGCTCACGCGGCCTCAGCCCCTGCTGCGGCCACTCCCCCGCGCGTACGGCGGCGTCGGCGGCCCCCAGCCTGCGCGACAGCGACAACGTGGCCGCCAGGCACCACTCCGACACCGCGACGGCGCTGACGCCCGGCGTGTTGGCCAGCGGCACCCCGGCCTCGGCCAGGGCGGCCAGGTCGTGGCCGTCGACGCCCACCGAGGGCTGCTGCACGAAGGCCAGCGCGGGCGCGTGCTTGACCGCCTCGGCGTCGAGCACGAGCGTGGAGGTCCAGTCGCCGAGCACGATCTCGGCCTCGGGCAGCGCGGCCAGCAGCCCGGCCCGGTCGCGGGTGGCGGGCACGCGGACCGTCACCCGGTCGCCGAGCGGGGCGAGCAGGCCGCGCGTCGCCTCCTCGGGCAGCGGCGGCAGGGCGAGCAGGTTCCAGGGGCTCATGCCTTCACCGTAAAGCTGTCGATCACCTGTCGCATCAGCCCCCTGTTGCGCAGCCACTGGTCCTGGGCGACCGTCCAGGACAGGATGTAGGCCGTCTCGCCGGACACCACCGCGCGGCGCACCTCGTGGTAGGTCATGCCGGGCCTGATCCAGCCGGTGCCCGCGGCGCTGGCCGCCGTCCAGGAGAACTCCCACTCGACCGCCTTGACGCCCCGGTGGACGACCACGCGGCGGCCGCGGCTGATCACCTCCTGGCCCTCCTCCCGCAGCGTCTCCTCCGAGTCGCGCAGGATCTGGTTGGCGTCGAGGCTGGAGAACAGGGCCTGGACGCCGAGGTGGGCGTTGCCGTCGCGGCGCGTCCACTCGGTGGAGGACTCGCGCAGCGCGCCCCGCCAGCCGATCGGGCGCAGGATCGACCAGCCGTCCCGCGAGGTCCACGCGCGCACGAGCGGGCGCACCCGGCGCACGGTCGGCGTCGGGGTGGCCGACGGCGTCCGGCTCGTCGTGGGCTCCTGCGAGGGGGACGGCGTCAGCGGGCTGGCCGCGGCGGCCGGCTGGGCGGTGCGCGGGGCGCCCTCGGCGGGCGGGGCGAGCTTGAAGTAGGCGACGGCGCCGCCCGCGACGAGCACCACGGCCGCCGCGGCCACGGCCAGCACGGCCCGTCCGCGGCCGCCGCCGCCCGGCTTCTTCTCCGGCAGGTCGGCGTAGGCCGGCTTGGCCGCCACCTCGATGGCGGCGAGCAGCCGGTCGGCCTCCTCGGCGTCCACCCGCTCGGCGGGCTCCTTGCGCAGCAGGCCCTTCAGGACCGGATGCATGATCGGCGGGATGCGCCGGTAGTCGGGCTCCTCGTTGAGCAGCGCGTTGAGGGTCGCCATGGCCTCGCCGCGGTCGAAGGGCGAGCGGCCCACCATCGAGGCGAACAGCGTCGCGCCGAGCGACCACAGGTCGGAGGGCGGTCCGGCCTCGTCGGCGCGCACCCGTTCGGGGGCGAGGAAGCTGGGCGAGCCGGTCACCATGCCGGTCCTGGTCAGCGAGGCGTCGCCCTCGACCGTGGCGATGCCGAAGTCCATCAGCACCACGCGGCCGTCGTCGGCGATCAGGATGTTGGCGGGCTTGACGTCCCTGTGCAGGATCCCGGCCTCGTGGGCGGCCTTGAGCGCCGACAGCACCTGGCGGCCCACGTCGGCCGCCTGCCGTACGGGCAGGGCCCCGGAGGTGGCCACGACCTCTTCCAGCGAGGGGTGCGCGACCAGCTCCATGACGATCCAGGGCCGCCCGCCCTCCTCGACCACGTCGTAGACCGCGACCACGGAGGGGTGGTTGAGCTTGGCCGCCGTACGGGCCTCGCGGGCGGTGCGCATGAGGTGGCGCTCCTGCTCGCCCGGCGACAGCCCCTCGGGCAGCAGCACTTCCTTGATGGCCACCTGCCGGTTGAGCAGCGTGTCGTAGCCCTCCCAGACGACGCCCATACCCCCGCGGCCCAGTTCGCGCAGTAACTGGTAGCGCCTGGCGACTAGCTGGTTGCTCTCCGAAACCATGTCCTACCCCTGTAGCGGCGCGAGCGCCTGCTGCAGACAGCCGCTGGACGCCGGCGATCTGTAGACCACCCGAACAGTGGGCAAGTTTCCCATACCTCCCACGAGTTCGCGGGGAGGACGCAGGAAAGGCCGCTTGCCACGACTCGCCGAAGGTTGTTCTACTGGGGCAGGTTCTGAGCCCCCTTGTGACGCTGTCGAGGAGATGTCCATGTCGAAGGGTAGTGGCGGTCCGCTGGCCGGAGTGCGCGTTCTGGAGCTCGCGGGGCTGGCCCCGGGGCCGTTCGCCGGGATGATGCTGGCCGACCACGGCGCCGAGGTGCTGCGGGTCGACCGGGTGAAGGCGGTGTCCGACAGACCCCGCACGGACGTCATGGACCGCGGCAAGCGGACGATCGGCCTGGACCTGAAGTCGCCCGAAGGCGTGGCCGCCTTCAAGGAGCTGGCCCGCAACGCCGACGTGGTGATCGAGGTGTTCCGCCCCGGCGTCGCCGAACGGCTCGGCATAGGCCCCGCCGACCTGCACGCGGTGAACGAGCGGCTGATCTACGGCCGGATGACCGGCTGGGGCCAGGACGGCCCGCTCGCGCCCACCGCCGGCCACGACATCGACTACATCGCGATCTCCGGCGTGCTGTCGATGCTCGGCCGCGAGGACGACCGGCCGACCCCGCCGATCAACATCCTCGGCGACTTCGCCGGCGGCGGCCTCATGCTGGCCTACGGCGTGCTGCTGGCCCTGTTCGAGCGCGAGCGCACCGGGAAGGGACGCGTGATCGACGCCGCCATGGTGGACGGCGCCGCCGTGCTCTTCTCGATGTTCTACCAGGCCGCGCAGAGCGGCTTCTGGGGCCCCCGCGGCACCAACCTGCTCGACACCGGCGCCCCCCAGTACGACACCTACGAGACCGCCGACGGCGGCCACCTGGCGGTCGGCTCGCTCGAACCGCAGTTCTGGGACGCCATGGTGAACCTGATGGGCCTGACCGGCCTGCCCGACAGGAACGACAGGACGCAGTGGCCCGCCCTCAAGGCCCGGCTGGCCGAGGAGTTCGCCAAGCGCACCCGTGCCGAGTGGGAGGCCCTGTTCGAGGGGTCGGACGCCTGCGTCTCCCCCGTCCTGTCCATGGCCGAGGCCGCGCGGCACCCGCACAACGTCGCCCGGGGAACGTTCACCGAGGTCGGCGGCACGACCCAGCCGATGCCCGCGCCGCGCCTGCTCGGCACGCCGGCCCCGGACCTGTCGCCGGCCACGCGCCTCGCGGACCTGTCCGCCTGGGGGTTGTCGGCGGAGGAGGCGGACAAGCTGCGCGAGCAGGGCGTCCTGGCCTGAGACGGCATTCCCGGGCGTGCGTTCAGTCAGGGGCGTGACGGCGCTCTCTGGGCGTTCCTGGGCGTTCCTGGGCGCTCGTCAGGGGTGTGACGGCGTCGCCGGGCGTGTGTGGGCCGTGTAGTCCTTGAGGGTGATCGAGTCGTGCAGGCGCACCCCCTTGCTGCTGATCTTGGTCGCGGCCCTGGTGAGGGCGACCGGCACGTGGTTGACCAGCCGGATGCCCTGGGTGAGCGCCCACAGGTCGAACCGGCTCCCCGGCACGATGCCCCTGGCCGCACGGCGGGCGAACGAGCGGCTGCGGCGCACGTAATCGCCCATCTCGGCCTCATAGGCGGGGTAGGCGGTCCGGTGGTCGCCGCCGTGCGCGGCCAGCTCGCCCGCCAGCACGTACGCCCCCACCACCGCCAGGCTCGTGCTGCCGCCCACGGCCGGGCCCGGGCAGTAACCGGCGTCCCCGGCCAGCGTCACCCGGCCACGCGACCAGGAGTCGAGCCTGAGCTGGGTGATGGAGTCGAAGTAGAAGGCGGGCGTGCGGTCCAGCTCGTCCAGGATTCTGGGGACCTGCCAGCCCAGGCCGCCGAACCGCTCGCGCAGCAGTTCCTTCTGGCGGGCCACGTCCCGATGGTGGTAGTCGAGCGGCTCCGGCGTCCTGAACAGGAAGCCGGCCCGCGCGTCGTCCATGTGCGCGGCGCTGTACACGGCGGCCATCCAGCCCTCGCCCGCCATGGCCTCCATCCGGCCGTCCAGGTCCAGGAAGTTGGGGACGGAGGCGACGGCGAGGTAGGCGCCGATCCAAAAGGTGAAGCGCTCCTCGGGGCCGAAGGTCAGGCGGCGCACGTTGGAGTGCAGCCCGTCGGCGCCGATCACCAGGTCGAAGCGCTCCTGCCGGCCACTGTCGAAGCACACCTCGCCGTCCTCGGAGATCGAGGCGATGGAGTCGCCGAAGACGTAGGCGGCGTCGTGGCGGGTCGCCTCGTGGAGGACCTCGCTCAGGTCGTCGCGCATGATCTCGACGTGCCGGTCGGAGACGGCCGTGAGGACGCGGCGCAGCTCCAGTTCCACGGGCCGCGCCCGGCCCTCCCGGTGGACCCTGAGCCAGTCGGTGCCGGTCTTCTTCACCATGATCAGCCTCAGGACGCCCATTTTCTCGACGATGTCCATGGCCGGTTTGAACAGGTCGACCGCGTGGCCGCCCGACTTCCTGAGCGCCGGGGCGCGTTCGACGACCGTGACCTCGAAGCCGTACCTGGCCAGCCAGTACGCCAGCACCGGCCCGGTGACGCTGGCTCCCGAGACGAGGACCTTCATGGCCGCTCTCCTTACTTAACGGTTGGTAAGTCCACGCTAGCACGCGTCCTTACTTAACGGTAGGTAAGGGATAAACTTCTGCCATGCCCAGTGACACCAAGTCCCGCATCCAGGCGGTGGCCCGCGAGCTGTTCGCCGAGCAGGGCGTGCAGAACACCAGCCTGCGCCAGATCTCCGACCGGCTGGGCATCACCAAGCCCGCGCTCTATTACCACTTCGCCTCGCGCGACGACCTGGTGCGCAGCATCGTGCAGCCGCTGGTGGAGGACTTCGAGCGCTTCACCGCCAGGCGGCAGCCCGGCGACCCGCGCGCGCTGCTCGACGACTACTTCGAGCTCATGTGGCGCCACCGCGACGTGACCGGGATGATGGTGCGCGACATCTCGATCCTGTCCTACCTCGATCTCGGTCAGCGCATGTTCGAATGGCGGCGCGAGCTGATCGCCCTGCTGCTCGGGCCCGACCTCACGCAGGCCCAGCAGATCCGGGCCACGGTGGCGCTCGGCGGCATGGCCGACTGCACGGTCGAATACGCCGGCCTCCCGTTGGAGGACGTCAAACCGACGGCCGTCGCAGCGGCAGCCGACGCCCTCGGCCTCTGACCCGGCCGACCACGCGAACCTCGCCCCCTCGCCCCCTCGCCCCCTCGCCCCCTCGCCCCCTCGCCAAGCGACCTGAACGGCCGCGCCCTCAGGGTGCGGCTTGGACGGCCGCGTGGAGGTCGGCGCCTTCGGGGGTGACCTAGACGGTCGGCGCCCTCGGGGTGTGACCTAGACGGCCACGTAGAGGTCGGCGCCCTCGGGGTGGTGGACCTCCAGGTCCGTGGTGAAGGCGCGGGAGGGCTGGCCGCCCGACTCGGTGAACTGCCACACCTGCTGCCACGCCTCGATCAGCGCCTGCGGCATCGGCCCGCGGGCCTGCAGCCGCAGCGACTTGGCGATCGGCACGCGCACCGCCACCATGCCCTCGGGCAGCCGCGGCACCGTGCGCACGCCGATTCCGACGATCTGCGTATAAGCGCCGGTGTGGTCGCTCTCGTAGTCGGTGAGCACCGCGTAGAGGTTCTCGTCGACACGGCCCGGCACGTGCGCGAAGGCCCCCGGCGCGCCCGCCCGCTGCCACAGCGCGGGCAGCGTCGCCCGCGCCGGATCCGCCTCGTCGGCGTTCGTTGTGCGTACGGCGAAGCCCACCACGGTCAGCTCGGCCCGTTCGACGATATCCACGACTTCCCTCCCCCAAATGTGTCCCCGGCCGATCATAAGCCCCGGAGAAAGGGGGAAACCCCTTGTTGAACCTGTCACCCCATAAGATGGATGAACGTGAAGTTTCTCAATGACCAAGAGCCTCGCTACGATTTGACTTACAGCGACGTGTTCATGGTGCCGTCGCGCTCCTCGGTCGGATCGCGGCTCGCGGTCGACCTCTCCACGAACGACGGCACGGGCACCACCATCCCCCTCGTCGTCGCCAACATGACCGCGGTCGCCGGCCGCCGCATGGCCGAGACCGTGGCCCGCCGCGGCGGGATCACCGTGATCCCCCAGGACATCCCCCTCGACGTCGTCGCCGAGGTGGTCGACTGGGTCAAGAAGCGCGACCTGGTCCACGACACCCCGCTCACCCTCACCCCGCACGACACCGTGGGCGAGGCGCTGCAACTGCTGCCCAAGCGCGCCCACAACGCGGTCATCGTCGTCGACTGGGACAACCGTCCCGTCGGCGTGGTGACCGAGGCCGACTGCCAGGGCGTGGACATGTACACGCAGCTGTCCGAGGTCATGTCGAGCGAGCTGCTGACGCTGCCCGCCGGGCTCGACCCGCGCGCCGCCTTCGACCGCCTGCACGGGGGACGTCACCGCCTCGCGCCCATCGTGGACGAGGACGGCCGGCTGGTCGGCATCCTCACCCGTACGGGCGCGCTGCGGGCCACGCTCTACCAGCCCGCACTCGACGCCCAGGGCCGCCTGCGCATCGCCGCGGCCGTCGGCGTGAACGGCGACGTCGCCGCCAAGGCCAAGGAACTGCTGGAGGCCGGGGCCGACTGCCTGGTCGTGGACACCGCCCACGGCCACCAGGAGAAGATGATCGCCGCCCTGCGCGCGGTACGGGCGCTCGACCCCGGCGTACCGGTCGCGGCGGGCAACGTGGTGACCGCCGAGGGCGTGCGCGACCTGGTCGAGGCGGGGGCCGACATCCTCAAGGTCGGCGTGGGGCCGGGCGCCATGTGCACCACGCGGATGATGACCGGCGTCGGGCGTCCGCAGTTCTCGGCGGTGCTCGAATGCTCGGCCGAGGCCCGCCGTCTCGGCAGGCACGTCTGGGCGGACGGCGGCGTCCGGCACCCTCGGGACGTGGCGCTCGCGCTGGCCGCCGGGGCGTCCAACGTGATGATCGGCTCGTGGTTCGCCGGCACGTACGAGTCGCCCGGCGACGCCCGTACCGACGCCGACGGGCGCAAGTACAAGGAGAACTTCGGCATGGCCTCCTCGCGGGCCGTACGGCTCAGGACCGCCGAGGACTCCGCCTACGACCGGGCCAGGAAGGCGCTGTTCGAGGAGGGCATCTCGACCTCGCGCATGTACCTCGACCCCAAGCGGCCCAGCGTGGAGGACCAGATCGACGGGATCGTCGCGGGCCTGCGGTCGTCGTGCACGTACGCGGGCGCGGCGAACCTGGAGGAGTTCCACCGCCAGGCCGTCGTCGGCATCCAGAGCTCGTCGGGCTACGCGGAAGGCATGCCTCTGCACCAAAGCTGGTGACCCACCCGGCACCGTCCGTTGGTGCGCCGGGTTCGCCGTGCTCGGGCGCGGCCTACCGGGGCCAGGCGCGGTCGCAGGCGGCGAACGTCTCGGCGATCGTCGGCCCGATGCCCCGGGCCGCGCCGGTGACCACGGCGACGCGCCCGGTGAGCAGCACGGCGCCGGGAGAAAGGGCGGCCATGAACGACGACGATATCCCGACCGCATAGAGTCGTCGGGTTATTGTCATCGTCAACAGGAGCACATTCGTGGCACTCGAGAAGCCTGAGATCGACTTCCCCGAGGGCAACCCGCCCGCCGATCTGGAGATCGTCGACCTCGTCGAAGGCACTGGCCCCGAGGCCAAGCCGGGCCACAACGTCAGCGTCCACTACGTGGGTGTCTCGTTCTCGTCCGGAGAGGAGTTCGACGCGTCGTGGAACCGCGGCCAGGCGTTCGAGTTCCCGCTCGGGGGCGGCCGCGTCATCGCGGGCTGGGACCGCGGGGTCGCCGGGATGAAGGTCGGCGGCCGTCGCAAGCTCGTCATCCCGCCGCACCTCGGCTACGGTGACCGCGGCGCGCCGCCGCGCATCAAGGGCGGCGAGACGCTGATCTTCGTGGTCGACCTGCTCGGCGTCAGCTAGACCGGGAACGGGCGGGCCGCCGACAGCGGCCCGCCCGGCTTCCTGGGTCTCCCTGCTTCCGCGGCTTCCCCCGCTTTGGCAAAACCCGGGACAAATCGGGTGGGGAAATGTCGGCGTGGTGAGGCACGATAGCGGTGTGCTTCTGATCGACGTGGTCCGTACCTCCGACGCGGTGACGCGCACCTCCGCACGGCTGGGCAAGGTCGGCCATCTGGCCGAGCTGCTCGCCCGGGTCGGCCCGGACGAGGCGGAGATCGCCATCGCCTACCTGTCGGGCGATCTGCCGCAGCGCCAGGTGGGCGTGGGCTGGCGCTCGCTGGAGGACGTCCCGCAGCCCAAACTGGCGGCCACCGCCACCCTGACGGCCGTCGACGCGCTGCTGACCCGCATCAAGGCCATCTCCGGCCCCGGCTCGCAGGCGGCGCGCAGGGCGCTGGTCGCCGAGCTGTTCGCGGGGCTGACCAGCCAGGAGCAGCAGTTCATGCGCAGGCTGCTCAACGGCGAACTGCGTCAGGGCGCCCTCGACGGCGTGATGATCGAAGCGCTGGCCAAGGCGTCCGGTGCGCCGTCGGCCGACGTGCGGCGCGCGCTCACCCTGCGCGGCTGGCTGCCCGCCGTGGGCGCGGCGGCGCTGACGGGCGGCGTGACGGCGTTGCACGCGTTCAAGCTGGAGGTGGGCCGGCCGGTCTCCCCCATGCTCGCGGGCAGTGCCCCCAACGTGGCCGCCGCGCTGGAGAAGGCGGGCACGCCCGCGTCCCTGGAGTGGAAGCTCGACGGCGTGCGCGTGCAGGCCCACCGCTCGGGCGCGGAGGTGCGGGTCTTCACCCGCACGCTCGACGACATCACCGCGCAGGTGCACGAGCTGGTCGAGGCGGTGCTCAGGCTCGACTGCGCCGACCTGGTGCTCGACGGCGAGGTTCTCGCGCTGCGGCCGGACGGGCGTCCCCACCCGTTCCAGGTGACCGCGAGCCGCGTCTCCAGCAAGACAGACGTCGCCAGGCTGCGCGAGCAGACCCCGCTCAGCGTGTTCTTCTTCGACGCGCTGCGCGCCGACGGCGCCGACCTGCTCGACCTGCCGTACTCGCAGCGCCAGGAGGCCCTGGCCCGCGCCGTCCCGCCCGGCCTGCTGACGCCGCGGCTGATCACCGCCGACGTGGCGGAGGCGGAGAAGTTCTTCACGGACGTGGTCAAGGCGGGCCACGAGGGCCTGGTGGTCAAGTCCCTGTCCGCTCCCTACGCCGCCGGCCGGCGTGGCGCGGGCTGGGTCAAGGTGAAGCCCCGGCACACCCTCGACCTGGTGGTCCTGGCGGCCGAGTGGGGCCATGGCCGGCGCCAGGGCAAGCTGTCGAACCTCCACCTGGGCGCGCGCGACCCCGAGGGCGGGTTCGTCATGCTCGGCAAGACGTTCAAGGGGCTCACCGACGAGCTGCTGGCCTGGCAGACCGAGCGGTTCCTCGAACTCGCCGACGGCCCCACCGACGAATGGGCGGTCAAGCTCCGGCCCGAGCTGGTCGTGGAGATCGCCTTCGACGGCGTGCAGCGCTCGCCGCGCTACCCCGGGGGGATGGCGCTGCGCTTCGCCCGGGTGCTGCGCTATCGGCCGGACAAGCGCGCCGAGGACGCCGACACCGTGGACACCGTCCGCTCCCTGATGTTCTGAGACCGCTCCTCCCGTTCACACTCCCCGGACCGGCTGGACGTCCAGAGCGAGGGTTGCCCCGTGGATCTCCCGCTTACGGCTTGAGGCCGAAATCTCCTGTCCCGTGGTCTTTGGCGAGTTCTGCCGTTCTCCAGAAACCCCAAGATCCTCGGCGTACGCTCGGCGTTCTGGGCCTCTTGCGCCCTTAAGAGAGATATGTCACTGTATGTCGCATTAAGTTGTCTTTACCTGCTGTTTGTCGCATATGTTCTTCCTCGCCCGCTGGATCCCCATCCCTTGCGGGCGGACAGGCCGTCACGCGCCTCCACACCCCCATGACCTGGCCTTTCCCTTTCATGTCCCCTAGCTAGGACCGTGGTTTACCTTGGGCCAGCACTCCCACAAATCGTCCCCCAACGACCGCAAGCTCTCCCCGGGCAAGCGCCGCTGGACCGCCATCGCCGCAGGCGCCGCCGTCGTGGCCGCCGCCTCGACCACCGCCTGGGCCGCCGTCGGCAACGACGCCCCCGCCACCACCACCGCCAAGGACGCCGCCACCGCGGCCACCTCAGCCCGCACCGCCAACCCGCCGGGCGCGGCCCAGATCTCCCAGGCCAAGCCCATCACCCCGGCTCCCAGCACTTCGAGCCCCAGCGCTTCGAGCCCCGGCGCCTCGACCGCCACCGCTTCGAGCCCCGGCGCCTCGACCGCCACCGCTTCGGAGCCCGGCGCGAAGACCGTTCCGGACAGTCCGCACGGCGACACCTCCGCGCCCAAGGCGCCCGCCGCCGCACAGCCCGCCGCCACCGAGACGCCGGCGTCCGAGACGGCGAAGACGGCCAAGACCGTCAAGCCGGTCAAGCTCAGGACGACGAAGCCGAAGGTCCGCGTCCTGTCCTCCGGGACCTGTGGCGCCTCGTACTACGGCGAGCCCCAGATGACGGCCAGCGGCGAACGCTTCAACCCCTCCGCCATGACCGCCGCCCACAAGTCCCTCCCCCTGGGCAGCCGCGTCCGCGTCACCAACCCGCGCAACGGCTCGTCGGTCACCGTGCGCATCAACGACCGCGGCCCGTACGTGGGCGGCCGGTGTCTCGACCTCTCCACGGCCGCGTTCGACGCGATCGGCAGTCTGAGCTCGGGCGTGATGACCGTCCGCTACGAAGTTCTGGCCCGCTGACCGCCCCTCCGGCCCCGTCTCGGCCCCGCCCCCGCCTGTTCGCCATCCGGGGGCGGGCCGGGCCCTCCCCCAGCACCACCCACCACGAATCCCCCGACAACCTCGCAGACCCTCCGGCATCCGCCCACCCGCGCCCCGGGCATTCCCCACCAACGCCCCGAGCATCCCCCGCCCGAGCCCCGGCACATCCCCCGGCCTGAGCCCTTTCCTCTGAGAGCAGCGGGTGCGGCTATTTGACCAGCCGGACCGTCAGCGGGTAGCGGAAGGCGCTCTCCGACAGGGCGGAGATGCCGCCGACGATGCCCAGGACGACGGCGGCGACCCAGATCACCGGCAGAAGCACGATACCGATGACGGTGAAGGGCAGGATGAACGTCGCCCCCACCACGGTGAGCTGGAAGTTCAGGGCCTCAAGTGCCTGCCGACGCAGGTACGGCGACGTCTTGGCCGCGGTGAGCAGCAGGATCAACGGGCCGACGACCGGGATCCCGACGGCTATCAGCAGATGGCCGAACGCGGCCTGGAGGCGTTCGTTGCTCTCCGAAGCCCGCACGGGACGGACCGGCTGCGGCATCGGCGGCGCGAAGCCGGGCACCGCCGTCCTCCCGTACAGCTCGTTCATGATGGGCATCAGGTCACCGTGGGTACGGGCGGTCATCGCGCGCCCCAGCCGGTCGTCGAACTCCAGCTTGTCGAACCGGCCCTCCGCGTAGGCGGCCTTGACATGCTCGACGACGTGCTCTCGGTCCAGGTCGGTGACGCGCAGATGAGCTGGCGGCACCTGTCCCGGCCCCGGGGTCTTGGGTACCCCAGCCATGATGGTCATGCCTCTCCTTGGAATCGGCGGTCAACCTTCATACTGCGTCCTCGGAGCCGGACGTGCCATCGGGAGAAACCCGGAGCTGTCCCCGAGATCATCCCCGACGCCGGAGCTCCAGACGGTATAAAAAGGATTCATGAGATGGCGAGACCGCTACGGTATCCGTCGGCTGCGCGGCCAGAAGATCGCGCGGTTCGACCGCGAGGCGACCGATGCCGACATCGAAGCGCTCATCGCCTTCGCACGTTCGCGGCGTGGCGTCGAGTTCTACGTCGAGCCGGAGACGTTCGCCACCGACACGACCGCTGTGGCGGTGGCTGACGACGGCGAGTGGACCAGGCGGAGGGTCGGGTCGCCCGCCGTGATCCACAAGGTCGCCCGAGATCTGGCGTTACCGGTGTACGACGTGCAGCTGACGGGCTATCCCCCTCGGATGCGTGCGTACAACGAGCGCCGCCGCCGCGAAGAAGGCAGCCTGTAGTTCTGGGGGAAAGGGCGCTGGTCGATGTGACCGGCGCCCTTTCTTCATGCGCTCCCACCCGGCCCCCGGTGCCGGACGGGCCCGTGCGGGGACGGGTCGTCGTCGAGCAGGCCGAGCATGGGGACCAGCCAGCCGCCGTTGGCCGGGCCCATGGCGGTGTCGAGCTCGGCGGGGGTGGGGAGGCGGTCTCGGACGATGGCGGGTGAGAGCAGGCTCTGCAGGGCGTGCATCAGGAGGTTGGCCATCGAGTAGTGGGGGTCGGTGGTGAGCGCGCGTTCGAGGGCGATGGTGGCGAGGATGTTGTTGCCCGTGCGCCAGGCGGCCATGGCCAGCAGGGAGGCGGCCGGTGGGACGAAGCGGGGCTCCAGGCGGCGCGTGAGGTCTTTCCACAGGGGCAGGTGGGCGTCCCGCATCGTGGTCCAGGCTTCGTCGCGGACTCTGATCACGCTCAGGGCCAGGCCCAGCCGGGCGGCTTCGACATCGTCGAGGCGGACGCCGGCGGAGTGGGCGGTCAGGCTCGCGCGGACTTCGGTGAGCGCGTCGGCGACGTAGCTCCGGGCGAAGGTGTCCAGGTCGGGGGCTGCTGTCAGGCGGGCTCGCACCTCGGCCACGGCGGCCGCGGTGGCCCGGCGCATCGCCATGCGGACCGGGCCCGTTGCCGGGGCGATCGTGCGTTCCAGGCTGCGGCGGTCGGGAAGGGCGACCATGGCGCGCACCGTCGCCTCGGCGGCGATCTGGCTGGTGGTCGGGTCGTAGGGGGTGCCCTCGGGCGGGCAGCAACGGGGAAGCTCGCAGACGTAGGACCAGTAGCGCCCTTCATGGGCGCGGATCGCGTCGCCCACGTGGATCTCCGACGCGGCGGCCACGAGCCTGGCCTCGTCGACGGCCGGGGTCACCGTCTCGCCTCCGCCGTAGCCGACGACGACCATCTCGGTGATGCCTTCGCGGGCGAAGAGCTCGGTGAGGGGGGCGAGGGTGCCCCGGGGGAACGGGAGGCTCCACCTCGCGGCCACCTTGGCCTGGCCGTGGTGGAGGCCGATCACGACCAGGCTGTCATGGGGGTGGAAGCCGACCAGGTAGGGGACTGCGGCCAGGATGTCGGCCGGGCTGGTCAGGGTGAGGCAGGGGGCCGGGGCGTTGGTCGTCATGAGCGCCAGGGTGCCGGGAAGGCCCGACCCGAGAACGCCCGAGCGCTGTTCTGTGGACGAGAAGCGCCCCGCCGCCCGCCCTGTGGAAAACCGGGTGGGGCGTCCTTGGGGTCAGGGGGACGGTGGGGTCAGGGGGGTTGGGGCTGGGGTGGGGGGTGGGGTGGGGGCGATGCGGGCGCGTACGAGGAGGGCGGCGCCCGCCACCGCCGCCGGCATCATCACGACCGCCACCAGCGGCACCAGGAACAGCAGGAAGCCGACCACCCCGAACCCCAGCGTGGTCGCCATGTTCCGGCGCAGCAGCGCGAAGCGTTCCTTCCTGGACACCCCCCGGCGTTCGAGGGCCAGCGTGGTGAGCTCGACCGTCAGGAAGAACCCGGAGACGAAGGCCCCCACCACGGGCACCACCGTCTGGCCGATCACCGGCACGAACCCCAGGAAGAACAGCGGCACGGTGAGGAGCAGCACGTAGAACAGGGTGATCAGGCTGTCCCGGATCGAACGGGGCAGCGTACGCCACCACGGCTGTTCCACCGCCCCGGGCAGCGGATCGGCCTCGGCCGAGAGCCGTTCGTAGAACGGCTCGCCGATCGCCAGCGTCAGCGCCGCGAACGTCAGCACCGCCAGCGCCAGCCCGCCGAGGAAGATCGCGATGCCCACCAGCGTGCGGAACAGGTCGACCCAGCTCCACGAGTCGGCGAACGGGGTGAAGAACTCGGCCAGGTCGCGGGCGTGGGTGCCGAGCAGGATCAGCGCCACCACGTAGACGGCGAACGCGATCACCGCCGGGATCAGCCCGAACAGCCACCACCGGCCGTGCCGCGACACCCATCCGAGACCCTGGAAGAAGAAGCCGACACCGGCCGCGAAGTCGCGCAGAGATCGCATGCCCGGCAGGCTAGCGCCAGAACGACGTGACCGCGTAACCCAGTTCGTCGAACAGCTCGCGCAGCAGCGGCAGGGACACCCCGAGCACGTTGCCGTGGTCGCCCTCGATGCCCTCGACGAACCAGCCGCCGCGCCCCTCGATGCTGAACCCGCCGGCCAGGCCGAGCGGCTCGCCGGTGGCGACGTAGGCCGCGATCTCGTCCTCGGACGGCTGGCCGAAGCGCACCACGGTGCTGGCCACCTGGGCGGCCTGCCGCCCCGCCGGCACGTCGATCACGCAGTGGCCGGTCACCAGGCGGCCGGTGCGCCCGCGCATGATGCGCCACCGCTCGACGGCCTCCTCGGCGGTGCCCGGCTTGCCGTAGGGACGGCCGTCGAGTTCGAGGATCGAGTCGCAGCCGATGACCAGCCCCTCCTCCAGCCCGCTCGCGACCGCCTCCGCCTTGGCCCTGGCCAGGACGAGGCTGAGCGCCGCCGGCGAGTGCGCGGTGTAGGCGTCCTCGTCGACGCCGGAGACGATGACCTTGGGGTCGAGGCCGGCGTTGCGCAGCACGGTGAGGCGGGTGGGAGAGGCAGAGGCCAGAACGATCACCGTCCCAGCTTACCGAAGGCCCACGCGGTCACCAGTCGTGGTTGGGGGTCCCTCTGGCGGGCTGCCGGTCGGCCGGGTCGTACGGGCCGCCCTGGGCCGGGACGGCGCCGCCGAAGATGCCGCTGAGCAGGCCGTCGAGCAGGTGGCCGAGGCCGCCGGGCAGCGAGGCGTGCTCCTGGCGCAGGTCGGCGGCGAGGGCGGAGGCGTCCATGTTCGCGTTGGCGGCGCGGTTGGCCAGCAGGGACATGACCATGGGGGCGACGAGGGGAAGCAGTCTCATGATGGTGCCGGAGCTGACGCAGGCCAGTTGCGAGAGCCCGGCGGCGGCCCGTTCGGTGCCCTGGCCGCCGAGGACGTGGCCGAGGATGCTGTGGCCGTCGCGGGTCAGCGAGGCCACGTCGCCGTTGAAGGGGTCGGTGTCGACGTGGTCTTCGAGGGCGCCGCGCAGGGCCTCCGCGCCGTCGGGGTGTTCGGCGTTGCGGGCCATGCCGCCGAGGACCGTGCCGGCCACGGCCTCGACGACCTTGCGCGCCGTGGCCGTGTCGGTGCCGAGCATCCCGGCGATCTGGTCCACCCCTGAGTCGCCGAGCTGGGCGAGAAGCTCGTCATTCAGTGTCAAGACGGTCCCCCGATCTGAGTCGCGGGAGACGTTCCCCGGCCGTGATCGAGCCAAGGCCGGGGTTCCCCTAAGTCTCGGGAAAGCCGGGTTTCCCGGGGTTCAGTCGAGGGCGGGCTGCTTGCTGCCGCTGGCCAGGCCGGCGGCGGCGTACGCGCTCACCTCGTCGAGCGTCTCGTGTTCGAGCAGGGCCGCGACGATGCCGTCGAGCCGTTCCCGGTTCTCGGTGAGCACCTGGACGGCGCGTTCGTAGCACTCGTCCACGATGCGCCGTGCCTCCTCGTCCACCGTGGCGAGGGTGGCCGGCGACGCCTGCGGCGCGGAGCCGTCGTTGGGCAGGATGGTCAGCGGGCCGACCTTCTCCGACATGCCCCATCGGCCCACCATGCCGCGCGCGATCATGGTGACCTGTTCGAGGTCGTTCTCGGCGCCGGTGGTGATGATGCCGTAGACCACCTGCTCGGCCGCCATGCCGCCGAGCGCGCCGGTGATGCGGCCGCGCAGGTACTGCTCGTCGTAGGCGTAGCGGTCGGTGTCGGGGGTGGACAGCGTGACGCCGAGCGCCCGGCCGCGCGGGATGATCGAGATCTTCCTGACCGGGTCGGCGCCGGGCTGGAGCATGCCGAGCAGGGCGTGTCCGGCCTCGTGGAAGGCGGTGCGGGTGCGCTCCTCCTCCGGCATCACGATGCTGCGGGCCGCGCCGAGCTGAAGCTTCTCCAGCGCGTCCGCGAAGTCGGACATGTCGACCTTCTCCTTGCCGCGCTTGGCGGCGAGGAGTGCGCCCTCGTTGACCAGGTTGGCCAGGTCGGCGCCGGTCATGCCGGGGGTGGTCTTGGCGATGCGGTCGAGGCTGACCTCGCCGTCGAGCGGCACGCCGCGCGAGTGCACCTCCAGGATCGCCGTGCGCCCGGCCGCGTCGGGCAGGCCCACCTGCACCGTACGGTCGAAGCGCCCGGGACGCAGCAGCGCCGGGTCGAGGATCTCGGGCCGGTTGGTGGCCCCGATGACGATCACGCCTTCGGCGCCGGAGAAGCCGTCCATCTCGGTGAGGATCTGGTTCAGCGTCTGCTCGCGCTCGTCGTGGCCGCCGATGCCGCCCGCGCCGCCGCGGGCCCGTCCGATGGCGTCGATCTCGTCGATGAACACGATCGAGGGAGCGACCTTGCGGGCCTCCTCGAACAGGTCGCGCACGCGCGAGGCGCCCACGCCGACGATCATCTCGATGAACTCGGAGGCGCTGGCCGAGAAGTACGGCACCTTCGCCTCGCCCGCCACGGCCCTGGCCAGCAGCGTCTTGCCGGTGCCGGGAGGGCCGGCCAGCAGCACGCCCTTGGGCAGCTTGGCGCCCAGCCTGCGGTACTTGCCGGGGTCCTTCAGGTAGTCGACGACCTCGACGAGCTCGTTCTCCACCTCGTCGATGCCGGCGACGTCGTCGAACGTGACGCGCACCTTGCCGGCCTCGACCGGCTTGGCGGCCTTGGACTTGCCGAGCCCGCTCAGGCCGCCGCCCATCATGCTCGCGCCGCGGCGCATGACCCAGATCCACAGGCCGGCCAGCAGCAGCACGGGCAGCAGCGACAGCAGCAGGTTGGAGAAGAAGCCCCGGGTCAGCGGCTTGGAGGTGGTCTCCACCTGGGCCGACTTGAGCTGCTGGTCGAGCTGGTCGGTGTTGGCGAAGGCGGGGATCTCGGTCTGGAACTTGGTGTAGGACTCGCTGCTCTCGGGGTTCTTGGCCGAGCTCCTCAGGTCGCCCTCGACCGACAGCCCCTGGGCGTAGATGTCCTTGACGTTCTTGGCGTCGACCTGCTTGGTGAACTCGGTGTACGAGATCGTCTCGACCGAGTTGCTGTCCACGAAGGACGACACGACGAAGAAGCCCGCGTACACCACGAGCAGGGTGACGACGAATCGCCACCAGTTGATCTTGGGCCGCCCGCCAGGCGAACCGGGCAGGCCCTCCGAGCGCCAGGGCGGCTTGACCTTGCCCTTGTTCGGTGCCTGCGGCGGTCCAGAGCGTTCCACGGCGTCACTCCCCCACATCGCCGCATACATGATCTTTCTAGCCTAGAACACGCACTCCCGAGACCACGCGGCCAATATCACGCCAACGCTTTCTCTGCGAGTCAGGCACTGTGACGAACGCAAGTCCTGGCTTGCTCATTCCCCCGTCCATGACTACGACGGCCGCTCTTGACGAATGTTTGCCGTATTTGACGCGATATACGAGCATCCATCCGGTTTTAACCCGTTGCGAGGCGAGCCAGCTGATCTTGGAGCCCTTGGGGTGGTGGTTGAGCGTCCAGCGGGCGGCCAGCAGCGCCGTGTCGCGCGGCGACCTCTGCTCCATGATCGGCAGCGGGCAGGTCACGAGCATGCCGCGCAGCTTGCCGCCGCGCGCCGCCGGCAGCACCTGCTTGCTGGTGAACGGCGCCGCGCCGTGCGTCTTCCACGGCTTGCCCAGCCGGGGCACGGCCAGGCCGGTGCGCCTGTCCTTCACCACGCTCTTGGCCGGCCGGGGCAGGGCCATGCGCTTGACGCGGCCGGTCAGCCGGGGCACGCGCGGGTCGGCGTACAGGGCCTGCATGGCGGTGTAACCGGGCGCGAGGGAGGAGCCCGGCGACGGTGTGGGGGTCGGGACGGGGGGCGAGGAAGTGGGGGACGAGGAAGTGGGGGACGACGTCGGCGTGGGGGTGGCCGACGACGTGGGGGCCGGAGCGGACGAGGCGGGTGCGGCCGGCGGCGCGGTTACCGGCCCCGCCACGACCTCGTCCGGCCCGGACGGGAGCGCCAGGACGATCACCGTGGCGCCGAGCGCCACGGCCGCCACGACGGCGAGCCCCCGATAGATCGACCGCATCCGGACATCGCCGATGCGGGAGCGCCTGGGCGGTGAAACGGGGGTCGCAGGGCGGTCTGTGGTTCTCACTCGTGAACCCTCGGTCTCATCTTCCCCATGGAGCACGACGGGAGCGTACGACATATCCCGCCATTGCGTGTGTGAAGCGACCGAAGTGCAATCATGGCGGGGTGGAACAGGTGGAACTGCGGTTCGGCGAGGACTCCCGGTTCGCCCAGACGCACACGAACCTCTCGGCGGTCAGGTGGGAGCCGACGGGCCTGTGGGTGGCCGGCGACGAGACCGCCACCGTCGAACGTCTCACCTGGACCGGCGACCACTTCGGCGACGAGCGCTCGTTCGCCCTGGCCGACTACGTCGAGCTGCCGACCGGGCGCTTCGACGAGGCCGACATCGAGGGCCTGGCCAGGGCCGACGGCCACCTGTGGGCGGTCGGCTCGCACAGCCTCAAACGCCGCAAGGCCAAGCCGGGCGAGCCGGAGAAGTCGATCAGAAGGCTGGGCACGGTCGTCCGCGAGGAGAACCGGTTCATCCTGGTCCGCCTGCCGCTCGACGAGACCGGCGAACGGCCGCTGCCCGGCGCGATCCTGTCCGGCGGACGCAACGTCGCCGCCATGCTGGCCGACGACCGCCATCTGGCGCCGTTCCTGGCGCTGCCGGGCAAGGACAACGGGCTCGACATCGAGGGCATCGCGGTCGTGGGCGAGCGGGTCTACCTGGGGCTGCGCGGGCCGGTGCTGCGCGGCTGGGCGGTGGTGCTGGAGATCCGGCCCGTGGACGACGGCGGCGGCCGGTTACGGCTCGACGGGCCGTACCGCAAGCACTTCCTCGACCTCGGCGGGCTGGGCGTGCGGGACATGTGCCCGCACGGCGGCGACCTGCTGCTGCTCACCGGCCCCACCATGAGCCTGGACGGCCCCGTTCGGGTCGTGCGCTGGCGGGAACGGCAGGGCGGCGGGCTCGTGCCCGCACACGACCTGGAGACCGTCCTGGAGCTGCCCTACGGCATCGGCGACGACCACCCGGAAGGGCTGGCCGTGCTGCCCGACGGCCGGCTCATGGTCGTCTACGACAGCCCGTCGCCCGCCCGGATCACCCCGGCGGGCGGCGTGCTGGCCGACATCTTCACGATCTAGCCACCCGTCCGAGGAGCCAGGGCGCCTCGGCGACGAACGTGCACGAACCGGGCTCGATCTCGGTGAACCCGGCGTCGCGCACCACGGGCAGCCCGGCGGCCACCTTGGCGTCGAAGTCGTCCCGGTCCGGCGCGGCGCGCACGGAGACCGCCAGGCCGTCCGCCCGCCAGGTGGCCCGCTCGGCCTCGTCGCTGGCCCACCAGGCGAGCTGCGCGGCGTGCCCGGCCTGGGCCATGGCCTTGCCCGCCGACATGGTCAGCCTGGGGTTCTCCCACAGGACCGGCGGGCCGGACGGTTCGCCGGGCTCGGCCGTGTCACTCAGCTCGGTGCCGCCCACCTGGAGCCGGGCCAGATCCTTGGGCCAGGCGTCGAGCGGGACGGGCGGGTGCACCCGCACCTCCGCCGTGCGGTGCTCGATCGTGCGGCCGGGCAGCGCGGCGGCTCTGCGCCACTCGGCGCCCCTGGCGCGGCGCACCACCTTGCGGATCTTGCCGGTGGACTGCCAGGCGTGCAGCTCGGCGGCCCACTCCCCCGGGTCGTCCAGCAGGCTCAGCACGGCCATGGCGGCGGCCTCCAGCGCGTCGGTGCGCTCGGGGGGAGCGGCCCTCTCGATCCTGACCACGAGGGGGAGGACCATCAGTTCGGTCTCGTTCATCACCGTCTAGCATGCCGGATGGCCAGGGACATTCCCGCGGCCAGGAGGCAGAGGGCGCCGGCGGCGTACCAGGCCAGGTCGTAGGCGCCGAGCCGGTCGCGGGTCAGGCCCGCGCCCACGGCGGCGATCGCGGCGCCCACCTGGTGCGAGGCGAACACCCAGCCGAACACGACGGCGCCGTCCTGGCCGTAGATCCGGCGGCACAGGGCGACGGTGGGGGGCACGGTGGCCACCCAGTCCAGGCCGTAGAACACGATGAAGATCAGCATGCTGGGCTCGGTGGTGGCCGCGAACAGGCCGGGCAGCAGCATCAGGGACAGGCCGCGCAGGCCGTAGTAGACGCCGAGCAGCAGCTTGGGGTTGATCTTGTCGCTGAGCCAGCCGGAGGCGACCGTCCCGACGATGTCGAAGACGCCGATGATCGCGAGCAGCCCGGCGGCGACCGGCTCGGCCATGCCGTGGTCGTGCGCGGCGGGGATGAAGTGGGTGCCGACCAGGCCGTTCGTGCTCATGCCGCAGATCGCGAAGCCGCCGGCGAGGAACCAGAAGGCGCGCGTGCGCGCGGCCGAGCGCAGCACCGTCAGCGCCCGCGCCGCCGCGTTCCCGGCGGCCGGCCTCGTCCGTACGGCGTCCGCCTCGGCGCCGAGAGCCGTCGTGCCCACCTCCTCGGGGTGGTCGCGCAGCAGCCACCAGACGAACGGCACCACCGCCAGCGCGGCGGCGGCCACCGTCAGGGACGCGGCCCGCCAGCCCGGCCCCTCGGCGAGCTGGGCCAGCACCGGCAGGAAGATCAGCTGCCCCGTCGCGCCCGCCGCGGTCAGGATGCCGGTGACGAGCCCCCGGTGCCGGACGAACCAGCGGTCGGTCACCGTGGCGGCGAACACCAGCGCCATCGACCCGGTGCCGAGCCCGATGAACACGCCCCAGAACAGCAGCAGGTGCCAGCTCGCCGTCATGATCACGGTGAGCCCGCTGCCGACCGCGACCAGCAGCAGCGCCAGCGACACCACGCGGCGCATGCCGAAGCGGTCCATCAGCGCGGCGGCGAAGGGGGCGGTCATCCCGTAGAGCACCAGGTTGATCGACACGGCGAGCGAGATCGTGCCCGTGCTCCAGCCGAACTCCTCGTGCAGCGGGGTGATCAGCACGCCGGGGGTGGCGCGGAAGCCGGCCGCGCCGAGGATGGCCACGAAGGCCACGGCCGCGACCCACCAGGCGCGGTGGATCCTGGGGGTCCGCGTGGGGGTGGGGGTGGTGCTCAACGTCATGCGCCAATCCTGATTTACAGGCATTTAGTGGCGCGAGTGGCCCGAAAGCCAATATGTGCAAGAATCAGGCCATGGCCCACCGAGTCGCGGTCGTCGTGCTGAACAACTTCGCCCCGCTCGACCTCGGCGTGCCCGGCCAGGTCTTCCAGTCGGCCGAGACGCCGGACGGCGAGAAGCTCTACGAGGTCGTGACCTGCTCCCCCGACCGCGAGCCGGTCCGCTGCACGGCCGGCTACACCGTGCTGCCCGACCACGACCTCGACGTGCTCGACACGGCCGACACGGTGCTGGTCCCGGGCATCCACGGGGGCCGGGCGATGAAGGACGGCACGATCACCGCCACCTTGCGCGCGGCCCTTCAGGACCGCCCGCGCGTCATGTCGATCTGCACGGGCGCGTTCGTCCTGGCGGCGGCGGGCCTGCTGGACGGCCGCCCGGCCACCACGCACTGGCGCGAGGCGGCCCGGTTCGCCACCCTGTTCCCGCTGGTCAAGCTGGACCCCGACGTGCTGTTCGTGGACGACGGCGACGTGCTGACCTCGGCCGGCGTCGCGGCGGGCCTCGACCTGTGCCTGTACGTGATCAAGCGCGACCACGGCGCGGAGGTGGCCAACCGGACCGCCCGCCGCTGTGTGATGCCACCCTGGCGGGACGGCGGCCAGGCGCAGTACATCGAGCGTCCCCTGCCGCACGACGACGCCGGCGGCACCGCCGCGACCCGCGACTGGATGCTGGCCCACCTCGACGCCCCGCTCGACCTCAACGCGCTGGCCGGCCACGCCAGGATGAGCGTGCGCACCTTCACCAGGCGCTTTCGCGAGGAGACCGGGATGAGCCCGGCCAAATGGCTGACCGGCCACCGCGTCGGCCACGCCAGGCGCCTGCTGGAGACCACCGACCTCGGCGTGGAGGACGTGGCCAGGCGCTCCGGCTTCGGCACGGCGGTCTCGCTCCGCCAGCACCTGCACGCGGCCGTGGGCGTCGCGCCGCTGACCTACCGGCACACCTTCCGCCGCTCCTGAGCCGCTCGCCGGGAAGGCGCGGGACGGCCTACTCGAACAGGTCGGGCTGCTCGCGCACGATCTGGTCGTGCAACGGCTGGTAGTTGATCCAGCCGACCAGGTCGTTGCCGATCTGCTGGTGGGTGAGGGCGGCGTTGTCGGGCTCGATGGGCACGACCTGCCCGGCGGCCTTGGCGAGGAGCTGCACCTGCGCCGAGCGTTCCATGGTGATGAACCACCAGGCGGCCGCGTCCACCGTGTCGCCGACGGTCAGCAGGCCGTGGTTGCGCAGCACGAGGGCCTTGTTGCCGCCCAGGGTGGCGGCGATGCGCTTGCCCTCCTCCAGGTCGGTGACGACGCCCGTGTAGTCGTCGAACAGCGCGTTGTCCTGGTAGAAGGCGCAGGCGTCCTGGGTGATGGGCTCGATGGTCTGGCCGAGCGCCGACAGGGCGCGGCCGTGGACGGAGTGGCTGTGGGCGGCCGCGACCACGCCGGGACGGGCCTGGTGCACCTGGGAGTGGATGGCGAAGGCGGCCTCGTTGACGTGGTAGCGGCCCTCGACGACCTGGCCCTCGTGGTTGACGAGGATGAGGTCGCTGACCCTGACGTGCTTGAACGACATGCCGAACGGGTTGACCCAGAAGTGGTCGCTCAGCTCGGGGTCGCGGGCGGTGATGTGCCCGGCCACACCCTCCTCGAACCCGAACCTGCCGAAGATGCGCAGCGCCGCCGCGAGCCGCTCCTTGCGGTGCCGCCGCTCCTCCTCGATCGTCTCGAACGTCGGCGGCAGGCGGAAGATGAGGTTGTCCGGCATGGCTCTCCTCGTGCACAGAATGTTGTTCTGACCGCAGACTAGCGCCTGAACGGCACGCCCGCCGTCCGCGATCCGGCCAGGATCACCAGGGCCTCCCCGAGCAGGCCGACGCCGATCGACAGCGGGATCGACCTGACCTCCTCGTGCATGCCGGCGGCCAGCGCCAGCGCGCCCACGCCGAAGCTGATCGCGAACGTCACGGCCCACACGACCAGCGTCTTCCAGGTGTAACGCTGCCAGAGCACGCCGTCCTTGGGGAACACCTGCGTGGTGGCCGCCCTGAGTGCGCCGAAGGCCACGCCGATCAGGGCGGTGACCGCCAGCCACGTGACGTCGAGAACGGTCGGGTGCACGTCGAGCAGGCCGTGGAGGCCGATGCCGATGAGGATGACCGGCGGCGCGTACACGTCCTTGGCGATGAGCGGCTGGCCGATCATGCGCCTGGCGACGGCGTAGACGACGAGCGCGGCGATTAGTAGCACGTCCATGCTAAATAAAGTAGCAGGGGCGTGCTATAAAGGACAACATGCCGAAAGTCGTCGATCCCGAGGCCCGCCGCGACGAGGTGGCCGACGCCGTGTTCCAGGTCGTGCGCCGCGCCGGGTTCGAGCAGGCGTCGCTGCGCAACGTGGCGGAGGAGGCCGGGCTGGCCATCGGCTCGGTGCGCCACTACTTCGCCGGGCACACCGAGCTGATGACCTTCGCGATGCGCGCCTCGATCGAGCGGGTCGGCGCGCGCCTGGAGGAACGCGTCGGCCCGCTGCTCGCCGCGCAGGACGGCGAGGAGCGGGCCGAGCGGGTCGAGCTGATGTTGTCGGAGCTGCTGCCGCTGGACGAGCCGCGCCTGGAGGAGGCGGCCGTCTGGCTGGCCTTCACGACGGCCGCGCGCACCCGGCCCGAGCTGCGTCCCCTGGCCCGCGAGGCGTACGACGGCATGCGCCGGCTGGTCGGCCGCATCGTCGAGGGCATCGCCGCGCACGGCGGCCTGGGCGACGCCGAGGTGGAGACCGAACGGCTGTGCGCGCTGATCGACGGGCTCACGGTCGAGGGCGTGCTGCACCCCGAGCGGATGACGCCCGCGCTGATGCGCCGCTGCCTACGCCGTCATCTCGACACCCTTGCCGAACCACGTCTCTAGCGCCCGCGTCAGCGTCTCGTCCGGCGTGCCGGCCCAGGCCACGTAGCCGTCGGGGCGCACCAGCACGGCCTCTGCCGGGCACGACGGCACGGTGACCGTCTCGACCCGCTCGTGGCGTACGCGCAGCTCGCCGGTGCGGTCGAGCAGCAGCGGCCGGGCCCGGGAGGCGGGCTCCGGCGGCAGGTCGGCCAGGAACCGGCCGGCCAGCGGATGCCCGTCGCCGGGCGTCGGGTAAGGCAGGTCGGAGCCCGCCAGGAGCGCGGCGAAGCGCCGCCGGTTGGCGTCGTCGCCCAGCAGCTCGGCGAACAGCTCGCGCAGGGCCGTCACGTCCGGGCCCGGCGCGGCCAGGGCGAGCTGGGCGCTGGAGTGCATGGCCACCCGCTCGGCGGCGGGCCTGCGCTCGGCGTCGTAGGTGTCGAGCAGCCCGGCCGGCGCCCAGCCCTGGAGCTCGGCGGCCAGCTTCCAGGCCAGGTTGGCGGCGTCCTGGAGGCCGAGGTTGAGACCGGGAGCGCCCATGGCGGAGTGCACGTGGGCGGCGTCGCCCGCCACGAAGACGCGGCCCGCCCGGTAGCGGTCGGCCACCCGGGTCTCGCGGCCGTTCAGGCGCCTGAGCAGGTGGGGGCCCTCGCCGGTGGGCGGGCCGAGCGGGAGGTCGGCCCCGAGCACGCGGGCCAGGCTCGCACGCAGCTCGCCGATGGTCATCGGCTCGTCGTCGCCGGGGATCTCGCCGCCCCACTCCATCGAGGTGACCGAGAGCACGCCCGGCCCCGCGGGCAACATCGCGTACGCGCCGCGCTCGGTCCGGTGCCAGGTGTAGAGCACGAACGTGCCGTGGCCGGGCACGTCCATCTCGACCGTGCCGGGGCTCACGACCGCTCCCGGCACGGTGACGTGGGCCGTACGGCTGACGACGTCGGCCGCGCGCACCCCCGGGAAGCCGATGCCGGACCGCCTCCTGACCAGGCTGTGGGCGCCGTCGCAGCCCACCAGGTAGCGCGTACGCAGCTCGTAGGGGCCTTCGGGGCCCGACACCGAGAGCGTGACGCCCTCGCCGTCCTGCTCGAAACCGGTCAGCTCGTGGCCGCGCCGGATCTCCGCGTCCAGCTCGACGGCCCGCCGCTCGAACAGCTCCTCCAGCTCGGGCTGCCGGACGCCGAGGGCGCGCAGCGGATTGCCGTCGAGCCCGGCCAGGTGGAACGGCATGGCGCCGAAGACGAACGCGGGCACGGGCGCGGGCGCCGTGGTGAGGCCGCGCTGGTGCAGCAGGCCGACGACCTGGCCGATGATGCCGTTGGCCTTGGGCTGGTCGCTGCGGACGGGCAGGCGTTCGAGCACGACGGGCCGCACTCCGGCCAGGCCGAGCTCGCAGGCCAGCATCAGGCCGTTGGGGCCGCCGCCGGCGACGACGACGTCGACGGTCGTGAGCTCTTGTCGGGTCACGAGGTCTCTCCTTCAGGCGAGGGGCAGGGGGCGGGCAGTCCGGCGGCCAGGCAGCCCAGGGCCTCGCGCAGCAGCGGCACCAGCGGGACGGGCGGATCGGAGCGCAGCCAGTGGCCGACGGCGACCTGCACGGCGGCGCTCACCGTGGCCGCCACCAGGTGCGGGTAGAGGTCGCGGCGCGCGTCGGCGCCCGTGCGCTCGGCCACGGCCGCGGCCAGCTCGCCGTCGGCCGCGAACTGGGCCTTGAGCGCCTCGGCGCGCAAGGCGGGCTCGCCGGCCAGCAGGCGGGTGAGGGCCAGCCGGTCGCCGTCGGGCGGCGCGGGGCTGGCCATGGCCTGCTCCCACGGCTCGGCGACCGCCGCGACCAGCGCCTCCCACAGCGGCTCGGCCGCCGGACGGGCGCGCAGCACGGCCACCGTCCGCCGGACGCGGTCGGTGTGGCGGGCGGCGAGGGCCTCGTACTTGCTGGAGAAGTAGTTGTTGAACGTGCGTGGCGACACGCCGACCAGGTCGGCGACGTCCTCCACCCGGACGTTCTCCAGCCCGCGCTCCAACGCCAGCCGGAGCGCCGCGTCCATCAGCGCCTCGCGGGTCGCCTGCTTCTTCCGTTCCCTCAGTCCGCTCACTCTTTCAGAATACGCACTTTTGCGGAGTACGCAATCTTTCTGAATCAGCATTTTTTTACTAACGGCAAAAGGCGCTGGCCGGCGTTAGATTGGAGGCATGTCCACCATCCTGACCATGGAGTTCGCCGGTACGGTCAGGGCCGACCGCTCGGGCCCCGTCGACCGGCTGCGCGACGCCGGTGCGATGACCGAATGGGTCCGCGAGCACGCGGCCGACCTGGGCGTCCCGCCCGACTTCACCGCCACGGAGGAGCTGCGCGAGCAGACCGTACGGCTGCGCCAGGCCGTCAGGGCACTCCTGGCCAGGGCGGTCGCCCCCGACCCGCCGAGCGTCGCGGACGCCGACCGCCTGCCGGGCTTCGCCGAGTCGCTGGCCCTGGTGAACGCGACCGCCCTGGCCGCCCCCACCGCTCCGCAGCTGTCGTGGACCGGCGAGCCGTCGCTGACCCTGGTCCCGGCCGTGAAGGCGAACCCGTCCACGCGCCTGCGGGGGCGGCTGGCCGTCGCGACCGTGGAGTTCCTGGCCGGGCCCGACCACACCCTGCTGCGCACCTGCGGAGCTCCGCGCTGCGTGCTCTATTTCGTCAAGGAGCACGCGCGCCAGGAGTGGTGCTCGCAGGCCTGCGGCAACCGCGCGCGGGCGGCCCGCCACTACCGGGAGCACAAGAAATAGCCTCATCTAACGCCACTGAGCCGGTTTTGCCGTTATATTGTTTTCTAACGGCAAAACAGCCGCGCAGGCGTTAGACGAGGAGAGTCGTATGTCATTCCAGACCGGGCACGTCGGGCTCAATGTCACCGACCTCGACAGGTCCAAGGAGTTCTACGGCCGCGTCTTCGGCTTCACCGTCGCGAGCGAGTCCCAGGAGGACGGCCGCCGCTACGCCCTCCTCGCCCAGGACGGCAAGCTCGTGGTGACGCTCTGGCAGCAGAGCGACGGCCGCTTCCCCACCGCCCTGCCCGGCCTGCACCACCTGTCCTTCCAGGTCGAGGACCTCGCCGCGGTGCGCAGGGCCGAGCAGGTCGTGCGGGAGATCGGCGCGACGCTGCACCACGGCGGCGTGGTCCCCCACGGCGAAGGCGCCACCTCAGGCGGCGTGTTCTTCGAGGACCCCGACGGCATCCGGCTGGAGATCTCCGCACCCGGCGCCGCCGGTGACCGTCCCGCCCCCAGTGCCGGCGCCCCGACCTGCGGATTCTTCTAAATGAGACATCCAGGGGAGATCGCCGTCCAGGCGCGGGCCGGGATGCGGACGCCGGGCGCTTTCGGCAGCTCGCGCACCCGTCCGGAGATCCCCGAGGTGGCCGCCGCGTTCCTGCGGGCCCAGCACCTGCTGGTGGCGGGCGCGGCCGACGATCTCGGCCGGGTGTGGGCCGACGTGCTGACCGGCCCGCCCGGGTTCGCCGACGCCGACGACGACCGCACGATCACCGTCCGGGCGCTGCCCTCGGCGCCCCTGCGGGACCTGTTCACGGCGGAACGCGACATCGGGCTGCTGGCCATCGAGCCGCACACCCGGCGCCGGATGCGCGTGAACGGCACCGCCGTACAGGCAGGGGACGGCCTGGTGATCTGGACGGAGCAGGTGTACTCCAACTGCCCCAAGTACATCCAGACCCGCGAGCCCACCGCCGCGCCGGGCCTCCCCGAGGTCGTCGGCGGCGGGACGGCGTTCGCGCCGCACCACGCCGAGTGGATCGGCGCCGCCGACACGTTCTTCATCGCCACCCGCGCCGAGGGCCTGGGCGCCGACGTCTCGCACCGAGGCGGCAACCCGGGGTTCGTCCGGGTCACCGGGCCGGGATCGCTGGAGTTCCCCGACTACACCGGCAACTCGATGTACATGACGCTCGGCAACCTGGAGCTGGACCCCGCCGCCGGGCTGCTGTTCGTCGACTGGGAACGCGGCCGCACCCTCCACCTGACCGGGCGGGCGGAGGTGGACTGGAGCGCGGAGCAGCGGTCGGTGCGGTTCGAGCTGACCGCGTACACGGAGGTGGACGGCACGGTCGGCGCGGGGTGGACCGCGCCGGGCCTCCACCGCTTCAACCCGCCCGTCACCCGCTGACGGCGGCGGACCTGCCAGGTGAGGGGCCGAAGGTGCGGCGGTAGGCGGAGGGCGAGGTGCGCATGGCCCGCGTGAAGTGGTGCCGGAACGTCGCCGGGCTCTCGAACCCGACCGCCGCCCCGATCTCCTCCACCGGCGCCGCCGTCGACTCCAGCATCGACAGGCTCGCCGCCACCCGCTGCGAGATCACCCACCGCAGCGGGCTGGTCCCGGTCTGCCGCTTGAAATGCCTGATGAACGAGCGTTGCGACATGTGTGCCACCCCGGCCAGGTCCGCCACGCCGATCGGCTCGGCCAGGTGTTCCAGCGCCCATCCCATCGCCCTGGCCACGCCGCCGTCGTCCGTGACGGGCGTGACGGCGGCCTCGATGAACTGGGCCTGACCGCCCTCCCGGTGCGGCGGGACGACCAGGCGGCGGGCGACCGCGTTGGCCACGTTCGGACCGTGGTCGGTGCGTACCAGGTGGACCAGCAGGTCGAGGCCGGCCGCGCTGCCCGCGCTGGTCAGCACGTCGCCGTCGTCCACGTACAGGACCGAGGGGTTGACGCGGACGGCGGGGTGGCGACGCTGGAGCAGGTCGGCGTAGCGCCAGTGGGTGGTGGCCTCGCGGCCGTCCAGGAGGCCGGCGGCGGCCAGCGCGAACGCGCCGGAGCAGATCGAGACCATCCGGGCGCCCCGGCCGTGGGCCAGGCGCAGCGCCTCGACCAGCTCGCCGGAGACCTCGCCCCGGACGTCGGCGACGCCGGGCACGATCACCGTCCCGGCCCCGGCCAGGACGTCGAGCCCGTGCGCGGCCTGCATGGTGAACCCGCCGACCACGCGCAGCGGCTCGGGCGTCTCGGCGCACACCTTGAGGTCGTACCAGGGGACGTCCAGCTCGGGCCGGGGCAGCCCGAAGAACTCCACGACGCACCCGAGCTCGAACGGCGCCATCCCGTCGAAGGCCAGCACGGCGACCGTGGGTAGACGGGCGGGCGACGGGAGCGGACGGACGGTGGACGGAAACGGCACATCCGCATATTAACCGCCCATATCCGGTGCCAGCAGGTTAGCGCTCCCCTCCCTGCGGCAGGAGTGATATATGCATATTTCGGGGGTAGAGACCGTTTTCCCCGATCACCGCTACGAGCAGGCGGAGATCACCGAAGCGTTCTCCCGTCTGACGGACTGCGACGAGGAGCTGCTGCGGCACTTCCACGCGGCCACCGGCGTCGTGGGCCGCAACCTCGCGCTCCCGCTGGACGGCTACACCAAGCTCGACTCCTTCGCCCGGGCCAACGCCATGTTCATCGAGATCGCCCTCGACCTGGGCGAACAGGCCGTGAGGGGCGCTCTCGAAAAGGCCGACGTGCCGCCGGGGAAGGTCGACCACCTGCTGTTCTGCTCGACCACCGGCCTGGCCACCCCCTCCCTGGACGCCAGGCTGGCCCAGCGCCTCGGGTTGCGCGGCGACGTCAAGCGGGTGCCCGTGTTCGGCCTCGGCTGCGCGGCCGGGGCCTCGGGCCTGTCGCGCCTGTACGACTACCTGCGCGGCTGGCCCGACCAGGCCGCCGTGCTGGTCTGCGTGGAGCTGTGCTCGCTGACCATCCAGCGCGACGACACCTCGATCGCGAACCTGATCGCCAGCGGCCTGTTCGGGGACGGCGCGGCGGCCGTCGTGGGCACCGGACGCGGCAAGGGCCCCGAGGTGGTCGCCACCCGCAGCAGGCTCTACCCCGACACCGAGCACCTGATGGGATGGGAGGTGGGCGACCACGGCTTCCACATCGTGCTCGACGCCGACCTCACCGACTTCGTGGACCAGGTGCTGGCCGACGACGTCCGGGGCTTCCTGGCCGACTACGGCCTGACCCCCGACCAGGTGCCGACATGGATCTGCCACCCCGGCGGCCCCAAGGTCATCGAGAAGATCGTGGACAGCCTCGACCTCGACCCCAAGGCTCTGGACGTGACCTGGCGGTCGCTGCGGACGTACGGGAACCTGTCGTCGGTCTCGGTGCTGCACGTGCTCCAGGAGACGCGCGGCCATCCCGGGCGCCCCGCCGTGCTGATCGCGCTGGGCCCCGGCTTCTCCGCCGAGCTGCTCCTGCTTCACTGGTGATGACGACCGGGCGACGGCCGCACCGGTGATAACGGCCGGGCGACGGCGGCCTTCCCAGGCCCGGCGCGACCGCCCGCGCTTGCCACCTCATTGATCCCTGTTCGTCACAAATGATCACGCGACGATCGCGGTTTGTACTCGCTTGCGTCTCCGGCCCGGCCGCTGCCACCCGAATCCCCGTCATAGGACGCGGAGGTGGTTGCGATGAGATTTCGTCCCTTAGCCATTCGTCCCTTAGCCATCAGCGTCGGGCTCGCCGCGCTCCTCGGACTCGCCGCGTGCGGCGGCTCCGGCGGATCGTCCGGCAGCGCGGCGCGGGCCCCGCTGTCGGACGCGCAGCGTCGGCCCGCGCCGAGCGCGTCCGCGACCGGCGCCCAGGAACCCGAGCAGGACACGACCAAGGCGCAGATCTCCACCTTCGCCCTGGACGTGGACACCGCCTCGTACGGCTACGCCCGCCGTACGCTCCAGGAAGGACGCTGGCCGGCGCCGGGCGAGATCCGCCCCGAGGAGTGGGTCAACGCCTTCCGGCAGGACTACGCGCAGCCCACCGACGACGGCTTCGCCGTGCACGTGGACGGCGCGCGGCTGCCCGGCCGCGACGAGGCCGTGCTCCGCGTGGGCCTGCAGACCCGCGCGTCCGACGCCGCCGCGCGCCGCCCGGCCAACCTCACGTTCGTGGTCGACGTCTCCGGCTCGATGGCCGAGACCGGCCGCCTCGACCTGGTCAAGTCGTCCCTGCACAAGCTGCTCGACCAGCTCGCGCCCGGCGACCAGGTGTCGCTGGTGGCCTTCAGCGACGAGGCGGAGGTGCTGGCCTCCATGACGCCGCTCACCGCCCGGAGCCAGCTCCACGCGGCGGTGGACGAGCTGGACACCGCCGGCGGCACGAACCTGCAGAGCGGCGTCCTGACCGGGTACCGGGAGGCGTCCCAGGCGTTCCGGCCCGCCGCCACGAACCGGGTCATCCTGCTCTCCGACGGCCTGGCCAACCAGGGGGAGACCGAGTGGCGGACCATCGTGGAGCAGGTCAAGGAGTACGCGGGCAAGCAGGTCACGCTGCTCACCGTCGGCGTCGGCCGCGACTACGGCGACGAGCTGATGGAGCAGCTCGCCGACAACGGCGACGGCATGGCCGTCTACGTGGACTCCGAGCAGGAGGCCGACAAGGTCTTCACCACCCAGCTCCCGGCCAACATCGAGGTACGCGCGCGCGACGCCAAGGCGCAGGTCGTCTTCAACCCCTCGGTCGTGGAGACCTACCAGCTCATCGGGTACGAGAACCGCGCGTTGTCGGCCGAGGAGTTCCGTGACGACAGCCGCGACGGCGGCGAGATCGGCCCCGGCCACTCGGTCACCGCCCTGTACGCCCTCCGCCTCAAGCCGGGCGCCCGGGGCCAGCTCGCCCAGGCGACGGTGCGCTGGCAGGACCCCGACACCCGCGAGGCCGCCGAGGCCGGCAAGTCGCTGCGCGCCGACGACCTGAACGACTCCATCTGGACCAAGACGCCGGTCAGGCTGCAGGTGGACGTGGTGGTCGCCGCCTTCGCGGTCTACCTGCGGGACAGGAAGGCGTTCGGCCTGGATCTGCCGACCCTGCGCGAGCACGCCGGGCGCCTGGCACAGGCGTCGGAGGACCCGATGGTCACCGAGCTGGTCACCCTGATCGACAAGGCCGGCTCGGTCGACTGACCACCCGGCGGGATCAGGCGGGGTCGGGGGCCAGCCGGGAGGACACGAAGCCCTGGTGGGGCGAGCGCGAGACGGGCAGCGCGCCCGCGTAGAGCTCCCCCACCATCGGCCTGGGCTCCGGATGGCAGAACACCGACGAGCCCGTGCGCAGGATCGCCGGGCTGTTCATCACCAGCGGCAGCCAGGCCAGCAGGAAGGGCAGCGCGTTCGCGGCCTGCTCGAGGGTGAGCTCCTGGCCGCCGACGACCGGCAGCACCGCCGCCACGCACCGCTCGCGGAACGACGCGTCCTTGGCGGCCAGCCGTTCCAGCTCCCGCCGGGACCGCCGGTAGGCGCGGTTGCCGGTCAGCTCGCCGCAGTCGAAGACGGTGGCGTTGGCCGCGCCCATGCCTTCGAGCACCCGGATCACCCGGTTGCGCGTGTTGTTGGCCGCCGACCGCGCCTTGATCAGCGCCGCCCCGGACGGCACCCCGCGCGCGACCAGCGTGCCGGCCAGCTCGACGCCCGGCACGAGCACGTGGACGCCGGTGAACGTGCGGGTCGCCCACTCCAGCAGGCTGCGGATGGCCCGAAGGGTGAAGAACCCGTCGAACGCGCTGACCTCGACGACGGCATGCTCATGAGCGGCGAGGATCTTCGCGCACCGCGCGGTCAACGGGACGGCCTGCACGCTGGACATGGCACGGAGAGTAGCAAGATTTGACTGTGCGTATGCCTGGTACGCGCATGTGTTTCGCCGGTCCCGAAGTCCTATACACTTGTGATCGCAGCAAGGGGCTATGGCGCAGTTGGTAGCGCGCCTCCATGGCATGGAGGAGGTCTGGGGTTCGAATCCCCATAGCTCCACCCCTCATCCGCCCGGGCGTTCGTCCCGGGTCATTCTTCCGCCCGGAGCTCGTAGTCCATCGTGTAGGAATGCGAGCCGTCCGGGGCGATGGTGATGGTCATCCCTCCCCTGAGGCCGGTCAGTTCGCCGGTGCCCGAATCGGGGACGACCGTGACGGTGAGCGACTGCTCCCCACGGTCGCTCATCGCCTGGTGCGCCACGACGAAACTGCCCTTCCGGCCCTCCAGGGTGCCCTCGACGCGTTCGAGCGCCACGTACGCGCGCGAGTCCTCGACCGGGGTCGAGGTCACCATCAGGTGGACGACGCTCGTCCCGATCAGGTCGCCGTGGAAGGTCTTGGTCATGCTGACGAGGCCGAGCGTGACGCCGTCGCGGTCGTCGAAGGACGGCTTGGCGTCCCAGCCGGCGGTGTCGAAGGTTCCCTTTGCGGTCATGGGGCCATCGTGCCGGTCATACCTGTCAGGTTGCGTCAGGTACCGGCCAGGCGTTCGACGACGGGCGCGAAAGCGTCGATGAACTGGGCGTTCACCGTGACGTACGAAACGCCGAGGCGGTCCCTGCGCCGCCGGAGTGTCTCGGCCATCTCGTCGGGGGTGCCGGTGAGCAGGCCGGTGGCGTCGGGGCCGAGCGGGCCGAAGCGGCCGGCCAGCCAGGCGGGCGGCTCGCTGCCCGCGGCCACCAGGTTCATGCCGAGCTCCAGGTCGTGAAAGCGGTCGCCGGCCAGCTCGTACAGCTCGTCCAGCTTGGCCGCGACCTGGTCCTCGGTGTGCTGCGGCGGCACGCCGAGCGCCACCGTGTCGGCCTTGCGCGCGGCCAGCCCGAGCACGCGGGCGCCGGTCGCGGCGACCAGGATCGGCACGTCCTTGACCGCGTCGATCGTCGCGGCCAGGCGTTCCACGCGTTCGGCCGGGGTGCCGAACGGCACGCCGAGCGCCGCCGCGTCCTGCTCGGCGCCGGGACGGCCGGCGCCCAGCCCCAGCTCGAAGCGTCCGCCGGTGAGGGTGTGCAGGGTGGCGGTCTCCCAGGCGACGGTCTCGGGCGTCCGGTACGGTGCGCTGACCACGTACGTGCCGACGCGCAACGTCGTGGTGACGGCGGCGGCCGTGGCCGCGGCGGCGAACGGCGACAGCGTCCCGAGCGTGTCGGGCACGAGCAGGGTGGCGAAGCCCAGGCTCTCGACCCTGCGGGCCAGCCCGGTCCATGCCTCGGCGTTGGGCGCGTAACCGGCGACGGCGCCGAATCTGAACGGGTGATCGGTCATGCGCTCCACGATGCCGCGCCGGGCCGGCGGGCACATCGTCCGCCGGACCGGTGGCCCGCTACGACGGCGGGTGCATGCCCGGCGCGGGCCGCTACTCCCCCAGCAGTAGCCGGACGAAGTCGTTGGCGAACTTGCCCGCCGGGTCCAGCCGCCGGACCAGCTCGCGGAAGTCGTCGGGGCAGGCGGGCCGGCGGGTGGACAGCTTGCCCCAGTGCGGCAGCGGCTCGAAGGGGGCGAGCGTCCGCTCGACCAGGTCGAGCGCCGGGAGCACGGTGGCGACATCCCTGACCCAGGTGAAGTGCACGCCCACGCTGTCGCGGTCGCGGAAAGGGCTGAGCCACAGGTCGTCGGCGGCGATCGTGCGCACCTCCGAGACCCGCAGGGCCGGTCGGACGCGGTCGCCGACGGCGTACAGCTCGCGCAGCGCCTCGACCGCGTGCGCCCGGGGCAGCAGGAACTCCGACTGGAGCTCGTCGCCGGCGCCGCTCGGCGGGGCGTCGGGGCGGAAGTGCGGCAGCCGCTCGTGCCAGGGGCCCGGCACGCCGAGCTGCGTGGTGCAGGCGTCGGCGGGCATGCCGGCCAGCGGGTGGCGGGGCCCGGGAGCGGGACGGGTGCCGTACCAGGAGTCGTCGGTGAACTCCTCGCGGCGCTTCAGCCAGACCCGGGTGTCGCGCCAGTCGGTGAACAGGCTGACGCTGTAGCCGTTGGCCATGATGTCGTCGAATCCGTCGAGGGCGTCGGGCGTCAGGCCCTCGCGGACGTACTGGCGCAGCTCGAAGGCCGGTACGAGGTCGAGCGTCAGCGTGCTGACGACGCCGAGCGCGCCCAGCGAGACGACCGCCCCGGCGAAGTCGTCGTCCCCGCGTGACAGCGACAGCAGCGAGCCGTCGGCGGTGACCAGCTCCAGCCCGGACACGGCGGCGGCCAGGCAGCGGTTGGCGTCGCCGGAGCCGTGCGTGGCGGTGGCGACCGAGCCGCCGACCGAGATGTGCGGGAGCGAGGCCAGGTTCTCCAGCGCGAACCCGGCCGCGTGCAGCGCCTGGGCCAGCCGCGCGTACGTGGTGCCGGCCGCGACCCGGACCTTGCGCGCCGCGCTGTCGATCTCGATCGTCGCGGGCATGCGGTCGAGCACGACGAGGTCGCCGGTGGTGTCGGCGACGTCGTTGAAGGAATGACCGCTGCCCAGCGCCCGCACCCGGTCGCCGGCGGCCACCAGGCCGCGCAGCTCGTCGAGGCCGGCGGGACGGTGGACGGCTCGCGCCCGGAAGGCGGTGTTGCCCGCCCAGTTGGTCAACATCACGGCTTCACCCTATTCATCCGAATTCGCTTGCCGATGTTCCCGCCTGTCACTACGTTCGGCCCCGTGCTGTATCTGTCCGAGGCCATGGGCCTGGCCACCCTCGTGCTGTGGCTCTACTGCCTCTTCGACGTGATCACCACGCCGGACGCGGTCTGCAGGAACCTGCCCAAGATCGTATGGGTGCTCGTGGTCCTGCTGTTCCCACTGGTCGGCTCGGTCATCTGGCTCGTGGCGGGCCGCCCGGAACGTGCCCCGCAGGCGGCCGCGCGCCCGAGCGCCTTCCCCGAGTACGACCGCCCGGGGCGCTTCGCCGCCACCAACCCCGACGACGACGAGGAGTTCCTGCGCCGCTGCCGCGAACGCGCCGAGGAGCAGCGCAGGAACGCCCCGAAGAAGCCGCCGGAGGACTAGGAACGGACTAGAAGCCCTGGGCCAGGCGGTAGTACGCCTGGTTCCAGCGCATCTCCTTGACGAACTGCGCCGTCGTGGTGTCCTTGTCGATCACCAGCAGCTCGACGCCGAGCATGTCGGCCAGGTCGGTGAGCTCCTCGCGTCCGACGGCGGTGGACAGCACGGTGTGGTGCGGCGCGCCGGCGGTCAGCCACGACTCGGTGGAGGTGCGCAGGTTCGGCCGCGGCGACCAGACGGCGCGGGCCACGGGCAGCCTGGGCAGCGGCTCCGGCGGCGCGACGACGTCGATCTCGTTGGCCACCAGGCGGAACCGGTCGCCCATGTCGGCCAGGCCGACGACGACGCCGGGGCCGGGCGCGGCGTCGAACACCAGCCGCACCGGGTCCTCCCGCCCGCCGATGCCCAGCGGATGGATCTCGCACGACGGCGTCCCGGCGGCGATGGACGGGCAGACCTCCAGCATGTGCGCGCCGAGGATGAGCTCGTTGCCGGGCGTCAGGTCGTAGGTGTAGTCCTCCATGAACGACGTCCCGCCGGGCGTCATCGACTTGAGGGTGCGCAGCAGGACCGAGGTCTTCCAGTCGCCCTCGCCGCCGAAGCCGTAGCCGTCGGCCATCAGGCGCTGCACGGCCAGGCCGGGGAGCTGACGCAGGCCGCCGAGGTCCTCGAAGTTGGTGGTGAAGGCCCGGAAGCCGCCGCCCTCCAGGAAGCCGCGCAGGCCGAGCTCGATCCTGGCGGCGTACCGCAGGGACTCGTTGCGTTCGCCGAGCAGCTCGGGGGCCACCCGGTACAGCTCGGCGTACTCCTTGACCAGCGCGGACACGTCGGCGTCGGAGGCCGCGTCCACGGCCTGGACCAGGTCGTTGACGCCGTAGGTGTTGACCGAGACGCCGAACCGGAGCTGCGCCTCGACCTTGTCGCCCTCGGTCACGGCCACGTCGCGCATGTTGTCGCCGAAACGGGCCAGCTTGAGCGCCCGCACCTCGGCCACGCCCCTGGCCGCGCGCGCCCACGCCTCGATGCGCGCGCCGACCGCCGGGTCGCTGACGTGCCCGGCGACGGTCTTGCGCGGCACGCCGAGCCGGGTCTGCACGAACCCGAACTCGCGGTCGCCGTGCGCGGCCTGGTTGAGGTTCATGAAGTCCATGTCGATCGAGCTCCACGGCAGCTCGACGTTGGCCTGCGTGTGCAGGTGCAGCAGCGGCTTGCGCAGCGCGTCGAGGCCGGCGATCCACATCTTGGCCGGGGAGAAGGTGTGCATCCAGGCGATGACGCCGGCGCACTCGTCGTCCGCGTTGGCCTCCAGCATGACGCGCCTGATCGCCGTGGCGTCGGTCAGCACGGGCTTCCACTGCACGGGCACGGGAAGCTGCTCGGCGATGCGCCGCGACTGCTCGGCCACCTGGCGCAGCGTGTCCTCGCCGTACAGTCCCTGGCTGCCGGTCAGAAACCAGATGTTCAACGCGGGCTCCTCTGTCCGTAGACGTTCTGATAGCGGTCGTACAGGCGGTCGACGTGGGCCGGGCCGATGGGCAGCGGCGTGCCGAGCTGCCTGGACACGTGGACGGTGCGGGCGACGTCCTCGCACATCACGGCGGCCTTGACGGCGGCCTTGGGGTCCTTGCCGATGGTGAAGACGCCGTGGTTCTGCATGAGGACGGCCGGCGAGCGGTGGCCCGCGAGCGTCTCGACGATGCCCTGGCCGATGGAGTCGTCCCCGATCAGCGCGAACGGGCCGACCGGGATCTCGCCGCCGAACTCGTCGGCCATCGCCGTCAGCACGCACGGGATGGGCTCGCCGCGCGCGGCCCACGCCGAGGCGTAGGTCGAGTGGGTGTGCACGACGCCGCCGACCTCGGGCATCTTGCGGTAGACGTAGGCGTGCGCGGCGGTGTCGCTGGAGGGTGCGTGGGCGCCCTCGACGAGGTTGCCGTCGAGGTCGCACACGACCATGTTCTCGGGGGTCAGCTCGTCGTAGGAGACCCCGGACGGCTTGATGACGAACAGGTCCTCCCCCGGGATGCGGCCCGAGACGTTCCCCGCCGTCCAGACGACCAGGCCGTACCGGACCAGCTCCGCATGAAGCCTGGCGATGGTGGTTCTCACTGGGCGGCCTCGTTCCTGATCGTGCGGAGCGTGTGGAGCATGCGTCCGTCCCCGAAGTGGTCGTGCAGTTCGCGGTACTGGGCGTACAGGCGGTCGTAGGCGTCGGCGCGGGCCTCGTCGGGCACGTACGCCGCCCGCGTGCGCTTGCCCATGGCCGCCGCGGCCTCCTCGATGCCCGGGTAGGCCCCGGCGGCGACGGCGGCGTGGATCGCCGAGCCGAGCGCCGGGCCCTGGTCGGAGCCGATGACCGACAGCGGGCGGCGCAGCACGTCGGCGTAGACCTGCATGAGGAAGCGGTTCTTCAGCAGCCCTCCGGCGACCACGAACTCCTCGACGGGCACGCCCGACTTCTCGAACGTCTCGACGATCATGCGGGCGCCGTACGCGGTGGACTCGATGAGCGCGCGGTAGACGTCCTCGGGCCTGGTGGCGAGGGTCTGGCCGACGATCACGCCGGACAGGTCGTGGTCCACCAGCACCGAGCGGTTGCCGCCGAACCAGTCGAGCGCGACCAGCCCGTGCGCGCCGACGGCCTGGCGCTCGGCCAGCTCGGTCAGGCGCTCGTGGCCGTCGGTGCCGAAGGAGTCGACGTACCAGGCGAAGATGTCGCCGACGGCGGACTGGCCGGCCTCATAGCCCCACAGGCCGGGCACGATGCCGTCCCGGACGACGCCGCACATGCCGGGCACCTCGGCCAGCCGGTCGCTGGGCATGATGTGGCAGGTGGAGGTGCCCATGATGGCCACCATCTGGCCGGGGCGCACGGCGTCCGCGGCGGCGGCGGTGACGTGGGCGTCCACGTTGCCGACGGCCACGGCGATGCCCTCGGGCAGGCCGGTCCACGCGGCCGCCCGCGCGGTCAGGACGCCGGCGAGGCCGCCGAGGGGGGCCAGGGTGGTGCCGTTGACGTCGTCGCCGACCACACCGGTGGCCAGTTTGCCGGCGAAGCCGGAGAAGCCGGGGTTCAGGGCGGCGAGGAAGTCCTCGGAGGGGTAGCTCCCGTCCTGGAAGACGCCCTTGTAGCCGGCCGTGCAGATGTTGCGGCTCTCGACGCCGGAGAGCTGCCAGATGATCCAGTCGGCCGCCTCGATCCAGCGCTCGGCCCTGGCGTACACCTCGGGGGCCTCCTCCAGGACCTGGAGGGCCTTGGCGAACTCCCACTCGGAGGAGATCTTGCCGCCGTAGCGCGGCAGCCAGCTCTCGCCCCGGGTCGCGGCCAGCTCGTTGATCCGGTCGGCGTGCGGCTGGGCGGCGTGGTGCTTCCACAACTTCGGCCAGGCGTGCGGCTGCTCGGGCGTCTCGAAGCACAGGGGCGTGCCGTCGGCCGTGGTCGGCAGCACGGTGCAGGCGGTGAAGTCGGTGCCGATACCGATCACGTCCTCGGCGGCGACCCCGGCGGCGGCCAGGGCCTCGGGCACGGCCACGCGCAGCACGTCCAGCCAGTCCCGCGGCGACTGCAGCGCCCAGTCGGGGCCGAGGCGCACGCCGGTACCGGGCAGCGTGTGCTCGATGACGCGCTCGGCGTACTCGTGGACGGCGCTGCCCAGCTCGGCGCCGTCAGCCACGCGGACGACGACCGCGCGCCCCGACAGCGTGCCGAAGTCCACTCCGACCACGAACTTGTTAGCGTTCACATTGCACTCCAGGAAGTTGTCTGTTCGCCTGCCGCTTACCACGCCGGAGCGGCGGCCGGCGCGGTGCTGGACCTGACGACGAAGCTGGGACGCACCACCATGCGCTCGTACGCCGCCGGCCCGGCGTCGATCTGCCGCAGCAGCACCTCGATGCAGTGGCGGCCCACCACGTCGAAGTCCTGCCGGACCGTGGTGAGCGGTGGTGAGAAGAACTCGGACTCGGGGATGTCGTCGAAGCCCACGACACTGATCCGGCCGGGGACGGGCACCCCGGCCTCGCTGAGCGCGCGCAGCACGCCCAGCGCCATCTGGTCGTTGGCGGCGAACACCGCGGTGACCCCGTCCATGCGGGCCAGCCTCTTGCCGGCCTCGTACCCGGCGCGCGGGCTCCAGTCGCCGGCCAGCGGCTCGGGCACCGGGCGGCCGGCCTGCTCCAGCGCCGAACGCCAGCCCTCGACCCGGCCCTCGGTCTCCAGCCAGTCGGCCGGCCCGGTCACGTGCCAGACCGTCTCGTGGCCGAGGTCGAGCAGGTGCCGGGTGGCGAGCCTGGCGCCCTCGACCTGGTCGATGCAGACCGCGGAGACGTCGGCGCCGTGCGCGCCCTCGACGACGACCGCGGGTACCCCGGCGGGCAGGCTGTCCAGGGCGGAGGCGGCCGAGCGCTGCGGCGCGACCACCACCACCCCGTCCACGCTCTGCTCGGCCAGGTAGTCGAGCGCGTCGCGGACGCCGGCCGCGTCGATCGACTTCAGGCTGACGATGCTGACGAAGTACCCCGCGGTCCTGGCCGCCTGCTCGATGCCGAAGACCATGCTGGCCGGGCCGTACAGGGTGGTGTCGAAGCTCACCACCCCGAGGGTCCGCGACCGCTTGGTGACCAGCGCGCGGGCGACCAGGTTGCGCCGGTAGCCCAGGCGGGTGATGGCCTCCTCGACCCGGGCGCGGGTGTCGGCCCGGACGTTCGGGTGGCCGTTGAGCACCCGCGAGACCGTCTGGTGCGACACGCCGGCCTCCTTGGCCACGTCGGCCATGACCGGCGGACGCGGCCTGGGGCTCGGTAGCACGGGTTCTCCTTTCGCGGGGCTGCCTGGACCTGCGGCGGTCAGCGGGAGGCGCCCGCCCGGCGCTTGGTCCACACGTCGAACGCGACGGCGGCCAGCAGGACGGCGCCCTTGACGAGCATCACGCGCTCACTGGGCGAGCCGATGAGCGACATGCCGTTGTTGATGACAGCCATGATCAGACCGCCGGTGATCGCGCCGACGACCTTGCCGACACCGCCCTGGACGGCCGCGCCGCCGATGAAGGCCGCCGCGATGGCGTCCAGCTCGAAGCTGTTACCGGCGGTCGGGCCCGCCTGGTTGAGCCGGCCGGCGAAGATGATGCCGGCGATGGAGGCCAGCACGCCCATGTTGACGAAGATCCAGAAGACCACCGACTTGACCTTGACGCCGGACATGACCGCCGCCTGGAGGTTGCCGCCGATGGCGTAGATCTGCCGGCCGAAGACCGTGCGGTTGGCCATCAGCGAGTACGCCAGCACCAGCACGGCCAGCAGCACCAGCACCCACGGCAGGTTCTTGAAGCGGGCGAGCTGCACGACCAGGAACAGGATCAGCGCGGCGCCGGCCGCCATCTTCAGCGCGAACACGGCCATCGGCTCGACCGACTGGCCGTAGCCCCTGCGGGCGTTGCGGGTGCGCCACTGCGCGGCGACCATGCCGCCGATCGCGACCAGGCCGATGAGCAGGCTGAACAGGTCGGCGCCGCCCAGCGGGCCGAGGCCCACGTTGCCGAGGTAGCCGTCGGTGAAGCCGTTGGCCAGCGTGCGGACCTGGTCGGGGAACGGGCCGATGCCCTGGTTGCCCAGGACGGTCATGGTCAGCGCGCGGAACAGCAGCATGCCGGCCAGCGTGACGATGAAGGCCGGGATGCCGAAGTAGGCGATCCAGTACCCCTGCCAGGCCCCGATGAGCGCGCCGGCGGCGACCGTGATCAGCAGGGCCAGCGGCCACGGCAGGCCCATGTTCACCATGAGCACGGCGGCCAGCGCCCCGGTGACCGCCACCACCGAGCCGACCGACAGGTCGATGTGCCCGGCGATGATGACCAGGATCATCCCGATCGCGAGGATCAGGACGTAGGAGTTCTGGACGATGATGTTGGAGATGTTCTGTGGCTGGAGCAACGCGCCGTCGGTGAGCACCGAGAACAGCACGATGATCAGCGCGAAGGCGATGTAGATGCCGCTCGAACGCAGGTTCAGCGACAGGCCGCCCAGCGACACCCGGCCGGGCCGCCGCGGCGCTCCCCCGTCGCTTCCCGCGCCGACCTGCACGTCGGCGGGCGTGATGCTGCTCATCGGGGCTACTCCTGTCCCTTGGTCATGAGATGCATGAGGCTTTCCTGGGTGGCCTCCCGGCGGGGGACCTCGCCGGTGACGCGACCTTCGGAGAGCGTGTAGATGCGGTCGCACAGGCCGAGCAGCTCAGGCAACTCACTGGAGATCACCAGCACGGCCTTGCCCTGGTCGGCGAGGCGGTTGATGATCGTGTAGATCTCGTACTTGGCGCCGACGTCGATGCCGCGGGTGGGCTCGTCGAGGATGAGCACGTCGGGCTGCGTCAGGATCCACTTGGACAGCACGACCTTCTGCTGGTTGCCGCCGCTCAGCTTGCCGACGACGCTGTTGACGCTGGGCGCCTTGATGTTCATGCTCCGGTGGAACTCCTCGGCGACCTTGTACTCCTCGTTCTCGTTCACCCAGCCGCGCCGGGCCAGGCCCTTGAGCCCGGCCGCGCTGATGTTGCGCTTGATGTCCTCGATGAGGTTCAGGCCGTACCGCTTGCGGTCCTCGGTGGCGTAGGCCAGGCCGTGGTGGATCGCGTCCTGCACGTTGCGGATCTCGATCGGCTTGCCGTCCTTGAAGACCTTGCCGGAGATGTGCACGCCGTACGTGCGGCCGAACAGGCTCATCGCCAGCTCGGTGCGCCCGGCGCCCATCAGGCCGGCCAGGCCGACGATCTCGCCCCTGCGCAGGGTGAGGGAGGCGCCGTCCACGACCTTCCTGCCGGGCTGGCTGGGGCTGTGGACCGTCCAGTCCTCGATCCGCAGGACCTCCTCGCCGATCGTCGACTCGTGCGGCGGGAAGCGGTTGTCCAGCGCGCGGCCGACCATGCCGGAGATGATCCGGTCCTCGGTGACGTGGTCGGTGGCCATGTCCAGGGTCTCGATCGTGCGGCCGTCGCGGATGATCGTGACGGAGTCGGCGATCGCGGTCACCTCGTTGAGCTTGTGGGAGATGATCACGCAGGTGATGCCCTCGTCCCGCAGCCCGCGCAGCAGGTCGAGCAGGTGGGCCGAGTCGTCGTCGTTGAGCGCGGCGGTCGGCTCGTCGAGGATGAGCAGCCGCACCTCCTTCGACAGCGCCTTGGCGATCTCGACGAGCTGCTGCTTGCCGACGCCGAGGTCGGAGACCGTCGTGGTCGGGTTCTCGTTCAGGCCGACGCGGCGCATCAGCTCGGCGGCCTCGTAGTTGGTGCGGTTCCAGTCGATGAAGCCGCGCCTGGCGCGCTCGTTGCCGAGGAAGATGTTCTCGGCGATCGACAGCTGCGGGCTGAGCGCCAGCTCCTGGTGGATGATGACGATCCCGGCGTGCTCGCTGTCGCGGATGCCGGCGAACTCGCAGCGCGCGCCCTCGAAGGTGATCTCGCCGTCGTAGTCGCCGTGCGGGTAGACCCCGGACAGCACCTTCATCAGCGTCGACTTGCCGGCGCCGTTCTCGCCGCAGATGGCGTGGATCTCGCCGCGCCGGACGGCCAGGTTGACGTCCTGCAGCGCCTTGACTCCGGGGAACGTCTTGGTGATCCCGCTCATCCGCAAGATGTGCTCGGTCATATGCCCCTCGCTCAGGTGTGGGAAGTGCCCCCGGGGGACCGCCGTCCCCCGGGGCGGGCCCTTACTTGAGCTGGTCCTCGGTGTAGTAGTTGCCGCCGACGATGATCTCCTTGTAGTTGCTCTTGTCCACGATCACCGGGTCGAGCAGGTAGGAGGGGACGACCTTGTTGCCGTTGTCGTAGTCCTTGTCGTTGTTCACCTCGGGCTTGCCGCCCTTGAGAACCGCGTCGGCCATCTTCACCGTCTGCTCGGCGAGCTTGCGGGTGTCCTTGAAGATGGTGGAGTACTGCTCACCGGCGATGATCGACTTGACCGAGGCGAGCTCGGCGTCCTGGCCGGTCACGACGGGGTAGGGCTGGCCGCTGGTGCCGTAGCCGGAGCTCTTGAGCGCCGACAGGATGCCGATGGACAGGCCGTCGTACGGGGACAGCACGCCGTCCACCTTGGTGCCGCCGGTGTAGGTCTTGGTGAGGATGTCCTCCATGCGCTTCTGGGCCGTGGCCGGGTCCCAGCGCAGGATGGCGGCGGTCTTGAAGTCCTTCTGGCCGCTCTTGATCACCAGGGTGCCGTCGTCGATCTTCGGCTGGAGCACCGACAGGGCGCCGTTCCAGAAGAAGGTGGCGTTGTTGTCGTCGGGCGAGCCGCCGAACAGCTCGACGTTGAAGGGGCCCTTCTTGCCGTCGTCCACGCCGAGGCCCTTGAGCAGCGAGGTCGCCTGCTGCACGCCCACCTTGAAGTTGTCGAAGGTGGCGTAGTAGTCGACGTTCGGGCTGTTGCGGATCAGGCGGTCGTAGGAGATGACCGGGATCTTGGCGTCGGCGGCCTGCTGGAGCTGCGAGGTGATCGCGGTGCCGTCGATCGAGGCGATGATCAGGAGCTTGGCGCCCTTGGTGATCTGGTTCTCGATCTGGTTGGCCTGCGTCGGGATGTCGTTCTCCGCGTACTGGAGGTCGACCTTGTAGCCCAGCTGTTCGAGCTGCTGCTTGACGTTGTCGCCGTCGTGGATCCACCGCTCGGACGACTTGGTGGGCATCGTGACGCCGATCAGGGCGCCCGCGCCGCCGGCGGCGGCCGACGTGGAGGCGTCGGCGTCGACCGTCTTCTGGCTGGAGCCGCAGGCCGTCATGGTCGCGGCGAGCGCGATGGCGGACACCACGCCCCCGATACGTCCCAACCTCATGTGGCACTCCTTGCAATGGGGGTTGCGGCAGCGGATGTGAGCGTTAACTGCCGATCGAGCACAGGATTCAGTCACAGAACATGCCGAATCAGAACAAAGTTCGCGCGCTTCGTTCCCGCTGATTGTTATCGCTAACAAAGACTCTGTCAACGGTTGGACCTAACCTCACGGAAACCTTTAGGTAACTTTCGCGGCAGCCTCCTCGCAGGTCAGCGCCTTGAGCGCGCACTGAAGAGCCGTTGCAGGACGATGAAGACGAAGAGCAGCAGACCGATGAAGATCTTGGTCCACCAGGAGCTGAGCGTGCCCTCGAAGCTGATGATCGTCTGGATCAGACCGAGCACCAGCACGCCGAGCACCGTGCCGAGCAGGAAGCCGCTGCCGCCCGTGAGCAGCGTGCCGCCGATCACCACGGCGGCGATGGCGTCCAGCTCCATGCCCACGGCGTGCAGGCCGTAGCCGGAGAGCATGTAGAACGACAGCAGCACGCCGCCGAGCGCCGAGCACAGGCCGCTCACCGTGTAGACCGTGATCTTCGTCCGTCCCACCGGCAGTCCCATGAGCAGCGCCGACTGCTCGTTGCCGCCCGTCGCGTACACGGCCCGGCCGAGCCGGGTGTAGTGCAGCACGTACGCCGCCACCAGCACCACCGCCACCGCGACGAGCACGCTCGGCGAGATCCACAGACCGGCGACCAGGTCGATCCTGGTCTGCGCGAACGCCGTGAACGTCGGGTCCTCGATCGGGATGGATTCCGTGCCGATCGTGTAGCACAGCCCCCGGGCCAGGAACATCCCGGCCAGCGTCACGACGAACGGCTGGATGTCGAAGGCGTGCACGATGTACCCCATCACCAGCCCGAGCCCGGCCCCGACGGCCAGCACCAGCGGCACCACCACGTACGGCGGCCACCCCGGCCCCGACATCAGCGACGCCGAGATCATCGTGGACAGCGCCACCACCGACCCCACCGACAGGTCGATGCCCCCGGTCAGGATCACGAACGTCGTCCCCACCGCCACCACCAGCAGGAACGCGTTGTCGATGAAGACGTTGAGCACCACCTGCCCGCCGGCGAACCCCTCGTACCGGACGCCGCCCACGACGAACATCGCCACGAACAGGCACGCCGTCACGAGAACGGGCAGGTACCGGGCCGGCAACGCGACCCGGCCCACGGTCATGGTCATCACAGGGTCACCCGCACTTTCTCCTCGGGGGCCGAGCCGGCCGGCGCGCTCCGGACGCGCCGGCGCAACGCCTTCGTGCGGAACGACGGCGACTGCACCAGGCAGACCGCCGTCACGACCAGCGCCTTGAACAGCAGGGTCGTCTCGGGCGGCACGCCGATGGAGTAGATCGTCGTGGTCAGCGTCTGGATGATGAGCGCGCCGAGCACGGTCCCGCCCAGTGAGAAGCGCCCGCCGGCCAGCGAGGTGCCGCCGATCACCACGGCCAGGATGGCGTCCAGCTCGATCCACAGGCCGGCGTTGTTGCCATCGGCGCTGGAGACGTTCGAGCTGATCATGAGCCCGGCGATGCCCGCGCACAGGGCGGCGAAGGCGTAGACCATGATGACGATCCCCCGCGACCTGATGCCCGCGAGCCTGCTGGCCTCGCCGTTCCCGCCGACCGACTCGATCAGCAGGCCCAGCGCCAGCCGCCGGGTCAGGAACGCGGTGACGGCCAGCACCGCCAGCACCAGCAGCACCCCGAACGGCACCGCCAGCAGATACCCGCCGCCGATCAGCTTGTACGCCGGGCTGTTGACCGTGATGATCTGCCCGTCGGTGATGAGCTGGGCCAGGCCGCGCCCGGCCACCATGAGGATCAGCGTGGCGATGATCGGCTGGATGCCCGCCTGCGCGACCAGGAACCCGTTCCAGGCGCCGAGCACCAGGCACAGCCCGAGCGCCGGCGCCACGGCGGCGAGCACGCCGGCGTCCTCGCTGATCCGCAGGCAGGCCAGCGCGCCCGAGATCGCCACCACCGAGCCCACCGACAGGTCGATGCCGCCGGTCGCGATGACCAGCGTCATGCCGAGCGAGACCAGGATCAGCGGCGCGCCGAAGCGCAGGATGTCGATCAGGCTGCCGTACAGGTGGCCGTCCCTGACCTGGACGGAGAAGAAGCTGGGGGTGAAGAACACGTTCAGGGCCAGCAACAGCGCGAGCACCGCCACCGGCCACAGCAGCCGCCGCATCAGGCCCGCCCTCCGCTCGCGATCGTCTCCATCAGCACGTCCGTGGTCAGGGCGTCGTCGTTGGGCAGCTCGGCCACCAGCCGCCGGTCGCGCAGCACCCCGACCTTGTGGCTGAGCCGCAGCACCTCCTCCAGCTCGGCGGAGATGAACAGCACCGCCATGCCGCCGTCCGACAGCTCGGCGACCAGGCGCTGGATCTCGGTCTTGGCCCCGACGTCGATGCCCCGGGTGGGCTCGTCGAGGATGAGCAGCCGGGGCTCCAGGATGAGCCAGCGCGCCAGCAGCACCTTCTGCTGGTTGCCGCCGCTCAGGTTCCGGACCAGGTGCTCGGGGTTGGGCGGGCTGATCCGCAGGGCCTTGACGTACCGGCCGACCAGCTCGTCCTGCTGCTCGCGGGGCACGGGCCTGGTCCAGCCCCGGGTGGCCTGGAGCGCCAGGATGATGTTCTCGCGCACGGTGAGGTCGGGGATCAGGCCGTCCTCCTTGCGGTTCTCCGAGCAGAAGGCGATCTTGTGGTTCATCGCCGCGCGCGGGGTGCGCAGCGCGACGGGCGCGCCGCCGACGGCCAGCTCGCCGCCGCCGGCGTGGTCGGCCCCGAACAGCAGCCGCGCGACCTCGGTGCGCCCCGAGCCGAGCAGCCCGGCCAGGCCCACGACCTCGCCCTCGTGGATGGTGAGCGAGAACGGCTCGACGGCCCCGGCCCGGCCCAGTCCGCGCGCCTCGACCAGCGGGCGGTCGAAGACCTTGGCCTCGCCGTGCAGGCGTTCGAGGGCGGCCAGCTCCTGTCCGATCATCTTGGCGACCAGCTCGATCTGGGACAGCTCGCGGGTCAGGTACTCGCCGACGAGCCGTCCGTTGCGCAGGATCGTCATACGGTCCGAAATTTCGTAGATCTGGTCGAGAAAGTGGGAGACGAAGAGGATGGCGATGCCTTCCTCCTTGAGCCGCCGCATCACCCGGAAGAGCTGCCGCACCTCGTCGGCGTCCAGGCTGGAGGTGGGCTCGTCCAGGATCAGCACCCGTGCCTCGATGTCGACCGCCCGCGCGATCGCCACCATCTGCTGCACCGCCGGCGAGTACGCCGACAGCGGCGCCGAGACGTCGATGCTCAGGTCCAGCCTGGTCAGCAGCTCGCCGGCCCTGGCCCGTACGCGTTTCCAGTCGATGCGCCCGAACCTGCGCGGCTCGCGGCCGATGAAGATGTTCTCGGCCACCGACAGGTTCGGGCAGAGGTTGACCTCCTGGTAGACCGTGCTGATGCCGCCCTGTTGCGCCTCGCCCGGGCCGGCGAAGGCGACGGGCCGGCCGCCCAGCTCGATCGTGCCCGAGTCGGCGGGATGCACGCCGGTGAGCACCTTGATCAGGGTGGACTTGCCCGCGCCGTTCTCGCCCATGAGCGCGTGCACCTCGCCGGGCAGCAGCCGCAGGTCCACGCCGTCCAGGGCCTTGACCCCGGGAAACTGTTTGCCGATCCCGTTCATCGTCAGGACCGGCACGGGTGCGGCCATGCGCCTCCCCTTCCGCCTGAAGGGGCCGGGCTCCGGGCCCGGCCCCGTGCGATCAGTACTGACGGCTGGACAGGACCTGCTTGGCCTGCTCCTGCGTGAACGTGGTCTCCTCGGTCACCACGCGGGCCGGCACCTGCTCGCCCTTGACGACCTTCTTGGCCAGGTCCATGAGCTGCGGGCCGAGCAGCGGCGAGCACTCGACGATGTAGTTGATCTTCCCGTCGGCCAGGGCCTGCATGCCGTCCTTGACGGCGTCGACGGTGATGATCTTGATGTCCTTGCCGGGCACCTTGCCGGCGCCCTCGATGGCCTCGATCGCGCCCAGGCCCATGTCGTCGTTGTGGGCGTACAGCACGTCGATGTCCGGGGTGGACTTCAGGAAGGCCTCCATGACCTCCTTGCCCTTGGCCCTGGTGAAGTCGCCGGTCTGCGAGGCGACGACCTTGAACTTCGGGTCCGCGCCGATGACCTGGGCGAACCCGGCCTTGCGGTCGTTGGCGGGGGCCGATCCGGTGGTGCCCTGGAGCTCGACGATGTTCACCGGGTCCTTGACGTCCTTGTACTCCTCCACCAGCCACTGACCGGCCTTCTTGCCCTCCTCGACGAAGTCCGAGCCGAGGAAGGTCTTGTAGAGGGAGGTGTCCTTGGAGTCGACGGCGCGGTCGGTCAGGATGACCGGGATCTTCGCGTCCTTGGCCTCCTTGAGCACCGTGTCCCAGCCGGACTCCACCACCGGCGAGAAGGCGATCACGTCCACCTTCTGCTGGATGTAGGAGCGGATGGCCTTGATCTGGTTCTCCTGCTTCTGCTGGGCGTCGGAGAACTTGAGCGTCACGCCCGCGGTCTTGGCCGAGTCCTGGACGGACTTGGTGTTCGCGGTGCGCCAGCCGCTCTCCGCGCCGACCTGGGCGAAGCCCATGGTGATCGAGCCGCCGCCGCCGCTGCCGCCGCTGCCTCCGCCGCAGCTCGCCACCGACATCGCGGTGAGCCCGGCGAGCACCAGCGCCGAGATCCTCTTTAACACGTGGGGGGTTCCCTTCTCATGTGAGCGCTAACAGCCGAGGCCGGCCGCCTGCGCCTTCCTGTCTCGGGGGCCTGCGCGGTCCCGTCGGGCCGCGCCCGTCTCGCGGGCCGGCGACCGCGGGACGCCACCTCGCCTCCTCGGCCGCGACCGGGAGGAGACGGTCCCGGACCGACCCCGCGACCGCTCCTTTCCCGGCTTGGCCATGACTGTGAACGTTAACAAGCACCCCCGTCAAGGGCCCCCTTCATTACGGTCACGTCACGCCGGACACCCCTTGACTCCAGGGGTGTCCGGTCCCTAACGTGGCGCCGATTGCCTCTGTGAGCGCTCACTTCTCCTGGTAGCGCTAACAGCCTCTTGCCCGAGGAGCGCCCATATGCAGCGATCCGTCCCGGTGCCGGGAAGCCCACGGCCTCCCGGCCCGCCCGCCGCCGTACGCCTCAGACCGGCACGACGCGATGGTGGGTGGTGATCCGGCCGTCGTCGTCCAGGACGTGGAAGACGAGCCCCGGCGGCAGCGCGTAGTCGGCGCAGCCGGCCAGCGTCGTGGCGCCCTCCCACGGCAGCCTCAGCGTGGACACCACGCCCGGGGCCACGAGCAGCGGACGTCCCGCGAACGTGGTGGCCGCCGCCGTGTGGGCGTGGCCGACCAGCACGGCGGTCACGCCCGGATGCCCGGCCAGCAGGTCCGCGAGGCGTTCCGGACGCTCCAGCATGATCGTGTCGACCGCCGAGTGCAGCGTGACGGGCGGGTGGTGGAAGGCCACGAGCACCGGCAGGTCGCGTTCCCCGGCGAGCACGCCGTCGAGCCAGGCCAGCGTCTCGTCGTCCAGGTCGCCCGCGTCCTGGCCGGGGATGGAGGAGTCGCACACCACGTAGACGGCCCCGTCCGTGCGGTGGACCCGGTTGACCGGCCCGGACGCGGCCGGCTCGCCGAGCAGCACCCGGCGGAACTCCTCCCGGACGTCGTGGTTGCCGGGGCACACCAGGACCGGGTGGCGCGAGGTCAGCAGCTTGCGCGCCTGCTCGTACTCCTCGGCCAGCCCGTGGTCGGCGATGTCGCCGCTGACGAGCACCGCGTCGAGGTCGTACGGGAGGGCGTCCAGGTAACGCATGACGGCGTCGGCGCGCTCGACGGACCGGTCCGAGCCGCCGATGTGGATGTCGCTGAGATGGGCGATCGCGAGCATGACGAGAAGTCCTTTCGGGATACGTCCTCGACGCTAGCCGCCTGCCGAAGTGGTCGTAAGATCCAGTTCCGTGCTGAAACGCGAGACCAGTGGCTCGGCGCGTCCGGAGTCGTGACCTGGGCGTTCGGGGATCGCAGCGTCCCGGGCGCGGAAAATCCCGATAAATGCGGGCTTCTCGGGTAGTTGACGGGCTCTCACGACCTCGATGGAGGAGTCCGATGAGCTGGAGCTACCGCAAGACGATCAAGCTGGGCCCGGTCCGGCTGAACCTGTCCCGCGGCGGCGTTGGACACAGCTGGGGCAACCGGCTGTTCAGGGTGACGCGTACCGCCGACGGCCGCCGTACGCTGTCGGTCAATCTGCCCGGCGGCTTCCACTGGCGCAAGACGCTCAGCGGGCGCTGATCCCCCGCCGGAACGACGGGCCGGAGGCGAGCGGCCTCCGGCCCGTTCCCGTCTTCCCGGGACGCCGGACGGATGATGATCTGTAGGCATGAACGCCCATATGAGCCCGGAGGAGTTCCGCCGCCACGGCAGGCAGGTCGTCGACTGGATCGCCGACTACATGGCGGGCATCGAGTCCCGTCCGGTCAGATCGCGGGCCGAGCCTGGAGAGATCCGCAGCGCGTTGCCCGCGGAGCCGCCCGAGCACGGCGAGCCGTTCGAGGCCGTCCTGGACGACCTGAACACGATCCTGCTGCCCGGGATCACCCACTGGCAGCACCCGTCCTTCTTCGCCTACTACCCCTCCAACGCCAGCGGCCCGGCCATCCTCGGCGACCTGCTCTCCAGCGGGCTCGGCGTGCAGGGCATGCTGTGGGTCACCAGCCCGGCCTGCACCGAGCTGGAGACCGTGGTGGTGGACTGGCTGGCGAGCCTGCTCGGCCTGCCCGCCCACTTCAGGACCGACGCGCGCGGCGGCGGCGTGATCCAGGACTCCGCGTCGAGCGCCTGCCTGGTCGCGCTGCTCGCCGCCCTGCACCGGGCGAGCGGCGGCCGGGCCGGGCGCACGGGGATCGCCGAGCGGTACACGATCTACGTCTCGTCGCAGACGCACTCCTCGCTGGAGAAGGCCGCCCGCGTCGCCGGCCTGGGCTCCGACGGCGTACGGGTGGTCGACGTGAACCCCCGGACGCTGGCCATGGACCCCGGGCGCCTGCGCGAGCTGATCGCGGCCGACAAGGCGGACGGCGCGGTGCCGGCCATGGTCTGCGCCACCGTCGGCACCACCTCCACGGCGGCCGTCGACCCGGTGCCCGAGATCGGCAAGGTGTGCCGCGAGCACGGCGTGTGGCTGCACGTGGACGCGGCCTACGCCGGGGTCGCCGCCGTCTGCCCCGAGTTCCGGATGCTCAACGACGGCGTGGCCAAGTACGCCGACACCTACTCCACCAACCCGCACAAATGGCTGCTGACCAACTTCGACTGCACCGTGCTGTGGACGGCCGACCGCGCCCCCTTGCTCGGCGCGATGTCGATCCTGCCCGAATACCTGCGCAACGCCGCGACCTCGACCGGCTCGGTGGTCGACTACCGCGACTGGCAGATCCCGCTGGGCCGCCGCTTCAGAGCGCTCAAACTGTGGTCGATGATCCGCTGGTACGGCGCCGAGGGCCTGCGCGCCCACATCCGCAAGGGCGTCTCCCTGGCCCAGGACCTGGCCGCCCGGATCGCCGCCGACCCGGCCTTCGAGCTGCACGAGCCGCACCCGCTCGGCCTGGTCTGCTTCCGCCCCCGCTGGCCCGGCCTGTCACCCGCCGACGCCGACGCGGCCACGCTGCGCCTGATGGAGACCCTGAACGCGGGCGGCTCCCTCTACCTCACGCACACCAGGATCGGCGACCGGATCGTGCTCCGCATGGCCATCGGCGGCCCCGCCACCGAACGCCGCCACGTCGACCAGGCCTGGGCCGACATCGGCCGGGAACACGCCGCCCTGACCCGGCACACCGCCCGGAACGGCTAGATCGGCAGCCCGGCCTGCGTGGCCAGGGCGCCGAGGACCTTGGCGAGCACGGCCCGGTCCCCCGGGCCGAGCCCGCCGGTCAGCTCCGCGTCGAGCTCCAGCGTCACCTCCAGGCACCGGCCCAGCAGCGCGCGCCCGTCGTCGGTGAGGTCGAGGACCTGACGCCGCCGGTCGTCGGGGTCGCGCACCCGTGAGATCGCGCCGAGCCGTTCGAGGTGGTCGGCCAGCGTCACCACCAGGCTCGGCGCGACGCCCATGGCCCTGGCGACGTCGAGCTGCGAGGCCGCGCCGCGCGCCTCCAGCAGGGTCATCAGGCCGACGTGCTTGGGCTTGAGATCGAGCGGGACGATCGCGGCCGTGAACCGCTCGGTGACGATCGCGCCGAGCGTCCCGATCCTGAAGGCCATCGTCCCCGCCACCGACACCGGCTTGGCTTCATCCACATCCGCAATGGTAGCGGCAATACATCATTCATAAGATGAATGATTCGCTTCTGGGGTGGCGGTTCAGGCCGTGCTCGTAGGCCCAGATGACCGCCTGGACCCGGTCGCGCAGGCCGAGCTTGCCCAGGATGCGGCCGACGTGCGTCTTGACGGTCCCCTCGGACAGGAACAGCGAGCCCGCGATCTCGGCGTTCGTCTCCCCCCAGGCGATGTGCCGCAACACCTCACGCTCGCGGTCGGTCAGCGGGTCCGGCCCGGCGGCCGGAAGGTGCGGGGCGACGTGGTCGAGCAGGCGGCGGGTGGTCGAGGGCGCGATCACCGCGTCCCCCCGGTGGACGGTCCGCACCGCGGCCAGCAGCTCCTCGGCCGGGGCGTCCTTGAGCAGGAACCCCGAGGCTCCGGCCCGGAGTGCGGCGAAGGCGTACTCGTCCAGGTCGAAGGTGGTCAGGACGATCACCTTCGGCGCGTCGGCGGACGCCAGCAGCCGGCGCACGGGAACGAAAAAGGCGGCGCCCTTGCGGACGCCGCCTGAATTTCTGTGGAGCTATGGGGATTCGAACCCCAGACCTCCTCCATGCCATGGAGGCGCGCTACCAACTGCGCCATAGCCCCTTGCGATCACCAAGTGTATCGGACTTCCGGAGCCCTCGCGTCACGCCGGATCCCGCGTCCCGGGCGGACCGGAGGAGGTCTCCGGCCCGCCCGGAAGGGAGCGCGTCAGGCGGCGCGGCGGACCGGGATGCCCGCCTCCCCGGCCAGCGCGGCCACGTCGACCCCGGCCTCGCGCAGCAGGCGGCCGGCGCCGTTCGCGCCGTCGGCCAGCAGGCCCCACAGCAGTCGTTCGCCGGTGACCGGTCCCGGCTTCCACATGGCCACCTCGATCACCTTCCTGGCGTGCATGGCCAGCGGGATGCCGCCCAGCGGCCCGTCCAGGGTCACGCGCAGCGGGCGCAGCCGGGACCTGCGCAGGACCCACCGCTCGGGCGCGTCCGCCCCCGCCCTGGTACGGCGGCGCACCTCGTCGAGATCGATGCCGAGGGTGGCCAGCAGCTCCCGCGCGTCGCCCAGGTCGATCCGGGTGCGCAGGTCGGCGCCGGAGGCGGTGAACGACGACAGCGAGAACGGCCGCACCTCGGCCACCCCCAGCAGCAGGAGGTCGGCGCCGAGCGTGTCGCGGTGGGCGTCGAGCGCGAGCATCCCGGCCCGGACCACCGCCCGTCGGGCGCCTTCTGTGAACCTGTCGAACACCTGCTACCTCCCCGTTCTGCGGGCGTGCTTGCGATGTGCGGACTGCCGCCGGACCCCCAGCGCGCCGGCGATCTGCTCCCACGACCACCCCGCCGCGCGGGCGTTGGTGACGTGGACGGCCTCCAGCTCCTCCAACAGGGCCCTGAGCGCGGCGACGGCGGCCAGGCCCGTTCCGGGGTCGCGGTCGGAGGCCGCCTCGGCCAGTTCGGTGACGTCCATGGCGTCAGCATGTGCTGACAGACGCTCATTTGTCAACACATGCTGACGCCTCAGAGGCGTTCGGCCAGGTCGACGAGGACGGGCAGGGCGGCGGCGAGGCGGTCACGCTCGTCCGGGGTGAGGGAGTCGACGGCCGCGGCCAGGCGTTCGGTGATCACCTGTTCGCGACTGTCCAGCGCGGCGCGGCCGGAGCCGGTGATCGCGGTGATCACCCGTCGCCGGTCGGCGGGGTCGGGCTCGCGGGCCACCATGCCCCGCTGGTGGAGGCCGCCCAGGACGGTGCCGATCGCCTGGGCGGTGATGCGTTCCAGGTGCGCGAGCTGGGCCGAGGTGTGGGGCCCGTCCCGGTCGAGGCGGGAGAGCACGGCGAGCTCGGTGAAGGAGACGTCGTCGCCGGAGGCGTTGGTGTAAAGCTGCCGGATGCGGCGGGCGAGCCGCCCGACCGAGATCCGCAGATCCTTGGCTAGCACGAAACCAAGTCTAGCTTTATCAATCCAGCTTTGGTAGTTTCCCGGCACTATGTGCTACGACAACGACGCCGCCCCACCGCGCCCACAGCCGCCGATCACCGGCACCCGATCCGCCGACCTCCGCCTGACCTCCGCCGACGGCACGTCGTTCGCCGCCTACGAATCCCGTCCCGACCGGGTGAGCGGCCCCGGCGTCGTGATCCTCCCCGACGTCCGCGGCCTGCACGGCTTCTACAAGCAGCTCGCCGTACGGCTGGCCGAGCAGGGGCACCCGGCCGTCGCCATCGACTACTACGGCCGGACCGCCGCCGACGACGACCGGGGCGAGTCGTTCCAGGTCATGGCCCACATCCCCAAGCTGACCAGGGAGAACATCCAGGCCGACCTGCGGGCCGCGGCCGGGCGCCTGGGCGGGCCGGCCGTGGCGCTCGGGTTCTGCATGGGCGGGCGGAACGCGTTCTTCGCCTCGGCGCCCGGGTTCGGGTTCGCCGGCGTGATCGGGTTCTACGGCGCGCCGGGGATCGCCGGCCCGTACGGCCCCGGGCCCACCCAGCACGCGGCCGAGCTGGGCGCGCCGATCCTCGGCCTGTTCGGCGGGGCCGACGAGGGCATCCCGGCCGAGCAGGTGACGGAGTTCGGGGACGCGCTGACCGGGGCCGGGATCGAGCACGAGATCGTCGTCTACCCGGGCGCCCCGCACGGGTTCTTCGACGAGGCCCACGAGGAGCACGAGGCGGTCTGCGCCGACGCGTGGCGGCGGGTGCTCACCTTCCTGGCCGCCAGAGCCTGAGCCGCAGGAGCCGCGCGCGGTCAGGGCCGCCGGTGCGAGGTCACCCGCAGGTGGTGCGCATGGTCAGGGCGGCTTCTTCGAGCGAGAACGCGACCTCGACCGTGCCCAGCTCCCCCGTGTCGCGCACGTGCGTGCCCCCGCACGGGATCGACACCTCGCCCTCGGGCAGCGAGCAGTGCCAGGTGCGCAACGCGGTCAGACCGGGCCCCGGCACGTCCAGCCGGACCGGCGCACGGGCCGCCACCCACGTCCGGAGCCGTTCGTTCACCCGCCGGGCCAGCTCGGTCAGGTCCAGGTCGTCGGCGGAGAAGCCCTTCTTGCGCAGCGACTTGCCGAGGCGGTACTCGTCCACGCTGCCGTGCGGCACGATGCGCGAGGAGGTGATCGCCGTCTGGTCGAAGTCGGGATTGCCGAGCCGGTCCAGCCGCACCTCCTTGCGCCACCTGTCCGCGAGCGCCGCGTTGAGCGCCAGCGCGGCCAGGTGGCAGGCGGTGTGGCCGGCCGAGAGCGCCGCCCGGTACCCCGCGTCCACCTCCAGAGCCACCTCCGTGCCGACGGGCAACGGGGTCTCCGTGACGTGGACGACCAGCCACTCCCAGCCCTCGGTGCCCCGCCGGACGGGGATGGACTCGCCGACGAAGATCTCACCGTCGTTCGACTGGGCCCCTGTCACGCAGTCGACGACCGGCAGCTCGCCGAGCGTCCCCCGATCGGCGGGCTGGTCGGGCCAGGTGTGGTCAAGGGGATGGAACGGCGTCTCGGCAGTGACGAGGCCGTGCCGGTCCCCCACCGGCACGGCCCCGACAATCGGGGAACGGCCGCTGACGTGGCCGTTGGGGAAGGTGACGACAGTGGATCTCACCTGGTCATTGTGGCAGGGGCGCGCTCGTCCTCCAGGTAGCGGTCACGGCCGGCGTACAGGCCGGTGAAGAGCTGGACGACGATCACGCCGAAGAGCAGGGCGTACGTCAGCTCCCAGCCGCCGGTCATCTGGTAGATCACGCCGACCAGCAGCGGACCGGCGCCGGCGATGAGATATCCGGCGCTCTGCCCGAAGGCCGACAGCGCGGCCGTGGACTCCGCCGTACGGGTGCGCAGCCCCAGCATCATCAGCGCCAGCGGGAACGACCCCATGCCGACCGCCACGAACACCACCCACACCATGGCGGTCGAGGCGGCCGCGAACCACAGCCCGAGGAAGCCGATCGCGTAGAACACGACCAGCCCCACGACGACCGGCCGCTGGTCACGGAAGCGCGCGGCGATCGTGGGCACCAGGATCGAGACCGGGATGTTCAGGGCGGTGAACACGCCGAGGATGAGCCCGGCCTGCGAGGAGGTGTATCCCCCGTCGGTGAGGATCGTGGCGAGCCAGCCGAACATGATGTAGGCGATCATCGACTGGGTGCCGAAGTAGACCGCCACCATCCAGGCGAGCTTGCTCCTGAGCAGGGTCGAGATGCCCGCGTCCCGCCTGCCCGTGTCCCGCTCCGGCTCACTGCGCAGCAGCGCAAGCCACGGAATGGCGGCCACGGCGGCCAGGGCCGCCCACACGCCGAGCGCGATGTGCCAGTCCCCCGACGCGCGCTCGATCGGCACGGTCGCGGCGGCGGCCAGCATGGTGCCCGCCGCCAGGGCCGTGGTGTAGACGGTGGTCATGATCCCGGTACGTCCGGGGAAGTGACGCTTGATCAGCGTCGGGATGAGCACGTTGCCCACGGCGCCGCCGGACAGCGCCACCGCGCTGCTCAGCAGGAACACCGGGGCCGACCCCACCAGCGACCTGACCAGGATGCCGGTGCCGAGCGTGACCAGCGCGAGCAGCAGCAGCCGGTGCTCGCCGATCCGCCGGGCCAGCGTGGGAGTGATCGCGCCGACGCCGGCGAAGGCCAGCACGGGCAGCGTGGTGAGCAGGCCGGTGCCGACGCTGCTCATGCCGAGGGCCCCGGCGAGCTGGTCGAGCAGCGGTCCTACGCTGGTGACGGCCGTGCGCAGGTTGAGCGCGGCGAGAACGATCCCCAGCACGAGAAGCCAGGCCAGGGGGGCGGTTCTGCCTGTTCTGCCACGGGCCTCTTGGGCGAGCACGCTCATGCTGGGAAGGTCCTCCACTCATCAAATCATGGGACGAATCACCACCTTAACAGGACCGAAATGTCCCTTTATTCCTGGACATGAGAAAGCCCCCGGGGCGGGGGCTGATGATCTCAAGGGGAGATGGCCCTACAGGACCGGGCTCGGGCCCTCCGGGGGCTGGTTGCGCGGGGGGACCGGCCCGGGAGGCGGCAGGGTGCCGCCGGGCGGGTAGTCGCCGCCGCCGACCGTGCCGGGCGGGACCGGCGCGCCGCTGTCGCCGTACGTGGAGCCGTGCTCGTGCTGGTGCTGGTGGGCGCCGGGGACGTCGCCGCGCCAGCCGCCCGTCTCGCCGCCGCGCGACTCGATGAACGACTTGAACCGTTCCATGTCGTTCCTGATGCGCAGCCGGACGATCTGCAGCGCGTCGCCGACGGTCTCGACGACGCCCTCGGGGTCGTACTCCATCTGGAGGGTGACCTTGGTGGTGTCGGCGTCGATGCGGTGGAAGGTGACGACGCCCGCGTGGTGCGGCGAGTCCGTGCCGCGCCAGGCCACGCGCTCGTCGGGGTGCTGCTCGGTGATCTCGGCCTGGAACTCGCGGCGGACCCCGGCGATCTCGACCACCCACTCGGTGAGCGTGTCGGAGATCTGCTTGACGGACTCCACGCCCTCCATGAACTCGGGGAAGCTCTCGAACTGGGTCCACTGGTTGTAGGCCACGCGGATCGGGACGTTGACGTCTACTGAGTGCTCGATCGTGCTCATGGGGTCTGTCACTGCCCGCGCACGGCGGGCGTTAACGCCTGCGCAGCAGCCAGTAGAGGCCCACGAAGGGCAGCACGAGCGGGATGAACAGGTAGCCCTTGCCGTACGACGACCACACTGTGGCGTCGGGGAAGGCCGCCGGGTCGACCAGGCTCGCGGTGCCGATCACCAGCACGCCGGCCAGCTCGATGACGAGCGCGCCCAGCGCGAGCCGGCGGGCGCCGCGCACGAGGGCCACGGTGAGCACGAGGTAGACCAGCGCGGCGAAGGCCGACAGCGAGTAGGCCAGCGGCGCCTCGCCGAACCTGGTGGCGATCTGCACGGCCGCCCGCGCGCCCGCCGCCAGCGAGAACAGCCCGTAGACGGCGACCAGCGCGCGCCCCGGGCCGGTGCCGATCGGGGCGGTCACGCCACGCCCTGCCAGATCTGCAGCAGCCGCGCGTTCATCACCGCGATCGCGAACCCGGCCACGACCAGGATCGCCGTGCCCCACCGGCTGCGCTCGGCCAGCGCGAGGAACACCCCGGCGGGCGGGATCAGGACCTGGCCGCCGATGTACCCGAACAGCGTGGCCTTCTCCGGCGGCCCCTCGCCGCCGGACACCGCCGCGATCACGAACCCGGCCTGCACCAGGATCGCCACCTCCAGCACGGCGAAGCCGACCAGCAGGACCATGCCCATGGGACGGTTGCGGACGGCGACGACCAGGCTGGCCAGCATGAGCAGCAGTGAGCCGACGATGACGATCGTGGCGACGGTGGTGTTCATCGGGACACAGGTTAGCGCCCGTGCAGGTCGCCCTCGATTCCGTCCAGCACCCACGACAGGCCGCGCTCGAAGTTGTCGTCGGCCCCGGCCACACCCTGCTCGATCATCGGCGCCAGCCTGGGGAACTCGCCGTTCTCGATCAGCTCCCTGATGTACGGCTCGGCCACGGCCGCCCGCTCGGCCTCGTTGACGCCGCCCTGCCGGGGCTGCCCCCGCTCCAGCGCCTCCCTGACCACGAACCCCGTCATGTAGTCGTTGAACGCCGCGAGATAGCGCCAGGCCCGCAGCCGGTCGACCCCGAGCCCGTCGAAGGCCGACAACTTCTGCTCGACGTGCCGCAGCCCGTTGGGCCCGACGGCGACGCGCTGGGAGATCAGCTCGACCCGCCACGGGTGGCGGCGCACGACCTCGCGTTCCCGCCCGGCCAGCAGCAGCAGCGCCGCCCGCCAGTCGGCCGGCAGCGGCTCCTCGACCAGCACCTCGGCCGCGATCTCGTCGGCCATCAGGGCGAGCAGGTCCTCCTTGCGCTCGATGTAGGAGTACAGCGTCATCGTGCGCGCGCCCAGCTCGGCGGCCACCCGGCGGATCGAGACCGCGCCCAGCCCCTCGGCGTCGGCGACCCCCACGGCCGCGGCCACGACCGCCTCCCTGGTCAGCGCCGGACGCCGGGGCGGCCCCGGACGCGACCACACGGAACTCATGCCCCTGATGCTACACCGTACGAAACTGATACGGTGTACGACATGCGATACAGCGTACGAAGCTCCTTCCGGGCGACCACCCTGGTCGTACTGCTCGGCGTGATCATGACGATGCTCGACACGACGATCGTCAACGTCGCCCTCGGCACCCTGTCGCGCGACTTCGGCGCGACCCCCGCCACCATGCAATGGGTGGTCACCGGCTACCTGCTGGCCCTGGCGATGACCGTGCCGGTCACCGGCTGGGCGGTCGGCCGCTTCGGCGCGCGGCGGGTGTGGCTGGTCTCGCTCGTGCTGTTCGCCGCCGGGTCCGCGCTCAGCTCCGCGGCCTGGTCGATCGGCAGCCTCATCGCCTTCCGCGCGCTCCAGGGGCTGGGCGGGGGCCTGCTGCTGCCGGGCGGGCAGACGATGCTGGCCCAGGCCGCCGGCCGGGAGCGCATGGGCCGCGCGATGGCGATGATCTCGGTGCCGGCGATGCTGGCGCCCGTCCTCGGGCCCGTGCTCGGCGGGGTGATCGTGGAGGGGCTCGGCTGGCGCTGGATGTTCCTGGTGAACCTGCCGGTGGGAGCCGCGGCGCTGGTGGCGGCGCTGGCCCTGGTGCCGCGCGAGCCGGGCACGGACCGGCGGCGGCTCGACGTCACCGGGCTCGCGCTGCTCTCCCCCGGCCTGGCCGCGCTCGTCCACGGCCTGGCCGAGGTGGGCGCCGGCGCCGCTCCGCCGTATCCGACGTTGTGGGGCGGCCTCGCGCTGGTGGCCGCGTTCGCGGTGCGGGCGCTGCGGCGGCCGGACGCCCTGGTGGACCTGCGGCTGTTCGGCGACCGCAGGTTCGCCTCGGCGGTGCTCGCGATGGCGTGCTACTCGGCGGCCGCGTTCGGCGTCACCGTGCTCGTGCCGCTCTACAGCCAGTTCGCCGAGGGCGGCGGCGCGCTGGACGCCGGGCTGCTGCTGGCGCCGATGGGCGTCGGGGCGGCGATCACCATGCCGCTGGCGGGCCGGCTCACCGACAGCAGGGGGCCGCGCGGCGTCGGCGCGGCGGGGGTGGTGGTCGCCGTGCTGGGGATCGCGGCGTTCGCGCTCTTCGGCGGGTTCGTGCCGGTGTTCGTACTCGGGCTGGGGCACGGGCTGGTGTCCACGTCGGTGATGGCGGCGGCGTTCACCACGCTGGACCGCGCCGCCCTCCCCGCCGCGACCACGCTGAGCACGATCGCCGTACGCCTGGCCGCGCCGTTCGGCGTCGCCCTGCTGACCGTGCTGACGCAGGCGTTCACCAGGGCGGGGGTGGAGCGGCCGTACGCGTACGCGTTCGGCTGCGCGGTCGTCCTGGCCGCCGTCTCGCTGGTGCCGATCGTGCTCATAGGATCGGGGACGTGCAGAGAATCCTCGTCAGCGCCTGCCTGATGGGCCGCCGCGTCCGCTACGACGGCGGCGCGAAGACCAGCGCCGACGCCCTGCTCGCGCGCTGGCGGGAGGAAGGGCGGCTGGTGGTGGTCTGCCCCGAGGTGACGGGCGGGCTGCCCGTTCCGCGCCCGGCGGCCGAGATCGAGGGCGGCGCGGGCGGGGCGGCCGTGCTGTCCGGCGCGGCGCGCGTGCTGGCGAGCGACGGCTCCGACGTGACGGCCGAGTTCGTGGCGGGGGCGCGGGCCGCGCTGGAGGCCGCTCGCTCGGCCGGGGTCCGGCTCGCCGTGCTCAAGGAGGGCAGCCCCTCGTGCGGCGCGCTGGCCGTCTACGACGGCACCTTCGGCGGACGGCGGGTGCCCGGCCAGGGGGTGACCACCGCCCTGCTCGAAGCGCACGGCGTCCGCGTGTTCACCGAGGAGCAGCTTCCCGAGGCGGCCGGCTACCTGCGCGACCTGGAGGCGTAGAAGGCCCCCGCCAGGCCGGCGGCGAGCAGGACCGCCATCGTGTCGTGGAACCAGGTGCTCAGCGTCGTGGCCGCCGACGGCCGCAGGGCCAGCGCCAGGATGCCGATCAGCACGCCGCCCAGGGCCCCCGCGTGGGTGTAGACCAGGCCGTCCCAGGCCCACGGGCGGCGGGACAGGGCGCCGGAGCCGCCGGCCAGCAGGCCCAGGGCGCACAACGTCTCCACGACCACCGCGGGCGGCACGACCGGCTGGGACATCGGGCCGAGCGGGATGCCCGCGTGCAGCAGCGCGGCCCCGAAGAAGATCAGCGCGTAGACCAGCGAGAGCGCGCCGAGGGCTTTGCGCAGTGCGTCCATGGGCTCCACGCTCGCACCGCCGGGGCCGGGCGGAATCGTCCTCAGGGAGAAGGCCGCGGTACGCCGCCCGTGGTAGCCAGCATGCGCCGGACGATCCGGATCACCTCGTCGATCGTCACCTGGGCGTCGTCGTCGGACTCGCAGGCCGCCACCCCGCGCCCGGCCTCGCCCATCACGGTGGTCAGCAGGGCCACCAGCACGTTGCTCTCCGGCGTGTCCGCCAGGCCGAGCAGCCGCTTGTTGCCGCCGATCCACTCCCAGCCGCGCTGCCTGCGCAACGTGGTGAACTCGGCCGGGCCGTCGTTCTCCAGGAACAGCCGGGCCACGTCGCGCTGCTCCCACGAGCCTTCCAGGTAGGCGCGGGCGCCGGCCAGGAACCGTTCCTCGCCGGCGCCCCCGGTGGCCTTGGCCGCGCGGGAGGTGCGTTCCTCCTGGTCGCGCATGAACTGCTCCCACAGGGCGAGGAACAGGCCCGGCTTGCCGCCGAAGTGGTGGTACAGGCTGCCGACGCTGATGCCCGAGGTCTCGACGATGTCGGCGACCGTGGCCTCGGCGTACCCCTTGGCCAGGAAGACCTCGCGGGCGGCGCGCAGCAGGGTGTCGCGGGTGCCGCTGGAACGTCCCCAGCCCCGGTTCTTCATTCGGTCATTATGTACGGTCCGCCAGGTTTGATCGGGAAATCGAACCGACCCGATAAAACGGAAACTTTCTCGCATTCCCAGGAGTCGTACAGGTGCAAGGGGGCCCGGATCATTTCGAAACGGGGAAAGGATTCGGCGACAATGACTGTCGACCTGAACAACGCACAACCCCTGGCCTGGGATTCGGCCACGCTCGACGCGGACACCAAGGAGATGCTGGACAATCTCCAGCCCAACATTCTCCGCGCGCACGTGCGCGAGCATCTGTCCGTGCTGTTCGTCAGGTTCAACGACGTCGCCGCGGGAAAGGCGTTCCTGCGGCACATCGCCGTCACGAAGATGAAGTCCGCGCGCCGCCATCTTGAGGAGGTGCGCGAGTTCGGCGCGAACGGCCGGCGCGGCACTCCGTACGTCGGCATCGGCATCAGCAAGGCCGGCTACCGCGACCTCGGCCACTCCGTCGAGGACGTGCGCAAGTTCGGCGACAAGGTGTTCCGCGACGGCATGAAGCGGCGCGTCGCCGAGGTGGACGACCCGCCGGTGACCGAGTGGGAGCCCGCCTACCAGCGGGAGATCCACGCCGTCATCCTCATCGGCGACGCCCGCCAGGACCGGGTCGAGGAGCTGCGCGAGGAGATTTTGGGCGAGTTGCCCGCCAGCGCGCGACTGCTCGGCGAGGAGACCGGCCACGGCATGCGCAACCCGGCCGGCGACGGCATCGAGCACTTCGGGTACGTGGACGGCCGCAGCCAGCCGCTGTTCGTGAAGGACGAGGTGGACAAGGAGCCGAAGGAGCACTGGGACCCCGCCTTCCCGCTCTCCAACATCCTGGTCGCCGACCCCTTCGCGCCGCACCCGCAGCGGCACTTCGGCAGCTACCTGGTCTTCAGGAAGCTGGAGCAGAACGTACGGGCGTTCAAGGAGATCGAGCAGGACCTGGCCGACGCCCTCGGCCTGCTCGGCGCCGACCGCGACCGGGCGGGCGCCATGCTCGTCGGCCGCTTCAAGGACGGCACCCCCGTCACGCTCAAGGCCAAGCCGGGCGGCGGCCCGGTGGCCAACGACTTCACCTTCGACGACGACCCGGGCTCGAAGTGCCCCTTCAGCGGGCACATCAGGAAGACGAACCCGCGATCGTTCGGCCGCGAGGTCCTCATGGCCCGCCGGGGCCAGACGTACGGCGACCGCACCGACGACCCCTGGGACGACTCCCCGCCCCGCACCCGCCCGAGCGGTGAGGTCGGCCTGCTGTTCATGGCCTTCAACAGCAGCCTGCTCGCCCAGTTCGAGTTCACGCAGCAGAGCTGGGCGAACAACGAGGACTTCCAGAACCCGGCGACCGGCCACGACCCGGTCATCGGGCAGGGAGCCCGTGACGTCAAGGTGAGCTGGCCGAAGGTGTGGGGCCGGGCCGAGCCGTCGTCCCTCCAGGCCCAGGTCACCCAGACGATCACGATGAAGGGCGGCGAGTACTTCTTCGCGCCGTCCCTGGCCTACCTCCGCAACCTGTGACACCCGGGCCCGGCGGGGACGCCCCCCCCGCTGGGCCACCCACCGCTCCGGCTCTTGTCGGGGCGGGGTTCTAAGATCGGATCTCCGGGGGGAGATCTGACGATGTTGCGGGCGTTCTTCAAGACAGAGGCGGGCAGCACGAGCGTGCTGCTCGTGGCCACCGCCCTGGCCATGCTCTGGGCCAACTCGCCGTGGTCCGGCACCTACGAGGCGTTCTGGCACCTGCCCATGGGCATCTCGTTCGGCGACGCGGAGTTCTCCCTCGACCTGCGCCACTGGGTCAACGACGGCCTGATGAGCGTGTTCTTCTTCGTGATCGGCCTGGAGGTCTCCTACGAGGTGCGCCTCGGGCAGCTGCGGGACCGGCGGCTGATCGCCGTGCCGGCCGTGGCCGCCCTCGGCGGCATGCTCGTGCCCGCCGCCGTCTACCTCGCGCTCAACCTCGGCGGCCCCGGCGCGGGCGGGTGGGGCGTGCCCATCGCCACCGACACCGCGTTCGTGCTGGGCGTGCTGGCCGTCGTCGGCGCGCGTTGTCCCGACCCGCTGCGGGCGTTCCTGCTGACGCTGGCCATCGTGGACGACGTGCTGGCCATCATGATCATCGCCATCTTCTACACGACGAGCCTGCAGCTCACCGCGCTCGTGGTGGCCGTCGTGCTGCTGGCGGCGATCGTGCTGCTGCGCCGGCTGAAGATCTGGCGGGCGCCGGCGTACATCGCGCTCGGGTTCGGGTTGTGGGTCGCGACGCTGGAGAGCGGCATCCACCCGACGCTCGTCGGCATCGCGCTCGGCGTCCTCGTCTTCGTCTACGCGCCCAGCGACCAGAAGTTGCTGCTCGCGGGCGAGGCCGTCCAGGAGTTCACCACCGAGCCGAGCGCGCGGGCGGCCAGGGAGGCCACGCGGCGCGTCCAGCGGGCCGTCTCGGTCAACGAACGGCTCCAGCTCCGCCTGCATCCGTGGAGCAGCTACGTGATCGTGCCGGTGTTCGCGCTGGCCAACGCCGGGGTGCGGCTCGACGGCGAGACCCTGCGGGCGGCCCTGACCTCGCCCATCTCCCTCGGGATCGCGCTGGGGCTGCTGCTCGGCAAGTTCGCCGGGATCTCGCTCGGCACGTGGCTGCCGCTGCGGCTCGGCTGGGGCATCCTGCCCGGGAACCTGGTGTGGGGGCAGTTGCTGGGCGGCGCGGCGGTCTCCGGGATCGGGTTCACGGTGGCGCTGTTCATCGTCGACCTGGCCTTCGACGACCCGGCCGTCCAGAGCCAGGCAAAGATCGGCATCCTGGCCGGGTCGCTGCTGTCCGCCGCGATGGGCTGGGTGATCTTCCGGATGGCCTGGGACCGTGGTGGCGTCTGCGCGCCTCCCGAGGCCGAGCCCGACGAGGAGCTGCCCGACGTGCTGTCCGTCCCGGTCGGCCCGGAGGATCACGTGCGGGGCCCGGCGAACGCGAAGGTGACCATCGTCGAGTACGGCGACTTCGAGTGCCCCTACTGCGGCCGTCTCCACCCGGTCCTGGGCGAGATCCTGCGCAAGAACCCCGACGTACGGCTCGTCTTCCGGCATTTCCCGATCCGGTCGTTGCATCCCCGGGCCGCGTCCGCCGCGATCGTCGCCGAGGCCGCCGCCGACCAGGGGCGGTTCTGGGAGATGCACGACATCCTCTACGACAACCAGCGCTTCCTCACCGACGCCGACCTCGAACACTACGCCGCCGAACTCGACGCCGACCCCTGGGGGGACGTGGCCGGGCACACCTCACGCATCGCGCTCGACGAGGCGTCCGGCAAGGAGAGCGGCGTACGCGGCACCCCCACGCTGTTCCTGAACGGCCGCCGTCACAAGGGCGGCCTGGACCTGCAGTCGATCAGCCGCGCGGTGGAAGAACTGCGCGAATCCCCGTAACGTCGCCCGAGTCCCCTTCTGGCTGGAGTCGCCCAATGAGTTTCCTCAACATGCTCACGAATCTGCTCCCCACCCTCCTGACCGCCCTGCTGCTCGTCGTGGGCGTCGTCATGATCGGGATGAACAGGCGGCACGTGGGCCGCGCGGCCGTCCTCGGCATGTCGGGATGCGGGCTGCTGCTGATCGGCACGCTGATCAACCTCGTGCTGAGCCTGCTGACGCAGATGCTGATCGAGTCGTACGGCAGCAGCATGATGGCCGTCCTGCCGTTCGCGTACCTCATCTCCTCGCTCTTCCACCTGGTCGGCATCGGACTGCTGATCTGGGCCGTCGTCGCGCGCCGGAACGCGCCGCAGCAGCCCCCGGCCGGCTGGCAGCAGCCCCCGCAGCAGTACCACCAGCCGTACCAGCAGCCCGCCCCCCAGCCGGGCCCCCAGGCCGGTCCTCAGGCGGGTCCCCAGCCCGGTCCTCAGGCCGGTTGGCAGCCGCCGCAGCCTCCCGGGGGCGATCAGAGCGGTTACTGAGCCTTCCGACGTCTGGACGGCATTTCACCGGCAAGTATGACAATGTCGGCGTAACCCACCTCCAGCGCCGCGTCTGAGGGGATCATGAAGCGAGAGCCGCAGGAGCCGGATCCGAACCAGACCGTCATCCACCGCGTCCCCCATCCGGAGCAGACGTCCCTGCCCCCGCAGGGCCCGCCGGACGCGCCGTACACGCAGAGCCTGCCCTACACCCCGGACATGCTCCCCGACGTCCCCCTGTACGAGCCCACGCCGCCCCCGAAGTCGGCCTGGCGGTGGGTGATCCTGGTGGGCGGGCTCCTGCTGCTGGTCGCGGTGCTGGCCGTGGGCACGGTCCTGTGGGTGCGCGGCCAGGCGCCCTGAGGCCCGCATGAAGCTCCGGGTCAGGACGTGCGGGTGAAGTCCATCGTCCAGTTGGTCTCCCAGGTCTCGCCCTCGTCCGCCGAGAACGACTGCTCCCACCTGGCCCGGTGCTCGTCCACGACGGTCCAGAGGAACCGGCAGCGCACCGGCCGGCCCTCGTGGGTCTCCTCGCCGTGGAACTCGCCCCGGTTCCCGGTGAACGCGCCCACCATAGGCCGGGTGTCCAGCGTGCCGCTCGCGCTGCTGGCCCAGTAGATCGACCACTGCCCCGTCCGGGGGTGGTGGACGCGTACGGTCATCCCGTGCCATCCCTTGGTCGGGAAGGCGATCTCGTCGACGCTGGCCGCGCCGTCGAAGTGCCGGGTCGCGACCGACCGGCCGGGGAACTCGTCCCACTCGTCGCTGCCGGACAGCGGCTTGACGAGCCTGCGGTTCAGGACGTCCCAGGTGCCTGCGAGGAAATCGAAGTCGTTCATGTGAGCGAACGTACGGCCGGGTCACTGACATGTAGTGTCAGTGACCGTGCGCGCCTCCCGCCTGGTCTCGATCCTGCTGCTGTTGCAGACGCGCGGCCGCATGACGGCCCACGACCTGGCCGAGCGCCTGGAGGTCTCCGTACGCACCATCTACCGCGACATGGAGTCCCTACACACCGCCGGCATCCCCCTCTACGGCGACGCCGGGCCCAACGGCGGCTACCAGCTCCTCGCCGGCTACCGCACCCGGCTCACCGGGCTGACCACCGACGAGGCCGAGTCGTTGTTCCTGGCCGGGCTGCCGGGCCCGGCGGCCGAGCTGGGCCTCGGCGCGGTGGTGACCGCGGCCCAGCTCAAGCTGATGGCCGCGCTCCCTGTCGAGCTGCGCGACCGCGCGGGCCGCATCCAGGAGCGCTTCCACCTCGACGCGCCCTCCTGGTACCGCGACGCCGAACCGGTCACCTACCTGCCCGCCGTGGCCGACGCCGTGTGGAACGAGCGGCCCGTCCAGGTCACCTACCGGAGGTGGAAGGCGCCCCAGGAGGTGGAGCGGCGGCTGGAGCCGTACGGGCTGGTGGTCAAGGCGGGCCGGTGGTACCTGGTGGCGCGCTGCGGCGAGCACGTACGCACCTACCGCGTCTCCCAGATCCTCGACCTGCACGCACTCCCCGGCACGTTCGCCAGGCCCGAGGGCTTCTGCCTGGCGGATTACTGGCAGGGCTACCTGGCCGAGTTCGAGGCCAGGCTGAGGCGCGGCGAGGCGGTGGTCCGGCTGTCGCCACGTGGCCTGGAACGCCTGCCCGACCTCATGACGCCCGGCGTCGCCGCGGCGGCGCGGGAGACCGCCGAGCCGCCGGACGCCGAGGGCTGGACGCGGGTCACCGTGCCGATCGAGTCGATGGAGCACGCGCTCGGTGAGTTCCTGCGACTGGGCACCGACGCCGAGGTGCTGTCCCCGGCCGCGCTGCGCGAGGCCCTGGGCGCGGCGGCGGCGGAGCTGGCCCGGCGCTACGCCTGACGGAAACTTTCACGCCCCCTTCTCGGGCCGCGCAGGTCAGAGCCCCGCCGAGGGACCGGCCGTTGTCACGCCGAAAGTTTCTCTTCATACTCGCAATATTTCAGGCGAACGAGAGGAACCCGATGAACCTGAGAGCTCGACTGGCAGGCGCCGTGATCGCCATCGCGGCGCTCGCCGTCGCGGGCCTGATCACCGCTCCTCCGGCCGCCTCGGCGCAGCTCACCGAGGTGACCGGCTTCGGCACCAACCCGACGAACCTGCGCATGCACCTGTACGTCCCCGACGGCGTCGGAACCCGTCCGCCGGTGCTGGTCGCCGTGCACTACTGCACCGGCTCCGGCCCCGCCTTCTACTCGGGCACCGAGTTCGCCTCGCTCGCCGACCGCTACAAGTTCATCGTGATCTACCCGTCGGCGACCAGGAGCGGCTCCTGCTTCGACGTCTCCTCCCCGCAGGCGCTGCGGCACGACGGCGGCAGTGACCCCGTCGGCATCGTGTCCATGGTCCGGTACGTCCAGCAGCGGTACGCCACCGACCCCGCCCGCACGTACGTGACCGGCGCCTCCTCCGGCGGCATGATGACGAACGTGCTGCTGGGCGACTATCCGGACGTGTTCCAGGCAGGGGCGGCGTTCATGGGCGTGCCGTTCGGCTGCTTCGCCACCACCGACGGTTCGAGCTGGAACAGCGCGTGCGCGAACGGCCAGATCACCAAGACCCCGCAGCAATGGGGTGACCTGGTACGAGCCGCCTACCCCGGCTACACCGGCGCTCGCCCGCGCATGCAGGTGTGGCACGGCACCGAGGACTCCACCCTGCGCTACCCGAACTTCCAGGAGGAGATCAAGCAGTGGACGAACGTCCACGGCCTGACCCAGACCCCGAGCCTCACCGACCAGCCCCAGCCCGGCTGGACCAGGACCAGGTACGGCGGCACGGGAACGACCGCCCAGGTCGAGGCGGTGAGCGTCCAGGGCGTCGGGCACAGCCTGCCCACCGGCGGGATGGCCGCGGCCGCCGTCGCCTTCCTCGGCCTGACCACCGGCGGCCCGACCCCGACCCCGACGCCCACCCCGACGCCCACGCCCACGCCGACCACGAGCCCGCCGGGCGCCTGTCGCGTCTCCTACACCACCAACGCCTGGAACACGGGCCTGACGGCGGCCGTCACGATCACCAACACCGGCGCCTCGACCCTGTCGTCATGGGCGCTGGGCTTCACGCTGCCCCCGGGCCAGACCGTCACCTCGGCCTGGAACGCCACGGTCTCCCCCGCGGCCGGCCAGGTCACCGCCAGGAACGTCGCCTACAACGCGACACTCGCGCCCGGCGCGTCGACGTCGTTCGGATTCCAGGCGACGCACACCGGCAACACGAACGCGCCCGCCACCTTCACGCTGAACAACAGCCCCTGTAACTGACCGTTCGTCCTGGGAGCCGTTCAAGGGCCGAGCCCCACCGGGTTCGGCCCTTGAAGGCCACTCGAACCAGGGAAAGAAACTGTGTGGAGCTATGGGGATTCGAACCCCAGACCTCCTCCATGCCATGGAGGCGCGCTACCAACTGCGCCATAGCCCCTGGTCACCGCTTCGGGTCCACCCGTTGCGGCGCTCCGAGAGCATATAGCCATCCGCGCCCTTTCGCCTAATCGCCCGACCGCCGTCCCGCTTGCGCCCGTGCCACCAGCACGGCGAGCCCGTCGAGCTGCCTGCGCAGCCCGAACTCGAAGACGGAATCCAGGTCCAGTTCGAGGCCGGGCGCGGTGACGACCTTGGCCAACGTGGGATAGGCCCCGGAGCTGAGCAGTTCCCCCAGTTCTCCCTCGTGCTCGCTCATCCACTCGTCCTCGGTGACCCCGGTCTCGGTACGCGCCTGCAACTCCGCCTCCAAGCTGACGGCGTTGCCCCGGATGAAGTTCACCAGCGCCACGACGGCGTGCAGCATGGTGCCCGCGTCGAGGCCGAGCCCGTCCAGGGCGCGCAGCAGCCGCTCGGTGTGCGCCATGCCATGCGGTACGAACTGCGGCCGGGTCAGCGAGACCGCCTGAGCCAGCCACGGATGCCGCAGATGCACCCGCCACAACTGCCTGACCTCCAGCTCCAGCTGCGGACGCCAGCCACGCGGCACCTGCCCCGCGGGCGGCTCCTCGCCATGGACGGCGTCCGTCATGAGCAGGACGAGCTCGTCCTTGCCCGCCACGTGCCGGTACAGGGACATGGCCGAGACGTCGAGGTCGGCGGCCAGCCGGCGCATCGACACGGCGGCCAGCCCCTCCCGGTCGGCGACCGCGACCGCCTGGCGCACGATGCGCTGCCGGGTGAGGTCCTGCGCGGCCCGCCGTACGGGCCCGGCGACGACGGTCCCGACGCCCGGCACGGCCCGGGTGAGCCCGTCCTCGCGCAGCCTGCCCAGGGCCTTGGTCGCGGTGGCCATCGCCACCCCCCACTCCCGGATGATCTCCCGGGTCGACGGCACCCGGTCCCCCGGGGCCAGGTCGCCGCCGGTGATGCGATCGCGCAGTTCGTCCGCGATGCGCAGATGGACGGGCCGGTCCACGGCCACCCCTTTCCCGCACTAGTGCACCAGGCGCGGCACCCCTGACGGCACCTCACCGCCGCACTAGTGCGCCGGGCGCCCCTCTTGCCTGCTCCGAAACCCGAACCTACGGTACGCGTACAACGTACAGAGCGCACTATCAAGGGAGGCCACCGTGAAGGCCGTACTCATCTCCGGCGGCGGCGTCGCCGGGCCCACGCTCGCCCACTGGCTGGCCCGTCACGGGTTCCGGCCGACCGTCGTCGAGCGCGCCCCCGCCCTGCGCACCGGCGGCCAGGCCGTCGACTTCCGCGGCGTCCCGCAACTGGAGGTCCTCAGGCGCATGGGCGTGCTGGACACGATCAGGGCCGCCCAGACCGGAATGGGCGACATCGCCATCGTCGACGGCGACGGCAGACGGCTGGCCGGGCTGCCGTCCGAGGTGTTCAGCGGCGAGGTGGAGATCCTGCGCGGCGACCTGACCCGCATCCTGAACGAGGCCGCCCCCGCCGAACGCCTCTTCGACGACTCGATCACCTCCATGACCGAACGCCCCGACGGCGTGCACGTCACCTTCGAAAAGGCCGCGCCCCGCACGTTCGACCTGGTCGTGGGCGCGGACGGCATCCGCAGCAAGGTACGCGAGCTGGCCTTCCCCGCCACTCCCCTGCGCCATCTCGGCTTCTACGGCGCGATCTTCTCCGTCCCCGGCACGTACGGCCTGGACCATGACGGCCTGATGCACAACGTGCCGGGCCGCTGCGCCACCATTGTCAGGACGAACGGACACACCAGGGCGGCGCTCGACTTCGCCACACCCCCGCTCGACCTCGACCACCGCGACCAGGCGGCGCAGCGGGCCCTGATCGCGCGGGTGTTCCGGGGAGTGGGCTGGCAGGTGCCGTCGCTGGTGGCGGCCATGGAGACAGCCGAGGACTTCTTCTTCTGGCAGGCCGCCCAGGTCGTCCTGCCCCGCCTGTCGTCCGGCCGGGTGGCGCTGGTCGGCGACGCCGGGTACGCCCCCGGCCCCGGCGGCATGGGCACCGGGCTCGGGGTGGTCGGGGCGTACGTGCTGGCCGCCGAGCTGGCCGCCGCCCCCGACGACCATGCGGCCGCGTTCGACGCCTACGAACGGCGGATGAGGCCGTACGTCCAGGTGTGCCAGAAGCAGGCCGAGGGGGCCGACAAATACCTTGTGCCGGGCACGCGGTCGCGGATCTGGCGGCGGAACCAGCTGATGCGCATGCTGCCGTACCTGCCGGGCAAGGGCATGGTGAAGCGGATGACGGAGAAGGCCGCGAGCGCCATCACGCTGCCGGAGCACACCCGGCAGGGCGCCCGCCGCCCCGCGCGGCCGGCCTGAGCCGGTCGGCTACACGACCGCTTCGGGGCGGTCGTCGCTGCTGATGGGCTCGGGAAGGGTGCCCGCGTTGTGTTCGAGCAGCCGCCAGCCCTGACGGCCCTCCTGCAGGACCGACCAGGAGCAGTTGCCCAGCCCGCCCAGCGTCGGCCACAGCTCCTCGGGCAGGCCGAGCAGCTCGCAGATGCCGAGGCGCAGCGCGGCGCCGTGCGAGGCGACGACCAGGAGCCCGTCGTCGTCGAGCCGGGACGCCCACTTGCGCATGGAGGTCGCCACCCGGACCGCGACCTCGGAGACGGGTTCGCCGTCGGGGGCCTCCCAGGCGACGTACTCCTCGGGCCAGCGCGCGGCGATCTCGTCGCGCGTCAGCCCCTCCCACTGACCGCCGCCGCGTTCGCGGAAGTCCTTGTCGACGCTCACGTCGAGCCCGACGAGCCGCCCGAGCGCCAGGGCCGTGTCATGGGCGCGCTGGAGGTCGGAGGAGACGATGAGGGTGGGCCGCAGCGAGGCCAGCAGCGAGGCCGCCCTGGCCGCCTGCGCGACGCCGGTCTCGTCGAGCGGGATGTCGGAATGCCCCTGGAAGCGGTGCTCCACGTTCCACAGGGTCTGTCCGTGGCGGAGGCAGACGATCCGCCTGCTCAACTGCGGGCCCGCTGCATGTTGGCGAGCATGACGCTCTCCGGCAGGCTGATGGCCGGGCAGTCCTTCCACAGGCGCTCGAGCGCGTAGAACGTGCGGTCTTCCTCATGCTGGACGTGCACGACGATGTCGATGAAGTCGAGCAGCACCCAGCGGCCCTCGCGCTCGCCCTCGCGGCGCACGGGCTTGGCGTCGGCCTCGGTGCGCAGCCGGTCTTCGATCTCGTCGACGATGGCGCGGACCTGGCGGTCGTTCGTGGCTGAGCAGAGCAGGAAGGCGTCGGTGATGACGAGCTGCTCGCTCACGTCATAGGCGAGGATGTCATCGGCCAGCTTGTCGGCCGCGGCCTCGGCGGCGATCTGGACGAGCTGAACGGATCTGTCGGATGCGGTCACGATGCGGGTCTGTCCTCCTGTGTCGGCAGCATGCCCATATACCGAGGGTACCCTTCCAGGCCGAAACCCCTCACCCACGGCACGGAGAGCTTCAGCCTTCCCCGTGATACAACCCTCGTTTGTTGATGTACTGCACGATTCCGTCGGGTACCAGATACCAGATCGGCTCCCCCTTGGACACCCGCTGACGGCACTCCGACGAGGAGATGGCCAGCGCGGGAATCTCCAGGAGCGTCACCCTGCCCTCGGGCAGCCCCGGATCGTGCAACGTGTGCCCCGGACGCGTGCAGCCCACGAAGTGCGCCAGCTCGAACAGCTCGTCGGCGTCCTGCCAGCCGAGGATCGCGCCGAGCGCGTCGGCGCCGGTGATGAAGTACAGGTCCACCTGCGGGCCGTAAACGGTGGAGATGTCGCGCAATGTGTCAATGGTGAAGGTGGGGCCGGGGCGGTCCACGTCGACCCGGCTCACGGAGAAGCGGGGGTTGGAGGCCGTCGCGATGACCGTCATCAGATAGCGGTCCTCGGGGGCCGACACCTCGCGTCCGGACTTCTGGTACGGCCGCCCGGTCGGCACGAACACGACCTCGTCGAGGTCGAAGTGATGGGCGACCTCGCTTGCTGCGACCAGGTGGCCGTGGTGGATGGGATCGAACGTCCCACCCATCACACCTACCCGCCGCTTCCCCTGGATACCAGGCGCGTTCATCATGAATCGGACCTTACGTGGACGTGGTACCCGAACATGATGGCACCCCCCTTGGTGATGTCCGCGCATCCCCTCCGTTGCGGACGTAGCATGCCGGGCATGACGACCACCCCGGACCGCAACCGCGTCCAACTGCCCGGCATCTCGTCCCGTGCCTACGAACACCCCGCAGACCGGTCCGCCCTGGTCGCTCTGCGTAAGTTGAGTGGGTTCGACACGGTTCTCAAGCAGATGTCCGGCCTTGTAAGTGAGCGCCGACTTCGCCTGATGTATCTGGCGTCGTCCGTGCGCGTCAGCGAGACCCAGTTCCGTGCGCTGTACGACATGGGCCGCGACGCCGCCTACACCCTCGACCTGCACCGCATCCCGGAGATCTACGTCCAGCAGGACCCGCAGGTCCAGGCCAAGGCCATCGGCTTCGACGACCCGTTCATCGTCGTCACCACCGGCCTGCTCAACCTCATGGACGAAGAGGAGCAGCGCTTCGTCATCGGCCACGAGACCTCCCACATCCTGTCGGGTCACGCGGTCTACCGGACGATGCTCGACATCCTCACCCGCCTCGCCACGCGCGTCGCCTGGATCCCGCTCGGCTACATCGGGTTGCGCGCGATCGTCGCGGGCCTGGAGGAGTGGTATCGCAAGTCGGAGCTCTCCTCCGACCGCGGCGGCCTGCTGACCGCCCAGAACCCCGACTCGGCCAAGCGCGCGCTGATGAAGCTCGCCGGCGGCGCCTACACCCACGAGATGAACATCGAGGCGTTCCTGGCGCAGTACCAGGAGTACGACACCGCGGGCGACCTGCGTGACGGCTTCCTCAAGGTGCTCAACCTGCTCGGCACCACCCACCCGTTCGCCGTGGTGCGCGTGGCCGAGCTCGACAAGTGGCAGCGCAGCGGCGAGTACGACCGCATCATCGGCGGCGACTACCCGCGCCGCGAGGACGACGCCAACGCACGGGTGACCGACGAGATCAAGGCGGCGGCCGAGTCCTACCGCGCCTCCTGGTCGCAGTCGCAGGACCCGTTCATCGGCGTGCTGCGCGACGTGGCCGAAGGGGCGGTGAACGCGGGCGAGCGCATCTTCAACCGCTTCTCGCGCCGCGACGGCGGCCAGGGCTGACCGGCCGGCCGTCCTCGCCGTCTACAGCAGAAGGGCGATCGCGCGCACGGCGGCCGCGCACAGGGCGACGAACCCGCCCAGCACGGCCAGTGCGCGTAGCCCTTCCCTGCGCAACTCCGGCAGCTTGCCGCCGATCCGCTCGATCTCGCGCCCGGTGATACCGCCGCACAACATGCCGAACACCACCGCCGCGACCGTCACGGGCGCCGGCTGCTGCCACCAGTCGGAGTCGATCTGACCGCCCCCGGTCACCCAGAGCGCGCCGCCCGACGCCACCGCGACGGGCACCCCCGGCCACACCACGGCGGTCGCCGCCGCCCCGGTCAGCGCGAACGGGAACAGCAACACGCGCAGCGCGATCCGCATGCGACGCGCGCTGCGCTTCCTGACCAGCCAATGACTCATCCAGAGCGTCCTGGTCAGCACCACGAACGCCGTGGTGATGGCGATGGAGGCGATCGGCCAGATCACCGACGTCACCACGCACGGCACCGCCAGCACCGCGAGCAGCAGCAGAGCGGTGTTGCCCGCGGGCAGCGTGGTCGGCGACTCGGCCCTGAGCCTGCCCCGCCGGCCGCCGTCCTGTGACCTGCTCCGCACGGCCGCCGTCGCCCGCGCGCGCGGGCCCGTCTTGGGCTCCGCGCCGGTCCTGGACCGGGACGCGGCGGCCTTGCCGTCGGTGCCGGTCCTGCCCCTCGGCGGCGGAACCGCGCCGTCGGCCCTGACCCGCGTCCCGTCGGCGCCGGTCCTGGCGCGCGTTCCGTCCGCTGCGGTTCTGGCGCGGGGGCCGGGAGTCGAGCCGTCGGTGCCCGTCCTGGCGCGGGTGCCTTCCGTTCCCGTCCTGGCGCGGGGCCCGGGGGTGGCTTCGGCGCCGGTCCTCGCGCGCGCTCCGTCCGCTGCGGTTCTGGCGCGGGAGCCGGGGGTCGAGCCGTCGGCGCCCGTCCTGGTGCGCGATCCGGGGGCCGCGCCGTCCGTGCCCGGCCTGGGGCGCGTGCCCGAGGCGGCGCCTTCGGCCCGGCTCCTCGCCGCCGGCGGCTCGGTCCGGTTCCTGGGTACGGGCGGCTTCCCGTCCACGCCGGTACGCGTGCGCGGCACGGGCGTCTTGCCCTCCGTGCCCGTACGGCCGCGCGGCACGGGCGTCTTGCCCTCCGTGCCGGTCCGGCCGCGTGGCGCGGGGATCTCGGCCGCCGCGCCGTTCGCCCGGCTCCGCTCCCTCTCGCCCCTGGACGCCTCCTCGGCGGCCGCGGGCGCGTCGCCGTCGGGGCCGCTGGTGGCCTTGGCCAGCCGGGAGAGCCGGTCGGCCAGCAGCGCGGCGGTGGGCCGCTTGCCGGGCTCCCGGTTGAGCGCGGCCCGCACCAGCGGCAGCAGCGCCACCGGCACGCCCTTGAGGTCGGCCTGCCCGTTCAGCACCGCGTACATCTGCGCCTCGGCCGTGCCGCGCCCGAACGTGGGCCGCCCGGTCGCCGAGAACGCCACGGTGGCCGCCCAGGCGTGCACGTCGGCGGGCGAGTCGACCTGCTCGTCGGCGAAGATCTCCGGCGCGGTGTAGCCGGGCGTGCCGAGGAACGTGCCGGTCATGGTGAGCCTGGTCGCGTCGAGCACCTGCGCGATGCCGAAGTCGATGAGGACCGGCCCCTCGGTGCCCATGATGATGTTGCCCGGCTTCAGGTCACGGTGCACGACCCCGGCCGCGTGGATGATGGCCAGCGCCGCCGCGATGCCCTGCGCCATGTGCACGAGCTGCCCCAGGTCGAGCGGCCCGCTCTGGCGTACGCGCTCCAGCAGCGTGACGCCCTCGATGTGCTCCATGACCAGGTACGGCCGGGCACAGCTCAGATCGGCGTCGAGCACCTTGGCCACGTAGGGGCTCTCGACCCTGCGCAGCGCGCGCACCTCACGTTCCAGCCTGACCCGGGACATCTCGTCCTCGGTCAGGTCGTGGAGGACCTTGAGTGCGACCTGCTCGCCACGGCGGGTGGTGGCGAGGTAGACCTCGCCCATCCCTCCTCGGCCGAGCCGCTCGACCAGGCTGTACGGCCCGACCTTGCCGAGCTTGCTCACCGTCCCTCCCCGCCCGGCGCGCCCATAAGGGACACAACCCTAGCGCTGGGACGACAGTTGACGTCCGCGGCGCGCCGGAGCCGTTGAACCTTTATCGGTGTGAACGGTCGGAGAGCATGCTGTCGAACTCGGCCGTGGGTTCCTCGGACAGGGCCTTGCGCCCCTTCCTGCGCCAGTTGACGTGACCACGGCGCTCCAGCCAGAGCAGCAGGCGGTCGGCGCCGAACAGCACCGCGGCGGAGAAGACAAGGGCGACGACAATTTCCATGACACCCAGTCAACCCAGGCCGCGGGCCACCGGTCAGCCCGACACGCCGACTAACCGCAAGCCGGGCCGGGCACCACGGTGCCTTCTGACGTGCGCAGATGCCCTTCTCCTGTGTAGACCCACTTGGTGGAGGTCAGCTCCGGCAGGCCCATCGGCCCGCGCGCGTGCAGCTTCTGCGTGGAGATGCCGATCTCCGCGCCGAACCCGAACTCGCCCCCGTCGGTGAACCTGGTCGAAGCGTTCACCGCCACGGCCGCCGAGTCGACGAGCGCGACGAAGCGGCGGGCGGCCCGCTGCGACCGGGTGACGATCGCGTCGGTGTGCCCGGAGCCGTAGCGCCGGATGTGGGCGACGGCGTCCTCCAGCGAGCCGACGACGGCGGCGGCGATGTCGAGTGACAGGTATTCGGTGAAGAAGTCGTCCTCGGTGACCGGCACGACCTCCCCGAAACCGGCGATCCGCTCGTCACCGTGGACGGTCACCCCCGCCTCGGCCAGCGCCCGCAGCGCCCTGGGCACGAACGCGTCGGCGACCCCCTCGTGCACGAGGAACGTCTCGGCCGCGTTGCACACCGACGGCCGCTGCGCCTTGGAGTTGACCAGGATCTGCACGGCCAGGTCGAGATCGGCCTCCGCGTCGACGTAGACGTGGCAGTTGCCGACGCCGGTCTCGATCACCGGCACCGTGGACTCCTCGACCACCGAGTTGATCAGCGCCGCGCCGCCGCGCGGGATCAGCACGTCGACCAGCCCGCGGGCGCGCATCAGCTCCTTGACCGAGTCGCGCGTCCGGCCCGGCACGAGCTGCACCGCGCCGGCGGGCACCTGGGTGCCGGCGAGCGCGTCCTGCATGATCCGCACCAGCGCCGTGTTGGAGGAGTAGGCGCTCGACGAGCCCCTCAGCAGCACCGCGTTGCCGCTCTTGAGGCAGAGCGCGGCGGCGTCGACCGTGACGTTGGGACGCCCCTCGTAGATGATCCCGATCACGCCCAGCGGCACCCTGACCTGCCGCAGCTCCAGCCCATTGGGCAGCGTGCTCCCCCGGACGACCTCGCCGACCGGGTCGGGCAGGTCGGCCACCTCCCGCACGGCCTCGGCGATGGCCCCGATCCTGGCCTCGTCGAGCCGCAGCCGGTCGACCATCGCCTCGGACGTGCCCTGGGCCCGCGCCCGCTCGACATCATCGGCGTTGGCCTCGACGATCTCCGCCGCGTGCGCGACCAGGGCGTCGGCGATCACCCGCAACGCCCGGTCCTTCGGCGCCCGCGGCAGCGGGGCCAGCTCGGCGGCGGCCTCTCGTGCCGCGCGGGCGACCTTCAGGAACTCCTCGGACATCGCGTGCTCCTCACTGGTGATGGCCTTCCAGTATGACGATGTCGTCCCGGTGAATCAGCTCGCGTTCATATTCCGGACCGAGCGTGCTGGCCAGCTCTCTCGTTGAGCGTCCGAGCAGCCCGGGGATCTCGGCGGCGTCGAAGTTGACCAGGCCGCGCGCCACCACCCCGCCCTGCGGAGCACACAGGTCGACGGGGTCGCCCGCGGCGAACTCGCCCTCCACGGACGTCACGCCGGCGGGCAGCAGCGACTTGCGGCGGCCCACGATCGCCTCGACCGCCCCCTGGTCGAGGTGCAGCCGGCCGCGCCCGGTGGTGGCGTGGGCGAGCCACAGCAGCCGCGTGCCGGGGTGCCGGCCGCCGGGGTGGAAGTAGGTGCCGATGTCGGCCCCGGCGAGCGCCTGGGCTGCGTGGGCGGCGGCGGTGAGCACGACCGGCACGCCCGCGCCCGTGGCGATCCTGGCCGCCTGGACCTTGGTCACCATGCCGCCGGTGCCGACCGCCGCGCCGTTCCTGCCCAGCTCGACGCCGACCAGGTCCTCGGGGCCGCGGACCTCGGCCAGCCGGCGCGAGCCCGCCCGGCTCGGCGGGCCGTCGTAGAGGGCGTCGACGTCGGACAGCAGCACCAGCGCGTCGGCGTGGGTCAGATGGGAGACCAGCGCCGCGAGCCGGTCGTTGTCGCCGAACCTGATCTCGTCGGTCGCGACCGTGTCGTTCTCGTTGACGATCGGCACGATGCCCAGCTCCAGCAGCCGGGCCAGGGTGCGCTGGGCGTTGGCGTGGTGGGCGCGGCGCATCATGTCGTCGGCGGTCAGCAGCACCTGGCCGACGCGCAGGCCGTAGCGGGCGAAGGAGGAGGTGTAGCGCGCGACCAACACCCCCTGGCCGACGGAGGCGGCCGCCTGCTGGGTGGCCAGGTCGCGTGGTCGCGCCGACAACCCCAGCGGGCCGAGGCCCGCCGCGATCGCTCCCGAGGAGACCAGCACGATCTGCGTCCCGGCACGCCGCCGCGCCGCCAGGACGTCGACGAGGGCGTCAACCCGGTCGACGTCGATCATGCCCTGGGGGGTGGTGAGCGAGGAGGAGCCGACCTTGACGACGACCCTCGACGCTGAGCTGATCTGTTCCCGCACGCCTGGCAGCCTATCCGAGCCCGCCCCCCACCCCAGGCCCCCTTCACCCCAGGCAGAACCCCACGACCGACCGCCCGCACCACTGCCGACCGCCCACACCACCACGGTCCGACCGCCACTGCACCGCCGTCCCGCCACCGCCGCACCGCAGCGGGACCGTCACCGGACGGCGGCGCGACCACCAGGCGGCTGTCAACCTCAGACGGCCGTCCGAGCCGCGCCGCTGTCTACCCCAGACGGTCGTCCAAGCCGCGCCGCTGTCTACCCCAGACGGTCGTCCAAGCCGCGCCGCTGTCTACCCCAGACGGTTGTCCGAGCCACGCGGCCCCTGCCGCACCGACTCCGCGCTGAGCGTCGGCTGCCAGTCGAAGACGTACCCGCCCTCCATCGGCCCGATGACCACCTCGGCCCCGGCCATGGCGCCCGCTTTGACCAGTTCTTCTTCCACACCGAGCCGTTCGAGCCGATCGGCCAGGTAACCGACGGCCTCGTCGTTGCTGAAGTCGGTCTGCCGGATCCACCGCTCCGGCTTCTCACCGGTGACCTGGAACATGTTCTCGTTGACCCGCCGCACCTTGAACCCGGCCTCACCGAGCTGCTTGGGCCTGATCACCAGTCGGGTGGGCTCCTCGACCGGCTTGTTGGCCCTGGCCGCCGCCACCCACTCGCCCATCGCGTACGTGAGCTCCCGCAGCCCGTCGTGCGTGGCCGCCGAGATGACGAAGACCTGCAGCCCCCGCTCCTCGAACTCGGCCCTGACCATGTCGGCCAGTTCCCGCGCGTCGGGCACGTCGGCCTTGTTCAGCACGATCATCCGCGGCCGGTCCTCAAGCTTCCCGTACGCCCGCAGCTCGGCCTCGATCACCTCGTAGTCGCTGATCGGGTCGCGTCCCGGCTCCATGGTCGCGCAGTCGATGACGTGCACGAGCATGTCGCAACGCTCGACGTGGCGGAGGAACTCGTGCCCGAGCCCCTTGCCCTGCGAGGCCCCCGGGATCAGGCCGGGCACGTCGGCGACGGTGAACACGTTCTCGCCGGCCGTCACGACCCCCAGGTTGGGGATGAGCGTGGTGAACGGGTAGTCCGCGATCTTCGGCTTGGCCGCGCTCAGCGCCGCGATCAGCGACGACTTGCCCGCGCTGGGGAACCCGACCAGCGCCACGTCGGCGACGCTCTTGAGCTCCAGCATGACGTCGAGCCCGTCACCGGGCTCCCCGAGCAGCGCGAACCCGGGCGCCTTGCGCCTGGATGTGGCCAGCGCGGCGTTGCCGAGCCCGCCGTGGCCGCCCTGGGCGATGACGTACCGGGTGCCGGCTCCCACGAGGTCCACCAGCACCTCACCCGTGCCGGCGTCCTTCACCACGGTCCCGTTCGGGACGACGAGGATCACGTCGTCGCCGTTGGCGCCGTCGCGGTTGGAGCCCTGCCCCTGCTTGCCGTTGTCGGCGCTGCGGTGGGGACGGCGGTGGTAGTCCAGCAGCGTCGCGGTGTTGGGATCGACCTCAAGGATCACGTCGCCACCGCGGCCGCCGTTCCCTCCGTCGGGGCCGCCGAGCGGCTTGAACTTCTCCCGGTGGATGGAGGCACACCCGTTCCCCCCGTCACCGGCCTTGACGTGCAGGACCACCTGGTCCACGAAGTCCGGCATCCAGCTCTCCTCCATCAGCCCACCAGGGCATACAAGATCAACTACAACAGGGCGCCCCCGCAGGGCCCCAGAAAACGCCTAAGGGGTGGATCGACAGGCGATCCACCCCTTGAAGCAACACCGAAGCGAAGCTGATTACTCCGCGACGGGAACGATGCTGACGGCGCGACGACCGCGCTTGACGCCGAACTGCACGTGGCCGGCGGCCAGCGCGAACAGCGTGTCATCGCCACCGCGGCCGACGTTGTCGCCGGGGTGGAAGTGGGTGCCGCGCTGGCGAACGATGATCTCGCCCGCGTTCACCAGCTGGCCGCCGAAGCGCTTGACGCCCAGGCGCTGAGCATTGGAGTCACGGCCGTTCCGGGTGGACGACGCGCCCTTCTTGTGTGCCATCTCTCAAACTCCCGATCAGGCCTGGTCGATACCGGTGATCTTCACCTGGGTGTACCGCTGACGGTGACCCTGGCGCTTCTTGTAACCGGTCTTGTTCTTGTACTTGAGAATGCGGATCTTCGGGCCCTTGGTCTCACCGAGGATCTCGGCGTTGACCGTGAACTTGCCCGCCTCGGTGGTCACATCGCCGTCGTTGACGACGAGCACCGTCGGCAGCGTAACCGAAGAGCCGACCTCGCCGGCGACCTTGTCCACCTCGAGGACGTCACCGACGGAGACCTTCTGCTGCCTGCCGCCGCAACGAACGATCGCGTACACCGCGGAACCCTTCTACTGACTCGCTGTTGACCTCAGCCGCCCCGCATCGAGGCGGCCGCCGAATGCTGCGCCTATCATTCGGCCTGTCTCAAACCGACGAACCGAGTAAGCGCGCCAACAGGGCACGTCACCTGACGCACCGATTCACCAGGGTACCGCTTTACGGTGCCCTAGGCGAACCGGACGGATCGTCGGAAGCCTGCCGAAGCTACTCGGCGGACTTGGCTCGGCGGGAGCGTCGCCGCCCTCTGCCGGAAGTCTGGCTGGCCTGGTCGTCCTCAGCCGGGACGTCATCAAGCGCACCGGTCACGGTATCACGGCTGGCGGAGTCCTTGGCCGCGGAAACCTTGTCCGAGACCGCCTTCTCGATCGCCATCTTGCCCTGCGTACCACGCGGCTCGGGCTTGGCCTCGACCGGCTCGGTCGAGACGATCAGCCCACGCCCGTTGCAGCACTCACAAGGCGTCGAGAACGCCTCCAGCAGCCCCTGGCCGACCCGCTTACGCGTCATCTGCACCAGGCCCAGCGAAGTCACCTCGGCGACCTGGTGCTTGGTCCTGTCGCGCGCCAGGCACTCCAGCAGCCGCCGCAGCACCAGGTCGCGGTTGGACTCCAGCACCATGTCGATGAAGTCGATCACGATGATGCCGCCGATGTCCCGCAGCCGCAGCTGGCGCACGATCTCCTCGGCCGCCTCCAGGTTGTTCCTGGTGACGGTCTCCTCGAGGTTGCCGCCCTGGCCGGTGAACTTGCCGGTGTTGACGTCGACGACGGTCATCGCCTCGGTACGGTCGATCACCAGCGAGCCGCCGCTCGGCAGCCACACCTTGCGCTCCAGCGCCTTGCCCAGCTGCTCGTCGATCCGGTACGACTCGAACACGTCGCCCTGCCCGGTGTCCCAGCGCGACAGGCGCTCGGCCAGGTGCGGCGCGACATACTTGACGTACTCGTCGACGGTGTCCCAGGCGTCCTCGCCCTGCACGACCAGCGAGGTGAAGTCCTCGTTGAACACGTCGCGCACGACCCGGATGGTCAGGTCGGGCTCGGCCGACAGCAGCTCGGGCGGGCTGGCCGACTTGGCCTTCTTCTGGATGTTCTCCCACTGGGCCGACAGCCGGGCCACGTCGCGGGCCAGCTCGTCCTCGGAGGCGCCCTCGGCCGCGGTACGGACGATCACACCGGCGTTCTCCGGCATGACCTTCTTGAGGATGCTCTTGAGCCGGGTGCGTTCCTTGTCGGGCAGCTTGCGACTGATGCCGGTCATCGACCCGTCCGGCACGTACACCAGGTAACGGCCGGGCAGGCTGATCTGCGAGGTGAGCCGGGCGCCCTTGTGGCCGATCGGGTCCTTGGTGACCTGCACCAGCACCGACTGGCCGGACTTCAGCGCCGCCTCGATCCGCTTGGGCTGTCCCTCCAGCCCGGCGGTGTCGAAGTTCACCTCACCGGCGTACAGGACGGCGTTGCGCCCCTTGCCGATGTCCACGAACGCGGCCTCCATCGACGGCAGCACGTTCTGGACCTTGCCCAGGTAGACGTTGCCGACGTAGGACTGGCTGGCCTCGCGGTTGACGTAGTGCTCGACGAGCACGCCGTCCTCGAGGACCGCGATCTGCGTACGGTCGCCGTGGCGGCGCACCACCATCATGCGGTCGACGGACTCGCGGCGAGCCAGGAACTCCGACTCCGTGATGATCGGCGGACGCCTGCGGCCGAGCTCGCGCCCCTCACGGCGGCGCTGCTTCTTGGCCTCCAGGCGGGTCGAGCCGCGCACGCTCTGCACGCCGTCGGTGGCGGTCACCAGGGAGGCGGCGCGGCCGGAACGCGGCGCGCGGATGCGCACCACCGTGTTCGGCGGGTCGTCGCTGGAGGGCTCCAGGGTCTCCTCGGTGCCGCGGCGGCGACGGCGGCGACGACGACGCGAGCCGGCGGCCTCTTCCTCCTGGCCCTCCTCGCCCTGGTCCTCGTCGGCCTCCTCGTCGCCTTCCTCGCCTTCCTCGCCCTCGTCACGCTCGCGCGACTTGCCGCGGCCCCTGCCTCCGCGGCGGCGGCGGCGACGGCGACCGCCGCCCTCCTCCTCCTGCTCGTCGGAGGTGTCGATCTCACCCTCGTCCTCGACGAGGGTCTCGTCGAGGAGCTCCTCGACCTCCTCGGGCTCCGGCTCGGGCTCGGGCTCGGGCCGCCGGATCACCGCGGGCTTGCCCTGGGTGGGGTCGGGGGCCTGGAACAGCGGCGCGAAGATGGCCGCGGGACGCTGGAACGCCGTGCCCGGCTCGTCCGTCCTGCGCGCGCTCAGCCCGAAGGGGTCGGCGAGCAGGCTCGGCCGGTCGACCTCCTCGTCGAGGTCCTCACCGGCGGGCTCGTCGTCGAGCGGCTCGTCCTCGGGCAGGATCTCCAGGATGTCCTCGTCGGCCGCCTCGGCGGCCTCGGGCACGGTGACGGCCACCTCGACGTCGGAGGGCGTCGCGACGACCTCGACGTCGGCGCCCGCCGGCGCCTCCACGACGACCTCTTCGGCCTTCTTCCGCGTACGCCGCCGCTTCGGCGCCTCGGCCTCCTCCTCCGGGAGCGCTCCCGCGACCTCCGGCTCGGCCTTCTTCGTCGTACGGCGGCGCGTCGTGGTCGCGGTGGACCGCGTGCGCGTGGCCCTCTTGGGCTTCTCCTCGGGCATGTCGGCGGCGTCGACCACGGCGTCAGCCACGGCCGCCTCGACCACACTGGCCACCTCGCCGGCTTCGGCCGGACCGCCCGCGTACGCCAGGCTCTCGGCCTCCGGGCTCTGCAGCACGGGCGCCACGACCGGCTCGGCCGCGCCGGCCGTCCGCTCGGCGGCTTCCCGCCGGTCGACGACGGGCGCCACGACGGGCTCGGCCGACGTGCCGGCCTGCGTAGCGGCAGGGCTCTCGGCCTGCTGCGGAGCCGGCCCCTCAGGCACGACGGCTCCGGACGCGACACCTTCGGGCGTACCGGCCGCAAGGGCACCGGCTCCAGCCGCGGCGCCCTCGGGCGCGCCGGGCTGTGCCTGAACGCCCTGGGCGGCTCCGGCCTCGGCTGCGGGCGCCGCCGCGCGGGCCCGGGTTCTCCTGCCGCGCCCCGCGTCGGGGGCGGGCTCACCGGCCGCGCGCTGCACGGCGTTGGTCTGCACCGGTTGCACGTCGGCAACCGACGGCGCGGCCTGTGCGGCCGCGACCGTGATCGGGGCGGCGGCGGCCGGCTCCTCCGGCAGCTCCGGCGGGGGACCCGCCGGGCGGCTCGCGGAGCGGCGGCGCCTGGTCACCTTGGGCTGTTCAGTTGTCTCCCCGTCAGGGCCAGTGGCCCCGGCGTTGGGCTCATTGTCGAGCATGCGGGCGCTCTCCCGTCAGCTCCCGGGCGCGTCGCCGCGCCGCGCAGGAGCCATCGTGTCTCGTTGTCCGCCCCCGCCTCCGGGAAGGAGGCGCGGGCGCCAAGTCCTGTCAGCGGTGGCGCCCCGCTCACGCAGGGCACCTCCTTAGCCGACGACGTGCTCACCCGCCGGTCCCGCCTCGCCGCCGCGCGTCGTCTCGCGGTCAGGGCCGAGCGGGTCGGCAAGCGCACCGGTACCGGCGTCGAGCGGCCCCTGCGCCAGCCTGGTCACCTCGGGGGGGACCGGCGGCGCGAAGTCGGCCACAAGGCGCAGCCCTGTGAGCACATCATCGGGTCGAACGGCAGGCGTCATGTGCCGAACAACCATGCGCAGTATGACACACGTCTGTCCTGGCACCTGAGCTGCAGTTCTGTCTGTTCCCTCGGACACCACGAGCCCCAGGACGGCCTCCCGCGCGTCGAAGCGCCGGGGACCCTTCTTGGTGAGGCGCTCGACCTCCACGGTGCCCGCCGCGAGGAATTTCTCCACCGCCACTTGGGCGAGCTCGCGATCGGCGCCGGGCAGGCGTACCTCCCAGTCGGAGACCTCCAGTCGGTCGGCCAGCCCCCCTGGGCCCGCCTCCACGACGTCGACCACATCGAGACCGGGCGGCAGCGACGCGTCCAGGCTGGACTTGACCTGCTCGGGGTCACACAACGTGGTGACACCGATCTCGAGGTATTCGGCCTCGCTGGCGACGCCGGTCGGCGCTGCGCCCGCGTAGGAGATCTTCGGGTGGGGCGAGAAGCCCGCGCTGTAGGCCACCGGAATACCGGCACGACGGACCGCCCTCTCGACGGCCCGCGAGATGTCGCGGTGACTGGTGAAGCGCAGGCGGCCGCGCTTGGCGTAACGCACGCGAAGGCGCTGCACCGTAGGCGCGGGCGGAGGCCCGTCGGGAACAGGTTTCAGAGCTTTGCGTCCTTCCCTTGTAAGAGTTCCTACTCCCAGGATAAGCCGCCGCGACACGTGTCCGTGTACGCCGTGACACGGCTCGCCCACTGAGCGCGCTAGACCACGGTGAGAGGAAGGAGCTTGCGCCCTGTCGGGCCTATCTGGATCTCGGTGCCCATGGTGGGACAGACCCCGCAGTCGTAACACGGGGTCCAGCGGCAGTCTTCGACCTCACCGCCGGACACGGCCTCCTGCCAGTCCTGCCACAGCCATTCGCGGTCGAGCCCGGCGTCGAGGTGGTCCCACGGAAGCACCTCGTTCTCGGCCCGCTCGCGGGTGGTGTACCAGTCGACGTCGACGCCCGCCTTCTCGGCGGCCTGCATCCACCTGTCGTAGGAGAAGTGCTCGCTCCAGCCGTCGAACCGGCCGCCGTCCTCCCAGACGGCCCTGATCACCGCGCCGACCCTGCGGTCGCCCCGCGAGAGCAGGCCCTCCACGATGGACGGTTTGCCGTCGTGGTAGCGGAAGCCGATGGCCCGGCCGTACTGCTTGTCGCCGCGCAGCGAGTCGCGCAGCGCCTTGAGCCGCCTGTCGACGGTCTCGTGGTCGGCCTGCCCGGCCCACTGGAACGGGGTGTGCGGCTTGGGCACGAACCCGCCGATGGAGACGGTGCAGCGGATGTCACGGCTACCGGTGGCCTCGCGACCCGCCTGGATGACCTTCTTGGCCAGGTCGGCGATGCCGAGCACGTCTTCGTCCTGCTCGGTGGGCAGGCCGCACATGAAGTAGAGCTTCACCTGCCGCCAGCCCTGCGAGTAGGCGGTGGTGACCGTGCGGATGAGGTCTTCCTCGGTGACCATCTTGTTGATCACCTTGCGCATGCGCTCGGAGCCGCCCTCGGGGGCGAACGTGAGACCCGAGCGCCTGCCGTTCCTGGAGAACTCGTTGGCCAGGTCGATGTTGAACGCGTCGACCCTGGTCGAGGGCAGGGACAGCGAGGTGTTGGTGCCTTCGTAGCGGTCGGCCAGGCCCTTGGCGACCTCGCCGATCTCGGAGTGGTCGGCCGAGGACAGCGACAGCAGGCCGACCTCGTTGAAGCCGGACTCCTTGATGCCGTTGTCCACCATGGCGCCGATCGTGGTGATCGACCGCTCCCGCACCGGACGAGTGATCATGCCCGCCTGGCAGAAGCGGCACCCGCGCGTGCAGCCGCGGAAGATCTCCACGCTGAACCGCTCGTGCACCGTCTCGGCCAGCGGCACCAGCGGCTTCTTCGGATAGGGCCACTCGTCGAGGTCCATCACCGTGTGCTTGTGCACCCGCCACGGCACCTCGGACCTGTTGGGCGCGACCCGCTTGATGCGCCCGTCGGGGTGGTAGTCGACGTCGTAGAACTTCGGCACGTAGACGCCGCCGGACTCGGCGAGCCGCATCAGCAGCTCGTCGCGCCCGCCGGGACGCCCCTCGGCCTTCCACTCACGGATGACCTCGGAGATGGCGATCGAGATCTGCTCGCCGTCGCCGAGCACGGCCGCGTCGAGGAAGTCGGCGATCGGCTCGGGGTTGAAGGCCGCGTGACCGCCGGCGAGCACGATCGGGTCGTCCTCACCCCGGTCGACGGCCCTGAGCGGGATCCCGGCGAGATCGAGCGCGGTCAGCATGTTGGTGTAGCCCAGCTCGGTCGAGAACGACAGGCCGAGCACGTCGAAGGCGCGCACCGGCCGGTGCGCGTCGACGGTGAACTGCGGCACGCCCTCGGCCCGCATGAGCGCCTCAAGGTCCGGCCAGACCGCGTAGGTGCGCTCGGCCAGGGTGCGGGGCAGCTCGTTGAGGATCTCGTAGAGAATCGCCACGCCCTGGTTGGGCAGCCCGACCTCGTAGGCGTCCGGGTACATCAGCGCCCACCGTACGTCGGCGGAGTCCCAGTCCTTGACGGTCGAGTTGAGCTCACCCCCGACGTACTGGATGGGCTTCTGCACCTTGGGCAGCAGCGCTTCCAGGCGGTGGAATATCGACTCGACAGGCATACCTTCCAGGGTAGCGGCGCGCGGACGGTGACAGGTCCGGCCGGACACCAACGCGCCGGTCGGACGGCCCGCCCTTTCTTCTAGCTGAACGACTGCCGCCGCACCCTGATGGCCAGAAGCAGCCCGACCGCCATGAGATTCGCGAACGTGGCGGTGCCGCCGTACGACACGAAGGGCAGCGGCAGTCCGGTGATCGGCATGATCCCGATCGTCATCCCGACATTGATGAACGTCTGGAACGCGAACCAGCACACGATCATGCCCGCGACCAGCGTGCCGAACCGGTCGTCGCAGTGCCGGGCGACCTTCAGCCCGCGCAGCAGCACCACGCCGAGCAGCAGCACCACGGTGACCGACCCGATGAACCCGAACTCCTCCCCCGCCACCGTGAAGATGAAGTCGGTGTGCTGCTCGGGCACGAACCGGCCGGTCGTCTGCCCGCCGCCGAAGAGCCCCTTGCCCAGCAGCTGCCCCGAGCCGATCGCGATCAGCGACTGCGTGCTGTTGTAGCCCACCCCGCGCGGATCCACCTTCGGATCGACGAACGCGGTGAACCGCGCCACCTGGTACGGCTCCAGCAGGTTGAAGTAGAACACGCTGAACACCCCGGCCGCCGCCACGAGCACCAGCGCCACGATCCACCGCTTGCGCACGCCCCCGATCACCAGCCCCGCCGCCGTGATCACGGCGAGCACGAGCGCGGTGCCGAGGTCGGGCTGCAGCATCACCAGCCCCATCGTGATGCCCGCCGCGATCAGGGCCAGCGTGATGTCCAGGCCGCGCGGCCGGTCGCTGCCCTCGGCGGGCTGGGCCAGCAGCATCGCGATGATCAGCAGCAGCCCGACCTTGGCGAACTCCGACGGCTGCACCGCGAACCCGCCCCCGAGCAGGATCCACGAGTGCGACCCGTTGATCGTCGCCCCCAGCGGCGTGATCACCAGCGCCAGGCCCACCAGCGACACCAGGAACACCAACGGCGCGTACGCCCGCATCGCCCGATGGTCCACCATCGCCACCACGGCGCACAGTGTCACGCCGATGACCTCGTTGAGCAGGTGTTTCTTCACCAGCCCGGTGGCCCCGGGCGCCCACGTGCGGGTCGAGGACCACACCAGCAGGGTGCCGATCAGGCACAGACCGGCCACGGCGACGAGCATCAGCCCGTCCATGCGCCGCACCACCGAGTGCTCGCCGATCGCCCGCTGGAGGAGCGAGGGCCGCCGCTGCGCCATGGCGCGCGTCATTGGTGGATCACCGTCCCGTCCGGCGCGAACTTCGGCAGCTTGGTCGGCAGCCTGCCCCCGGGCACCGCGGCAGGCTCGCCCTTGAAGCCGTAGATGCCCTCGTAGATCTCACGTGCGGCCGGCGCCGCGGTCGAGGCGCCCATGCCGCCCTGCGACACCATGACGACCACCACGAACTGCGGATTGTTGGTGGGCGCGAACGACGCGAACCACGAGGTGTCCTTCTTGCCCCACACCTCCGCGGTACCGGTCTTGCCGCCGATGCGCACCTTGTCCATGGGGAAGCCGGTGAACGCCCCTGCCGCGGTGCCGTCGGAGGGCACCTGGCTCAGCGCGTTCTTGATGTAGAGGCGTTCCTTGTCGCTGATCGGCAGTTTGCCGACCACCGGCACGTCGATGGTCTTGACCACCTTGCCGTCCGGCCGCACCTGCGCCCACCCGATGCGCGGGCTGCGGACCTTGCCGTCGCTCACCAGCGCCATGTAGGCCCGCGCGAGCTGCATCGGCGTCACCAGGACGTCGCCCTGCCCGATGGCGAAGTTGGCCGAGTCACCGGGACGCAGCAGGAAACCCTCGGTGCAGTTCTCCAGCGCCAGGCGTTTGAGGAAGTCGGCCCGCGCCCGGTCCTTCTCCTCCGGATACCCCTTGCGTGACCGCTCGCAGCTCGTCGCGCTGGTCCGGTTCCACATGTCCTTCTTCCAGGCCCGGTCGGGGATGCGCCCGGAGGACTCGCCCGGCAGGTCGACCCCGGTCGCATGGCCGAACCCGAAAGCCCTGGCGGTGTTGGCGAACACTTCCTTCGTACGCTTCTTCGGGTTGCGCCCGCCGTCCTTCAGGTACTGCTCGTACGCCGCCCGGTAGAAGATCGTGTCGCACGACTTGACCAGCGCCGTGTGCAGGTTCATCTGCCCGAGGCCGATCCCCCGGAAGTTGCTGAAGGACCGGTCGCCCACCATGTACGCCCCAGGGCAGTCGTACGTGCCGTTGATCGGATACCCGGCCCGCAACATCGCCGACACCGACGACACCTTGAACGTCGAACCGGGCGCGAACTGCCCGTTGATCGCCCGCGACACCAGCGGCTTGCCCGACTTGTCCGACAGCAGCCATTGGTAACCCTTGGCCGAGATGCCCCCGGCCCAGATCTCCGGGTCGTACCCCGGTGCGCTGGCCACCGACACGACCCGCCCGGAACGCGCGTCCAGGACCACCGCGGCGCCGCCGTCCGCCCCTGGCGCGCTCTGCATCGCGTGCGCGAGCGCCTTCTCCGTCACCGCCTGCACCCGCGCGTCGATGCTGGTCACCAGATGGTCTCCGGCGACCGGCTGCACCTGCTCCTCGACCCCGAGGGCCTTGCCCATCCGGTCGACCTGCACCCTGCGCAGCCCCGACTTGCCGCGCAGCGCGTCGTCGTAGACGTACTCGATGCCGTCGCGCCCCGCCAGGTCGACGCCGGAGAAACTGGCCTTGAGCCCTTCGCGCTTCTCCAGCTCCGCCTCGGTCACCGGCTGCAGGTAACCCAGCATCTGCGCCCCGGCCCGGCCCCCCGGGTACTGCCGGACGGAATGGATCTCGGCGGTGACCCCGGGGAACTCCTCCTGCCGCTCCAGGATCTGCAACGCCTCGCGCGTGTCCACCTTCTCGTCCAGCGGAACCGGCTGGTACGGCGACCCCGTCCAGCACGGCTTGCCCACCCCCGGACCGCACGGCGTGATGCGCTGCCGCAGGTCCTTGACCGGCCGGTCGAGCACCGCGGAGAGCCTGCGCAGCACGCTCATCCCCCCGCCCGGCATCCTGTTCAGCTTCGTCCTGTCCACGGACACGACCAGCGCCGTCCTGTTGCGCACCAGCGGACGCCCCGAGGAGTCGAGGATCTGCCCCCGCACCGCGGGCACGATCACCGTGCGCGTCCTGGTCTCCATCGCCCTGGTCACGAACTCCTGGCCGCGCACCACCTGCACCTGCCACAGCCGTACGGCCAGCACGACGAGCAGCACCACCACCAGGACGTGCAGCACCAGCAATCTGGCACGCATGCGGATCATGTCGAGTACCTCGGCTGTCTCCCCCGGGTGGCCAGCCAGATCACCACCGGCGCCACGATGAGCGTGTAGAGAACGGTGACGGGCACCTGCTGGGTCAAGGTCGACAGCGACACCCGCGGATCGGAGATCAGCCCGGCCACCCCGACGGCCACCAGCGGCGCGATCAGCACGCACAGCACGACGGTCGTCGCCGGCCCGCCCGCGCCGCGCCCCGCCACGTAACCCACCACCGCCAGCACGAACGCGTACTGGCCCATCAGATGCGCCGTCGGCGGCATGAGGTCCACCAGCAGCCCCGAGAAGAATCCGACCATCGCCCCCGCCACCGGCCCACGGTCCAGCGTCACGCCCACCACCGCCAGCAGCACCAGGTCAGGCGCGCCGCCCGCCGGCAACGGCAGCCGGTTGACCAGCATGACCTGCGCCAGCACCGCCAGCACCACGACCATCGCCCCGATCACCGCGCCTCCGTCCCCGCCGAAAGCAGCACGCCACTCATCCCCCGATCACCACATCAGCAGCGGCCCCGTCGGAGGCCGTGCCGTCGCCGGTCACCGCGCCCCCTCCTTGGCCGGCAGCACCGCGTCACGCGGGTCCCGCTTGGGCCCTTCGACGACCACCCCGACCACGTCGAGCGCCGTCAGGTCGGCGAACGGCCTGGCGTAGGCGATCCGGGTCAGCTCCCCGGGCGTGGACTCGACGCGTTCGATCACCCCGATCGGCACCCCCGGTACGTACGGCCGCCCGTTCTTGGAACCGAAGCTGACGATGCGGCCGCCCCGCTCCATCGGCGCCGTCGAGTCGAGCAGCCTGAACTGCACGAGCCGCCCGTTCTCGCCCACGCCGTGCACCACGCCGATCTCCTGCCCGCCCTCCAACCGCCCCCCGGCGGCCGAGGCGGGGTCGCTGAGCAGCACCACGGTCGAGGTGGTGGCCGAGGCCTGGATGACCCGGCCGACCAGCCCGTCACCGTTGAGCACCGTCATGTCGGTACGCACCCCGTCGCCCGTGCCCACGTCGATCTGCACGCTGTCCTCGAACCCTGGCTGCCCGCGCCTGGCAACCACATTGGCCGTGACCACCTTGTAGCCGCCGGTGCCCGAAAGGCCGAGCAGCTTCTTGAGCTCAGCCGACCGGGTGGCGTCGAGCGTGCTGGAGGACAGACCGGCACGCAGCCTGGCGTTCTCCGCCTGGAGCTGCTCGATGTGCCGCTGCGCGCTGGGCGCGCTGGCCAGGGCGTGCAGGAAGCCGCCGACGGGACGCACCACGCCCCCGCCGAACCGCTCCGCCGCGCCGAACACCCAGGATCCCGCCGAGCGCAGCGGGCGCAGCGGTGAGCTGTCGCCCGCACGATGGTCGATGGTCAGGACGACCAGCGCCGCCATCAGCAGCACTCCCAGGATCAGCCGGGCCCGGCGCGAGTCTCTCATCAGTGCCGCGACTCCGGAACCAGGACCTGCTGCAGGGCCTCGAACTCCTCCGCGCACTTGCCCGACCCGATGGCGACCGAGTCGAGGGCGTTCTCCACCAGGTGGACGGGCATGCCGGTCTCGGCCTTGACCCGCTCGTCGAGGCCCTTGAGCAGGGCGCCGCCGCCGGTCAGGGCGATCCCGCGGTCCATGATGTCGCCCGACAGCTCGGGCGGGCACTTGTCGAGGGTGGTCTTCACCGCGTCGACGATCGCGTTGACCGGCTCCTCGGTGGCCTTGCGGATCTCCTCGCTCGACACGATGATCGTCTTGGGCAGCCCGCTGATCAGGTCGCGCCCGCGCACCTCGGCGTGGGACTCCTCACCGTTGGGGCAGGCCGAGCCGATCGCCATCTTGATCTCCTCGGCGGTGCGCTCGCCGAGCATCAGCGAGAACTCCTTCTTGGCGAACGTGATCACTGCCTGGTCGAGCTCGTCGCCGCCGATCCTGATCGACTGGCTGGTGACCACGCCGCCCATCGAGATGATGGCCACCTCGGTGGTGCCGCCGCCGATGTCGACCACCATGTTCCCGGTGGGTTCGTGCACCGGGAGCCCGGCCCCGATGGCGGCGGCCATCGGCTCCTCGACGATGTAGACCTTCCTTGCGCCTGCCTGGTAGCCGGCTTCCTTCACCGCGCGCTGCTCGACGCTGGTGATGCCGCTCGGCACGGCGATGATGATGCGTGGCTTGGCGAAATGGCGTCGTCTGTGCACTCGTTGGATGAAGTAGCGCAACATCCGTTCGGTGACGTCGAAGTCGGCGATCACGCCGTCCTTCAGCGGGCGGACCGCGACGATGTTGCCGGGCGTACGACCGATCATTCGCTTGGCCTCGATGCCCACCGCCACGATCTTGCCTGTGGTGGTGTTGATCGCTACGACTGACGGCTCATTGAGCACGATGCCCCGGCCACGCACGTATACCAACGTGTTGGCGGTGCCCAGATCGACCGCCATGTCACGGCCGAGAAACGCGAGCTTGCTGCCCATGGGGAACGGAGCCCTCCGTATCGTCGTTCGCGAATGACTACGGATCGAATTCGAATCGTAACGTGACGTACCCACCAGTGAGCGCAATGAGCCCTCGCGCTCCACAAAAATCTCCAGCCCCTACCTCAACCTGGATTTTGCCCGAATTGCACCCACACGACCGGATCAACTACGTCAGCGCCTGCCAGACTTGGAACGCTACAACGTGCCGCCGACAAAAAGACGCGCCCGCACGGCGTGAAGCCGGCGGGCGCGTGGGTGAAGCTGACTGCTAGAAGCGGTCGGGGAAGAAGATCTTGATCTCCCTGGCCGCGGACTCGGGCGAGTCGGAGCCGTGGACGACGTTCTCGCCGATCTCCAGGGCGTGGTCGCCGCGGATCGTGCCGGGGGCGGACTTGACCGGGTCGGTGGCGCCGGCGAGCGCACGGAAGGCCTCGATGGCGCGCGGGCCCTCAAGGACCATGGCCACGAGCGGCGCCGACGTGATGAAGTCGACCAGCTCGCCGAAGAACGGCCTCTCGGCGTGCTCGGCGTAGTGCGTCTTGGCGGTGTCGGCGTCGAGGGTGCGCAGGTCCATCGCCACGACCTTGAGGCCCTTGCGCTCCACGCGGGCGATCACGTCACCGATGAGGCCACGCTTCACCCCGTCGGGCTTGATCAGGACAAGAGTGCGCTCGGACACGTGTGGTTCTCCTTTGAACAGATTCGGGTCGCGGCTACAGGCGCCTGGCCTGACCACGAGGGCGCTCGCGGGGCACGGGCCCTCGCGTCGCCATAGCCGTCGCTCAGCTTACCGTCCACGCCCCCACCCTCGACGCCACAGGCACGACGCGCGCGGGCGAGGAGTGTCAGGACCGCCCCGCCACCACAGGTGCGAGGCAGGCGACCTGACATGCGCACGCCAGGCCCTCAGGACCGCTCGCCGTCCTCGGGCGAGGGTGACTGCGGCGGCACCGCGGGAACGGGCTCGCCCGGCTCGTCCTCCTCAGGCGCGGGAGAACCTTCGGGAACGACCGATCCCCACGTCCTGACCGGCTCCTCCGCCGCCGCCTCGCTGCCCCGGCCGGCCCCGACCGCGACCTCTGCCAGTTCGCCGCCGGACGGCGGTTCCTCCTCCCTGGACGGCCGCCGCCCCATCACCGCCGCCAGCACGATGACGCCCACCAGCAGGAACCCGCCGATCAACGCCCACCAGTGCAACGCGCCCACGAAGCTGTCGACCAGTTCCTGGCGCGACCCGACGCCCTCCAGCATCCACATCTGCACGCCGGTGCCCAGCAGGTAGCCCGCGAGCACCCCCGCGAAGCACAACGACAACCCGAACGCGGCCGCCCCGATCCCGACCTCGCCGAGCGTGGCCGTCACCGCGACCGTCGCCCCCACCGCCAGCAGCGTGAACGGCACCGCCAGCACGAGCCCGTCGGCCGACGGCACGACCAGCCGCACCGAGCACAGGCCGACCACCATCGCCAACAGCCCGAGCGGCGCCGCGAACCGGCCCACGCCCTTGGCGAACATCCGCACGCCCACCCCGGCGACGACCGCGAGCACCGCCGCCACGCCGAACGGCGTCCACAGCCCGCGCAGCCCCGGCCCGCCCAGACCGCCCATCTCCACCAGCGTGACCTGCGCCGTGCTCGGCAGTAGCACCACCCCGACAGCCACCATCGTGTACGCGTACGTGCGGTTCTCCGACCGCCCGATCGAGCCGAGCGCCAGCAGCCCGGCGATCGCCAGCCCGGCCAGCAGGATCACCGGGACGACCCCCCACCCCGCGCTCGCCGTGCTGATCGCCACGACCGCGGTGCCCGCCGCGGGCACCGCCGCGAGCAGCAGCCGGCTGCACTCCCGGGCGTCCGGCGCGGGCGCGGGCCATCGCCCGGCGAGCCTCCAGACCACCAGGTACGCCGCCGCCAGCGCCAGCCCGACCCCGGTGGCCATCGGGTAGGGCTGCAACGTGACCTTCCAGCTCGTCACGTCGACCAGCGGCCAGAGCGCGAACGCCTGAGCCTCCAGCAGGCTGACGCCGAACACCCCGGCCCACAGGCCCCGCAACGCGGGTGTACGGTCCCAGACCGCCACCAGCGTGGCCGGGACGATCAGGCCGCCACCAATGCCGCGCAGCACGCGTACGACACCGACGACCAGTTCGGAAGCCGCGTATCCGCCCGCCGCGTCGGCCACCGCCACCAGCGCGAGCCCCGCGACCAGCACGTGGGCCACCTTCATCCGCCGTAACGCGACGGCCGCGAGCGGCACGGTCAGCATCAGGGCGGGCAGCGCCAGCCCGTGCGTACGACTCAGCCCGATCTGGTCGAACTCACCCGGCAGCAGGTCGGCGACCACGGACAACGTGTTGGGGATCGCGACGATCGCCAACGGCAGCGCCACGAGGACGAGCAGCCCGAGCACCACGTCGAGCAGCCATGAACGTCTGAGGCCAGCCGAATGCGGCGACCGTTGATTTGGGGGGACGGCCATGTAGGCCGACTTTAGCGGGAAGTCACGCCCTCGACACGGCGAGCGACGATAATCGCGGTGATCCACAGTGCGGCGAAGATCGCGCCGAGGAAGAACATGGTGGACACGACGAAGCCCGTGGCGATCGCCAGCACCTGGACGACACTGCCCATGACGTACCCGAAGGGCCGTTTGAGCAGGCCCGCGGCGACCACGCACAGCACCGCGAGCCCGATGCCCACGGTGACGGCGAGCGCGGGGGCGACACCGCCCACGGTGATCGCGACCGGCGTGACGAGCCCGGCCACGATGGCCTCCATGCCGAGCACGCTCGCGCCGAGCCTGCGCATGCCCGGCGTAACCTCGAAATTCATCTCACACCATCCGCCTTCAGCAGATGCCGGGCATCTCCCGCCGTAACCACCGAACCGGTGATGAGCACCCCGGTCCCGCTGAACTCCCCTTCGGCGTCCGCGATGCCGATGCCCCTGTCGATGGCCTCGTCGAGCCGCTCGACGACGTGCACGCGGTCCTCACCGAACAGCGGCACAGCCAGCGCGGCGAGCTCCTGCGCCGACAACGACCTGGGCGATGAGTTGGTCGTCACCACGATCTCGTCGACCATCGGCTCCAGCAGGTCCAGCAGGGTCTCGATATCCTTGTCACGCATGACCGCGACCACGCCGATCACCTTGGCGAAGTCGAACGCCTCGTGCAGCGCCTCCAGACTCGCCTCCAGCCCGCCGGGGTTGTGCGCGGCGTCGATCACCACCGTGGGGGTGCGCCGCACGACCTCCAACCGGCCGGGCGAGGCCGCCTGAGCGAACGCCTGGCGTACCAGATCGACGTCGAGGGGGTCGTCGCCGCCGGTCAGCGCCTCGACGGCGGCCAGCGCGCAGACCGCGTTGCTGGCCTGGTAACTGCCGTAGAGCGGCAGGTAGACCTCGTCGTAGACGCCCTTGAGCCCGCGCAGCGTGAGCAGCTGCCCGCCCATCGCCATCTCTCGGCCGAGCACGCCGAACTCCAGCCCCTCGCGCGCCACGACCGCGCCGACCTCGGCCGCACGCCGCATCAGCACCTCGGCCGCGCCCAGCTCCTGCTGAGCGAGCACGGTCGTGGCACCCGGCTTGATGATCCCGGCCTTCTCCCCGGCGATGCTCGGGATGTCAGGCCCCAGACGATCCATGTGATCGAGGGAGATGGGCGTGATGACCGACACCAGCCCGTCCGCGACGTTCGTCGCGTCCCACGACCCGCCCATGCCCGCCTCGATCACCGCGACGTCGACCGGCGTGTCGGCGAACGCCGCGAACGCCATGGCCGTCAGCAGCTCGAAGAACTGGATGCGCCGGTGCCCCTGCGCGTCGGCCAGCTCGACGTAGGGCAGGATCTCCTCGTAGACCTCGGCGAAGCGCTCCTCGCTCAGCGGCTCACCGTCGACCGTGATGCGCTCGCGCACGGTGACGAGGTGCGGGCTGGTGAACCGCCCCACCCTCAGGTTGCGCTCCCGCAGCAGCGCCTCGGTCAGCCGCGCCGTGCTCGTCTTGCCGTTGGTGCCGGCGATGTGTATGACCGGGTACGCCCGCTGAGGCGAGCCGAGCAGGTCCAGGAGGGCGGCGACCCTGTCGAGCGTCGGCTCGAAATCCCACTCGACGCCCCGCTCCAGGATGGCGCGTTCAACCGCACGATAATCCACCCCTCAACCCTACTGACCACGCGAAGCGCTCTGGACGCGGGGCAAACATATCGTGAATCGTATAGAAAATTGGAGGGTACTCACCTCTCCCGGCGGGTGCCACCTTGGAGAACAGCCTGCTCTACCCCCCAGCAGGCGCTTTCAAGGAGGCCATCGTGGAAGGCGAGAACACTCGCGAGGAAAGGCAGCGCGGAATCACCAGAAAAGCGCTGTTCAAAGCGGCTCTCATAGCGACACCGGTCCCGTTCCTGATCGGCGAGGTGCCGGCCCTGGCCCGCACCATGGTCGGGAGCGGCCAGGAGCTTGAGCCCACCCCGTTCTGCGACGACGGCGACGATCTGACGATCTCGCAGACCGAGGGCCCCTACTTCAAGCCGAACTCCCCCCAGCGCTCGACCCTCCCCGGCTCGGGGACCCCGCTGACGGTGAGCGGATACGTGTTCGGCACCTCCTGTCAGCCGCTGGCGAACGTGCTGCTCGACTTCTGGCAGGCGGACACCAACGGCAACTACGACAACGTCACGTACAACTTCCGTGGGCACCAGTACACGAACGCCCAGGGCGCCTACAAGCTCACCACCATCGTGCCCGGCCTCTACCCCGGTCGTACCAGGCACATCCACGTCAAGGCGCAGGCTCCTGGCCGAGGGATCCTCACCACGCAGCTCTACTTCCCCGGCGAGCCGCGCAACAACACCGACTCGATCTACGACCCGAGACTCCTCATGAACGTCCGTCCAGTCGGCACGGGGAAGGAGGCGACGTTCGACTTCGTGCTGAACGTCCAGGGCGTGCCCCCCACGCAGACGCCTACTCCCACGCCCACGACGAGCCCGCCTCCGGGCGGCGGAACCTGGAAGGTTGGGGTGACCTACCAGGCGGGTGACCAGGTGACGTACGGCGGGCAGACGTACCGGTGCCTGCAGGGGCACACGTCACAGGCCGGCTGGGAGCCGTCCAACGTCCCGGCCCTGTGGCAGCGCGTCTGACCCCACTGGTCCCCGAACGCAAAAAAGGGCCACCCCGGCTGCTGGGGGTGGCCCTCGTTCGTGCTTCCATGCCAGAGAACGCAAAGAAGGCCCCACACAACCGTGTGGGGCCTTCTTCGAAAGATTGTCCGGCGGTGACCTACTCTCCCACACCCTCCCGAGTGCAGTACCATCGGCGCAGAGAAGCTTAACTTCCGGGTTCGGAATGTAACC
>NZ_JBITEZ010000013.1:0-353285 GCF_044455665.1 Nonomuraea sp. NPDC051191 | reverse complement strand
ACTCGGTCTGGAGGGCGAGAAGGTCAGGAACTTCGAGGGGCTCCTGGATACGCGCGAAAGAGACGCGACGGGGACCAGCGGGTACGGCGGAGGCGTTGCGCGAGGCTGCCAACAGATGTCCTTCCGAGGGCTCGCGGCGGACTGACTACACGCACGCCAGACAACCTCGCAACGTGAGCAAGCATCACGGGTCGTCAAAGGGCAGCGCAAAGGGGCAGTGTAGCCGAACGGCACACGCCTGTCCACTTCGCTCTCGCTGCATGCTCCACGTTGGTCGCAGCATCGCCCGTTCAGCCGCAAACGTCAAGCCCGCGAGCCCGACTTTTAGCCGCCTAGAGGCCCGGACGCTGGAGTTTTCTCCCCAGTGTGATCGGGCGCCTACCGCCAGGCCCAAGACGATACCCGCGATCGTGGGCGGTTAACGCTCCGTCACCCCAGGGGTCGAACCCATGCCGACCGCCGGTGTAGCTGTGACTGGAGTACCCCTATCAAGGGCTTCGCCAAACCTGATTTTTGGTAACAATTGAAGGTAGCGGCGCGCCCGGCGGCTCAGGCCGTCCCCAGCAGCGTGGACAGCCCCTCGACCAGCCAGCGCCCGTCTTGCCGGACCATGACGAACCGGGCGCGATTCTGGGTGACCTGTTGCTGGGGCCTGTCCTGGTTCGGCACTACTTTTACCGTAACCATGTTCACGAACAACAGGACCTCGACCCTGTCGGGCGTGGCGCGCTCGACGCCGGCGTCCACCACGGCCGCGGTGCGGACGGTCTTCTCCGCCTTGGCCTTGGACACCAGCGACGTGGTGAGCTCCTTGTAATGCCTGGTCAGCTCACCTGTCGTGTACGCCCCCGCCCTGGCCAGGTCGGCCTCCACCGAGCGGTAGTCGTAGGAGAACATGTCGGGGGCGACCTGCCGGGCCGTCGCCATGGCCTCGGCCGCCGCCCCGTCGGCCCCACGCAGGTCGCTCAGGTCGAACCACATCCTGGGCACCAGCACGCCCGCGACGATCACCAGGACGCCGAGCAGGACCACCGTGACGGTTCTCACACCACCTGCACCACCTTCGACACCAGCCAGACGCCGTCGACCTTGGTCACGTCCATCGTCCAGCGGTAGAAGCGCTCCTGGGGCGGGCTCTTGGAGCCGTCCCAGCGGATCTCGGCGTCGGCCACCACCAGCACCTTGGCCGTGCCGCCGGACATCGACACCAGGCCGGTCGCGCGCAGCACTCCGTGCTGGACGACCTTGTTGGCGACCGTGGTGCTCTTGAGCTTGCCCGCGATGGCCTGGTAGCCGGTCTTGGCGCCGGCCGTGCAGGTGGCGAGGATGCGTTCCACGTCGGCGTCGACGGTCTTGTAGTCGAGCGAGACCAGGTTCTTGGCGTGGGTGCCCGCCGCCAGCAGCGCGGCCTGCCTCTCGTCGGCCAGGGCCTGCGCGTCACGCGCCTGGAAGGAGATCCACACGCCGCCGGCGACGAGCGCCGCCAGCGTCACGCTGAGGGCGGCCACGAGGATGCGGGCCGGGCGCGCGGGAAGTCCTCCCACCTGTGCTCACCCCTTCCGGCCGGTCGCCGGATCATAACCCGCCAGCCACGCCGGGAGCCCCGGAATCGACGGAGGCGGTTGGGGAGCGGGGGCGTTGCGGGCGCCGCGCACCCCGGTCGCGCTGCCGCGCGGCTCCCGGCAGTACGCCTCCGGGTCGGGCGGCCGCGGGCTGACGTCCTGCGGGCGGCGCCGGCGTACGCCCTCGTAGCCGCGGGTGCAGGGCCTGGGCACGTTGAGGTCGAGGTCGAGGCCGAAGTGCAGGCCGTCCCGGTCGACCACGGAGAACGCGCCCGCCACGGCGGCCGGGTAGCCGATCAGGAGCTGCCGCAGGGCGGTGACCCGGGCGGAGACCGTGCTGCCGCCGACCACGAGGTGGGTCAGCAGCGGGCGCAGGTGGGGGGCGACGCCATCGGTCAGGCGTTCGAGTGACCGGGCGGCGCGCGGGGTGCGGTCGATGACGTGGGCGAGGTCGCCGCGCCCGTCCCGAAGCGAATCGGTCAAGCCGGCCAGATCCCCGGCGAATGCCTTTAGATGGCTCCCAGAAGCCCGCTGAGCGTCGAGCACGGTCTCCCCGTCGTGAAGGACCGCCACCGTCTCGGGAAGCACGCTCTCGGCCTGTCCGAGCAGCGTCTCGCCCGCGTCGGCCAGCCGCCGCAGGTACGGCCCGTTGCCGCCGAGGCCCTTGTCCAGCTCGGTCACGACCGTCTCCAGGTCGCGCGGATCGACCGAGGACAGCAGCCGGTCGGTGTCGCCGAGCAACTGGGCGGTGCTGACCGGCAGGCGCGTGTGCTCGCGCCCGATCACGTCCCCCGCCCGCAGGTACGGCCCGGCGCCCCCGGTGGGCCGCAGGTCCAGGTACTGCTCCCCCACGCCCGACCGGTTGGCCACCACGGCCAGCAGGCCGCGGGACGGGACGGGCGTGCCGGCCCCGAGCCTGACCACGGCCCGCGCGCCGTCGCCCGCCACGGCCAGCGACTCCACCCGGCCGATCGGCACCCCGCGGTAGGTCACCTCCGAGCCGTCGAACAGCCCGCTCGCGTCGGCCAGCTCGACCGTGACCCGGTAGGCGGGATCGACCAGGTCGGCGCCCACCCGGGCGTACCTGACCAGCGTGTACGCCACCGCCACCACCCCGATCAGCGCGAACGCCAGCAGCCGGACGGTCATCGTGCGCCTCCGAGCAGATTGCGCAGCGCCGTGCCCGGCGAGGCGTCGACGGTGAGGTCGGCGTTGGCGTAGTCGCCGCGCAGCATGGACGAGGCCGACCCCGGGAACGGGAACGTGATCGCCGTCGCCAGCCCCGACGCGACGCTGTCGCGCGCCCGGTCGAGGTTGCGCAGGAGTTCGCGCAGGTGGCGGAGGTCGGCGAGGGTGTCGGCCTGGGAGCGCTCGACGACGCGGGTGGCGGTGCGGCCGAGCCGGTCGAGGGCGGCGAGCATGGCGGTCAGGCCGACGCGCTGGTCCTTGAGCAGGGTGACGGCCGGGCCGATGTCGGTGGCGGTGGCCCTGATCGTGGCGCGCTGGGCGGCCAGGGTGCGGGTGAGGCCGTCGAGGGCGTCGATCAGCCGGACGATCTGCCTCTTCGAGCCGTCGAGCCCGGCGGCGAACGCGCCGAGCCTGCGCAGCAGGTCCTTCACGCGGGCCGAGCGGCCGTCCAGCACGTCGCCCAGCTCGCGGTTGACGGTGGCGACCTGGTCGAGTCCGCCGCCCTCGACCAGCAGCGAGGCGGCCGACAGCACCTCCTCGACCTCGGCGGTCGTGCTGGTGCGGGCCACCGGGATCGGGCCGCTCAGCCGCCCGCGCCCGGCGGGCAGCAGCTTGACGAACTTCTCCCCCAGCAAGCTCGTCTGCGAGATCGCCGCGGTCGTGAGGTCGGGCAGGGCGACGTCGCCGCGTACCGCGCAGACCACGTCGGCCCGCCAGTCGGCACCCAGCTCGACCCGGGTGACCTCGCCCACGGTGACGTCGTCGACCTTGCACAGCGAGCGCGGCACGAGGTCGAGCGCGTCGGCGAACCGGATGATCACCGGGTACGGCCGTTCGCCCAGGTCGGCGCCGCCGGGCAGCGGCAGCGAGGCCACCCCTTCGAAGCCGCACCCGGTAGCGGTCAGGAGCAGCAGCGCCAGGACGAGCGGGCCTCTCATCGGAGGAGTCCTTCCGGCAGGGGGTCGGGCGGCCGGATCGAGGCGGGCAGCGGGACCAGGTTCTGGATGATCGTGTCGAACCAGCGCCCGTTGCCGGTCGCGTCGGCGAGCTGCCGGGCGAACGGCCCGAGCAGGGCGAGCGACCGGTCGAGGCTCTCCTCCTGGCGGCGCAGCACGGCGACGAACGAGCGCAGCCGTTCGAGGGCGGGTCTCATCGTGGTCCTGTTGTCGGCGACCAGGCCGTCGATCTGCCCGGCCAGCACCACCGTGTTGACCAGCAACCCGTGGACGACGGCCCGCCGGGCGGAGACCTCGCGCAGCAGCAGGTCGCCGTCGGTGACCAGGCCGTGCAGGTCGGCGTTCCTGCGGGCCAGCAGCCCGGTGACGGTACGGGCGTGGCCGACCAGTTCGTGCAGGCGGGTGTCGCGGTCGGCGACGGTGCGCGAGAGCCTGCCGAGGCCCTTCAGGGACCCCCGGATCTCCGCCGAGGAGCCTTCCATGGTCTGCGACAGCACGGTCATGGCCTCGGCCAGGGCCCGCTCGTCGACGCGGCCGGCGGCTCTCCCCAGATCACCCACGGCGGGGGCCACCTCGTAGGGAACGCTCGTGCGCGACAGCGGGATCTGCCCCTGAAGCCGGCCGTCGCCCTCGGGGACGAGCATGACGAAGTGGGCGCCGAGCAGGGTCTTGATCCGGATGTCCGCCTTGGTCTGCGAACCGAGCCGGACGTCGTCGGCCACCCGCAGGTCGACGCGTACGTGGTCGCCTTCCAGGTCGACCCCGACGACCTCCCCTACCTTGACCCCGGCGATCATCACGTCGTCGTGCTCGCGCAGCCCCGCCGAGTCGGCGAACGCGGCCGAGTACGTGCTGCCGCGCGGCAGGCCGCCGACCGCCAGGGCCGCCACGACCAGCGCCAGGGCCACGACGATGCCGCCGACGCCGAGCGGCACGGGGTCGCGTCGCCTGAAGGGGGTCAGTGGCATCGCGGGCTCCCGTTGACGATCTTCGGGGTGCGTACGCCACCGCTCCTGACCGTGAGCGAGCAGAGGTAGAAGTTGAACCAGGATCCGTAGGAGGAGGCCCGGACGAGCTGGCCGAGGCGGTCGGGCGCGCGGGCGACGGTGTCCTCGACCAGGGCGCTCCTGGCGTTGAGCGCCTTGAGCAGCCCGCCCGCGTGCCGGACGCTCGCGCGCAGGTCGGGGCGGGCCCTGCGGACCAGGCCGCCGGTGACGGCGGTCAGGCGGTCGAGCGTGGCCAGCGAGTCGCCGATGGCCTCGCGGTCGCCGGCCAAGCCGCCGATCAGGGCGCGCAGGTCGATCAGCAGCCGGTCGTAGTCGTGCTCGCGGCCGGCGATCTCGCCGAGGACCGCGCCGAGGTTGGTGATCACTCGACCGATCACGGCGTCGCGGTCGGCGAGCGTGCCGGTGAGGGAGGCGATGTGGCCGAGCAGGGCCTCGACCGTGCCGCCCTCACCCTGGAGCACCTGGACGATCTGCCAGCTCAGCTTGTTCACGTCTTGGGGGCGGATGGCGTTGAGCAGCGGCCTGAAGCCGTTGAACAGGGCCGTGACGTCGAGCGCCGGGCGGGTGGCGGCGACGTGGGCGCCCGGCGGGAGCAGGCCGGGGCCGCCGGGGCCGGTGGAGAGCGTCAGGTAGCGGTCGCCGATGAGGTTGCGCCAGCGGATCGCCGCCACGACCGCGCGGGGCAGGGCGGTGGTGCGCCGTACGGAGAAGGCGACCTCGGCCCGCGTGCCCGCCAGCGTGACGTCCTCGACCCGGCCGACCGGCACGCCGGCGATGCGGACCTCGTCGCCCTCGCGCAGCCCCGAGGCGTCGGTGAACAGGGCGTGGTAGACGACCGCGGCGGTGAAGCGGGCGCCCGAGATCGTGATCGCGAGGGTGGCCACGCACAGGGTGGTGACGAGGGCGAAGACGGCCAGCTTGAGCGCCGGCCCGAGCGTGGTCATCGCAGCATCAGCCTCGCCAGGTCGGCCGTGCCGTCGTCGAAGCGGACCCCCGGGAAGGGCACGGGCGCGTGGTCGGGCAGGCCGTAGCAGGCCGGACCCCTGCGGTCGGCGTAACGCGGGGTGTCCTTGCCCGGTTCGTACGGATGCGCCGGCCGGACGATCTCCAGCACCGCCTTCGTGCTGCCGTGGCCGAAGGCGTCGTCGAGCAGCGGCCGGAGGCGGTCGAGGCCGCGCAGGACGCACGGGATGACGGGCGCGTGGTGGGCGGCGACGTCGAGGGCCGGGCGGACGACGTGCGGAAGGCCGACGAGGCCCGGTTCGTTCGAGGTGAGCAGCAGGTCGGCGGCGGTGGCGGCCCGGGTGACGGCGGCCGTGGCCGGGGCGAGCGGGGCGGCGGTGAGGGTGCGGCCGATCGCCGCGCCGTTGGCGAGGGTGCGCAGCAGGTCGGGGGCGGCCTGGCCGTACAGGGCGGCGACGTCGGCGAGCTTGGCGATGTCCCGCTTCAGGGTCGGCAGGTGGGGCTGGAGGCGCCGGAGGTAGGCGTCGGTCCTGTCCAGGGTCGTGCCGAGGCGGGCGCCGCGACCGTCGAGGGCGGTGGCCAGGGCGTTCAGGGCGTTGCTCAGGCGTTCGGGGTGGACGGCGCGCAGCTGGGCCAGCAGGCGGTCGAGGATCCGGGTGATCTCGACGGCGGCGGCCGAGGACCTGATGACGTCGCCGTCGCGCAGCGGGCCGCGCGGGGACCTGGGCGGGATCAGGGCGACGTACTTCTCGCCGAACAGGGTCTTGGCCCGCAGCTCGGCGGTCGAGCCGCGATCGACGTCGTGGTCGAGGGCCAGGGTGAGGCGGGCGCCGTGCCCGGCCGGCGCTAGGTCGGCCACCTCGCCGACCACGACCCCGTTGACCTTGACGTCGGCCCGGCGGTCGAGCTGGAGCCCGGCGGCCGGCAGCAGCAGCGTGACGTGCCGGGCGGTGGAGAACACCTTGAGGTAGACGGCCAGCGTCAGGGCCGTGAACGCGGCGATGATCGCCAGGAGCGCGACGCCGTATCTCATCCGGCCAGCCTCACCGTCGTCGTCGTGCCCCAGATGGCCAGGCCGAGCAGCAGGTTCGCGACGTTCACCGTCACCAGCACCGCGCGTACGGCCCGCCCGACCGCCACCCCGACCCCGGCCGGGCCGCCGGTGGCGTGGAAGCCGTAGTAGCAGTGGACGAGGATCACCAGGACGGCGAAGACCATCGCCTTGCCGAAGGACCACAACACGTCGTACGGCGACAGGAACAGCTCGAAGTAGTGGTCGTAGGTGCCCGTGGACTGGTCGTGGAGCACGGTCACGATCAGCCGGGTGGCGACGTAGGAGGCGAGCAGGCCGAGCACGTACAGGGGCATGACGGCGGCGAACCCGGCGATCAGCCGCGTGGTGACCAGGAACGGCACCGACGGGACCGCCATGACCTCCAGCGCGTCGATCTCGTCGCCGACCCGCATCGCGCCGAGCTGGGCGGTGAACCCGCAGCCCACGGTGGCCGACAGGCCGATCGCGGACACCAGCGGCGCGATCTCGCGGGTGTTGACGTAGCTGGACAGGAAGCCGGTGAAGGCCGAGCCGCCGATGCGGTCGAGCCCGGTGTAGCCCTGCAGGCCGACCTCGGTGCCGGTGAAGAAGGTCATGAAGGCGACGATCGTCATCGTGCCGCCGATCACCGCCAGGCCGCCGCTGCCGAGCCCGACCTCGGCCAGCAGCCTGAGCACCTCCCGGCGGTGGCGCGCGGCGGCCGGGACGGCCCTGATCGCCCTGGCGTAGAACTCGCCCTGCCGGTTGAGCGTCCTCATGACAACACCAGCTCGTTGTAGACCGCACTGATCAGGAAGTTCTCGGCGAACAGCACCAGGGCGGCGAACACCACCGCCTGGTTGACCGCCTCCCCCACCCCCTTGGGCCCGCCGGCCGCGCTCAACCCCTTGTACGCGGCCACCAGCCCCGTCGTGACGCCGAAGACCAGCGCCTTGCCCTCCGACACCCACAGGTCGGAGAGCTCGGCCAGGGCGTTGAACGACTGGAGGTACGCGCCGGGCGACCCGCCCTGGGCGACCACGTTGAACAGGTAGCCGGCGACCAGCCCGACCGTGGTGACCAGGCCGTTGAGCAGCGGCGCGACCAGCGCGCACGCGGCGACCCTGGGCACGACGAGCCGGTGGAGCGGGTCGACCGCGAGCACCTCCATGGCGTCGATCTCGTCCCTGATCCGGCGGGCGCCGAGGTCGGCGCAGATCGCGCTGCCGGCCGCGCCCGCGATCATCAACGCGGTCACCACCGGGCCCGCCTCGCGCACGATGCCGAGCACGGCGGTGGCGCCGGTGAAGGACTGGGCGCCGAACTGGCGGATGAGGTTGCCGGTCTGCATGGCGAGCACCGCGCCGAAGGGGATGGCGACCAGGGCGGTGGGCAGGGCGCTCACGCTGACGATGAACCACGCCTGCCGGACCAGCTCGCGCACCTGGAACGGCCGCCGCCCGGCGGCCCTGGCGGTGTCGAGCGACATGGCGACGAACCGCCCGATCTCCTCGATCACCATGCGCACCCGCCTCGAAGCGGATGGTGACCGTCGTGGGCCGTGCGAGGGCGCTCTTCGGAGTTCATGATCTACGCGACGCCGTTCGCGTGGGCGTCGAGCAGCCGGGGGTACTCCTCCAGCCAGTCGCGGCCCTGTTCGTCCACGAACGAGCCCTGCGGCGGGGTCACGCCGTGGGCCGCCAGCCACCGGCCGGGCGGCTGCTGCGAGCGGCGGATCGCGTCGCCGCTCGGCATGAGCTGCGGCGGGATCGGCGGCAGCCCGCCGGGATCGTGGCCCAGCCGCGCCTCGGCCGCCAGCTCGGAGACGTCCTTCTCCTCCGACATGCCGATCGGGCCGTGCCTGCGGGCGTTGAGGAACTGCCGGACCACCGGCTCGTCGCTGGACAGCAGCATCTCGCGCGGCCCGAACATGACCAGCTCGCGGCGGAACAGCAGCCCGATGTTGTCGGGGACCGTGCGGGCGGTGTTGATGTCGTGGGTGACGATCAGGAACGTGGCCTCGACGTCGGCGTTGAGGTCGACGATCGTCTGGTTGAGGAAGGCGGTGCGGACCGGGTCGAGGCCGGAGTCGGGCTCGTCGAACAGGATGATCTCCGGGTCGAGCACCAGCGCCCTGGCCAGGCCGGCGCGCTTGCGCATGCCGCCGGAGATCTCGCCGGGCAGCTTGCCCTCGGCGCCGGCCAGGCCCACCAGGTCGATCTTCGCCATCACGGTCCGGCGGATCTCCGCCTCGGTCTTCCTGGTGTGCTCGCGCAGCGGGAAGGCGATGTTGTCGTAGAGGTTGAGCGAGCCGAACAGGGCGCCGTCCTGGAACAGCACGCCGAACAGCCGGCGCAGCTCGTAGAGCTTGCGCTCGCCGCAGCTCGCCAGGTCGTGGCCGTCGATCCAGATGTGGCCGCGGTCGGGGCGCAGCAGGCCGACCAGCGTCTTGAGGAAGACCGACTTGCCGGTGCCCGAGGGGCCGAGCAGCACCGAGATCTCCCCCGCGGGCAGCGTGAGCGAGACGTCCTGCCAGACGACCTGCCGACCGAACGACTTGGTCAACCCGTCGACCACGACCTCGACGCCCACTGGCCACCTTCCCGATCACAGGGAGTACTCGGGGGATTACGTGCCGCACACTTTACTTCCCGGATGCCGTTCCGGCGAATTGGAGCCTCTCGCCGCCCGGCGGTTACGGGACTTCCGGCCCGGTGAGGGTCCGCAGGCTCGGGCGCAACAGCCGGGCGATCTCCGCCGACGGCGCGTCGCGCAGCTCGGGCAGGCCGAGGAGCTGGTGTCCGACGGTCACGCCGAGCAGGATCGTGGTCATCAGGGCCGCGCGCACGCGGGCGTCCTCGCCGGGGATCGACGCGGCGAGCCGGTCGATCTGGCGGGCGAGCGCCTCGCGGGCCGCCGTGGCCGCCTCGGGGTGGGTGAGCATCGAACGCATCATCGCCAGCGAGCCCTGGGGCAGCTCGCCCATCTTCACGTCGAGCGTGGCCAGCAGGTGCTCGACCAGCTCGTCGGGGCCGGGGACGGCGCCCGGGTCGGGGGTCGCGCGCACGGCGGCCCGGAAAAGCTCCTGCTTGTTGCCGAAGTACTGCATGACCAGGGCGGGGTCGACCTCGGCGGCCTTCGCGACCGCCCTGATGGTGGCGCGCTCGTAGCCGACTTCCGCGAACAGGGCCCTGGCCGCGTCGAGGATCCTTCCCTCGGTCCGGCGCCGCCGTTCGGCGCGGGGCAGCACTCGCTCGCTCACGGTCCGACTCTACCCGTGTTGACCGTTGCTCCACTTTCGCTCTACGCTCGTTGAGTCAACGACCGTTGAGCGAGATGCGAGGTTGTGAACATGACCGTCGAGGAGATCGTCGTCGCCTTCCACGGCGCGATGCTGCACAAGTCGGCCGACGAGCTGGCCGACCTGTACGCGGAGGACGGGATGCACGAGTTCCCGTTCGGCGGATTGCCGCCGTACGAGGGGCGGGAGGCGGTGCGCGCGGGGTACCGGGCGGCCTGGGGCGTGTCCCCCGCCGTGCCGCAGGAGGTGGAGCGGGTCGCGTTGCACCGTACGGACGATCCCGAGGTCGTCGTCGTCGAGCAGAACGCGCACGTCAAGGTGGGCGACCGGCCGATCACCGTCCCCGGCCTGCTGATGTTGCGGATCAGGGACGGCAGGATCGTCCACTGCAAGGACTTCATGGACGCCAGCGCCATCGCCAAGGTCCGGGAGGCGGCGCTCAGCTCGTGAGGTCGAAGACGGTGACGCCGCCGACCGTCGTGGCGGTGAAGGCGTCCCGTACCCAGGCGGCGATCCGGGCCGCCTCGTCGCTGCCGCCGGATCCGGCGCCGCCGAAGCCGCCCATCCCGGTGCCTATGAAGTAGTGGACGCGCTTCTGGGCCACGTACTGCTTGAACCGGGCCAGCGGGGGGGCGGGGTCGGTGCCGTTGAAGCCGCCCACGGCCATGACGGGCAGGCCGGCGGCGAGCTGGTAGGCGGCGGCGTTGTTCGAGCCGACGGTCGCCGCGGTCCACGTGCAGCCGTCCTGGCGGAGCAGAGCGGTCAGCTCGGCCGGTGGCGTGCCCGCGTCGAGCAGGCCCCCGGCCCCGCCGCGTCCGCCCGGCGGCCGGCCGCCGTCCTGTCCGCCCCACGGGTCCCGCCCGTCCCCACCAGCACGGCGACGGCCGGAGCCAGGGCGACGGTGTAGTACGCGTGGAAGATCCCCTGCATCAGGCTGAACACCAGCCCGGTCACCACCAGCCAGCTCTCCCACACCCACACCGCGGCCCGCACTGGATCGGTCCGGGACGCCCGCCGGGTGAGCCACGTGACCGCGACGAGCAGCGCCAGGGCCGCGGGCAGCAGCCACCACCCGGCCGCCGCCACCATCGCCGCACCGGCCGCCAGGAGCTGCCACACCCGCCGCCACAGGACGCCCGGCGCGGTGACGAGATGCACCAGCGCGAACCCCGGCACCACCAGGAACGCCTGCAACATCTTGACCAGGAACGCGAACCCGATCACCGCCCCCGCGCCCAGCAGCCACCGCGTCGAACCGCGCTCCCGGGCCCGCGTCACGCAGTACCCGGCGACGGTCAGCGACAACACCAGCAGGGCGTCGGGGTTGTTGAACCGGAACATCAGCACGGCCACGGGTGTCACCGCCATCGCCGTCCCGGCCAGCAGCGCCGCCCAGGCGGGGAACGACCGGCGCACGGTCGCATACACCACGGCCACCGCGCCGACGCCCATGAGCGCCTGGGGCACGAGGACGGCCCAGGAGTTCAGGCCGAAGATCCGTACGCTGAGCGCCATCGGCCAGAGCGAGGCGGGGGTCTTGTCGACGGTGATCGCGTTCGCGGCGTCGGACGCCCCGAAGAAGAACGCCTTCCAGCTCTGGCTCCCGGCCTGCACGGCCGCCGAACAGAAGGAGTTGGCCCACCCCGACGCCCCGAGCCCCCACACGTAGAGGACTCCGGCGCCGAGGAGCAGCACGGCCAACGCCACGCGGGATCTCGCTTCGCTCAGCACACCTGCACGCCAGGCAGGCCCGTTGGCCGGGCGATGAGACGCGGATGAGAATCTCCTGAGGCGTCCCCGTACATGCGAAAAGAGGCGGTCACACCCGGCACCAGGGTGTGTCCGCCTCTTCCGAAGAGCTGTGTGAAGTGGGAAGTTACTTCACGGTCACGGTGGCGCCGGCGCCCTCGAGGGCAGCCTTGGCCTTCTCCGCCTGCTCCTTGTTGACCTTGCCGTCGAAGACCGGCTTGGGAGCGCCGTCCACCAGGTCCTTGGCCTCCTTGAGGCCCAGGGACGTGAGGGCGCGGATCTCCTTGATGACCTGGATCTTCTTGTCGCCGGCGGCCTCGAGGATGACGTCGAACTCGTCCTGCTCCTCAACGGCGGCGGCCTCGCCACCGCCACCGGCGGCGGGGGCGGCGGCGACCGCGACGGGGGCGGCGGCCTTGACGTCGAAGACCTCTTCGAACTGCTTCACGAACCCGGACAGCTCGAGGAGGGTCATCTCCTTGAACGCGTCGAGCAGCTCGTCGGTGCTGAGCTTCGCCATGATGCTTTTCCTTACGTTTAGGACTTGCAGAAAACTAGGAACGGGACCGCGGAAGTTGCGGCAACCCCCGTGTTACTCGCCCGCTTCTTCGTCGCGCTTGGCACGAAGGGCGTCGGCCAGCTGAGCCATCTGCGTGGGCAGCGCGGCGAAGACCGCGGCCGCAGCGCTCTGCTTGGCCTTGAGAGCACCGGCGAGCTTAGCGAGAAGGACCTCGCGGGGCTCGAGGTCGGCGAGCTTGGTGATCTCGGTGGCGTCGAGGGTCTTGCCCTCCAGCACGCCGCCCTTGATCACCAGAAGGGGATTGGCCTTGGCGAAGTCACGCAGACCCTTGGCCGCCTCGACAACGTCGCCGTTGACGAAGGCGATCGCGGTCGGGCCCGTGAGCAGGTCGTCGGGGAACGACAGACCGGCTTCGTTGGCCGCGATCTTGGTCAGGGTGTTCTTCGCCACGGCGAACTTCGCATTCTCACCAAGAGCAACGCGCAGCTGCTTGAGCTGGGCGACGGTGAGACCGCGGTACTCGGTCAGAACGGCGGCGCTGCTGCCTTCGAACTCGCTCTTGAGCTCGGCAACGGCTGTCGCCTTATCCGCCCTCGCCATGGGCCTCCTTCCAGGTGTGCCGCCGGCGAAGGCCCCTGGAAATGAGAACAGCCCCGGGCGCAGGGGCGCACGGGGCTCACATATGGAACTACACCATATGGGAAACTCGCATCACACCTGCGCGGGCCGTCCACAGAACGTGGATCCTTCGGTCGCCAGGACTGATGCACCTGACGACGACCGGCGGTCTTCGGCAACGACCAGAGTACGTGCTGGTCGCCGAGTTTCCAAATCGATTCTCAGTTGACGGTCGTCTTCGGCAGCTCCCCGACCTGGTCGGCGGCCGGGGCCTCGACCTTCACCGGCTCGTTGAAGCCCTTGAAGAGCAGCGTGGCGTCCAGCGTCGCGCCCTCCTTGGAGCCGTTCAGGGCGAGCTTGCGGGGCAGGCCGTCGCCGGCCACCCAGATGTCGAACTTGACGTCCTTGAGCTCGGCGAGGTTCGTACGGGCCTGCTGCTGCTTGTCGGCGGGCAGCTGGCCGACGGCCGCGTCCACGGGGAAGGTGCCGCTGTAGTGGGTGGCGTCCTCGCCGTTGACGCGCTCGGTGCCGACCTGCTGCACGTCCTTGGACGCGGTGACCAGCTTGGTCACGTTGGCCAGGTCGAACTGCTGGATCTGGCTGAGGTACTGGTTGACCTGGTTCTGGTCGCCCACGTCGGCGAGCGAGACCTTGATCCACGGCATGGTCGCGCCGACGAGTTGCTTGAGCGCCTCGACCTTCACATAGACGGTGTCACCCTGGAGGATGGCGCGTACGCCGCCCGGCAGGTTCCGTCCGCCCATGTCGACGGTGTCGAGGGTCAGGTCGACGGCGAGCTGGGGCTTGCTCTGGTAGAGCATGCGTCCCTGCACCTTGCCGTTGCCTTCTTGGGGGTGCGTCACGTTCGCGACGGCGTCCACCGTGTAGCTGGTGACCTCCGCGGTCTTCTGCGCGGCCTGCGCGAGCACCTCCGAGGCGGCCAGGTTGATCTGGACGGGCTGCACGTTCGTACCGCACCCGGCGACCGTGGCCGCGATGAGGGCAGCTCCGGCCGCGGCGGTGGCGAGACTTATCCTGCGCTTCAGCATGTTTTGACCCTACGGTTGAGTTGTCCCGTCGTGGCGACTTCCCCGCATAATTCGGGGAAAACCCAGGGTTCTCCCCCACAGACTGTGCACGATTCCTCCACAACCCCGCCCACCTGGCGAGATCATCCGGAACAGAAACGTCGCGCCTCGCGGGCACCTCCCCGCACGACGTGCGGAAAACCAAAAGGTCCCCGCCTGAGACAGGCGGGGACCTTCGGAAGAACGAAGCCGTTACGCGTCGAGCTCGGCGGTCAGGCCACGGGTGAGGTTGGGGTCGACGGGGACGCCGGGGCCCATGGTGGTGGAGAAGGTGACCTTCTTCAGGTAACGCCCCTTGGCCGCGGACGGCTTGAGACGCAGCACCTCGTCAAGGGCGGCGGCGTAGTTCTCGATGAGCTGACGCTCGGGGAACGACGTCTTGCCGATGATGAAGTGCAGGTTCGCCTGCCGGTCGGTGCGGAACTCGATCTTGCCGCCCTTGATCTCCGTCACGGCCTTGGCGACGTCGGGCGTCACGGTGCCGGTCTTGGGGTTGGGCATGAGACCACGCGGGCCGAGCACGCGGCCCAGACGGCCGACCTTGCCCATGAGGTCAGGGGTGGCCACCACGGCGTCGAACTCGTTGAGCCGGTTGCCCTTGGCGATCTCGTCGATCAGCTCGTCGGCGCCGACGATGTCGGCGCCCGCCTCGCGGGCTGCCTCGGCACGGTCACCGGTCGCGAAGACCAGGACCCGGGCGGTCTTACCGGTGCCGTGCGGGAGGTTGACCGTGCCGCGCACGATCTGGTCGGCCTTGCGAGGGTCGACACCCAGCCGCAGCGCCACTTCCACGGTGGCGTCGAACTTGGTGGTCGACGTCTCCTTGGCCAGCTTGGCGGCGTCGGCGGGCGTGTAGAGCTTGTCGCGGTCGACCTTGGCGGCCGCGTCCTTGTGCGCCTTGCTGCGCTTCATGTCTGTCTCCTTGTGGTTCGCGGGCCGGGACCCGGCCCTCCCACGGATCTGGGAAAAGTCTTAGTCGGCGATCGTGATGCCCATCGACCGGGCGGTGCCGGCGATGATCTTCTCAGCAGCCTCGACGTCGTTGGCGTTGAGGTCGGGCATCTTGGTCTCGGCGATGCTGCGCAGCTGCTCGCGCGTCAGACGGCCGACCTTGTCCTTGTGGGGGACGGCGCTGCCCTTGTCGAGACCCAGGGCCTTCTTGATCAGCTCGGGCGCCGGGGGCGTCTTCGTGATGAAGGTGAAGCTGCGGTCTTCGAAAATGGTGATCTCAACGGGGATGATGTTGCCCCGCTGGGCCTCCGTCGCAGCGTTGTACTGCTTGACGAAGTCCATGATGTTGACGCCGTGGGGACCGAGGGCGGTACCGACCGGCGGAGCGGGCGTGGCCTGGCCAGCGGGGAGCTGGACCTTGACGAGCGCCGCGATCTTCTTCTTCGGAGGCATGAGTCCTTCTCCGGGTCCTGATCGTGATGCCGTCCGGACGCGGATGCGCCCGGACATGTCGGAAGGCCACCTTTCGCGAAAGGCGGCCGACCGAACGTCTAAGTGTAGGTGATCGTCCTAGATCTTCGAGACCTGGTTGAACGAGAGCTCGACCGGGGTCTCACGACCGAAGATCGAGACGAGCACCTTGAGCTTCTGCGACTCGGGGCTGATCTCGCTGACCGAGGCGGGAAGGGTGGCGAACGGGCCGTCCATGACCGTGACGGACTCGCCGATCTCGAACTCGACCGTGGGGCCGCTGGCCGCCTTGGCGGTGGCCTTCTTGCTCTCCTCGGTCGGCTCGGGCGCCAGCAGCTTGGCGACCTCGTCGAGGCTGAGCGGGCTCGGCTTGTTGGACAGGCCGACGAAACCGGTCACGCCGGGCGTGTTGCGCACGGCGGCCCAGGACTCGTCGGTCAGCTCCATGCGCACCAGGACGTAGCCGGGCAGCACGCGCTCCTTGACCGGGACCTTCTTGCCGCTCTTGAACTCCTGGACGGTGTGCGTGGGCACCTCGACCTGGTAGATGTAGTCCTCCATGTTGAGCGACACGTTGCGGCTCTCGATGTTGGACTTCACGCGGTTCTCGTAGCCGGCGTAGGAGTGGATCACGTACCACTCGCCGGGGAGCCCGCGCAGCGAGCTCTTGAACTCCTCGACCGGGTCGACTTCAGGCAGGGGCTCGGCCTCCGCGTCAGCGGGGGCCTCCTCCGACTCTTCGACCTCGTCGGTCTCGTCGGCCTCCTGGAGAGCCGCCTCGACGCCTTCGTCGCGAGCCTCACCCAGCTCGTCGCCCCATTCGTCGGTGGTCTCTCCCAGCTCGTCGTCGCCTCGCTCGTCGCGTGGCTCCTCGGCCGGAACAGAAGACTCGGACACGTGACCTTTCCTCATTTCCTCGAATCGAATGGTGTCGCCATCAGCCGACACCACACGGCGTCGAGCTAGGCGGGCTCACTCCCCGCCGAAGACGCGGAGGACGGCCCAGCCGAGAGCGGCGTCAAGCCCATAGACGATCGCCACCATGATCAGAACGAATACCAGAACGACCGTGGTGTAGGTGATGAGATCCTTGCGTGTCGGCCAGATGACCTTGCGAAGCTCGTTGACGACCTGCCGATAAAAAAGGGCAGGTGAAGTGCGCGTCTTCTTCTCGCCACTGGGCTTGCCTGCGGTCTCGCCGCGCGTGTCGATCGCCACAGTCCTCACCTGAATCTGTCGTATCCAACGCAGTTCTGCGGCGCGCTTACACGCCATTTGCGCGGACCGCACTCGCAGGGCACGAGGGACTCGAACCCCCAACCGCCGGTTTTGGAGACCGGTGCGCTACCAATTGCGCCAGTGCCCTATGTCGTCAACCACACTACCCTGATCGACTCACTGCCTGGACCGAACCGCTCGCCGACATGCGGCGGAAGGACCAGGCGAAAGCATACGGGGGATTGCCCGGTACGTCGAACCCAAACCTGATCGCCCAGGTCACGCCCGCGTGGGAGCATGGTGAGCATGTCCACGCGACCCCGTATCTCCGCAAGAATCTCCGCGATTTCCGAGTCCGCCACGCTCGCGGTGGACGCCAAGGCCAAGGCGATGAAGGCGGCCGGCCGCCCCGTCATCGGCTTCGGCGCGGGCGAGCCCGACTTCCCGACGCCCGGCTACATCGTCGAGGCCGCGGTCGAGGCGGCCCGCGACCCGCGCAACCACAAGTACACGCCGGCGGGTGGCCTTCCCGAGCTGAAGAAGGCCATCGCCGACAAGACGCGGCGCGACTCCGGCTACTCCGTCGAGCCGTCCCAGGTGCTCGTCACCAACGGCGGCAAGCAGGCCGTCTACGAGGCGTTCGCCACGCTGCTCGACCCGGGCGACGAGGTCATCGTCGTCGCCCCCTACTGGACGACCTACCCCGAGGCGATCAAGCTGGCCGGGGGCGTCCAGGTCGACGTGGTGACCGACGAGTCCACGGGCTACCTGGCGAGCGTCGAGCAGCTTGAGGCGGCCCGCACCGAGCGCACGAAGGTCCTGCTGTTCGTCTCGCCGTCCAACCCGACGGGCGCGGTCTACTCGCGCGAGGACACCGTGGCGATCGGTCGGTGGGCGGCCGAGCACGGGCTGTGGGTGGTCACCGACGAGATCTACGAGCACCTGGTCTACGGCGGCACCGAGTTCACCAGCATCGCCACGGCCGTTCCCGAGCTGGGCGACCGGGTCGTGATCCTCAACGGCGTGGCCAAGACGTACGCGATGACCGGCTGGCGGGTGGGCTGGCTGATCGGGCCGTCCGACGTGGTCAAGGCGGCGACCAACCTGCAGTCGCACGCCACCTCGAACGTGGCCAACGTGTCGCAGATCGCCGCGCTCGCCGCGGTGTCCGGCGACCTGTCGGCCGTGGCCGAGATGCGTACGGCCTTCGACCGGCGGCGCCAGACCATGGTGCGGATGCTCAACGAGATCCCGGGCGTGTTCTGCCCGGAACCCAAGGGGGCGTTCTACGCGTACCCGTCGGTCAAGGAGCTGCTGGGCAAGGAGCTGCGCGGCCGGCGGCCCGGGTCGTCGGCGGAGCTGGCCGAGCTGATCCTGGAGGAGGCCGAGGTGGCGGTCGTGCCGGGCGAGGCGTTCGGCACGCCGGGCTACTTCCGGCTGTCCTACGCCCTCGGTGACGACGATCTGGTCGAGGGCGTCAGCCGCATGGCCAAGCTGCTGTCCGAGGCTCACTGAGCGACGTGGAAGGCGCCCTGCCCGGCCTTCGCGGGCCCGGCCGGGCGCCTCGGCGGTTCCACAAGGTCGCAGAAGACGCCTTCGCGGTTCAGGAGGCGCCTTCTCTGATGGCGGCGGCGGTCTGGCGGAGCTGGGCGGTCATGCCGGGTGTTGCGGCGAGGTAGACGGCCGTACCGGGGCTCTCCAGCCACATGAAGTTGCGCAGGCCGCCGCGGGTCGTCCAGCGCAGCGCCGGCTTGCCGCGGTAGGCGGTCAGGGTCGAGCGGGCCACCAGTGTGGCGAACTGCTCGGCCGTCCGCACGCCGCACACCACGCCCACCCGCAGCAGCTCGCCCTCGTCGTCGCGCCAGGTCACGCCTCTGACCTTGAGGCGCCTGGCGAGCGCGTCCAGACGGCCGAAGCTGCCCGAGCGGGCCAGCGGCGGCGGCGCGCCGGGGACCTTGAGCCTGGTCGATCCGCAGGCCAGCGTGACGGGCTTCCCGGCCGCCGGGTCGCTCGCCTGCTCGCTGGCCGGCGGCGGGGTGGCGCTGGGCGGCCGCGGCGTGTCGCCGCCGCACCCTGCCGTGCCGGCGGCCAGCGCGAACGTGATGAACACCGCTGCCGGACGCCGCATCGTCCCCCCATGACTCGTGGGATCAACCAGGGAAAAGGCTCCTAGTCTCCTACAGGACCACGGGCCGAGGCGGCAATAGGCAGCAGTTCGCCGGCGAGGGAGTCGCTCACCCGGATCCAGGCGCCCGTCCCGGGGCGCTCCAGCCAGGCGATCATCCTGCCGCCGCGCGGGTGCGGGCCGACGATCGCGGGCCGGCCGCGGACCGTGGTCTCGCGGGCGTCCGGCACGTCGAGGTGCGCGCGGTAGGTGTCCCAGTCCGCGGCCGCCGTACCGTGCTCGACCTGGGCCTCCACGTAACGGTCCGCGGTGCCGTACCTGGCCCGGACGCCGTCGGGGGCGACCGCTCCCCCGCCGCTGCGGCGCAGGCCGCGCGGCAGGTAGGTGAGCCAGAGGTCGTCGGAGACGACCGCGAACAGGGGCTCGGGCGGGGCCGCCGCCGCGGCGCCGGGGCGGGGCGCCACCTTCAGGGGCGGCGCCGGCACGTACGACGAACCCGCCGAAGGCGGATGCGAACGGCCGAAACCCGACTGGAACAGGGCGTAGATGACGAGAGCCGTCATCGCGAACGCCAGTCCGGCGAGCAGCGCGCGCCGGCCCTGCCCGGCGACACCGCCTCCCTCAGGGATCATGGACGGTTGATCCCCCGATCCGGGCGACCTCTACCGTGCCGATGCCGTGCCGATCCCGTGCCGATCCCGTGCCGATCCCAGGCCGATGCCGGACCCGTCGCCTTCCGCGACACGCGAATCCGCACCTGGGGCCAGTGGCAAAATATGGAAATGCACCGGCCCCTGCACACGCTGCCCAAAGCCCATCTCCACCTGCACTTCACCGGCTCCATGCGGCACTCGACGCTGATCGAGCTGGCCAGGGAGCAGGGGCTGCACCTGCCCGACGCGCTGGAGCAGGACTGGCCGCCGCGGCTGCGGGCCACCGACGAGCGCGGCTGGTTCAGGTTCCAGCGGCTGTACGACATCGCCAGGTCGGTGCTCAGCCGTCCCGAGCACGTCTACCGGCTGCTGCGCGAGACCGCGGAGGACGAGGCGGCGGCCGGTTCCCGGTGGCTGGAGATCCAGGTGGACCCGTCCGGGTTCGCGGCGCGGTTCGGCGGGCTCACGGCGACGCTGGAGCTGATGCTCGACGCGGCGCGGCAGGCCGCCGAGCACGCCGGGGTCCACATGCCGGTGGTCGTGGCGGCCAACCGGACCAGGCATCCGCTCGACGCGAACACCCTGGCCAGGCTCGCCACCCAATACGCCGACAAGGGCGTGGTGGGCTTCGGCCTGTCCAACGACGAGCGGCGCGGCGAGGCGCGCGAGTTCGAGCGGGCCTTCCGCATCGCCAAGCGCGGCGGGCTGCTGGCCGTGCCGCACGGCGGCGAGCTGCTCGGGCCGCGCAGCGTGGCCCAGTGCATCGACGACCTGGGCGCCGACCGGGTCGGGCATGGCGTCCGGGCGGCCGAGGACCCGTGGCTGATGCAGCGGCTGGCCGACCGGCAGATCTGCTGTGAGGTGTGCCCGACGTCCAACGTGGGGCTGGGCGTGGCCGAGCGGGCGGCCGACGTGCCGCTGCGGCGGCTGTTCGACGCCGGGGTGCCGATCGCGCTGGGCGCCGACGACCCGCTGCTGTTCGGCACGCGGCTGTTGCGGCAGTACGAGCTGGCCAGGGAGGTCTACGAGTTCTCCGACGCCGAGGTCGCCGAGCTGGCGCGGCAGTCGATCCGGTCCTCGACCGCGCCGGAGACCGTGCGCAAGGAGCTGCTCAAGGGCGTGGACGACTGGCTGACCGGCTCACCGGAGTGACTCGGCGATCTTCACCGCCCTCTCCTTGGTCCCGGCGCCCTCCAGGCGGTAGGTGAGCGTGTCGCGCTGCCAGACGAGGGTGGGGGCGGCCTGGCGCAGGGGGACCTCGGTGCCGTCCTGGCGGCGGATGTAGCCGAGCGGGTGCTCGCCGGGGATCCACCAGGCCGAGGTGCCGGCCACCTGGACGTAGTCGGGCCAGGGCGGGCCGAGCTGCTTGAAGAAGAACGGGTCCACGCCGCCCTGGAACTGGTCGAGCCGGACGCCGTCCGGCCAGAACATCGACACGACGCGGCCCTGGTCGGCGATGGTGGCGTGGTCGGGGGCGCCGAGCTCTGACGGGGTTCTGATCGGGAACTTCACCAGAGCGGGCAGGCCGTCGGGGGCGACCGGGCGCTCACCGGGGAGGTTCGCGGTGGTCCGTACCGGTGTGGGGGGTGTGTCGGCCAGTTGCAGTTCGATGCCGGCGAAGCGGAGGACCCGGGCCACGGCGGCGCGGCCCTGGGGGGTGGCGGCCGTGACGGCGATGACGGCCAGCACGACGGCCGCCACGACCTTCCACCTGGCCCGCCGTACGCGCCGCACGCTGTCCTGGGGCTGGGTCTCCAGGCGGGCACGGACGGCGGCGGCGTCGGACGGAGGCGGCGACGGGGTCTCCAGCCGGGCGCGGACCGCGGCGGCGACGTCGGGCGGGGGCGGGGACGGGGTGTCGAGGAGGTCGCCGAGGGCGGTCAGTTCGGCTTCCAGGTCGTCGAAGGGGTCATGCGAGCTCACCGCCCACCTCCTCCCTCAGCCGGGCCAGCCCCCGATGGGTGCTGGACTTGACGGTACCGACCGGCCAGCCGAGCACCTGGGCCGTCTCCGCCTCCGACAGTTGCAGGAAGTACCGGCACACGACCGCCTGGCGTTCCCGTTCGGGCAGGCCGCGTACGGCCTCCAGCAGCCGGGCCCGCCGGTCGGTGGCGACGGCCGCGCCCGCCGGGTCGTCGGGGGCCGCGGGATCGGCGGCGGCGGTGAGCCGTACGGCCAGGTCGGAGCGGCGCCCGCGGGCCCGGGTCAGGTTGTGCGTCTCGTTGGCCACGATCCGCAGCAACCAGGGACGGAAGGGCGCGTCCCTCCGGAACCCGGACAGATGACGGAAAGCCTTGACGAACGCCTCCTGCACGACGTCCTCGGCCTCGTCGCCCGCGCCGAGCATGGCGGCGGTGCGATGGGCGAGCGCGCTGTACCTGGCGACCAAGGCCTCGTAGGCCCCCAGGTCACCGTCGAGGGAGCGGGCGATCGCCTCGTCGTCGTCCATGGCGTGTCGCATTCCATCGCATCCGGCCGGGCGCGGGGAAGGGCGTTTCACGCATCAGGTCATCCTCGGGGGCATTAGACTCGTGCAATCCGTCTGCCCCTCAAAGGAACGGGACTATGTCTTCTGGGTATGACCGTGTAGTGCAACCGGCGGCCGGTGACGAGGCCCTGGAGAACCACCTGGGTGGGGACGAGGCCAAGAACTATCGGCAGTACGAGTTCGACATGGTCGCCCCGCACGTCGGCCGCTCGATGCTGGAGATCGGCTCCGGGCTGGGCCACTTCGCCGAGCAGTTCCTGCCGCGGCTCGACCGCCTGGTCGTCAGCGACTTCGACCCCTACTGCGTCGAGCAGCTCGGCAAGCGCTTCGAGGGCCGCGACGACATCGACGTCCTGCAGTTCGGCCTGCCGACCGACATCCCGCTGAAGGACAAGGTCGACACCGTCGTCATGATGAACGTGCTGGAGCACATCGAGGACGACGCCGAGGCGCTGCGCTCGCTGGCCCGCGTCACGCTGCCCGGCGGCCGGATCATCATCTGGGTGCCCGGCTACATGCAGCTTTACGGAGACTTCGACCGCAAGGTCGGTCACGTCCAGCGCTACACGCCCAAGACCCTGCGCGCGACGGTCTCCAAGGCGGGGCTCGACATCGACGTGCTCAAGCCGATCAACTTCCTGGGCGGCATCGCCTGGTGGGCGGCGGTCCGGCGGGGCGGCGTCGGCTACCCCGACCCGCGCCTGGTCAAGATCTACGACCGCACCGTGGTCCCGGCCACGCGGCTGATCGAGCGGTTCATCCGTCCGCCGTTCGGCCAGACGGTGTTCTGCGTGGCCCGCGTCCCGCAGAAGTAGGCCCGCAGAAGTAGGCCCCCAGAAGTAAGCCGCAGAAACAGGCCCGCGGAAAGTGAGCCCGGCCGCCACCCGGTGGGTTGGTGGCGGCCGGACGTTTTCTACTTGATCGAGCCGGCGGTCAGTCCGCCGACGACCTTCCGCTCGATCAGCGCGAACAGGATGATCACCGGGATGGTGGCGATCACCGAGCCCGCGAAGAGGTTCTGCCAGTCCACCTGGTACTGGCCGATGAACGAGTTCAGCGCGACCGTGAGCGGCTGGTTCGCCGGGGTCGTGGTCAGGGTCAGGGCGACCACGAACTCGTTCCACGCCGCGATGAACGTGAAGATCAGTGCGGTGATCACGCCCGGCATGGCCAGCGGCAGCGTGATCCGGAACAGCGCGCCGAAGCGGCCGTTGCCGTCGATGAAGGCGGCCTCCTCCAGCTCACGCGGGATCGAGGCGAAGTAGGCGTTCAGGATCCACACCGCGAACGCCAGGTTGAACCCGCCGTTGACCAGGATCAGCGACCAGATCGAGTCCACCAGGCCGAACTGGTAGAACTCGCGGTAGATGCCGACGAGCATGGCCGTGGGCTGGAACATCTGGGTGATCAGCACCAGGATCAGGAACGCCGTGCGCCCCCGGAACTTGTGCCGGGCCGAGTAGTACGCGGCCGGCAGCGCCACGAGCAGCACCAGGATCGTCGAGCCGCCGGCGACCTTGAGCGTCACCCACAGGTTCCCGGCCAGGCCGCTGGTCCAGAAGTTGGCGAGGTTCGACCACACCCACTCGTCGGGCCAGAACGTCACCTCGCGCAGCGACTCCTGCGACCGCAGCGAGGTCAGCAGCATGACGAGGTACGGGAACAGGAAGACGAACGCGACGATGTACGCCGCGGCCGCCACGATGACGGTCTTGACCCTGGGCAGGCGGCGCTGCGCCCGCCCGCGATGACCGGGCTGGTGGCGCGGACCGGCCTTGGACATGGTCTGCACGGCCATCACGCCACCTCCTTGTTCCAGCGCGACACCTTCAGGAAGATCGCGGTCAGCACGATGACCATGCCGAAGTTCACGACGGACATCGCGGCCGACTCACCGATGTTCGAGTTCTTGAGGATGAACATGAGGATGGTCGAGGTGGCCGTCGAGTAGCCCGGCTGGCCGTGGGTCATCGCCCAGATGATCGGGAAGCTGTTGAAGACGTTCATGACGTTGATCAGCGCGGCCACGGTGAGCGCGGGGCGCAGCAGCGGCAGCGTGATCGACCAGTACGTCCGGAGTTTGGTGGCGCCGTCCATCTTGGCTGCCTCGTAGACGTCGGCGGGGATGGTCGCCAGCCCGGCCAGCAGCGCGTACGTCGTGAACGGCACGGAGACGAAGACCGCCACGAACACCAGCCACGGCATCGCGCTGGAGGCGTCGCCGAGCTGGTCGGCGGAGGCGCCGCCCATCGCGTCGATGAGCCCCAGCTTCACCCTGATCTGGTTGATCACCCCGACCTCGGGGTCGAGCATCCACTTGAAGATGATCGCCGTCATCAGCACCGAGGCCGCCCAGGGCGCGATGAGCGCCCAGCGAGCGATCTTGCGGCCGGGGAAGCGCTGGTTGAACAGCTGGGCGAGGGCGAGCGAGATCAGCACGGTGAGCGCGACGACCGCGACCACCCAGACCACGCTGCGGATCATGATGTCGGCGAAGTCCTTCTCGCCGAACAGCTTCGTGTAGTTGTCCGGGAAGTTGTCTCCCTGGACCACTCCGAACCGGCTGATCTTGAGGAACGACGACCGGATCATCTCGATCACGGGCCAGAGCACGACCAGCGCGATCAGCACCACGGCCGGCCCGATCCAGGCCAGGGGTTCGAGGGCGCGCAACCTTCTCATGAGGAACCTTCCATGACGGTGGAGCCGGCGCGGGGACGCGACCCGCGCGCCGGCTCCACAGACCCCCGCTGGATCAGCTGGCTTCGGCGGTCTTCTGCAGCTCGCCGAGGACCTTGGCCGGGTCGTCCTTGACGGCGCCGCCGATGGTCTGCTTGATCGCCGGGTTCACCTCGGCCCACTTCGGGTCCTGGAACGGGTAGAAGCTGGCGTTGGGCAGCGCGTCGAGGAACGGCTTGAGCTTCTCGTCGCCGGACAGCTTCTGGATGCCGCCGTTGGTGACGGGCAGCAGCTTGTAGGTGTCGGAGATCTTCTGGGCGGCGTTGCCGGTGTAGAAGAAGTCGAAGAACTTCTTGATCTCGGCGGCGTGGCCGTTCTTGTTGAACGCCATGATCCAGTCCATGACGCCGAGGGTGGTGTCGAGCGGGCCGGACTTGCCGGGGATCGCCGCGACGCCGTAGTTCTTCAGGCCGGCCGCGTCGAAGATCGGGATGGACATCGGTCCGCCGTTGACCATGCCGACCTTGCCCGCGCCGAAGTCCTCCCAGACCGTCTTACGGTCCTTGGTGCCCGGGTTCGGGGTGGTGAGGCCGGCGTCGACCAGGCCCTTCATGTAGGTGAAGGTCTCGACGTTCTGCGGGGAGTTGATGGCCCACTTGCCGGAGGCGTCCTTGTAGCCGCCGCCGTTGCCCAGCATCCACAGGAACGACTCGCCCTGGGCCTCCTCCTGGCCCAGCGGGAGGCCGAACGGCTGGCTCACGCCGGCCTTCTTCAGCTTCTCGGCGTCGGCCTTGAGCTCGTCCCAGGTCTTGGGCGGCTCGGCGATGCCGGCCTTGGTGAACAGGTCCTTGTTGTAGAACAGCGCGCGGGCGGAGGAGACGAACGGGAGGCCGTACGCGGCGCCGTCCACCTTGCCGAAGTCGGCGAACTTCTGCAGCAGGTCGCCGGACACGGCCGGGGACACGACCTCGTCGACCTTGTAGAGCAGGCCGTCCTTGACGAAGCCGGAGTAGTCGCCGGTCTGCAGGATGTCGGGCACCTGGCCGTTCTGGACCATGGTGGCGACCTGCTTGTCGATGTCGTTCCAGTTGATGACCTGGACGTCGACCTTGATGTTCGGGTTGGCGGCCTGGAACTCGTCCACGACGCCCTTCCAGAACGTCTCGCCCGAGTTCGGCTTGCCGGGGCCGTCGCCGTAGTCGGCGGCGACCATCTTGAGGGTGACCTGGCCGCCGCCGGAGGCCTGGGTGTTGTTCCCGCCGCCACCCGAACCGCCGTCGGAGCCGCAGCTGGACAGGACCAGCATCGTGGCAAGGCCGAGAGCGGCGCCGCCCACAAGCTTCATGTTCACTGGTGATACCGCCTTCTCGTCGGACGGGTGGCTGGTCCGTACCAGCTACCTGACCCCGTCCAAGGGGATGAGGGGTGCGAGAGCCACAGCTCAACGCGTTTGCGCCAGAGTAAGCCTGTGTTCAGCAGCCGGTCTATACCGGCTGGTATCGGTTTGAAAACACTCAGGGCAGAGAAAGCTCACAACCGGTCTAGACCACGCGTCACAGGATCTTTCTCCGCACGTTCTCCCCGCCGTCCGGCGTCCCGATCCACGGCCCCTCGATGGACGGGTCGAGGATGCCCTCCTCCAGGAACTCGTAACGGCTGTCGAGCACGTAACCGGCCAGGCGGACGTCCTGTTCGTCGCTGTTGTCCCAGAGCTCGTCGAAGAGCGTGCGGACGCGGCGGCGGGCCTGCCGGCAGAAGGTGTCGGCCAGCTCGTACGGCCTGCGCCCGAGGTCGTCGGCGTCCTCCTCGGCCTTCAGGCAGACGGCCGTCATGGCGTACAGCTCGGCCCCGATGTCGACGATCCGGCCGAGGAAGGACTGCTTGTGCTCCAGCCTGCCCTGCCAGCGTGACATGCCGTAGAAGGTGGACCGGGCCAGTTTCCTGCTGGTCCGCTCCACGAACCGCAGATGCTGGGCCAGCGGGCCGAAGGCGGTGTAGGCCGTGGGCAGGTTGCCCGAGCCGGCCATGAGAGTCGGCAGCCAGCCGGCGTAGAAGCGGCTCGCCCGGCCGAGCGCCTGGGCACGTTCCTGGCGGGACGCCTCGGGGTTGATCAGCTCACCGGCCGCGGTCAGGTGGGCGTCCACGGCCTCGCGGGTGATCATCAGGTGCATGATCTCGGAGGAGCCCTCGAAGATGCGGTTGATGCGGGAGTCGCGCAGCATCTGCTCGGCGGGCACGCCGCGCTCGCCGCGGGCGGCCAGCGACTCGGCGGTCTCGTAGCCGCGTCCGCCTCTGATCTGGACCAGTTCGTCCAGCGACCGGTAGGACATCTCGGTGGCGTACAGCTTGGCGAGGGCGGCCTCGATCCTGATGTCGTTGCGCCGGTCGTCGGCCAGGCGGGCGGTGAGCTCGCTGACGGCGTCCAGGGCGTACGCGGTGGCCGCGATGAAGGCGATCTTGGTCGCCACGGCCTCGTGCCGGCCCACCTTGCGGCCCCACTGCTCGCGGGCGTTCCCCCACTCACGGGCGATCTTCAGGGCCCACTTGGCGTTGCCCGCGCAGGTCGCCGGAAGGGACAGGCGGCCGGTGTTGAGCGTGGTGAGCGCGATCCGCAGCCCTTGGCCCTCCTGCCCGATCAGGTTCCTTGCCGGAACTCTGACCTGGGAGAACTCGGTGACGCCGTTCTCGATGCCGCGCAGGCCCATGAAGCTGTTACGCCGCCTGACCGTGATGCCCGGACTGTCCCCCTCGACCACGAAGGCGCTGATCTTCTTGCCGGTCCTGGCCATGACCACGAGCAGGTCGGCGACGACGCCGTTCGTCGTCCAGAGCTTGACCCCGTTCAGCACGTAGTCGTCGCCGTCGCGCACGGCGGTCGTGGACAGCCGCGCGGGGTCCGAGCCCACGTCGGGCTCGGTGAGCAGGAAGGCCGAGATCTCGCCGGCCGCGCAGCGGGGCAGGAACTCCCGTTTCTGCTCCTCGGTGCCGAACTGCTTGAGCGGCTGCGGCACACCGATCGACTGGTGCGCCGACAGCAGCGTGGCCAGCGCGGGGCAGTAGGAGCCGACCAGCGTGAGGGTGCGGCAGTAGTACAGGTAGGGCAGGCCGAGGCCGCCGTACTCCTCGCCGATCGTGATGCCGAACGCCCCGAGGGCGGCCAGGCCCTTGACCACCTCGTCGGGCACCTGCGCGGTGCGCTCGATGAGGGCCGGGTCGACGTGGTCCTCCAGGTAGCGCCGTACCGCCCGGACGAACTCCTCGCCCCGCCTGGCGGCCTCGTCCGGCGGCCTGGGCGCCGGATGCACCAGATCCAGCCGGAGATCGCCGAGGAACAGCTGCTTGGCGAAGCTGGGCCGCGTCCATTCGCGCTCCCTGGCCTGCTCGCCGACCTGCCTGCTCTCCGCGTACTTGGTCTGCTCACTCATGGCACCCTCCCGACGGTGCGCCGTCATGTGCTGGGAGTACTGCCCGCCTGACGGCTTTAAGCACGCCCAGCGCGACGGCGGCCAGCACGGCCGGCACCGCCAGGAAGGCCCCGCAGCACGCCAGCGCGACCGCCGACATCCCGGTCGCCACGACGGCGGTGACCCGCAGCCGCCCGGCGGGCAGCACCCGGACCGCCGCCGCCACGCCCGCCGCCGTGACGGCCGCCAGGCACGCCGAGGTGGCCCGCATCAGCAGGTCCAGATCCACCGCCCACACCACGACGGGCACCGTCAGCACGGCCAGCGCCCCCAGGCTCCGGTACGGCCCCCGTCCCCCGGCCAGCCAGGCGGGCATGGCCCCGTCCCTGGCCAGCGCCACCCCCAGCCGCGCCGCCCCCGCCAGGTACGTGTTGACCGCCCCGAACGTCAGCAGCACCGCCAGCACCCCGGTCACCGGCCGCGCCACTCCCCCGAGGCCGGCCTCCAGCAGCGCGCTCAGCGGCACGCCCGGCATGTCCGCGCCGAGCACGCCGACCGAGGTGATGCTGACGCCCAGGTACAACCCGCCGACCACGACGAGGGTGACCACGGTGGCCCTGGTCAGCCCGCGCCTCCCGGCGGCGAACTCGGCCGACAGGTGGCTGGCCGCCTCCCAGCCCACGAAGGCGAACATGAGCACCCCGGCCGCGCCGGCCACCCCGGCGAGCCCGTGCGGGGCGAAGGGGGTGAAGCGGTCGAGGTCGGCCCGCGGGGCGGCGGTGACCACGGCAACGGCCAGCAGGGCGACGAGCAGCGCGACGGAGGCGAGCTGCAACCGCCCCGCGGTACGCAGCCCGGCGACGTTGGCGGCGAACGCCGCGGCCAGGATCAGCACGCCGGCCAGGGTGCCGTCCACGCCCAGGCACGCCTCGACGTACCGGCCGCCCACGAGGGCGCCCGCCACGGTCCCGACCGGCACGGCCCCGTAGAACCACCAGCCGACCACGGCGGCGGCCCGCGGCCCGAAGGCCAGCCCCGCGAAGCTCGCCACCCCGCCCCCGTCGGGATACCGGACGCCGAGCGCCGCGAACGTCAGCGCCACCGGCACGCTCAGCGCGAGCAGCCCCGCCCAGGCCAGCACGGAGGCCGGCCCCGCCGCCGCGGCGGCGAGCTGCGGCAGCACCAGCATCCCCGGCCCCAGCACCGCGCCCACCAGCAACGCCACGCCCTGCCCCGCACCCATCCGGCCCTGTTCAGTCACGCACGTGAAAGTAGCCCGATCGTTCGGCCCCGCCCCCGCTCCACCGAACGTTCGATCGGAGAAGAGTGCAGAATCGCGTCATGGACGAACTTGATTCGGCGATCATCCGCCTGCTCCAAACGGATGCGCGGCAGTCCAACCGGGAACTGGCCCGCCGGCTCGGCATCGCCCCCTCGACCTGCCTGGAACGGGTCAGGGCGCTCACCCGGCGCGGCGTGATCCGCGGCTACCACGCCGACATCGACCCCGCCGCGCTCAACCGGAGCACGCAGGCGATGGTCTCGGTCCAGGTCCGCCCGCTGAGCCGGGCCGTGATCAACGCCTTCAAGCAGTCGGCCGCCGAGCTGCCCGAGGTGCTGAGCGTGTTCGTGCTGGCCGGCGGCGACGACTTCCTGCTGCACGTCGCGGTCCAGGACCTCGACCACCTCCACTCCTTCCTGCTCGACCGGCTCAGCAAGCGCAAGGAGATCGTCGGCTTCCGCACCTCGGTGATCTTCCAGCAGGTGCACGACACGGTGCCGGAGCGGCTGCCGTCCCCCATGGAGACCTGACTTTCGTCGGGGGTACCACTGGACCGTCGGCAGATTCGGAGGTGGGGGCGTTCTCCGTACGTTTGCCTGCATGAGCTTGAAGATCGCCCTCGCCGGGCTGGCCGCGGCCCTGACCCTCACCCCCGCTTCCGCCCCGGCCTTTGCCTCGGCCCCCGTCGAGCCGACCCCCGCCGCCGTGGACTCCTACCTGCGCGAGGCGCTGGAGGCCACCGGCGTGCCCGGCCTGTCCGTCGTGGTGACCCACGGCGACAAGGTCGTGCACGCCACCGGGTACGGCAAGGATTCCGAAGGGCGTGCGATCACCGCGGCCACGCCGATGCGGGTGGCCTCGGTGAGCAAGTCGTTCACCGCGCTGGCCGTGATGACCCTGGTGGAGCAGGGGAAGATTGCACTGGATGAGCCGGTGGCCGGGCAGCTTCCCGGTTTCCGGATGGCCGACCCGCGCCATGCCAAGATCACTGTGCGCCAGTTGCTGAACCAGACCTCCGGGCTGTCCGACAGCTCGCTGGACATCGGCGACCTGGAGTCCGCCGGCTCGCTGGCCGACTACACCGCCCGCCTGGCCGAGGGCCGCCTGGCCGCCGACCCGGGCAGCCGGTACGCGTACTGCAACGTCAACTACGACCTGGCCGCCCGGCTGGTCGAGACCGCGAGCGGCCGGCCCTTCGACGCCTTCATGAAGGACCGCGTCTTCGGCCCGCTCGGCATGACCGGCAGCGCCGTGAGCGCCCAGGCCGTCCGGCCGGCGGACGGTTTCGTCTCGGTCTACGGCATGTGGCTGCCCCGGCCGGAGGCGTCCGGGTTCCTGGACGGCAGCGGCTCGGGCGCGGTCATCACCACTGCCGCGGACATGGGCAAGTGGCTGATCGCCCAGAACGGCGCCGGCCGCCCGCTGGTCAAGAAGCAGAGCCTGGAGACCATGCACAAGCCCGGCCTGCAGGGCTACGGCATGGGCTGGGGCCTGGAGGAGGAGTCCGGACTGCTCGTGCACTCCGGCAACCTGTTCACCTACAACGCCGTCGAGGCCGTCTCGCCGAAGACCGGCTACGGCTTCGCCGTCATGACCAACGGCGCCTCGCTCTACGACCCCACCTACGACATCATGCGGGGCCTGGCCGCGATGAGCGAGGGCCGCGCGCCGGCGGCCCTGGGCGGCGACCGGCAGCTCTACGACCTGGTGCTGGGCCTGCTCGCCGTCGTGGCGGCCGGCCTCGGGGTCATGGGCGTGCTGCGGGCGCGGCGGTGGGCGAACCGGCGGTCGGGGAAGCCGTGGTGGCGGATCGCCCTGCGGCTGGTGCCGGTGCTGCTGCCGGTCCTGGTGTTCGCGTTCTACCCGAACTGGGTCTCCGTGCTGCTCAACGGCCGGTACGTGACCTGGGAGCAGCTCACCTACTTCCCGGCGTCGTTGTCGATCACCCTGCTCGCCGCGGCCCTCGCAGGGCTCGTGACCGCCGTCGTCCGAATTTGTGTACTGTGTAAGCTTACCAAGTAAGCAACTTCGAGGAGATCCCGATGACCGCGGTCGCCGTCGCCGTCCCGCTCGTATGGCTCGCCTGGCTCGTCCTCATCGACTGGGTGCCCATGTTCCCGCTCAACGACCTCAGCGGAGCGAACGTCAAGGGGCGGGCCCTGGCCACCGCGATCAACTACCCGTTCCCGCTGCTCATCGCGGCCGGCGTCGCGCTGCACCGGACGTGGTCGCTCGCCGCCGCGACGGTTCTGTGCCTCCTGGTCATGGCCGGTCACGTACGGAGCTGGTGGCTGCCCTACTTCGGCACGGCCACGGACGAGCAGCGCGAGCTCTACCGGCGCGAGTACAGCCGCACCTGGAAGGTCCTGCCGACCGCGGGCCGTGCCGTGGTCATCGACGTCCAGCACATGGTGGTGGGCGTGCTGTCCCTGCTCATGCTGGCGACCACGATCGTCGTTACGCTGACCGCATGACTCAGGCACCCAGGCGGGCGGGGCGACCGGCCGTGCTCAGCGTCGAGCGCATCGTGGCCGCGGCCGTCGGCATCCTCGACGCCGAGGGCCCCGACGCGCTGACCATGCGCCGCCTGGGCGCCGACCTCGGGGTGGCGGCCATGTCGCTCTACCGCCACGTACCCAACCGGGACGCGCTCGTGGCCCTGGTCGTCGACCGGCTGTTCGCCGAGGCCATGGCCGGTTACACGCCGGTCTCCGACTGGCCGCGGGCGCTGGCCGGGTTCGCCGTGGCCTACCGCCGCTTCCTGCTCGCCCACCCGCGCGCCGTCCCGCTGCTGGCCACCCACCCCGTGGACGTACGGCTCGCCACCGAGCTGATCTCCGGCCTCCTGGCCCGCTTCGAGGCGGTGGGCGTGCCCACCGCCGACACCGTCAACGCGGTGCAGTCGGTGGGCGTCTACGTGCTCGGCCACGCCCTGGCCCAGGTCGGCTCGACCGCCGAGACCCACGACGCGGATGCCCTGCGCTTCTACGACCAGTGGTTCGACGCGGGCCTGCGGGCCATGGTGACGGGCTTCGAACAGCAGCTCGCGGCGGCCGGTTAATTCAGTTGCCCGCCGTCACGGACACGCCGTAGCTTGTCGGTCATGCGCCTTTACCTGTGACAGCAGCCACCTCAGTCCATCGTCCGACAGACGCGGCCACGCTGTGCTCGCCGACGCCCGGCCCTTTCCGGAGCCGCGTCCTGAGTCCGCGTAAAGGAGCTTCACATGCGAGTTCGTTCAGCCAGGAAGAAGACCGCCACGCCCGTGCCGCCCCGGCAACTGCCCAAGATGCCGCAGCGACCGGTCGTTTCGCCCCGGCGGATCATCCCGTCCAAGGGCCGCTAGACAACTACCGGGATGGTAGTTAGCGAGCGCCGCCTCCCCTCTTACGCCCGGGAGGCGGCGCTCACCCTTTCCTGGACCGGTTCTCCTAGAGCCGCTCGATGATGGTGACGTTGGCCTGGCCGCCGCCCTCGCACATCGCCTGCAGGCCGTAGCGGCCGCCCGTGCGCTCCAGCTCGTGCAGGAGCTTGGTCATCAGGATCGCTCCCGTGCCGCCCAGCGGGTGGCCGAGCGCGATGGCGCCGCCGTTGGGGTTGACCTTGGCCGGGTCGGCGTCCAGCTCCTTGATCCAGGCCAGCGGCACCGGGGCGAACGCCTCGTTGATCTCCACGACGTCGATCTCGTCGATCGACATGCCCGCCTTCTTCAGGGCCCGCCGGGTGGCCGGGATCGGCGCGGTCAGCATGTACACCGGGTCGTCGCCCATGAGCGCGAGCTGGTGGATGCGGGCGCGCGGGGTCAGGTTGTGCTCGCGCACGGCCTGCTCGGAGGCGATCAGCACGGCTCCGGAGCCGTCGGAGATCTGCGAGGAGGTGGCCGCGGTGATCTGGCCGCCCTCCTTCAGGGTCTTGAGCCCGGCCATCTTCTCCAGCGTGGTGTCGGGCCGGGGGCCCTCGTCGTCCTCGACGCCGTTGATCGGGGCGATCTGGTCCTTGAAGTAGCCGTTCGCGACGGCCTTGGCGGCGCGCTGGTGGGACTCGTAGGCGAACTGCTCCAGCACGTCACGCTGGAGTCCCCACTTCTCGCACATCAGCTCGGCGCCGCGGAACTGGGAGATCTCCTGCTTGCCGTAGCGCTCGACCCACTTGTCGCCGAACGGGAACGGCATGCCCTTCTCCAGCGCGGCGGTGATCGACGCGCCCATCGGGACGATGCTCATCGACTCCACGCCCGCGGCCACCACCAGGTCCTGGGTGCCCGACAGGACGCCCTGGGCGGCGAAGTGGATGGACTGCTGGGACGAGCCGCACTGCCGGTCGATCGTGACGCCGGCCGTCGTCTCGGGCAGCCCCGCCGACAACCAGGCATTTCGCGCGATGTCCATGCTCTGGGGGCCGAACTGCATGACACACCCCATGATGACGTCCTCGACCGCCGCCGGATCGACGCCGGTGCGGTCGATGAGCGCCTTCAGCGTGTGGGCGGCCAGGTCGGTGGGATGGACGGTGGACAGACCGCCCTTCTTCTTGCCGACCGGGGTACGGACCGCTCCGACGATGTACGCCTCTGCCACAGTGCCTCCTGGAAACCGAGCATTATTCGGTTATTAGGGAGAGACTACAACAGAACGACGTTCTGTGGCTCGTCACTCCGGGGGCAGAAGGTCCTCCGCGGCGTCGACCCTGAACCGCCACCGGTCCACGACCAGCCCGTTCAGCGATTCTGCCAGCTCCAGAGCCAGACCTCCGAGCTTGACGGGCTCGTCGCCGCGCAGCTCGATCGCGGTCAGCTCGGTGGCGAACGGCAGCAGCTCCCCCACCGCCGGCGGCTGCCCCTTCTGCGGGACCAGCGCGGCCCGGATGTCGCCCGACGTGTACGTGAACTCGTCCTCCCCCTGCTCAAGCAGGGGCGCCAGGTCCTCGGCGGACGGGCGTACCGGCAGGATGACGGCGGGACCGCCCCCCTCACCGTCAGCCGGATCGCTCACCTCGCCCCGGCACACCGCGAGCCCCTTGAGCCGGAAGGCCAGCCCCTCGGCCAGGTAGCGGTCGAAGAAGTCGAACGGCAGCGGCCCCTCGGCGGTGACCCGGCAGGCCCACACCTTCTCCAGCACCCCGCCGGTCAGCTCGCTGTCGGCCTCGACCGGCGCGCACACCCGCACGTCGGCCGCCACGATGTCGTCACCGTCGGGTCGTGCGTCCGGATCGGCCAGCCGGACGATCCGCAGCAGCTCGGCGGTATCCGGTTTGACGGGCAATGCCGCCGTCGGGCCAGTACGCAGTCTCCGCTTCGCCATCCAGCCCATGCCCGCCTCCGCGAATCAGCTTCGATAGGAGCTCGTCATCGTCGCGTAGACGATGATGTTGTCGTTGTAGTGCCCGATGGTGCGATCGTAGGTCCCACCACAGGTGATGAGGTGGAGCTGGGCGTTCTCCCTGCCCCCGTAGACGCGCTCGGTCGGGAACGTCTTCTTGCTCGCCTGCTCCACGCCGCCGACCGTGAACACGGCGGTCGTCTTGTCCTGGCGTCTGACCTCGATGGTGTCGCCGTTCTTCAGCTCGCCGAGGCGGCTGAACACGGCGCTGCGCGTCCGGGTGTCCTTGTGCCCGAGCAGCACCGCCGGGCCCGCCTCGCCGGGCGTGGACATGTTCCGGTACCAGCCGGCCAGGTTGGGGTTGTCGGACGGCGGCACCTCGATCGCCCCGTCCTTGGCCAGCCCCACGGACTTGATCGGCGCGTTGATCCCGAGCCGCTTGATCACGATCCGGACCGGCGTCGAGGGCAGCATCGGCGGCGCCGGCACGATCTGCGGCAGCGGCGGCGGCTGGTCCGGCGGCGCCTGGAACAACGCCTGCTGCGGCTGCCCCGACGCCTGCGTCTGCACCGCCACGGGCAGGGCGTCCCTGTCCATGCCGTACTCCTCGGGCGACTGCAGCACGATCAGCATGCCCGCCACGACCGTGACGACCCCGGCGATGGCCGCGCCGATCAGCACGGTCCTGAGCGCGGCACTCCCCCTGTCCCGCGGCGGCGGGCCACCGTAGGGATACTGCCCGGCCACGCCGCTCAGCCCCTGCCCGCGGTACGCCGGCGCAGCACCAGCCCACCGGCCGCCGCGGCCGCGATCAGGACGGTGCCGGTGAGGACGAACAGCCGCCCGTCAGGCCCCGCCATACCCCCGGCCCCGGTGTCGGCCCCGGCCTTGGGGGTCTTCGACTTGTCGGGCGGGGTGACGGTCACGGTCGCGGTGCTGGTCTTGGTGGGCTTGGGGGTGGGCGTCGGCGTAGGAGAGGGGGTCGGCGTGGGCGTCGGCGTGGGCGTCGGCGTCGGGTTCGTTCCTGTGCCTGCGGTCACCTGGAAGGTGTAGCTCTTGAGCGCTGCCTCGTTCTGGACGGTGCATTCGATCGCCGGCTGCGTGCCCGTCGTGGTGTTGGACCCGAAGTTGACCTTGCCGGGCTTCACCGTGACCGTACCCGCAGTGCTGGCTGTGGCCTTGACGTCGAAAGCAAGGGTCGGAAGAGGGATGGTCTGTCCGGCGGTGATCGTGCCGGTGGTGCCCTCTCCGGTGGCGGAGGTCAAATTGGTGATCCCGGTCAAAACGGCATAGGCGAAGATCTTCGCACTGATCGTCTCGCCCGTGGTCGGAGCCTTCAGCTCCTTACCCGCGGTGTAGGTTCCCTTCCACTTGATGGCGAAGGGGTCATTCACCTTGGCAGCGGTCGGCATCGTCATCTCGACCTTGATCTGGACGTCCTGGTAGTCCGCGGCGCCAGGACCGGCGCACTCGTAGTCGACGAGGTCGCTGGTCCCCGTGCCGCCACCACCGGTCCCGATGGGGACTTCCAGGCTCTCGGTGCTGGTTGTCGTGCAGGTGGCCGACGTGTTCACACTTGAGGCCAGGTGCAGCAACAACTGTCCCGGCTTCACCGAAACCTTGCCTGTGGTGCCCGCGGGCACTGAGACCTTGTAAGTGACTTCCTTGGCCGGCACCGACGTGCTGGTGGTGACGGCGGCCCCCGTCTTCGCTCCCGGATCCTGGATCGAACCCACCGACGGCGTCAGTGCCGCGTTGACCTGCAGAGTCGTTGCTGCGGTCGGAGCAGCGGCGAGCGTCAACGCGGGGATGTTCACCGTCACGTCGAAGGTCTGACCTGCCGCCGCCGAGTCAGGGCCGGTCAGATTTACGCTGATCGACTGGCTGGCAGCCGCCAGAAGGGTTCCCTGACAGGTGTAACTGAACACCTTCGGGGCCGCCGCTTCGGCGGGGAAGGACAGGCCGACCACCGAGCCGACGGAGACGGCGAGTGTGCCCATCAATCCCAAGGCGGAGGTCTTGTGGGCGAGGCGGCGCCACGCCTGGGACGTAAGCACGGGTCCATCTCCGTTTCAGCGCAGTGTCAACAGTCGTGCCAGAATTCCAGCCGATGGTCACGGTTCGGTTGAGATCCTACGAACTGTCCCTGTCAACTTCCCGTAAAACGCAAAATTCGCCCCAAAAACCCCATCAGCCCTTCGTCTTCGACAGGGTCGCGTACACCACGATGTTGTCGGTGTAGCTGTGCGCCTCCTTGTTGAAGACGCCGCCACACGTGATCAGCCTCAGCTGCGAGTCCTTGGTGTTCCCGTACACCCGGGACGTCGGGAACGACGACTTGCTGACCTGCTCGATCCCGCTCACCGTGAACCGGGTGACCTTCCCGTCCGACCGGTACACGTAGATCTGGTCGCCCTTGGCCAGCTCGCGGAGGCGGTCGAAGACGGCGGGGCCCTTACGGGTGCTCACGTGGCCGTTGATGACCGCGGGCCCGAGCTCGCCCGGAACCGGCGAGAAGCGGTACCAGCCGGTCTGGTTCGGCCTGGTCAGCGGCGGGGTGCCCAGGTTGCCCTTGATGTCCACGGTGACGCCGCCGATGGGGGCGTTCACCTTGATCTTGGGGATCTTGATCCGGCTGGGCCGGGCCTTGGCCTTGGCGGCCTTGGTCTTCGCCTTGGGGATCGGCGGCACGGTCGGCGCGGCGGCCAGCGGCGGCGGCGCCTCCGGCCGGGCCGGGGTCAGCGTCGCGCCCTTGCCGCCCGGACCCACGGTCGCGGGCAACACGAACGCGCCGGCGTTCTCGATCTGCACGGTGGTCGGCTGGTCGGCGGCGGCCAGCGTGCCGGAGCCGTCGTCCACCTTGGGCGCCACGGAGAGCAGGCCCACCATGATCGCGCCGACGCCGGCCAGCGAACCGGCGATCAGCAGTCCGGGCATCGCCCGCTGCATCGGAGTCTTCTGCTCGGCCATCACTTCGTTCCTCCCGCGTGCGCGGCCCTGCGCCGGCGCAGAGCGAGCCCGCCGCCCGCGCTGCCCATGAGCAACATCGCCCCACTGGCCATCAGCCCGTACGGCCGGTCCGGCTCGTCGGGCGCCTCACCGGTGTCCACCCCACCCTTGGGGATCTTGGCCACCTGCGCCCTGACGTACGTGGTCGCCGTCGGGCCGGTCGCGGTGGGCGTGCTCGTGCTGGTACTCGTCCCGGTCGCCGCCGGCACCACGATCACGTGCCCGAGCCCGCTGCTCGGGGTGGGCCGGGAGTGGTTCCGCGTGGGGGTGCTGGTCGCGGTGGACGTGCCGGTGTTGGTGGGAGTGGTCGTCGGAGTCGTCGTCGGCGTCGTGGTGGGCGTGGTCGGGGTCGAGCTCGGGGACGGCGACGTGGAGGGGCCCTGCACGATGATCTCGACGGTGTCCGGCCTGCTGGTGACGGTGCAGGTGGCTCTGTGGAGCGTGGGGGGACTGATCATTTCGCGGTTCAGGAGCTTGAAGGCGTCCAGGTTGACGGGCGCGTCGTCGAGGCTCCTGATCGTGACGGTGTGCTTGCCGTAGTCGAGGTCGTGACGCTTCCAGAGGCTGACGTTGCCTTCGATCGCGTTCGTGTCCTGGCCGTTGGGCAGCTTCTTGGGGTCGACGCGCCCTGTGTCGTCGTCGTCCACGGTCACGTTGACGGTGCTGACGTCCGGCATGCGGCGGCCGATGTACTCGAACCCCGTCCCGGTGAAGGTGATGCTGGCGCTGTCTCCCTTGACGTCGCTGGTGTGGACGTCACGCAGCCAGTCCTTGTACTCGGGCCGGGTCGAGCCCACATGCTGCCAGTTCCCGGTGTAGGTCACCCGGTCGGTTCTGTCGTCGTTCACGATGATCTCTTGCTTCGGAGGGACGAAGTCCACCGTCATGCCCTGGACGGTCAGCTTCAGCACGCCCTCTTCGGTCAGCGCGGCCTCCGACGCGAGCCCCTCCGGGGGCTCCAGCCGGACGTTCGGTTCGAGCGCCGCCTGGTCCTTCGAGCCCTTCGGCTGGAGCACGCCGGTCCACGCGCCTTCCGCCTGGACGTTCCCGAGAACCGAGACCCTCGCCCCCGCCTCGAAGTAGTCCGGGGACATGAACCTGCGAGCGCCGGTGTATTCGAGCGACCAGGTGAGCGCCAGGTTGCCGCCCTTCTGCGCCACCGTGGGAATGCCCACTCGCGCCCTGAGGGTCACCGGCCCGTCCCCTGCGACCCCACCCTTGCAGCTGTAGTCGACCACCAGGTTGAACGTGCCCGCATTCGCGGGTGGCACGGCCAGGAGACCAGCCGTCGCCACGGAACCGATCGATGCGGCGAGCAACGCCCTGCGCCACCGACTCACGGGACACTCCGATCATCACAAATAGACCGAGGGTAGATCTTAGAGTCGAAAACACCCCCAACGCAGGCCGATTCCCTCAAGTTCCAGCACTTGTGATGAAGCCGTGTCCCCCGCTGTCCTCCTCGCCCGAAAAGCGGGTATACCTCCGGGTAACAGAATCGTATTCTGTCGTGCACGACACCTGCTTGGAGGCGAACCGATGCAGCGAGACCTCTTCGACGAGGAGCACCTGCTCTTCCGGGAAACCGTGCGCGAGTTCATGGCCCGCGAGGTCGTGCCGCACCACGGCCAGTGGGAGAAGGACGGCATCGTGCCCCGCGAGGTCTGGAAGAAGGCCGGCGAGCTCGGCATGTTCGGCTTCGGCGTCCCGGAGGAGTACGGCGGATCCGGCATCACCGACTTCCGCTACAACGCGGTGATCGTCGAGGAGATCATCGGGAACGGCGCCTCCGGCCTGGGCTTCTCCCTGCACAACGACGTCATGGCCCCGTACGTCGTCGAACTCACCGACGACGGGCAGAAGCAGCGCTGGCTGCCCGGCTTCGCCTCCGGCGAGCTCATCACCGCCATCGCGATGACCGAGCCGGGCGCCGGCAGTGACCTCCAGGGCATCAGGACCACCGCCGTCCGCGAGGGCGACCACTACGTGGTCAACGGTCAGAAGACGTTCATCACGAACGGTGTCAACGCCGACCTCGTGGTCGTGGTCGCCAAGACCGACCCGGACGCGGGCGCCAGAGGCACGACGCTGATCGTGGTCGAACGCGGCATGGACGGCTTCAACCGCGGCCGGAACCTGGACAAGGTCGGCATGAAGGCCCAGGACACCGCCGAGCTGTTCTTCGAGAACGTCCGGGTGCCGGTGGCCAACCGTCTGGGCCCGAACGAGGGCGAGGGCTTCTTCCACCTGATGAACAACCTGCCCCAGGAACGCCTGTCGATCGCCGTGGCGGCCGTGGCCGCGGCGGAGGCGGTGCTGGAGCAGACGATCGAGTACTGCAAGACCCGCCAGGCGTTCGGCCGCAACATCGGTTCGTTCCAGAACACCCGCTTCGTCCTGGCCGAGCTGGCCACCGAGACGGAGATCGCCCGCCACTACGTGGACAAGTGCATCCTGGCGCTCAACGCCAAGCAGCTCACCGTCGTGGACGCGGCCAAGGCCAAATGGTGGACCACCGAGCTGCAGAACAAGGTCATCGACCGTTGCCTCCAGCTCCACGGCGGCTACGGCTACATGATGGAGTACCCGGTCGCCAAGGCGTGGCTGGACAGCCGCGTCCAGACGATCTACGGCGGCACCACCGAGATCATGAAAGAGATCATCGGCCGGTCCTTCGGATTCTGACGGCAGCCGCGCGCCGGGCCGGGCCGCGCCGCATACTGTCAGCATGGACGGCGGCCTGATCCTCCTCGTTTTCCTGGCGTTACTGTTCGCCTGGGGGCTCAACCGCGTGCGCAGGGCGTTCCGGTTCGGCCCCGTCGGCTACGTGGGCGTGATGATCGTGTTCATCATCGCCATGCTGCTCGTCTGGGGCCAGACGATGCGCTGACGCCGGGAGCGCCTCAGCCCGGCATCCCCTCCACGAACCGGGTCAGCAGCCGGGCGAACTCGGCCCGCTCGGCCGCCGACCAGTCTGCCGTGGCCGAGGCGAAGGCCGCCTGCCTGGCCTGCCGGGCCTGTCCGAGCGCCGCGACGCCCGCCTCGGTCAGCACCAGCCACGCCCGCCGCCCGTCGGCCTGATCGGCCTCCCGTCGCACCAGCCCCGCCGTCACGGCCGCCGTCACGAGCCGGCTCGCCCGCGGCTGGTCGACGTTCAGCGCCTCCGCGACCATCGACACGGTGACCTGCCCGCCGGCGCCCTCGACCACGTCGAGCACCTCGAACTCGGGCCCCGTCGCGCCCTGTCGCCGGGCCAGCGCCCGCCTGCTCTGCCTGCGCCTGATCGCGACCATCGCGCGTTCGATCGCGGCAATTTCCTTGTCTTCATACATATAGTTGTTATTGTACATGCATGGACAAACCTATCGGATACTGGGTGAAGCACCTCGACAACCTGCTGGAGGACGCGATGGGCCAGACCCTGTCCGCGTACGGCGCCTCGCGCAGGGAGTGGCAGCTTCTCCACGCCACCGCCCACGATCAGAACGCCGCCGCGCTGGCGCCGTTCGAGGGTGTGGAGGAGGCCGTACAGAGTCTGACGTCGAGGGGATGGCTCGCGGACGGAGAGCTGACCGCCGAGGGAAGGGCCACGCACGCCGCGGTCTCCGAGCACGTCACCCGATTCAGGCGGCGCATCACCGAGGGCGTGAGCCCGCAGGAGTACCTGACCGCCGTCGACGTGCTGCGCCGCATGGCGGCCAACGCCGAACGTTAGCCGGCCGCCCGGTCGGCCTCCAGCACGACCCGGGCGACCAGCCCGGGATCGTCGCTCATCGGCACGTGCCCGCAGCCCTTGAGCAGCCTGACCCGCTGCCCCGACCACCGCGCCGCGCGGACGGCCTGGCGGCGCGGCAGCAGCCGGTCACGCTCGCCCCACGCGATCGTGACCGGGCACTTGGGCGGAGCCGGCGGCATCAGCCCGCCGAACGACTCCAGCGTCTCGTCGAACCCGGCCGCTCCGGCCAGCGCCTGCGTGGCCGCGACGAGCCCGGCGGGGTCGAGCCGGCCCGGCCGGGCGACCAGGATGCCGCTGGACAGGGCGCGCGTGAACGGGCTGCCGGCCGCCATGGCCGCCTGCTCCGGCGACATCGCGCGGGCCGAGCCCCGCAGGGCCTTCAGCATCGACTGGCAGTAGAGCAGCTCGGACCGCGACCAGAACCCGGCCGGTGACAACGCGGTCGCCGTGCGCACGACGCCGCGCGAGGCGAGTTCGAGCGCGATGTAGCCGCCGAGCGAGTTGCCCACCACGTGCGGCTCCCGGATGCCGAGCAGCGCGCAGAACGACTCGACCGCGTCCGCCAGCGACTCCGCGGTGTACGGGATGCCCGCCGGCAACCGCGGCGACACCCCGAAACCGGGCAGGTCGATCGCGATCACCGTGTGGTCGACGGCCAGCCGGTCCATCACGGGCAACCACGCCTGCCAGTGGTGTCCGATGCCGTGGACGAGGATCAGCGGCTCGCCGGTGCCCCGGCGCTCGAAGGCCAGCTCCATGCGGCCCAGTGAACCACTCACCTGCGCCGGGTGGGAATCTCGAACCAGACCGCTTTGCCTTCCCTGGTGGGACGGGATCCCCAGCGCTTGGCGAGCTGGTCGACCAGGTAGAGACCGCGGCCGCCCTCGTCGTTCTCACCGGCGCTGCGGATGCGCGGCAGGCGCAGGTCCTGGTCGAACACCTCGACCCAGACCGACTCCTCGCCCCTGCGCAGCCTCAGCGTGAACTCCTTGTCGCCGGCCGGCTCCTCCTCGAAGCCCGGCATGTCCCAGGAGTCCTCGAACGGCAGCGGCGGCCCCTCGACGACCAGCTCCCGGCGCGGGGAGTTGGCGGTGGAGGCGTGCAGCACCACGTTGGTGACGACCTCGGAGACGAGCAGGCAGGCCAGCTCGGCCCGTTCTTCGGGCACGTTCCAGCCGGAGAAGGCCTCGGAGGCCATGCGGCGCGCCTCGCCGACCATGATCGGCTGGGCCGGGAAGGTGCGCTCCTCGACGTCGAGGTCGACGTCGCTGGAGCGGACGACGAGGATCGCCATGTCGTCGTCGATCTCGCCGGGCACCGCGACCGTGGCGGCGTCGGCGATGCGCTCGACGTCGGCGTCGGCCATCTTGGCGAGCTTCTCGCACAGCACGCCGAGCGTCTCCTCCTCGCTCGGCATCCGCCCGTCGCGGCCCGGACGCCGATCGACCAGGCCGTCGGTGTAGAGCAGCAACGCCGCGCCCGGCGGGAGGGTGCGGGTCTCCTCCTTGTAGACCAGGTCGGCGTGCAGGCCCTTGGCCCGGACGCCCAGCGGCTGGCCGACCTCCTCGATGTCCATCTCCAGGCACTGGCCGTCGACCACCAGCAGCGGCGGCGCGTGCCCGGCGTTGGCGAAGGACAGCTGGCGGGACCAGGCGTCGTAGACCAGGTACTGGCAGGTGACGATGGGCGGGATGCTGACGTCGGCGCCGTTGTCGTCCTGCTCGGGGGTGGCGATGATGCGGGTCCACTCGTCGAGCCTGGCCAGGATGTCGGCGGGCGACTTGTCGTCCTGGGCGAAGGCCCGCAGCGCCGCCCTGAGCTGGCCCATGATGGCCGCGGCCTTGGCGCCCCTGCCCTCGACGTCGCCGATCACGATGCCGACCCGGCCGGCCGAGAGCGGGATCACGTCGTACCAGTCGCCGCCGACCTGGGTCTGGATGCCCTGGCCATGGGAGGCGAGGGGGGCCGCCGGGTAGTAGCGCACCGCGATGTCGAGGCCGTCGAGCTGGGGCAGCGCCCGCGGCAGCAGGTGCTTCTGGAACGACTCGGCCGTGTGACGCTCCTCCTCGAACAGCAGCGCGTTGTCGATCGCGAGGGCCACGCGGGTGGCGATGGCGCCCACGAAGTCGCGGTCGAAGGCGTCGTAGTGGGGGCTGCGCCGGTCGGTCAGGTTGGACAGGCCGAGGTACATCAGGCCCAGCGTCTCGCCGCGCACCAGCAGGGGGGCGACGATGGCCGAGGTCATGCCGATCTCGCCGGCCAGCCGCGCGCTGCCCTCGTGGGGCATCGGGTAGCTGGTGGTGGAGAAGTCCTCCACCAGGATGGTCTCCTGGCGGCGCAGCGCGGTGTCGGCGTAGTGGCCGGAGGGGTAGCGGATCTCCGCGCCCACCGGCTTCCACGTGCCCGCGGGTGGGGTCCAGCCCTGGACGTGCTCCGAGACCCGGCGGACGAGCCGGTCGCCCTCCATGAGCTCGATGAAGCAGTGGTCGGCGAACTGCGGGACGAGCATCTCAGCGACGCGCTTGAGCGTCTCCTCGACGTAGAGCGAGCCGGCCAGGCGTTCGCCGATGCGCTCAAGGAGCCCGAAACGGTCTTTCTCGCGTTCGTTGCTGCGCAGGGCCTCGCGGGCCAGGATGACGATGCCGGTGACCGAGCCGGACGGGTGACGCAGCGGCACGGCCTGGGCGCGGACGTAGACGATCGTGCCGTCGCCGCGCCTGACGTCGAACGTGCCCTCCCACACGCCACCCTTGAGCACATGCTTGGCCAGCTCGATCGCCTGCGGGTGGTCCTTGTCCATGATCCCGAGGGACAGGACGGACGCGTCACGTGCCGGCGCCTTGCCGGGACGGCCGAACAGCTGCTCGGCGAAGGGATTCCAGTAGAGGAGATTGCTGAAGCGGTCTGTCACGACCACTGCCATTTCGGCATGGTCCAGAACGGACCCGGCACCAAGGTGATCAGCCGTTTCTTGTGACAGATCCCCCCATCGCTTCATCCGGAGACCACTCCTTGGGGTGGCTTGTGCGCACAGCGGACCACGGGCGCTCCTGCAACTGTCTTGGCCAGGGGAGAGTGGAGGGCCTCCCGAGAGGGATTCAACCAAGTGGCTGCGCGCGCGTCAGCGCTTGGAGACAAAAACGTGCGCGGCAACGTCACGCGGAAGCTCCGCGGGAGTGTCGTTCGCGTCACCGTCACCTGTCACCCGCACACCGTCGTCGCTCGCCGCGAGCGTCACCTCGCGTCCGGGTTGTATCCCAACTTGCTTGAGTTTAAGCATCACAGCAGGATCGCTTTGCACTTGTTCGCTGATCCGGCGCACCACGACCGGAATGTCCCTCGGCCCGGCGGCCTCGGACATCGAGGTCAGGACGTTGGCCGCGCCCTCGGCGGCCTCCGGCGCCCCCAGCTCGGCCAGCCCCGGGATGGGGTTGCCGTGCGGGCAGACCGTGGGGTTGTCGAGCAGCGTCACCAGCCGCGCCTCGACCGACTCGGACATGACGTGCTCCCACCGGCACGCCTCGATGTGCACCTCTTCCCAGGGAAGGCCGATGACCTGGGTGAGCAGGCATTCGGCCAGACGGTGCTTGCGCATCACGCGCGTGGCCAGCGTGCGGCCCAGGTCGGTCATCGACAGATGCCGGTCGCCCTCGACGCGGACGAGGCCGTCGCGCTCCATGCGGGCGACGGTCTGGCTCACGGTGGGGCCGCTCTGCTGGAGGCGCTCCGCGATGCGGGCGCGAAGGGGGACGATGCCCTCCTCTTCGAGCTCGTAAATCGTGCGGAGATACATCTCCGTCGTGTCGATCAGGCCGTGTGCGGTCAAGGCTCCTCCCAACTGAAATGCTACGCCGGTCGTGGCGGGGACTGAGCCCGTCCGCTACGGGCACAGAAGTCTTCAGGAACCCTATTGGGAGAACGACCGACGATGGTTAAGGACGGCAACAACGGGGCGGCCGAGTTCCTTCCCGACCGGCGTGATCTCGGCTCCCTGCGGACCGCGGCGGCCCGCTGCGAGGGCTGCGACCTGTACGCCGCGGCCACCCAGACGGTGTTCGGCGAGGGCCCCGAGCAGGCCCGCTTCATGCTGGTCGGCGAGCAGCCCGGCGATCGCGAGGACCTGGAAGGGCATCCTTTCGTGGGTCCTTCGGGACGCGTGCTGGACCGCGGGCTGGAGGAGGCGGGAATCGAACGGGACGCGGTCTATTTGACAAACGCCGTCAAACATTTCTCCTTCACTCCGCGGGGGAAGAGAAGGATCCACCAGAAGCCGACGGTGGCCGAGATCGAGGCCTGCCGGCCGTGGCTCGGCGCGGAGCTGGCGCTGGTGGGGCCCGAGGTCGTCGTGGTGCTCGGCGCGACGGCGGCCAGGTCGCTGCTGGGCAGGGCGTTCCGGCTGACGGAGCACAGAGGCGAGCCGGTGCCGCTCGGCGACGCGCTCGCGGTGGCCACGATCCACCCCTCGGCGGTGCTGCGCGCGCCCGACAGGGACGCGGCCTACGCGGGCTTCGTCTCCGACCTCAGGGCCGCGGCGCGGGTGTCGGAGCGGTAGTCGCGGAACGCGGCCACCGACAGGCCGACGACGAGCACGGTGACCGCGCACGCCAGTCCCCCGCCCACCCAGGCGCCGGTGAGCCCGAAGGCGGTCGCGGTCGCCCCGGCGCGCAGGTCGCCCAGGCGCGGGCCGCCCGCCACCACCACCATGAACGCTCCCTGCATGCGCCCGCGCATCTCGTCGGGGGCGTAGAGCTGCAGGATCGACTGCCGCCACACCGACGAGATCACGTCGGCCACGCCGCCGACCGCCATGAACGCCACGACCAGCCACAGCTCGCCCACCAGCCCCGCGGCCGCCACGGCGAGCCCCCACATGGCGATCGCCAGCACCAGCGCGAGGCCCTGGCGCGAGACGCGGCCCACCCAGCCGGAGAACAGCGCGCCGGCTACCGAGCCGATGGCCATGGCCGAGGTCGCCCAGCCGAGCGCGGTCATCGAGCCGCCGAAACGTTCGGCGGCCAGTTCGGGGTAGAGGGCGCGCGGCATGGCGAAGACCATCGCGATGATGTCCACGACGAACGACATCAGCAGCACCGGGCTCCTGGCGATGAAGCTGAGGCCCTCCCAGACCGCCCGGGCCCCCGGACGTCCCACCTCGGTCAGCGGGGGCAGGGCGGGCAGCCTGAGGGCCGCGTAGAGGCCGGCGCTGAACAGCAGGGCGTCCACCGCGTAGGCGGCGGCGTAGTTGGGGTGGTCGCCGCCGGTGGCCAGCAGCACGCCGCCGAGCATCGGGCCGACGACCGCGCCGAGGCTGTAGACCAGCGAGTTGAGCGCGTTGGCGGCCGGCACCAGCTCGGGGTCGAGGATGCGCGGGATCACCGAGCCCCTGGTCGGGCCGGTGATCGCGAACCCGGTGGCGTTGACCGCCGTCGCCGCGAAGATCAGATAGACGTTGCCCAGCCCGAGCAGGGCCTGCGCCAGGATGACCAGGGTGGCCGCCCAGGTGATGAGCGAGCCGATGACGAGCAGCCTGCGCCGGTCGAAGGCGTCGGCGACGGCCCCGCCCCACAGCCCGAAGACCAGCAGCGGGATCAGGTTGGCCATGCCGAGCAGGCCCACCCAGAGCGAGGAGTGGGTCAGGTCGTAGACCTGCTGGCCGACCGCCACGACGGTGACGGCGACGCCCACGTTCGAGACCGCCTGACCGGACCAGATCCGGCGGTAAGCGGGCACGGCCAGCGGCCTGGTGTCCACAAAATGACGTTTGACCAGTTCCCCGAATGCCACCTAAGGCAATTTAAGGGGCAAGTCTTTCCAAGGCCCACCCGGGTCGGGTACGCCGGTACCGCAGCCTGTCGTGCATCCGGTCCAGCTGTCCCTGCCAGAACTCCACCTCGATCGGGGTGACCCGGAAGCCGCCCCAGAAGTCGGGCACCGGCGGATCCTCCGGCCAGCGGGCGGCCAGCTCCTCGTAGCGCTCGTCCAGCTCCTCGCGCGAGCGGACGACCGCCGACTGGCGCGAGGCCCAGGCCCCGATGCGCGAGCCGTACGGGCGGGAGTTGTAGTAGTCGGCCGACTCCTGGTGGGAGATGCGGGCGACCGTGCCCTCGATGCGGATCTGGCGGCGGATGGCGTGCCAGGGGAACAGCAGCGAGGCTCGCCCGTTCTCGGCCAGGTCGCGGCCTTTGCGGGACTCGTAGTTGGTGTAGAAGATGAAGCCCTGTTCGTCGTAGCCCTTGAGCAGGACGGTCCTGGCGCTCGGCCGGCCGCCCGCGGAGGCGGTGGCGAGGACCATGGCGTTGGGTTCGGGCAGGCCGGATTCGAGCGCCTCCTGGAACCAGACGGTGAACTGCGCGATGGGGTCGGACGCGAGGTCGGTTTCGAGCAACGGCTCGCCCTCGTACGTTCGGCGTAGCCCCGCCAGCAGGGGCGGGCGCGGGGTGGCATCCACGAGAAGGTATTCTTGCGCGCTCATGTGGCAGATCCCACAGAAGGCTCCCTACCAGCGGGTTTGGCGTTTCGGCGGGTCCCGAGACCGACCATGAGCTGGGAGGGGGTTAAATTGACCCGCCGGTATCTCGACATCAAGGCATTGCCGTTACATGGCAAGAAAGGGAGGCGGCCGAGCATGTCCGACTTCAAACCCGGCCTCGAAGGCGTCGTAGCTTTCGAGACCGAGATCGCGGAACCGGACAAAGAAGGGGGCGCCCTTCGATACCGGGGCGTCGACATCGAGGAGCTGGTCGGCCGTGTCCCGTTCGGGCACGTTTGGGGCCTGCTGGTCGACAACAAGTTCCAGCCGGGCCTGCCCCCGGCGGAGCCGTACCCCATCCCTGTCCACTCCGGTGACATCCGTGTAGACGTGCAGAGCGCGCTGGCCATGCTGGCTCCGGCCTATGGCTTCAAGCCCCTGCTCGACATCAGTGACGAGGAGGCCCGCGACCAGCTCGCGCGCGCCTCCGTGATGGCTCTCTCCTTCGTCGCGCAGTCCGCGCGCGGCCTCGGCCTGCCGATGGTGCCGGAGAGCCGGGTCGACGAGGCGAAGACCATCGTCGAGCGTTTCATGATCCGCTGGCGCGGTGAGCCTGATCCCAAGCACGTCAAGGCCATCGACGCTTACTGGACCTCGGCCGCCGAGCACGGCATGAACGCGTCCACGTTCACCGCCCGCGTCATCGCCTCCACCGGCGCGGACGTGGCGGCGGCGCTGTCCGGCGCCGTCGGCGCCATGTCGGGCCCGCTGCACGGCGGCGCCCCCGCCCGCGTGCTCCACATGATCGAAGGCGTGGAGCAGCTCGGCGACGCCAAGAAGTACGTCCAGGGCGAGCTCGACAAGGGCAACAGGCTCATGGGCTTCGGCCACCGCGTGTACCGCGCGGAGGACCCGCGCGCCCGCGTGCTGCGCCGTACCGCCAAGGAGCTCGACGCGCCCCGCTACGAGGTCGCGGCGGCGCTGGAGCAGGCCGCCCTGGAGGAGCTGCACGCCCGCAAGCCCGACCGGGTGCTCGCCACGAACGTCGAGTACTGGGCGGCCGTGGTGCTCGACTTCGCCGAGGTGCCCTCGCACATGTTCACCTCGATGTTCACCTGCGCCCGCACGGCCGGCTGGGCCGCGCACATCCTGGAGCAGAAGCGCACCGGAAGGCTGGTGCGGCCGAGCGCCAACTACATCGGCCCGGCGTCGCGCCCGCTCAGCGACGTCCCCGGCGCCTCCGAGGTTGCCGGCACGATCTGACACGATTTCGCCCGTGTCATGAACGGCCCGCCCGATCAAGGGCGGGCCGTTCCGCGTCTCATTCGGCGGACCCGCGCGACGTCACCCGGACGGCCTCAGTACGCTTGGCACGTGGCTGACATCGTGATTCCCGCTGACATCAAGCCCGCCGACGGCCGCTTCGGCTGCGGGCCCTCGAAGGTTCGCACCGAGCAACTGGCCGCGCTCGCCGCCTCCGGCGCGAGTCTCATGGGCACCTCCCACCGCCAGAAGCCGGTCAAGAACCTGGTCGGCCGCGTGCGTTCCGGGCTCGCCGACCTGTTCTCGCTGCCCGAGGGCTACCAGGTCGTGCTGGGCAACGGCGGCACCACCGCGTTCTGGGACATCGCGGCCTTCGGGCTGATCAGGGAGAAGTCCCAGCACCTGGCGTTCGGCGAGTTCTCCTCGAAGTTCGCCGCGGTCGCCAAGAAGGCGCCCTGGCTGGGCGACCCGAGCGTGATCAAGTCCGACGTCGGCACCTACCCCACCGCGGTGGCCGAGGACGGCGTCGACGTCTACGCGCTCACCCACAACGAGACCTCGACCGGCGTCGCCATGCCGATCTCCCGCGTGGGCGGCGACGACTCGCTGGTGCTGGTCGACGCCACCTCCGGCGCGGGCGGCCTGCCGGTCGACATCGCCGAGACCGACGTCTACTACTTCGCCCCGCAGAAGAGCTTCGCCTCCGACGGCGGCCTGTGGATCGCGATCATGTCGCCGCGCGCCCTGGCCAGGGTCGAGGAGATCGCCGCCTCCGGCCGGTACGTCCCCGAGTTCTTCAGCCTGCCGATCGCGATCGACAACTCCGGCAAGGACCAGACCTACAACACGCCCGCCGTGGCCACGCTGTTCCTGCTGGCCGACCAGCTCGACTGGATGAACGGCAACGGCGGCCTGGCCTGGACCACCGCCCGCACGGCCGACTCCAGCCAGCGCCTGTACACCTGGGCCGAGAAGTCGTCCTACGCCACGCCGTTCGCCGCTCCGCAGTTCCGCTCGCAGGTGGTCGGCACGATCGACTTCAACGACGACGTCGACGCCGCAGAGGTGGCCAAGGTGCTGCGCGCCAACGGCATCGTCGACACCGAGCCCTACCGCAAGCTGGGCCGCAACCAGCTGCGCATCGCGATGTTCCCGGCCATCGAGCCGTCCGACGTCGAGGCGCTGACGGTCTGCGTCGACCACGTGGTCGAGCGGCTCTAGCCCGGCGCCCGCCGGCGCGTCCGGCGGGCCAGCTCGTCCAGGAGCGCCAGGGCGTCCTCCTCCTCGACGCTCTGCGCGAACCTCGTCAGCACCGGCAGCCTGTCGGTGCTGACGGCAAGCGCCTCCAGCATCAGGCGGCTGACGTGCTCGGCCCTTGAGCAGGCGGCCGCGTAGCGGAAGGCGTTGCGCGAGGGCGTGCGCACGAGCAGCCCCTTGCGCGCCAGCCGCTCGGCCACGGTCTGCACGGTCGTGTACGCGAGGTCGCGTTCCTCGTTGAGCCTGTCGAGCAGCTCCCTGACGCGCATGGCCCGGCCGGCATCCCACAGCACGTTCATGATCGCGCGTTCCAGGGATCCCAGGTTCGCCAACTCACCAGTCCTCCGGCTCGATCAGTAGGAAACATTCTTGCCTGAAAAGCCCCCTATCGGCCAGGGGCGAGCGCTGCCCCGGAGCCTCGGCTACCTCATGTTCGCCAGCCGCTGGCTCCAGGTCCCGCTCTACCTGGGCCTCATCGTGGCCCAGGCGGTGTACGTCTGGCAGTTCATGACCGAGCTGTGGCACCTGCTGAGCAGCGTCTTCCTGCACCCGGCGACCGGCGACGGCACGTCGGCCGAGGTCGTCGTCATGCTCACGGTGCTGGCGCTGATCGACGTCGTGATGATCTCCAACCTGCTGATCATGGTGATCATCGGCGGCTACGAGACGTTCGTCTCGCGCATCAATCTCAACGACCATCCCGACGAGCCCGAATGGCTCTCCCACGTCAACGCCAACGTGCTGAAGGTCAAGCTGGCCACGGCCATCATCGGCATCTCGTCGGTGCACCTGCTGCAGACGTTCATCCGGGCGCGTGACGTGCCCAACGACAAGATCATGTGGCAGACGATCATCCATCTGGCGTTCGTGGCCTCGGCGATCGGCCTGGCGCTCATCGACCGCATGCTCTCCAGCTCGCCGGCCGAGCACACCAAGCCGCACCTGTAGGGCTCAGAGCGAGGCGGGCAGCTCTTTCCTGCGCCGCAGCACCCAGGCGGCCACCACGCCGCCCAGGAGCCCGAACAGGTGGCCCTGCCAGGAGATGCCCTGCTGGTTGGGCAGCAGGCCCCACAGGATCGAGTAGTAGGCCACGCCCACGCCGATGCCGATCAGGATGTCCACCAGGCGGCGGTCGAACAGCCCCCGGGCCAGCACGAAGCCGAAGTAGCCGAAGACCAGGCCGCTCGCGCCGATCGTGATCACGCCGGGGCTGGACACCCACGTGCCGACGCCGCCGATCACCACGATCAGCAGCGTGGCCCACAGGAACTTGCGGATGTCGCGCACCGCCGCCAGGAAGCCCAGCACCAGCAGCGGCAGCGAGTTGGCCATGAGATGGCCGAAGCCGCCGTGCAGGAACGGCGCGAAGAAGATGCCCAGCAGGCCGTCGGGGTCCCAGCCCGCGATGCCGTACGAGTCGAGCGCGCCGCCCATCACGTAGTCGACGCCTTCCAGCACCCACATCACGGCGAGCATGGACCCGAGGATGACGATCGCCTTGATCGCGCTCGACAGGAAGGTGCCGGCGCCGCGCCTGGCCGACTCGAACCTGGAACCGGACTGGTCGCTCATGCGCTCTCCTGGTGGTCGTCTCCTCTTTTTTACCGTACGCAGGAAAGCTCACGCGCGCGCGTTGACGCCGCCCCTCCCGGACGTCCCGGAAGGGGCCGGCGTGCCGACGAGGGTTACTCGCCCTTCCACTGGGGGGCGCGCTTCTCGGCGAAGGCCGCCGCGCCCTCCATCGCGTCCTTGGAGCCGAACACCGGGTTGATGATCGCGCCCTGCTTCTTGAACATCTCCTCCAGCGACCAGTCCTGGGACTCGATGATCACCTTCTTGGTCGCCGCGAGCGCCAGGGGCGCGTTGGCGGCGATCTTGCGGGCCAGCTCCAGCGCGCCCTCCAGGGCGGCCCCCGGCTCGGTGATCCGGTTGACCAGGCCCAGCTCGTACAGGCGGGAGGCCGGGTAGTGGTCACCGGTCAGGGCGATCTCCATGGCCACGTGGTACGGGATGCGCCGCGGCAGCCGCATGATCCCGCCCGCGCCCGCCACCAGCCCCCGCTTCGGCTCGGGCAGCCCGAACGTGGACTCCGACGAGGCCACGATGACGTCGCAGGACAGGGCCAGCTCGAACCCGCCGGCCAGCGCGTACCCCTCGACCGCGGCCACCAGGGGCTTCTTGGGCGGCGCCTCGGCGATGCCGCCGAAGCCGCGGCCCTCGACCACCGGGAGGTCGCCGGTCAGGAACCCCTTGAGGTCCATGCCCGCGCAGAACGTGCCGCCGGCGCCGGTCAGCACGTACGCCGAGATCTCGGCGCGGGCGTCGAAGGTGTCCAGCGCCTCGGCGATCCCCCGGGCCACCGCGCCGTTGATCGCGTTACGCGCCTTCGGCCGGTTGATGGTGATGATCGCGACGTTTCCGGACTGCTCGACGAGCACTTCGTCAGACACGAGACCTCACTTGGGCTGGAAGCGGATGCCGCCGTCGAAGCGCACGACCTCGGCGTTCATGTAGTCGTTCTGGATGAGCGAGTGGACCAGGTGGGCGAACTCGTCGGCGCGGCCCATGCGCTTGGGGAAGACGACCGGGGCCACGAGCTTGGCCTTGAACTCCTCGGCGTTGCCGGAGAAGCCGTAGATGGGGGTGTCGATGATGCCGGGGCAGATCGTGTTGACGCGTACGCCGATGGCCGCCAGGTCGCGCGCGGCGGGGACCGTCATGCCCACGATGCCGCCCTTGGAGGCGGAGTAGGCGAGCTGGCCCGTCTGGCCCTCCAGGGCGGCCACGGAGGCGGTGTTGATCACGACGCCGCGCTGGCCGTCGGCGTCGACCGGCTCGGTGGCGGCGATGGCGGCCGCGGCGACGCGCATCAGGTTGAACGTGCCGATCAGGTTGACCTCGATCACCTTGCGGTACGTGGCCGGGTTGTGCGGCTTGCCCTCGCGGTTGACCGTGCGCTCGGCCCAGCCGATGCCCGCGCTGTTGACCACGACGCGCAGCGGCTTGCCCGTGGCCACGGCCGCGTCGACGGCCGCCTGCACCTGATCGTCGTCCGACACGTCCGTCCTGACGAAGACGCCGCCGAGTTCGTCGGCGACGGCCTTGCCGCGCTCCTCGTTGAGATCGGCGATGACCACGGTGGCGCCCGCCCGGGCGAGCTCACGGGCCGAGGCCTCGCCAAGGCCGCTGGCACCGCCGGAGATGATTGCTGCAGATCCGTTGACGTCCATATCCCGGACCTTAACGCGCCAACCGAATGAAGTTCTACTCGGGGCGGGTTAAATTCCCCCCACGGCGCTGTCGACGTCGGAGTACACCTTGATCCGCCGGTCGAGCCCCGTGGTCCGCAGGATGCGGGCCACGGGCGCCTGGGGCGCGGCCAGGCACACCCCGCCGCCTTCTCCGGTGGCCAGCCGCCAGGCCTCGATCAGCACCGAAAGACCGCTGGAGTCCATGAACGACAGCTGCTGCAGGTCGAGCACGAGCCTGGCGCTGTCCTGCTTGATGGCGTCGCGTACCTCGTCGCGGAGGAACGGTGCGGTGAACAGATCGAGCTCTCCCTCAACGGCCACCACCACGGCGTCACCCAGGGCGTGTCGCGCAAGCCGCAGCTTCATTTGGCCCCTCCTCGATGAGCCACTGTACTTCGACATCCCCGGATAGCGGGCATGCACAAACTACGAAGAGCCGGATGTGGAAGGACTGGGCCGGATCGATCGCGCGCCGGAGGTCGCGCCAAGGGTTCCCACCCGGCCCGCGACCTGGGCGCCAGGTCGCCTCACCCGGCCGGGACGGCGAAGCCGTAAGGGAGCTCCAGGCGGTGTTCGGCCAGCAGCCCGGGGTCGGCCAGCAGCTCGCGCGTCGGGCCGTCGGCGGCGATCACGCCTCCCGACAGGATCAGCGAGCGCTCGCACAACTCCAGCGCGTACGGCAGGTCGTGGGTGACCATGAGCACCGTCACGTCCAGCGACCGCAGGATCTCGGCCAGCTCCCTGCGTGCGGCCGGGTCGAGGTTGGAGGAGGGCTCGTCGAGCACCAGGATCTCCGGCCGCATCGCCAGCACCGTGGCCACCGCCACCCTGCGCCGCTGCCCGAACGACAGGTGGTGCGGCGGCCGGTCGGCGGCCTCCAGCATGCCGACCCGGTCGAGCGCGTCGCGGACCACCCGGTCGAGCTCGGCGCCCTTGAGTCCGGCGTTGGCCGGGCCGAAGGCGACGTCGTCCTTGACCGTGGGCATGAAGAGCTGGTCGTCGGGGTCCTGGAAGACCAGGCCGACGCGCTGCCTGATCTCCTTGAGCGTGTCCTTGCGCACCGGGACGCCGCCCACGGCCACATTGCCGTGCCCGGCGGTGAGAATGCCGTTGAGATGCATGACGAGGGTCGTCTTGCCGGCGCCGTTGGGGCCGAGCAGCGCCACCCGCTCGCCGCGGCCGATCGCCAGGTTCACGCCGAACAGCGCCTGAGTGCCGTCGGGGTAGGCGTAGGCCAGGTCACTGACCTCCAGAGAGTTCACCATGAGAGCCCCAGAACCGCGAGTGCCGTGACGGGCAGGGCGAGCGCCGCCCCCCACTGCCCGATGGATGCCGAAATATCTTGAATTATCGGCATCCGTCCGGAGTAGCCGCGGCTCAGCATCGCCAGATGCACCCGCTCACCCCGCTCGTACGAACGGATGAACAGCGCCCCGGCCGAGCGCGCGATCACCGGGATCTGCCGGAAGTTGCGCGCCTCGAACCCGCGCGACTCCCGCGCCACCCGCATCCGCCGCATCTCCTCCACGATCACGTCCATGTACCTGAGCATGAACATGGCGATCTGCACCAGCAGGCTCGGCAGCCGCAGCCGCTGGGCCCCGACGAGGATGACCCGCGGCTCGGTGGTGGCCGCGAGCAGGATCGAGGCGATCACCCCGAGCGTGGCCTTGACCAGGATGTTCCAGGCCGCCCACAACCCCTGCACGCTCAGCGAGACCCCCAGCACCGTCGTGCGCTCCCCCATCCCGATCACCGGGATCAGGAACGCGAACAGCACGAACGGCACCTCGATCACCATCCGCCGCAGCACGTGCCCGAACGGCACCCGCGCGGCCAGCGCGACGCCCCCGAGCAGCACCGCGTAGACCGCGAACGCCCAGAAGCGCTCCCGCGGCGTGGCCACCACGACGACGGCGAAGGCGAAGACGGCGAGCAGCTTGCACTGCGGCGGCAACCGGTGGACCGGTGAGTCACCCGGCAGATAGAGATCGTGCCGATGCCCCGCGCCCACCGTCACTCACCGTCTCTCACAGATCAGACCCCCACGTTCGTACGGCTCCGCGCGGCGAACGCCACGCCACCGGCGATGAGCAGCACGAGCCCGACGCCGACGATCCCGGCCACGCCGACCGGGATGCCGCCCACCTCACCGTAGTCGGCCAGCGCCCACGACCCGAACGCGTGGTCGACCGCCTGCCCGCTGAAGCCCTTGTTCTCGGCCACGGCCTCCAGCCCGTCGGGGTCGGAGGCGGCGAAGAAGGAGACCACGCCGGCCAGCACCAGGGTCAGCCCGATCCCGCCCAGCAGGAACGGCCTGAGTGCGCCCGGCCGGGCCGCCGGCGCCTCCTCGCCCACGGTCGTGGTCGTGCCCTCGGCGCCCTTGAGCACCAGCGGCTTGGCCAGCCCGCGGGCGCCGTAGACCAGGTCGGGCCGTACGGCCAGCACGGCGGCGACGGTGGTGGCGGTGATCAGGGCCTCGCCGATGCCGATCAGCACGTGCACGCCGCCCATGGCCGCGGCCACGGCCGACACCTCGATGGGCGCGGTCCCGCCGATCCAGAACAGCAGCGAGAACACCAGCGCCGAGGCCGGCACCGAGATCAGCGCACCGAGGAACGCCCCGAGCGTCACCCCGCCCCTGCCCCTGGACAACCCGGTGACCAGCCGGAACACGCCCCAGCCGACCAGCACGGTGACGATGCCCATGATCGTGATGTTGACGCCCAGCGCGGTCAGCCCGCCGTCGGCGAAGAACACTGCCTGCACCAGGAGCACCACGGCCATGCAGAGCACCCCTGTGTAGGGCCCCACGAGTATCGCCGCCAATGCGCCGCCCAGCAGGTGGCCGCTGGTGCCCGCCGCGACGGGGAAGTTCAGCATCTGGACCGCGAAGATGAAGGCCGCCACGAGCCCCGCCATGGGCGCGGTCCGGTCGTCAAGTTCCCGGCGTGCGCCCCGCAGGCAGACCGCCACCCCGGCGGCCGCCACCGCTCCGGCGGAGACGGAAGTAGCTGCGTTGAAGAAGCCATCGGGTACGTGCACGGCAACGCCTCCAGAAGGACGAACAAATCCTTCTCACTTTAGAGCATTGCCTTGCACCTGCACATAGGTGGCAATTACTGAAGGATCCTCCTGAGGATCGTTCGCGGCGTCAGCCGGTGCACGACCGTGCTCAGCCGCCCCTTCCCCGAGGTCGCGTACGGCCGCACGCTGCGCAGCAACGCCGCGCCCCACCACCTGCGCGGACCGGCGACCGTCTCGGCGTCGGTCTCGACCCTGAACCGCGCGGGCGGCCCGCCCAGGTCGAGCTCCAGGTAGGCGTCCCAGGTGCCGGGCGGGAGCCGGCCCACCGCCGGCCTGGCCGCGAACCCGCCCCCGGGCAGCGCCGTCACGCGCTCGGCGCGCTCGCGGCCGGTACGCCGCTCCCGCCAGACGATCTGCCTGACCGCCGTGCACTCGGGGACCGTCCCGGCCACGCTGACCTCGCCGTGCACGACGAGCCGGTGGCCCAGCGCCCACCGCGTCCTGTGCAGCCGGACCGTGCCGGGCACGGCGACGACGTGCCCGCCGACGTCGATGCTCAGGTTGCCGTTGTCCCGGGTGAAGTACGGCAGGGTCACCACCCCGCCGATCAGGTGGGCCGGCGGCCGGGTGACGCCGTTGTCGCGGTCGGCGCCCAGCCTGCCGTGGCGCACCACCCCCTCCAGCTCGACCGCCACCCGCAGGTCCCAGACGCCGGAGGAGAGCGCGGCGACGTCCACCCGGGCGGTGAACTCGGCGCCCTGCCGCTCGGCCGGAACGACGAGCTCGCCGTGCGGGTCGTTGCGGGCGCGCAGCACCAGGGCCACGCCGTCGTCCTGGCTGATGCCGTCCAGGCCGGCCGTGCCGGTGACCACCAGGTGGTCGCCCTCCCAGCGCAGCCCGGTCAGCCGCCGCCGCACGGTGGCGCTCTCGATGCGGGCCAGCCGCACCAGGCGGTCGACGTCGCCGAGCGCGGCCACGCGCTGCTTGTCGATGCTGTTGAGCCGGGCGTGCACGCCGGGGGTGAACCACTCGTCGCACAGCGCCGCGACCTCCTGCGCGATCTCCTTGCGGCGTACGTCGTCGCTCTCCAGGAACACCGCGCCGAGCTGGGCGAAGGCGTCGAGCCTGAAGTGCCGGCGCAGCAGGTGGTCGCGCAGCGGGCCGGGCTCGACGTGCCGGGCCATGAGCCGGATGGGCCGCCGGATCATGGACAGCCAGGCGACCGGGTCCCTGCTGCCCGCCCGCTGCATGATGCTGGTGCCGTCGGATCTGGAGACCAGGTGGTAGCAGTCGTGGTCGGCGACCACCGAGATCACGCCGGCGTGGCAGTAGGCGTGCACGGTGAACATGATGTCCTCGCCGACCAGCATGTCCTCGGCGAAGCGGATGCCGTGCCGCTCGACCATCTCCCGCCTGAACAGCTTGAAGCAGCTCAGGCTGTTGTAGACGTTGCTGTCGGCGAGGGTCAGGCGCTCGGCGTTCTGCTGGAACATCGAGGCGGGGGCCCGCCTGCCGTGGCCCACGATCTTGCCGAGCACGATGTCGGAGCCGTTCCTGTCGGCCATGGCGACCATGCGTTCGAGCGCCTCGGGGCCGAGGTGGTCGTCGGCGTCGCAGAAGAAGACGTACCGGCCGGTGGCGTGGCCGAGGCCGACGTTGCGCGGCCGGCCCGCGCCGCCCGAGCCCTCGATGTGCACGACCTTCACGCTGGTCTGGTGGTAGGTCGCGTAGAGGTCGAGGAGCTCGGCGCCGCCGTCGGTGGAGCCGTCGTCGACGACGATGATCTCCTTCTTCACCCGCTGCACGAGCGCCGAGGTGAGACACCTGTCCAGATAGGGACGGCAGTTGTGCACCGGGATGACGACGCTGACGTCGACCGTCTCGTCGTTGTTCCCCGCCGCCGACATCGCCACCACTACCGCCACCTCAGAGTCACGTTGCGCTGCCATGTCGTTTCAGTATGTGACGAACGCCCGTCGCCGCGGGGGCCGATCGACCGTCTTCGAGCCACCTAATTTGCCCAGCACGGCGATTCGTTGCATTCCTCGGAAAAGACCCCAGACACGGCTCTAATCAGCACATTCAGCGGTGACCGAATGAGTTTCAGGGGAAAATCTTCGACCTGTGAGAGGAAGAAACTCTCCGCCGGGAGCATGGACCTACTCCTCGGGCTCGCACGTCATCCTCCGGCGGGGTACAGACGTCTACAGTTAGGCAACCTTGACCGGGAAGGTGGCGGGAATGGCATCGAATCTTCGCTGGCATCGGGCGGGCGGCATGACGATGAGCAAGTCCGACTTCGCTCGTTCCTCAGCGCGTCTGACCGAGCTCTTCCAGTGCTCGGCGATGCTGCGACGTACGCGGATGCGGGCCGAGGAGATCGTCGACGAGGCCCGCGCGCTGCTGGCCGAGGCGGAGGCCGAGGAGCTCGCCGACCCCGACCGCATCGAACGGCTGCGCACCCAACTGGAGCAGGCGCGAGCCTCCTACTCCAAGGTTCTCACCGCATATGTGACGCTCTGCCGCAGGATCAACGAGGAGCGGCAGGAGATTCTGGCGATGCAGATGGAGATGGAGCTGAACCGCGATTCCGGCCTGCCAGGAGTGGCCTGATGATTTGCCCTGGACAATTGCCGCAACCCGCGCGGGAATGACCCCACCGGCCCCCGGTCCGCGCCTCCCCTGAGAACGTCTCAGATAGATGTGAACCTATGTGACACCTGAGACGTCATTTGTGCAGGGAGGCCCACCATGCGCGTCCTTGACGGTCTGGCGACGCCGGACCTGGAGGAGCTCAACCTGGAGCTGATCCTGGTCGCGGCGCTGCACGAAGAGGCGGAAAGGCTGGCCGCCGACTGAACGGGCTCCAGCTCCCCGGCCCCGCCGGGGAGCTGGAGCAGGGGGCCGCGGCGTAGGATCACAGGTCATGCTGCGCTGCGCCGTCCTCGACGACTACCAGGGCGTGGCCCTCGGCCTGGCCGACTGGTCACGGGTCCGGGCCACGAGCTTCCGGGCCCACTTCACCAGCCACGACGAGCTGGTCGCGGCCCTCTCCGACGTCGAGATCGTGGTCATCATGCGGGAGCGCACGCCGTTCACCGCGGAGGTGTTCGAGCGGCTGCCCCGGCTGCGCCTGCTGATCACCACGGGCATGCGCAACGCCTCCGTCGACCTCGACGCCGCCCGCGCCCGCGGCGTCACGGTGTGCGGCACGGGCGGCGCCTCCACCCCGCCGGCCGAGCTGACCTGGGCGCTGATCCTCGGCCTGGCCCGGCACCTGGTGCCCGAGGCCACGGCCATGCGCTCCGACGGCCCGTGGCAGAGCACCGTCGGCATGGATCTGCACGGCAGCACCCTCGGGCTGGTCGGCCTCGGCAAGATCGGGGCGCAGATGGCCCGGATCGGGCAGGCGTTCGGCATGGACGTCATCGCCTGGAGCCAGAACCTGACCGCGGCGCGCGCCGGCGAGCTGGGCGTGCGGGCGGTGACCAAGGAGGAGCTGTTCGCCGAGTCGGACGTCGTCTCCGTCCATCTGGTGCTGAGCGAGCGCACCCGCGGGCTGGTCGGCGAGCGCGAGCTGTCGTTGATGCGGCCCAGCGCCTACCTGGTCAACACCTCGCGGGCGGCCATCGTCGACCAGGCCGCCCTGGCGTCGGCGCTGCGCGAGGGGCTGATCGCGGGGGCCGGGCTGGACGTCTTCGAGACCGAGCCCCTGCCCGCCGGGCACGAGCTGCGCAGACTGCCCAACGTGCTGGCCACCCCGCATCTGGGATACGTCACCGGCGGCAACTACGAGACCTTCTTCCGCGACGCCGTGCAGGACATCGACGCGTTCCTGGATGGCGCGCCGATCCGCGTCCTCAGCTGACCCGGCCCGGTTCACCTCCTGGCCGGTTCACTCGGTCCGTGTCCTGGCGCGGAAGGCCGCGGTCTTGACCCGGTTCTGGCAGGCGGTGGAGCAGAAGCGGCGGGTGCCGTTGCGGGAGACGTCCACGTAGACGCGGTCGCAGTGGGGGGCGGTGCAGACGCCGAGGCGGTCACTGAACTCGCTGCCGAGCACGATCGCGAGCCCGGTCGCGCAGCTCGCGGCCCAGTCGCCCGCCAGCGAGCCGCCGGGGCCGTGGAAGTGCAGGTGCCACGGCTCGCCGTCGTGGCGTTCGAGCATCGGCCTGGCCCTGCTCTCCTCCAGCAGCGCGTTGGTGGCCAGGGCGGCGGTGTCGGCGTCGCCGTCCGCCACCGCGCGGAACACCTCGCGCAACCGGGCCGCGACCTCGGCCAGCTCGGCGGCGTCGGCCGCGCCGAGCTCGCGGTGGCCGGGATAGACGCTGTCCAGCGCCTCGGAGGCCGCCGCGACGAGGTCGCCGGGGACGGGGAACTCACGCCCTCGCTGCTCGCCCGGGGTCAGCCCGTTGACCAGCGCCACCGCGACCCGGATGATCGTATCCGTGTGACTGTTGTAATCCACTTGACCAGTTACACCTTCGCGCTCTAAGTTGTGACTGCCCAAATCTTAGACGACGGTTACAGGGAGATTGTGATGCTCACCCACGAAGTCGCACTGCACTGGATCGAGCGTTGGGACCGCCAGCAGGAGGGCTACCTGCCCGACCGGGAGGCCCGCTTCACCGCGCTGATCGACGCGGTCGAGGCCCTGGGACGACCCGATCCCGTGGTCATCGACCTGGGCTGCGGGCCGGGGTCGCTGTCCGCCCGGCTGCTCGAACGCCTTCCCCAAGCCACCGTGATCGCCGTCGACGCCGACCCGCTGCTCCTCGGTCTCGGCCGGGCCGCCTACCCGGGGCTTCGGTTCGTCTCCGCCGACCTGCGCACCGGTGGGTGGACCGCGGCGCTCGGCCTCGACCGTCCCGCCGATGCCGCCGTCAGCACCACCGCGCTCCACTGGATCTCGCCGGAGGAGCTCCAGGAGACGTACGCCGAGCTGGCCGGCGTGCTGCGACCCGGCGGGGTCCTGCTCAACGGCGACCACATGGACTCCTCCTCCCCCACCCTGGCCCGGCTGGAGCGCGCGGTGCACCAGCGCGAGACCGACCGGGTCTTCGGCGACCGCCTCCCCGAGGACTGGCGCTCCTGGTGGGACGCCATCTCCGCCGACCCCGCGTTCGCCGACCTCAACCAGGAGCGCAGCACGGCCGGCGCCTCCCACGACGGCTCCGAGTCCCACTTGGTCGAGCACCACGTCAACGCGCTGACCAAGGCCGGGTTCGGCGAGATCGGCACGTTGTGGCAGCGGGGTAACAACCGTCTGCTGTGCGCCGTACGGAGCTGAGCCCCGACGCCATCCGGCGGGCACGAGCAGGCGAGACGTGGTTTCCTGTACGTCATGGACGAGTCGCAAGTCACCCGCTACTTGGACAGATTCGGAGCGTCCCGGCCGGTGCCCCCGGACGTCCACGGCCTGCGCGCCCTGCAGCTCGCGCACCTGAGGGCGGTGCCGTTCGAGAACCTGAGCATCCACCTCGGCGAACCCATCTCGCTCGCCACGGACGCCCTGTTCGACAAGCTGGTCACCCGCCGCCGCGGCGGATTCTGTTACGAGCAGAACGGCCTGTTCGCCGCGCTGCTCACCACACTCGGCTATCGGGTGACCATGCTCGCGGCGCGGGTGTTCGGGGGCGGCCGGCCCGGGCCGCTGTTCGACCACCTCGCGCTCCGCGTCGACCTCGACGAGTCGTGGCTGGTGGACGTCGGCTTCGGCGACTTCGCCGACGAGCCGCTGCGGCTGGACGAGCGCGGCGAGCAGAAGGACCCGGCCGGGACGTTCCGGATCGTCCCCGCTCCCGGGGAGCACGGCGATCTCGACGTGTCGCACAACGGTGAGCTCGCCTACCGGCTCACGGGGCGGGCCTACGAGCTGGCCGACTTCGTACCGACCTGCTGGTGGCAGGCGACCTCGCCGGACTCGCACTTCACCAGGTCGCCGGTCTGCTCGATCCGTACGGCGGAGGGGCGTACCACGGTCAGCGGGCGCAAGCTGATCGTCACCCGGCAGGGGGAACGGGCCGAACGCATCCTGAACGAGAACGAGCTGCTTCCGGCGTACCGGGAGCACTTCGGCGTGCTGCTGGACCGGGCACCGGCAGCCGGCGCCTGACTCCCCCTGCCCCTCTCCGGGCTCTTTCGGGCCCTTGGGGATCTTCCTGGCTCTCCCGGGCCCTTGCGGCTCTTCCTGGCTCGTGGGCCCCCTTGGCTCTTCCTGGCTCTCGGGCCCTTTCGGCTCTTTCTGAGCGGCGGTGCCGAGGCGTCGTCAGCGCCTGATCGGCTCGCGCAACACCGGCAGCCCCGCCTCGGAGTCGAGCACGAGCCGGTTCCCCAGCGGCCGCGCGAGCGTGACGGTGGTCGTGGCCGTCTTCAGCATGGCCGGACACACCTGGACAACCCTGGCACTTCCCTCGTCCACATCGACCACCACCACCTGGTCCGTCTCGTAGACCCGAACCCCGTGCACGGTCTCGCAGGCGCCGTACCCGTACCGGAGCAGCAGCCCCTGCGACTCCCCCGCGACGAGGTCGTACGCCAGCACCTCCTCGACCTTCCCCGGCACCCGCTCGGGACGAGCGGTCACAGCCGACGGATCGACCGCCACATGCACCTTCTTCTGCTCGACCCCCTCAACGCTGAACACCCACGCGGGGACCCGGACCGTCCCCCGGCTGGTCTCCACCGGCACCCGGCCCAGCCGGACACCGACCACCCGAAGCGGACGGCAACCCTCGGCCGGGCACTCGTCCTCGATGAAGGGGGCCGGCCTGCCGAACTCCGCGTACGCCCTGGACGCCGACACGAGCGGCACACGCGAGACCTTCCCGTCCGGCCATCGCACGTCCGCGCTGGGCGGTGTGTCCGTGGGCAGTTCGACGTCCAGCCGCCACACACCGTTGTGCGCGCTCCTGTTCACCCAGGCCGGAATGTCGCCCACCCGCGCCCATCCCTGCGGATTCAGCACCTCCAACGCCACGAACCCGTCGCGCCAGGCACGATCGTCCGCCGACCCCTGCCACCGCGCAGCCACCTCACGGGCCCGCCCTTGGAACGTCCCCCGTCGCCCGGAATCATCCCCACCGCACACCAGCCCGATGAGCAGTGCCATGAAGAGCCCCACGCTCACCCGTGCTCGTGAACCACCTGAACTACGGTGACCGACCATGGCCGACTACATCTCCCCCGTCTTCTACGACTTGCTCGCAGTGAACAGCCACATACCAGACGTCCGCAAGAAGTTGCCGCCCCTCCTGACCGGAGGTCACCGCAGCATCCTGGAGATAGGCGCCGGAACCGGCCTGATCACCACATCCGTGGCCGAATGGACACCGGCCGAGATCTTCGCCCTGGAACCCTCGGCCGCGATGCGCGCAGTCCTACTGTCCCGCCTGGCCGAACGCCCGGACCTGCTCGAACGGGTCACCGTACTCCCCCACGACGCCCTGAGCCTCGACCTCGACGACCCGCTCGAAGCCATGGTGATGATCAACGTGATGTACGCCCTGGAACCCGGCTACCGCAAGCGGCTCTGGCCCGTCCTGGCCGGTCAGTTGGAGCCCGGCGGTCTTCTGATCTTCACCTGGCGCGACGGCGGCCCGCCGAAACCCCGTCCCATGCGGCAACTCGACTCCCGCCAGGTGGGCCGCCACACGTACACGGTCTCGTCCGAGATCACGGAGTCGGACGACGAAGGCGCCACGTGCCGCTACCTCTACCGGATCACTCAGGGCGACAAACTGCTCAGCGAGGAAGAACTCATCGGCCACGCCTACCGTCCTGCCTGGGAAACCCTCCGGGAAGAGCTCGCGAGCGCAGGCTTCGTCCAGGCCGACGCCCCCGACGGCCTCCTGGCCTGGCGACGCACCTGAACCGTCCTCGAACACCGGGCTGCCACACCGACCGCCATCGCCTCTCGACGTCCGGGCAAATCGACGGCTCCCTCGATATCCCGCACCACCACTGAAACTCAGAATTACCACTCGGCACAGGATCGTTACGAGATATCCCGCATCTCCCCAACACCATTCTCTTACTCTTTCCTCTGCTATATCTCACCCGATCAAGGACCCTGATGAAGCTCTTCTTCGCAAGCCTCGCGACCACGGCCGCAGTCGTGTGCGCGGCAGCCGTACCCGCTCAGGCCGCATCCCTGGCAACCATGCAGGCCGCCCCCACGGACCCGGTGAAAGCCCTGAAGGCCCAACTGCTCCCGGGCAAGGGTGTGAAGATCACCGAATTAAGCAGCATCACCCTCGAATTCACCGCCAACGACCAGGCCATGCAGGTACAGGTGAACACCCGCACCGACGGCACTCTGGCGTTCGGCAAGGGCAACGTGGCGGCCGGCGACCTCCGCGTCCGCATGTCCTCCCGTCAGAAGGCCGCCAAGCCGCCCTACCGGGTCATCGCCGAAGGCAGAAACGCGTACGTGACGAACGCCGGAATCGCCAAGGCGCTGCCCGCCGGTCGTCCCTGGATCGGCGCGAGGACCGGCGACCACGAGAACTCCATCCTCGACACCGGCATCACGCCGGCCGACCTGACGTTCATGCTGGCCAACTCCTCCGAAGTGGCGACCGGCGAATACCAGGGCACCTCCACCCTCGCCGCCTACCGCCACAACAAGGCCGCCGGTGACGGCGACGTCGAATTCCACCTGTACTTCGACAAGAACAACCTGCTCACCCGCGCCGTCGTCGACAGCACATCCACTTCGGACAGCGACGCCTACGAGCAGATGGCCTTCCATACCGACACCAAGTTCTCAGGGTGGGGCGTCAAGACGAAGATCACCGCACCGGCAGCCACCAAGGTCATCAGCGAGAAGAAGCTCAACGCGAAGACCCGCCAGGCCGTCATCAAGGCCGGCTACCCCGAATTCGGCCCCTTCTGACCCCCACCACACTCCCGCCAGGCACCACTGCTGTACGGCCCCGCCGTACAGCAGCCCCCAGCCCTCACCCGGTCGGCCGATCCTCTCCGCCAGCTCACCCCAAGTGGGCGCCTCCAGTACGGCAATCCGATCGCTCAGCCACTCGGTCACCTTGTCAGGATGAAGTTCGGCGACAAAGAGCCGGTGCCGACCGACGATAAAAGGCCGCTGCCCGAGTTTCTCCACGAGCGCCGACGGAGTGCAGACGGTGAGCTGAAATTGCTCCTCACCCACCCCACTTTGAGGACCGACATACATTTCCGGAAGCTCGCAGGCATGGGCGGGATCGTCGATCCTCCCAGCCTCAAGATCGACCCAGCGGAACGCTCCTACTCGTGCCCTCACCACTCAATGATCGCTTCGGAATCACGTGGACCACGCCTTGTGTGAGGCGTGAGACGCGGAATCCGATTCCCCTCTCCGACGTCGTCGGCACTGTCCGGAACCAGGTGCTCCCGTCCTCACCCGGAACCGAGGCCCCGATGGAGGCATGAAGCCGGTGAGGGCGACGAAGGGCTCATTGCACGTGACCCTTCTCAGGCGGAAAATGCGTGATCGTGATCAGAGAGTCCCAGATCCTGGCCTGCTCCGGTGTGCTGTATCCGCCTGAGGGATTCAGGCACGTCGGCGTTCAGATATGGCAGGCGAGACAGTTGGCCGCTGTGCGCAAGCCGCGCATGTGCCTCATCGCGACGGCGGTGGGTGACTCGCGAGAGCACATCGACGGCTGGTCCGCGCGGGCCGCGTCCTTCGGCGACACGCACCTCTCCCATCTCCAGCTGTTCACCCAGCCGAACGTGGCCGACGTGCGGGCGCATCTCCTTGCTCAGGATGTGATCTTCGTATCCGGGGGCAGCGTGGTGAACCTGCTGGCGGTCTGGCGTGCGCACCGCCTCGATGAGATCTTGCGGGAGTGCTGGGAGAAGGGTGTCGTACTTGCCGGACAGAGCGCGGGCAGCCTGTGCTGGCACACGGGCGGCGTCACCGACTCCTTCGGCGACGAACTCGATCCCCTGGATGACGGATTGGGATTCCTGCCGTTCAGCAACGGCGTCCATGATGACTTACGCGATCAGCCCCGGCGGGCACGGTTCCGCGAACTCGTGGGCAGAGAGACGCTGCCTTCGGGGTACGCCACCGAAGACGGCGTCGCCCTGCACTACGTCGGCACCGAACTGCACGAGGTCGTGAGCGTCCTTCCGGACCGGAACGCATGGTTCGTCGAGGCGGACGGCGAGGGCGGGCACAGCGAGCAGGCCCTTCCCGCCCGCCATTGGGTCCCTTGAGAGGAACTGCGCTGCAGCTCCGCCCCCGCGGCCCCAACCCGTGACCCATCCGAGCTGCCGGCATCACGCACGTGCTCGATGCGCAACTCTCCGAAGTCCAGCTCGACGCCAGCCGACGCCCCCAGTCGCTCAAGCTCGGTGATCCGCTCTTCCACGGCTGTGACCACTCGCCGCCCGAAATCCTCGATCGCTTCGAGGTGGACCAGGACGATACGAGTGCTACGGGGACGGGCGCAAGCCACTTCACGACCACCTCGTCGCGGTCGTCCGTCCCGCGCCACATACGGATGAGCGGCGCCACGCGAGAGCGGCCCAGCACGCCTCTGGAAGATCATCAGAGTGTGATCCGCCAGGCGCTTGCGCTGCCCCTGTCAACAGAAGGTCAGGGGTTCGATTCCCCTCGTCGGCTCTGCAAGCGAAAGGCCCCTGAGCAGGCGTTACGCCGTCAGGGGCCTTCTGCATCCCGACCTTCAACCGGTGTCTTCGGCGCCTTTGTGAGCCACCGGGGCCTGTCCGCCCAGGAGAGCGCTGGAGATGGCTTCCGTGGCCGCCCCTCCAGCAGGTGGCCGTAGACGTCCTTCGTGATCAAAGCGGTGGCTGTGCCGTCGCAGCCCGCGCGAGCTGCGGTCCGGGGCGCCTTCCGCCTCGACCCAATGGCCGGCCGCACACTCGTTGTAGGGGGAAGCCTGATCACCCCGTCCCCGTGGCCTTGGCCCGTTTCTTTCGGGCGGGACGATGGCAGACGGGATGATCAGGCAGAGGTGGAACGCGCAAGTGCGCCACTCGACAGAGGACCCGTGGTGGCCGGTCAGGGCACGCGTCCGGCGAAGCCGCCAGAAGTCCGACCGGGCCAGGACGTGGTCGACGGCGATGGCCCTCAGCGGAGCCGGTCCAGGTCGAACGCCACACCGGCCAGGCGGATCGTCCGCACCCTCGGGTCCTTCAGCAGCTCCCGCAGCTCGCGGACCGAGCTGAGCTGGTCCACATAGCCGTAGGCGAGCCCGGCCTCGGCTGCCTTGCGCAGCCGATCCAAGGACAGGTCGAAGGATCGCAGGTTGGCGTTGTCGTGGTCACGCAGCAGGGCGACCCAGTCGCGGAACTGCGGCAGGTTGCCACCGCACATGTCCTCGGTCTTGTCGCCGCTCTTGCCGAGGTCCATCGCGTCGTTCCAGTAGTCGAAGCCCCAGGTGACAGGGAGGGAGCCGGGTCTGCGCTCGTACACGATCCGTTCGGCGCAGGTGCCGTACTGCTTCACGACCGACTTCATCTCGGCCTCGCCGAGCGGCTGCTCGAACTCCACAACCGCCAGCGAGCTGAGGTCGGCGGGCAGCCGGGCGAGCACCGCGCGCACGTCGTCCTTGGGCGCCAGCGTGGTGCCGATGTCGAACAGAGACTGGGAAAGCCGGGTGTTGGCGGTGTGGCCCAACGGCAGGCGGCCCACGCGGCCGAAGAAGTCCTGACTGATCGCGTACGGCTCGCTCCCGGCCGGCCAGTCTCCGGTCGGCGCGATGGGACGCGCGGCCACCTCGAACGACATCGAGAGGGGCGTGGTCTGGCAACAGGAGCCGACCGTCACCGTGTACGCCGGGTTGTAGATCTTGAACGCGGTGCCGAGCACGGCCTGCATACGGCGTTCCCGGTCGCCGCGGGTCTGCACCAGGGACGAGCCCTCGGTCGCGGCCACCGCGAGCAGCGCCAGCACGGCCAGGACGAGGGCGACCGTCCTGAACAACCCCCGCCGGACCGCGCGCCGGGTGCGCTTGGGGTCGAAGTCCGGCAGGTCCGGCATCTCAGGCATGTCCATTGCTCTCCTCGTAAAGGTCGGCGAAGGCGGCCCTCGCCCGCCACACCGCGGTCTTGATCGAGTTGTGCGACCTACCGGTCATCGCGGCCACCTCCACCATCGAGAAGCCCTCGAAGTAGACCAGCGTGAGCAGCCGGCGTTGCTGCTCGGGCAACCGCTCGAGCGCGTCGCGCACGTCCAGCGACTCCACGTGCAGCGGCGGCACACCCAACTCGTCAGGGTTCGGTAGGGCCATCTCGCGGCGGCTCCTACGTACGTGATCGACCAGGACGTTGCGCGCGATCGTAAGCAGCCACGCCGCCGCGTTATCACCCCGCCAACCGAGCAGCGCTCTGGTCGCCTTGACGAACGTCTCCTGCGCCAGGTCCTCGGCGAGATGCGGATCGCGGGTCCTGCGCAAGAGGAACCCGCACACGAGCGGCCAGTGCTCGCGATACAGCTCCTCGATGATGTCGCCCCCCGAACGGTTTCGATTGTCACGTCACATACAGACGCCACCGCGGCGAGGATGGTCACACGGGTTGCCGATCAATGTGCCGGAAGCATGACATCGCAGCAGAACCAGGGCCGCCCCCTCGACCGAGTGCCGGCATGAGCGCCGTCAACGGTGCATCAGGTGAACGGACATGCTGTGAGCGGATTCCAGAGCCCCTTCTCATCGCGTGCCATGCTGAGATGGCGGAATGAATGAAGCCGATCGCGCTGCGGTGCTCGCCTTGCAGAATCTCTTCGCGACGCTGGGCGCAGATGAGCCTCAGGAGCGGGCTGCCTCAGAGATCTCAGAGGACGTACCTCAGCTGGCCGGCTTCTTGGCGCTGCGGCGCATATGGCCAGACCTGATCAACGGCTGGGCTGCGCCGGGAGCGCTGGAAGGCATTCCCGCGGCTGCTCGACTGCTCGCCGACGGCGCGGACCCCACCGACCTTGCACGGGTCGCCCAGGCGGCCGCCTACGAAACAGCGTTCGGTCTCCTTCACAGCCTCACCGCCCACGGCCGCGACGACGACGCACCCATCGACACCCCTGGCTGGCGTCTCATGGAAACCACACCGTCAGGCGAACTCACGGGCAGGGCCGTACAAGGTCTTCATGAGAGCCTGCTCACCATGGACCCCTCAGGCCGCGACGGGCAGGACATCTTCGGCTAGAGACGGTTGCTGTACGAGATCGAAAAGGCCCTCTCCCGATCGCGGGAAAGGGCCTTCTACGTGCAGAGCCGACGAGGGGAATCGAACCCCTGACCTTCTGTTTACAAGGGCAGGGCAAGCGCCTGGTGGATCACGCCCGGAGATCCCCGAGCAGCAGGTTCAGTCCGTCTTCATGTGATCAGGTAAGTCGGCGTTGCTGTACGGGTTGCTGTACAGCAACCATCACCCATCGACGTTCTCAGCAGGAGGGCTGGACTGCTGCACGTAGGACGCAAGCCTCAATACCGGCCAGCCCAGCTCATGACACCACCAGCAGGACCCTCCCCGCATGAGGGTCCTGCTCGCCTATCGGCCCCTCAGGAAGGACGGCGCCTCGCTAACCCACTCCTCGCTCAGCCTCGCTCCTGTGGCGAGTTCGATGGCGGTCAGAGCAGCCGCCCGCCAGCTTTCCCCCTTCTCCCAATCGAAGTAGCGAAGGATGGCCTGCACCTCCGGCCACCGATCCCAACCTGGCCGCCCTGTTGCTCCCTCGGCGTACATGGCGTCAAAGGAGAACACCATCTCGCCGTCAACGGCGAAGCCGATCGAATTGGTGGCGTTGACGTTCCAGTAGGCGCTGTAGGCTCGTCCATTCGTGCTCAGCCGGGGGAGAACCGGCGGAAAGACACTCTGATATCCGTTGCACTCGAAAAGCGCGACGTGCCGATCCGAACGATCGACGAGCATCCCCCAGGGCGCGTCATCGGACAGATTGATGAACACCTCCTCATGCTCGAAGGTGTTCGTCTCGTGGATCTCGTACTGTCCCGTTCCGCTCACCCGTTCACCGATCTCCGCAAGACTCAACGCAGATCCGTCGTGGGGCACGAACACCGTCCAGCAGATGGCTTCTCCCATCCAGCTGCCATCGAGCAACCGCCTGTAATGCAGGTATGCCTCGCGCGCAACCTCATCATCAACCACGCTGACCTCCATCGACCATGGCGAGGGGAAGATCGTCGCAGGAAGGACCGACAGAAGTCGGAGAGGTTGCTGTACGAAGCTGCTGTACGGAGATCACAAAGGCCCTCCGGGATCATCCCGAAGGGCCTTTGAGCTGCAGAGCCGACGAGGGGAATCGAACCCCTGACCTTCTGTTTACAAGACAGATGCTCTGCCGATTGAGCTACGTCGGCACGGCCTACCAGTGTAGACGCTAGCGGCGCCTGTGACGAGCGACCTCGTACAGTGCCACACCGGCGGCGACTCCCGCGTTGAGGGATTCAGCCGCGGCCTGCATCGGGATGCGGACGACCACGTCGCACTGCTCTCGTACCAGCCGCCCGAGGCCCTTGCCCTCGGAGCCCACCACGACCACGAGCGGCTCGGCGAGGAGGTCGGCGTCGCCGATGTCGATCTTTCCGGCGCCGTCGAGGCCGACGATGAAGAGCCCGGCTTCGCGGTATTCGCGGAGGGCGGCCGTCAGGTTGGAGGCGCGGGCGACGCGGAGCGTGGCGAGGGTGCCGGCTGAGGTCTTCCAGGCGCCACCCGTCACACCGGCCGAGCGGCGGGACGGGATGAGCAGGCCATGCGCGCCGAAAGCGGTCGCGGAGCGGGCGATGGCGCCCAGGTTGCGCGGGTCGGTGACCGAGTCGAGCGCCACGATCAGCGGGACCTCGGCCGCGTCCTGGGCGAGTTCGACCAGCTCGGACGGGTGGGCGTAGTCGTAGGCCGGGATCTGGAGCGCGATGCCCTGGTGGACGGCGCCCTCGGTCAGCCGGTCGAGCTTGTCGCGGGAAACTTCGAGCAGCGCGATGCCGCGCTCCGCCGCGATCTTGATGGAGTCGCGGACGCGGTCGTCGTTCTCGACGCGCTGGGCGACGTAGAGGGCGTTGGCGGGCACGCCGGCCTGCAGCGCCTCCAGCACCGGGTTGCGGCCGCCGACGTATTCGGGGGCGTCCTCGGAACGCTTCTGCCGGACCGGGCCGCTGCCCGGACGGCGTGTGTCGCCGCGCTCTTCCCTGGCGATGCGCTCGGCCCTGGCCTTGTCCTTGAACCAGTGGCGCGCCTCGGCAGGCGGCGTCGCACCCCTGCCCTCGAGCGACCGGCGCTTCTGGCCCCCGGTGCCCTTGGACGGGCCTTTCTTCTTCGCGGGCCTGCCCGATGCCCTACCGCCTGCTGCCATGCCATCAAGGGTATCGGCCCGCCGGCCCACCCGATCCCGCCGACCATGGCCCGCCCGATCCGACGCGCTTCCTGACGCGAACCGCCACGAATCACCATGACCCCCGCAAGCACCACCACCCGCCCCGAACGCGAGTTATCGTCCTTGGCCATGACTGAGTCCGCCTACCTCCACACCACCCGGACGGCCTATGACACCGTCGCCCCCGAATACGCCGAACTGCTCAGGAACGAACTTGACGGCAAGCCCCTCGACCGGGCCATGCTGGCGGCGTTCGCCGAGCACGTGCAGGGACCGGACGCCGGAGAGGTGGCGGACCTCGGCTGCGGTCCGGGCCGCGTCACCGCCCACCTCCATTCCCTCGGGGTGAACGCCTTCGGCATCGACCTGTCCCCGAGGATGATCGACGTCGCCCGCCGGAGCCACCCCGGCCTGCGCTTCGACGTGGGTTCCATGACCGCGCTGGACCTGGCAGACGCGTCCTTGGCCGGCGCCGTCGCCTGGTACTCGACCGTCCACACCCCGCCGGAGCTGCTGCCGACGGTGTTCGCCGAGATCCACCGGGTCCTGGTCCCGGGCGGCCATCTGCTGATCGCGTTCAAGGTCGGCGACGAGCGCCGCCACCTCAGCCAGGGCTACGGGCACGAGCTGTCGCTGGACGTCTACTGGACGCCCCCCGAGCTCATCGCCGACCTCCTCGCCAAGGCCGGACTGTCTCTGTACGCCCAGCTCATCCGCGAACCCGACGACAGCGAGAAGCCCCGCTCAGGCCGACAGGCCTTCTTCCTGGCCCACAAGCCTGAGAACTCTCCGGCCCACAAGCCCGACGCCTCCGACCCCCGTTCCTAGCGGAAGCCCTTCGTCCACGCCGTCGAACACTGACAGAAGGTGTCAGCGAACGCAGGTAGCGTGCCAGCCGTCCTCCCGCATGCATACCGACCGTCGCCCTCGAAGGAACGCAGACATGATCCTGGAGATCCGCACCTACCGCCTCAAGCCCGGCACAGGCGAAGAATTCCTCCGGGTCATGCGCGACGAAGCGCTCCCGCTCCTGGCGAAGGCCGGTATCGACGTGGTGGCCCACGGCGCCTCCCTCGTGGACGAGGACGGCCACGAGGAGGCGTACCTGATCCGCGCGTTCCCCACGAGAGAGGCCCGCGACGAGCAGGAGGACGCCTTCTACGGCAGCGCCGAATGGCATCAGGGCCCGCGTGAGGGCATCGTCTCGCGCATCGACGGCTATCACACGATCGTGATCGAGGCGACCGACGCCGCCGTCACGGCCCTGCGCCGCTGACGGTTCCGGATCGACGGCGGGCGCCGAAGGAGCCCGCCGTCGAGAACCGGCGGAAGGTCAGCGGGCCAGCTCCCAGCGGGCCCCGTGCGGCGTGTCCTCGACCGTGATGCCCGCGTCGGTGAGCTGGTCGCGGATCGCGTCGGCAGCCGCGTAGTCCTTGCGGGCCCGCGCGGCCTTGCGCTGCTCCAGGGCCACCGCGACCAGCGCGTCGACCACCGGCGACAGGTCGGAGCCGGCCCCGCGCCACTGCGGCGAGCGAGGGTCGAGGCCGAGCACGTCGAGCATGTTCTGGGTCTCGGCGAGGAGCCGGGCGATGGCTTCCTTGTCGCCCCGCGCCAGCGCCACGTTGCCCTCGCGCACCACCTCGTGCACCACGGCGAGCGCCTGCGGCGTGCCGAGGTCGTCGTCGAGCGCGTCGGCGAACGCCTGCGGAAGGGGCGCGTCGGCGTCGACGTCGTGGATCACCTCGGCGGCGCGGGTGACGAAGCCCTCGATCCGCTGGTACGCCGCCGCGGCCTCCAGCAACGCCTCCTCGGAGTACTCGATCGAGGAACGGTAGTGCGGCGCGGCCAGGTAGTAGCGCAGCTCCACCGGACGCACCTTCTGCACCATCTCGGGGATCAGCAGCGAGTTGCCGAGCGACTTGCTCATCTTCTCGGCGCCGATCTTGAGCATGCCGTTGTGCATCCAGTAGCGGGCGAAGCCGTCGCCGGCCGCCTGCGACTGGGCGATCTCGTTCTCGTGGTGCGGGAAGATCAGGTCGATGCCGCCGCCGTGGATGTCGAACGTCGGCCCGAGGTACTTGGTGGCCATCGCCGAGCACTCCAGGTGCCAGCCGGGACGCCCGAGCCCCCACGGCGTGGGCCAGGTCGGCTCGCCCGGCTTGGCGCCCTTCCACAGGGCGAAGTCGCGCGGGTCGCGCTTGCACGTCTCGTCGTCGGTGTCGGCTGCGGCCCGCATGTTCTCCAGCTTCTGGTTGGAGAGCTTGCCGTAGTGGTCGGCGTAGGACTGGACGCTGAAGTAGACGTCGCCGCCCGAGGCGTAGGCGTGGCCGCGCTCGATCAGCCGCTCCATCAGCGTGATCATCTCGGGCACGTGGCCGGTCGCCCGCGGCTCGACGGTGGGCGGCAGGCAGCCGAGCGTGTCGTAGGCCCAGGTGAAAGCCCGCTGGTTGCGCTCGGCGACCACGAACCAGGGCACGGACTCCGAAGCCGACACCCTGATGATCTTGTCATCGATGTCGGTGACGTTGCGGCAGAACGTGACGTCGTATCCGGAGCGGGTGAGCCAGCGCCTGAGCACGTCGAAGTTCACGCCCGAGCGGATGTGCCCGATGTGCGGAGGAGCCTGCACGGTCGCCCCACACAGGTAAATCGACGCCCGGCCGGCTTCGACCGGAACGAATTCACGGATGGCGCGCGTGCTGGTGTCGTAGATGTGCAGGCTCACAAAAGAAAGGCTAACGCCTCGGAGGCCCTTGTAGGCCGATTACTCAGCCTCGCAGCGTGACCTTGTCCGGACGGATCCGGATGATCAGCCGCTCGGTGCCCGGCTTGTCCGTCCAGGGGCCGCCTGTGTACTTCTGGGCCAGCTCCTGGATCAGCGCGCCCTCGGGGTCCTCCTCGATCGTCACCCGGCCGCGCACCTCCAGGTAGCGGTAGGGGTTGCCGGGGTCGATGACCAGCAGGCTCGTACGCGGGTCGCGCTCGAAGTTGCGCGGCTTCACCCGCCCCCGGACGGTCGAGAACAGCACCTCGTCGCCGTCCGTGCGGACCCACACCACGGTCGACTGCGGCCCGCCGTCGGGGTTGATACTGGTCACCGTCGCATGGTTCGGGGCATCAAGGAGTTCGCGCGCTTCTTCCGGCAGCTCGGGCATGTGTCTCCCTCGATCGGTCTTGATCCCCATTCTTCTGTAGTCTCGAAGGCGCCATGGACGTGACTCCCCCCTCTACGCTCCGTCGCCTGGGCATCGCCCTGGCGGGGCTCGCGGTGGCCGCTCTTACCGGAGCCGCCTGCGCGCTGTCCTTCGACGATCTGCGTGCGCTGGCCATCACCGGCGAGGCGCGGCAGGACCTCGCCTTCCTCTACCCGGCCGCCTTCGACGCGCTGCTCGTGGTCGCGCTGCTCGGCGTGCTGCTGCTGCGGCCCGCCCGGCCGCTGGTGCGGGCGCAGGCCGCCACCGTGCTGGTCCTGCTCATCGTGGCCGCCGCGGCGGCCAACGTGGCGACCGCGCTGCGGTTCACCTTCGACGCGCGCCAGGTGGCCGTGGGCGTGGCCCTGGCCCCCTGGGTCATGCTGGCCCTGGCCCTGTGGCTCTGGCTGCTGCTGATCAAGCACGTCCAGGCGCACCGGGGTGCGGCGCGCGAGGAGGACGAGGACGACCTCGTGCCCTTCCATCCGGGCCGGGCGGCCGACACGCCGCCGCCGCTCGTGACGGAGGCGCCTCCGCCCGTGCTGGAACCCACGCCGCTGGTCGGGCCCACGGCCGCGCCGGAGACGCCGCCGGTCCCGGCCCAGGTGTCCGAGTGGCGGGCCTTACCGCAAGAACCGGAACCGGAGCCGGAGCCCGAGCCCGAGCCGGAGCCGGAGCCGGAACCCACGCCTGAGCCCGAGCCCGAGCCGCTGAAGCGGCCGGTCCGGTGGGGCGACCGGGTCAAGCCGACCGACGTCCTGGTCCACCCGCGCACCGACACGCGCGACGTCGACACCCGTGACGTCGACACCCAGCCCGTCCCCGTGATCGAGGACGACCTCGGCGACCGTCCGGCCGACGACGGGCCTCAGACGCGCCACAGCGACTCTGAGGACACCGCGCCGCACCCGGTGGTCCACGAGGACACCCGGGCCCCGTCCGGCCGCCTGCGCAGCACTCCGCGCCCGCCGGACCCCGAGGAATGAGCCAGGGCGCCGACCGACGCCCCGAAAACTGAGAGGCCCGTCCGGGATCATCCCGGACGGGCCGTTTCGTGTACGTCTATCTCGTCTGCCCCGCGCCTGCGCTAGACCCTGGAGCCGCGCCGCAGTCCGGCGACCAGGCCGACACCGACGACCGCCAGGACGACCTGCATCACCAGCTCGATCCAGTCGATGCCGGGGGTCGTCTCGACGCCGAGGACCTGGGCGATGAGCGTGCCCAGCAGGGCGGCGACGATGCCGACGACGATGGTGAGGATCCACCCGATGGCCTGCCTGCCGGGAAGCAGCAGGCGACCGATTGCGCCGATGACGGCGCCAATCACGATGGCGCCAAGGATGGACTGAATGGTCATGACACGAAACCTCCCCGTGAGGGTGAGCCGTTCACTCTCACGGGGTGCTTCGCTACCCGATCGCCGGCGATTATGCGCCGGCTTTACGAATGACCAGGTCAGGTCGTGGTTCGCCCGCTGCGTCCGCCGCGTCCGGCGCCCAGCCGCGTCACCAGGAGCACGCCGACCACCGCCAGCACGAGCTGGAGTATGTGTTCGAGCCAGTCGATGCCCTTGGTGTCGGCCCAGCCGAACGCCTGTGCGATCAGCGTGCCGATCAGCGCGGCCACGATACCGACAATGAGCGTCAGGCCGATGGACATGTTCTGCCTGCCGGGCACTATCAGCCGGGCCAGCGCACCGACGATTGCGCCGATGACTACTGCGGAAACGATCGCGCCGATCATGTGTAGCTCCCCCCGAGACGTTCACATGTCTTAGAGGTGGACATACCCGACACCTGGGAAAACTACCCCCGGAAGGCGGCGGTCCGTACCGCGCCAGTGACGAACCGCCGCCCCCACAGTTGGCGGGTTCGGCGACGACCCGCCGGGACACCCTCACGTATCCCACACATATGACGCGGAACGCCTAGGAAAGGTTGGCCACGACAGCCGTCGCGATGGCGGCGATCCCCTCGCCGCGCCCGGTGAGCCCGAGCCCGTCGGTAGTGGTGGCCGAGACGCTCACAGGCGCCCCCACGGCGCCGCTGAGCGCCAGCTCGGCCTCGGTACGCCGAGGAGCCATCTTGGGACGGTTGCCGATCACCTGGACGGCCACGTTGCCGATCTCGAAGCCCGCCGCGCGCACCTGGCGGGCGGTCTCCTCCAGCAGCGTGACCCCTGAAGCCCCCGCCCAGCGAGGGTCGGACGTGCCGAACAGCCCGCCCAGGTCGCCCAGGCCGGCCGCGGACAGCAGCGCGTCGCAGGCGGCATGCGCGGCGACGTCGCCGTCGGAATGGCCGTCGAGCCCGATCTCCGTCGGCCAGTGAAGGCCGGCGAGGCTGAGCTCACGCCCCGAGTCGGCAGAAGCGAACGGGTGGACGTCGACTCCGACGCCCACCCGTGGAAGATTCGTGTTCAGGAGTTGAGAACCTCGTCGAGCAGGGCCTCAGCCTTGTCCTCGTTGGTCTTCTCGGCGAGCGCGAGCTCGCTGACCAGAATCTGACGAGCCTTCGCGAGCATGCGCTTCTCACCCGCTGACAGGCCGCGCTCGCGGTCGCGACGCCACAGGTCGCGAACCACCTCCGCAACCTTGTTCACATCGCCGGACGCGAGCTTCTCCAGGTTCGCCTTGTAACGGCGCGACCAGTTGGTCGGCTCTTCCGTGTGCGGCATCCGAAGAACATCGAAAACCCGCTCAAGGCCTTCCTGGCCGACGACGTCGCGCACACCGACGAGTTCCGCGTTTTCTGCTGGCACCTGGACGGTAAGGTCGCCCTTGTCGACCTTGAGCACCAGGTAGGTCTTTTCCTCACCCTTGATGGATCGCGTCGTGATTGCTTCGATCCGAGCAGCCCCATGGTGGGGGTAGACGACAGTGTCGCCGACCTGGAAAGTCATGTGACAAGTACCCCTTCCGCTGTACTCCAGGGTACCACGCGTCCACAGGCTCCCGGAACAGTGAAATCCTCATAACTGCAGGTCAAAGCCGCATATTGGGGCTTGACAAGTCCTCGACTGTATGAATCGCATTTCCGGACATAGCGAATGACCTGCAGGGGTGCGGATATGACCATGGATTCAGGTGGATATGGTAGGCGCTGCCCAACACGCATGCGCCTTACCGCGCAAGACCAAGGAGAACCCGCACGTGACCAGCCGTCGCTGGATTGTCGTAGCCGCCGCGTTCTTGGCAGCCCCCGTGCTCGCGGGCTGCGGGGCAGGATTCGACGCCAACACCAACAAGCCGTACGCCCCTAACGAGGCGGTCGCACTCATCGACCAGGGTGCTTATGGCACGCGCGGCATTCACATCCCGCAGGCGTTCATCCTCGGCCCCGACTCCGGCGCCCAGCTCGCCTGGCGTGGTTCGGCCCCGATCTACCTGAACATCCTCAACACCGCGAACGCCGCCGACACCCTCCAGGCCGTCTCCGCGGGCTCGGTCGGGGCCGTGAAGGTCGCCACGCCGATCCAGCTTCCCCCGAACCAGCTCGTCAACACCGGCAAGCCGCAGCCGCAGCTGATGCTGGAGGGCATCTCCACGAGCCTCAGAGGCGGCGAGAGCATCCGCCTGGACCTCCAGTTCGCCAACGCCGGGACAGTGTCCCTGACCGTCCCTGTGGTCACGCGCAGCCGTGAGTTCAAGGACTACCCCGCCGCCCCCAACGCCACCCCGGCTCCGACGCCCTCGGCGTCCGCCACTCCCGAGGCCACCGAAGAGGCCCACTGACGGCATGAAAAAACCCTTGTTCTGGTACGAACCCACGTACCAGAACAAGGGTCGTTCATTCCTCGGCGGCGTCGAACTTGTAGCCCAGGCCGCGCACGGTGAGGATGCAGCGCGGGTTGGACGGGTCCGCCTCGATCTTGGCGCGCAGGCGCTTGACGTGGACGTCGAGGGTCTTGGTGTCGCCCACGTAGTCGGCGCCCCAGACGCGGTCGATGAGCTGGCCGCGGGTGAGCACCCGACCGGCGTTGCGCAGCAGCACCTCCAGCAGCTCGAACTCCTTCAGCGGCAGCTGCACCTGCTCGCCGCGGACCGCGACGACGTGCCGGTCGACGTCCATGCGCACCGGGCCGACGGCCAGGACGGCGGTCTCCAGCTCCTCCACCACGTCGCCCTGACGGCGCAGCACCGCGCGGATGCGCGCCACCAGCTCCCGCGAGGAGAACGGCTTCGTGACGTAGTCGTCGGCGCCCAGCTCCAGGCCCACGACCTTGTCGATCTCGCTGTCCTTGGCGGTCAGCATGATGACCGGCACCTTCGAGCGCTGCCGCAGCGAACGGCACACCTCGGTGCCCGGCAGGCCGGGCAGCATCAGGTCGAGCAGGACGAGGTCGGCGCCGTTGCGGTCGAAGGTGTCGAGCGCCTCGGGCCCGGTCGCCGCGACCGACACCTCGAAGCCCTCCTTGCGCAGCATGTAGGACAAGGCGTCGGAGAAGGACTCCTCATCCTCAACCACTAGGACTCTGGTCATTTTGCGGCCTCCAGGGGAATCGAGGGTGGTACTGCCACCGCCGTGCCGCCGAAGGCGGGCAGACGGAGGGTGAAGGTGGAGCCGGAGCCTTCCTTGCTCCAGACGGACACCTCGCCCGCGTGGGCCGCGGCGACGTGCTTGACGATGGCCAGGCCGAGCCCGGTGCCGCCGGTCGCCCGTGATCTGGCCGCGTCCACGCGGAAGAAGCGCTCGAAGATGCGCTCCAGAGACTCCTCGGGGATGCCGATGCCCTGGTCGCTGACGCTGATCTCGACGGAGTCGCCGGCCGGACGGACGCTGACCACGACCCGCGTGTGCTCGGGACTGTAGGCGACGGCGTTGTCGATGAGGTTGCGCAGGGCGGTGACGAGCAGCTCGTCGTCCCCCCAGATGCGCAGCCCCTCGGTGCCGCCGGTGACCAGCGTGATGTCCTTGGCCACCGCCTTGGTGTTGCAGTGGTCTATGGCGTCGTGGATGGCCTCGTCGATGGCGACCTGGCCCGGGGTGGGGATGGGTTCGGCGCCCTGGATCCTGCTCAGCGTGATCAGGTCCTGGACCAGGTAGGTGAGCCGGGCGGCCTCGTGCTGCATGCGCCCGGCGAAGCGGGTGACCGCCTCGGGGTCGTCGGCGGCGTCCTGGATGGTCTCGGCCAGCAGGCTCAGCGCGCCCACGGGCGTCTTCAGCTCGTGGCTGACGTTGGCGACGAAGTCGCGGCGCACGGCCTCGACCCTGCGCCGTTCGGTCTGGTCCTCGGCCAGCACCAGCACCTGGCCGTAGGAGCCGAGGGGGGCGACGCGGACGGCGAAGTTCGTCGTCTCCTGGCCGAACTTGTGACCGGCGACGTCGATCTCGCTCTCGCGGATCTCGCCGTCGCGGCGTACCTGTCTCGCCAGTGCGAGCAGCTCCGCGGCCATCAGCCTGTCGCCCTTGACCAGCCCGAACGCGCGCGCGGCCGAGCTGGCGCGCAGCACGCGGTCGTGCGCGTCGAGCACGACGGCGGACGAGGGGAGCACGGCGAGCACGGAGGCCACGCCCTGCGGCAGCGCCGCTCCGGTCTCGACGCCGTCGGCTGAATCGGTCCTCTTCGGAGCCTCGATCTGGTTCCTGTAGAACAGGACCGCCAGGGCTCCCACGACGAACCCGGCCAGGGCCGCGAAGCTCATGGCCATCTCACTCATGCCTCCGATGGTAGGTGGCGAAGTCCAAGGGACAGACCTCTCACCTGCGGATGAACGGCCCTTTCCTGGAAAGTTCATCTCGCAGTAGAGGTTCGTTCATCAAGCGCCACGTACGGTGACGACATGCGCGACGCGTACCATGAAGAACTTGATCTCCTGACGGGCAAGCTGGTCGAGATGACGAGGCTGGTCCGCTCGGCCATCTCCCGTGCCACCACGGCCCTCCTCGACGCCGACCTCCAGCTCGCCGAGAGCGTCATCTCCCGCGACCAGGAGGTGAACGCCATCTTCGCCGACATCGAGACGTCGATCTTCGAGCTGATGGCCAGGCAGCAGCCGGTAGCGGTGGACCTGCGAATGGTCATCACGGCGCTGCGCATGGGCACCGACCTCGAACGCATGGGCGACCTCGCCGTCCATGTGGCCAAGGTGGCCCGGCTGCGGCACCCCGACTCGGCGATTCCGCCCGAGACGCGCTCGACCATCGTGGAAATGGGGCAGATCGCCGAGAACCTGGTCACCAAGGCCGGCAGCTGCGTGGCGTCCAGGGACGTCGAGTCGGCCCTTGAGCTGGAGCAGGACGACGACGCGATGGACCGGCTGCACCGGCGGCTGTTCCGCAACATCCTGGCCAAGGACTGGCAGCACGGGGTGGAGCCCGCGATCGACATCACGCTGATCGGCCGGTACTACGAGCGGTACGCCGACCACGCGGTGCGCGTGGCGGGGGACGTCGTCTACATGGTCACCGGCGCCCGTCCCAGCTAGCCGCTTCCCGAAGCCGGGCGGCACCATCCGGGGGGTGCCGCCCGGCTTCGCCTGCCCTTCGGCGTGGGAGTCACGGGACGCGCGATCCGGCTGGACAAACAGCGGCGAGCGCGCTCAGATACCTGTGAAACGCCCCGCGTCCTGGGGAAAAGCGGGTGCGGCGTGGTCTCCGCCTGTGGCAGGCTCCGCCGGTGAATCGTGAACAGATCTCCCGACTCGCCCATGCGGATCATCCGATCGCGGCTCCGCTCGACGACGACTCGGTGCGCCGCCTTCTGGACCGCGCCCTCCCCCAGGGCGACTCACGCGTGCTCGACCTCGGCTGCGGCGGCGGCGAGTGGCTGCTGCGCGCGCTGGGGGCGTACCCCAAGCTGCAGGCGGAGGGCGTGGACGTCGCCGAGGGCGCGCTGGCCCACGCCGCGGAGAGCGCGGAGGCGCTCGGCGTCCGGGACCGTCTCGTCCTCCATCGTGAGGACGCCGCCGAGTTCAGCTCCCCGCACGCGTTCGACCTGGTGATCAGCGTCGGGGCGACGCACGCGTTCGGCGGCCTGCTGCCCACGCTCGCGGCGGCGCGCGAGCACCTGGCTCCCGGCGGACGCGTCCTGGTCGGGGACGGTTTCTGGGCCCGTGAGCCCTCGCCCGAGGCGGTGGAGATGCTGGGCGAGCTCACCGACCTGCCGACCCTGATGGACCGCGTCACCGCCGACGGCTGGATGCCGGTGCACGGCCACATCAGCACGCGCCAGGAGCTCGACGACTACGAATGGGCCTGGACGGGGTCGCTGGCTTCATGGGCTCTGGACAATCCCGACCATCCAGACCGGTGCGAGGCGATCACGACGGCCAACACCCACCGCGCCGAATGGCTGCGCGTCTACCGGGACGTCTTCGGGTTCGTCAGCCTGGTCCTGCGCCCGACGTTCTGATCCCGCGTCCGACGTTCTGGTTGACGAGCGTCTCGCTCTGATCACGTCACGAGACCGCCTGCCCGGCTCCTGCACACATGCCGCCGCGCCAGTTCACCCCAAACCGCGGCGGCCCGGGCGTACGGCCCCCTGGCGGTCTCCTCGTAATCCCCTCGCTCGGCGACCCGCCGTACGAAGAACTGCGCCGCTTCGAAGCACAGGACGTACTCCTCACAACAGGACGCTTCGACCACGCGTACGAGTCCGCGCGAGACGTGGGGCTCCCACATGGGCACGGTCAGACCGTCCCACCTGGAACGCCGGCTTCACCGGGGGAAGGAAGAGGGCAGGAGCGCTCAGCTCTGGCAGAGGTGCTCACATCCTCGAAAGCATAGGCACCTTGGCGCAGAACGGCCCACACATTTCACTGTCCGGCATCAGTGACATAGCTTCCCGCTCCGACGGCCCACTCGCCCACAGCTTCGAGCCCTGCCCTGGATCGGACGTCCGGGCACGTCAAGCCGGCTGTGGCAGCCTGATCCGTCCTGAACCGGCCGACGGGCGCACCCAGGCCAACGCCGGGGAGCGCGAGGGGACGGGAGTCCCCTCGCACGGGGGTGCGGGGCTTGCCCCCGTAGAAGAGTGCCGCGCAGCGCCCCATGGCGAAGCCCCTGGCTTGAGGGCCGGGGGCTTGCCCTCGGGACGTGTCAGCGGCCTTGGTTGGCGACTGCTTCGATGGCGGACTTGGCGGCCTCCGGGTCGAGGTAGCGGCCGCCCCGCACCTTCGGCCGGAAGTCGGCGTCCAGCTCGTACGCCAGCGGAATCCCCGTAGGGATGTTGAGCCCCGCGATCTCCTCGTCGCCGATGCCGTCGAGGTGCTTGACCAGCGCCCTGAGGGAGTTGCCGTGCGCGGCCACCAGCACGGTGCGCCCGGCCGCCAGATCGGGCACGATCTCGTCGTACCAGTACGGGAGCATGCGGTCGACGACGTCCTTCAGGCACTCCGTGCGCGGCATGAGCTCCGGCGGAAGGAGGGCGTAGCGGGGGTCGCCGACCTGGGAGTATTCGTCGTCGTCCGCGATGGGCGGCGGCGGCACGTCGTACGAGCGGCGCCAGAGCATGAACTGCTCGTCGCCGAACTCCTCGCGCGTCTGGGCCTTGTTCTTGCCCTGCAGGGCCCCGTAGTGGCGTTCGTTCAGCCGCCAGCTGCGCTTGACCGGGAGCCAGAGCAGGTCGGCCTCGCCGAGGGCGAGCTGGGCCGTCTGGATGGCCCGGGTCATGAGGCTGGTGTGCAGGACGTCCGGCCGCAGACCGGCCTCCTGCAGGAGCCGGCCGCCGCGCCGGGCCTCGTCCTCGCCCTTGGCCGACAGGCTGACGTCCACCCAACCGGTGAACAGGCCCTTCGCGTTCCAGTCGCTCTCACCATGCCGTAGCAGCACCAAAGTCGCCATGCGGCAATCCTATGGCCGCCGTGCCGAGCGGCAGGAGGTCACCGTCCGGGGTCGGCGAAACGGGCGAAGGCCTGCAGGTTGGCCAGGGATTCGCCGCGTTTGGCGCGCCACTCCCACTCCCGCCTGATGGACGAGGCGAAACCCAGCTCCAGAGCCCGGTCGAACCAGTCGTCGGAGTACGTCAGCACGCAGCCGAGCAGCCGGTCGACCTCCTCCTCGCTGACGGCGGCCAGCGGCACCCGGCCGACGAGGTAGACGTCGCCGACGGGGTCGAGGGAGAAGTGCACGCCGTACATGCCGCCGTTCTTGCCGAGGAGCCAGCGGTAGAACTCCTCGTGGTTCTCGTCCGGCTGGCGGCAGAAGAACGCCTCGACGTGCAGCACCCGCTCGCCGACGATCAGCCAGGTCATGGTGGCGAGCTTGTGCTGTCCGGGCAGTTTGACCAGGAACGCCCCAGGCCGCGGCTCGTCGTAGGAGACGTCCGCGGCCTTGAGCGCGGCTTCGACGACATCGCGCATGGGATACAGCTTAGGAGCGCGCGCCGTACGGCCATGAGGCCCGCTAGAAGTTGAGCGCCACGGGCACCTTGTGCAGATTCGCGACGGCGCCCGCGTACACCTCCATGAGCCGTCCCGCCGTCGCCTGCCAGCCGAAGGCGGCCGCGTGCGTACGGGCCCCCCGCGACAACTGCTCACGCCATTCCGGCGTGGTGACCAGACGATGCAGGACACGGGCCCATTCGTCCGGATCGTGCCCGTCCACCAGCACCCCGGAGACACCGTCGTCCACCGCGGTGCGCAGTCCGCCCACCGCCGCCGCGGCGACCGGCGTCCCGCACGCCTGCGACTCCAGGGCCACCAGCCCGAACGACTCGCTGTACGACGGCACCACGGTCACGTCCGCCGCCCGGTACCAGTCGGCCAGTTCCTCCTGCGGAGCCGGCGGCACGAGCCGGACGACGTCGGAGATGCCCAGCTCACCGGCCAGTTCCGTGAGGATGGACGGCCGGGCGAGCCCGTTGCCGGACGGCCCGCCGACGCACGCCACGACCAGGCGGCCGCGCAGCGAGGGGTCGTCGATGAGCATGCGCGAGGCCGCGCGCAGCAGCACGTCGGGGGCCTTGAGCGGCTGGATGCGGCCCACGAACAGCAGGACGCGGGCGTCCTGCGGCAGGTCCAGCCGCTGCCGGGCGGCGCCCTGTGAGGCGGGCTGGAAGACGGTGAGGTTGACGCCGGGGTTCACGACGGCCACGCGCTGCTTGGAGGCGCCGTACAGGTCCATGAGCTCGCGGGCCTCGTCGGCGGTGTTGGCCACGAGGCGGTCGGCGATCTCGACGACCTGTTCCTCGCCCACCACGCGGGCCTGGGGCTCCGGCTTGTCGTCCTGGGCGAGCAGCAGGTTCTTGACCTTGGCCATGGTGTGCATGGTGTGCACGAGCGGCACGCCCCAGCGCTCCTTGGCCAGCCAGCCGACCTGCCCGGACAGCCAGTAGTGGGAGTGGATGACGTCGTAGCGGCCCGGGTCGTACATGGCCTCGGTGCGCAGCACCTCGGACAGGAACGCGCAGAGCTGCCCGGGCAGGTCGGCGCGGTCCATCTCCTCGTACGGCCCGGCCGTCAGGTGGCGCACCAGCACGCCGGGGGCGAGTTCGGCCACGGGCGGCTGGTCGCGGGCGGTGGCCCTGGTGAAGATCTCCACCTCCACGCCGAGTTGCGCCAGTCTCCTGGCCGACTCGACGATGTACACGTTCATGCCACCGGCGTCGCCCGTGCCGGGCTGGTCCAATGGCGATGTGTGCATGCTGATGGTCGCGACCCGGCTGACCCGTCGTCGCCTCACTCGACATCACCTCCAAGCGGAATACAACTATCCAGATTTTTTCGACATTCCCTGCCGCGGTTCGCACCGCGTTCGCCCTGGCAGGATGAGGGCATGCAGAGAACGGCAGTGGTGACCGGGGCGAGCGGCGGGATCGGCGAGGCGACCGCGCGGCGGCTCGCCGCTGAAGGCTATGCGGTGGTGGCGGGCGCACGGCGCCGCGACCGGCTGGACAAGCTGGCCGCGGAGGTGCCCTCGATCAGGCCGGTGACGCTTGACGTGACCTCTCAGGAGTCGGTTGACGCGCTGGTCGGCTCGCTCGACCGCTGCGACGTGCTGGTCAACAACGCCGGTGGCGCGCTCGGCATGGAATCGGTCACGGACGGCCTTCTCGACGACTGGCAGCAGATGTACGACACGAACGTACTCGGCTCCCTACGCATGACCCAGGCACTGATCCCCAAACTCGTGGCGTCCGGCGACGGCGTCCTGGTGATGCTGACCTCGACCGCGGCCCTGGTCTCGTACGAGGGCGGCGGCGGCTACGTCGCGGCCAAGCACGCCCAGTCCGCGATGGCCGAGACGCTCCGCCTTGAGCTGGTCGGGCAGCCGGTCCGGGTGGTCGAGATCGCGCCGGGCATGGTGAGGAGCGAGGGCTTCGCGGTCACCCGCTTCCGCGGCGACGAGACGGCCGCCGCCCGCGTGTACGAGGGCGTCCCCGGCCCGCTGACCTCCGAGGACGTGGCCGACGCCATCGCCTGGTGCGTGACGCGCCCGTCCCACGTCAACATCGACCGCCTGGTGATCAGGCCGCGCGCCCAGGCCGCCCAGCACAAGGTGCACCGCGTCAGCGGTGGCTGAGCCGGATGGCCAGACCGGTCGGCGCGATCACGCGCGGCACGACGTGGCACAACCGGCTGCGCCGGGTCGACCGCTGGACGGCCGCCGTGCACGGCCCGGCCCTGCGCGCCGCCGTCCGCCCGCTCGTCGTCGACCTCGGCTACGGCGCCTCGCACACGACCACGCTTGAGCTGTTCACCCGGCTGCGCGCGGTCGCGCCCGACGTCGAGGTGGTCGGCATCGAGATCGACCCGGCCAGGGTGGCCCTGGCCAAGCCGTACGAGCGGGAGGGGCTGAGCTTCGCGCTCGGCGGCTTCGAGCTGCCCGTCCCCCGCCCGCCGACGCTGGTACGCGCCTTCAACGTGCTGCGCCAGTACGGCGAGGCGGAGGCGTGGCACTACTGGGACGTGCTCTGCGGCAGGCTGGCCCCCGGCGGCGTCCTGGTCGAGGGCACCTCCTCCGAGACCGGACGGCGGGCGATCTGGGTGGGCCTGTCCCCCGACGGCCCGCACACACTGACGTTCTCCGCCCGTTTCGACGCCTTCGAGCGGCCTTCGGACCTGGCCGACCGCCTGCCGAAGACGCTCATCCACCGGAACGTGCCGGGTGAGCGCATCCATGCGTTCCTGCGCGACTTCGACCACGCGTGGGCGGTCAGCGCCCCTTATGGGGTGCACGGGCTGCGGCAGCGCTGGCTGGCGTCCGTACGGCTGCTGGCCGGGCAGTGGCCGGTGGCGGTGCGCCCGCCGCTCGGCGGCCCGGCGAGGTGGCGGCTCGGCGAGCTCACCCTGCCCTGGTCGGCGGTGGACCCGCGCTGAAGACGGAGAGCCGGCCGCGGAACACCTCGGCCGAACACCTCGGCTATGAGGAGAGCTGCCCGCGGAACACCTCGTAGGCCGCAGCGTCGAACAGCACGAACCTGACCTCCTCGACCGACGTCCCGGCCGCGCGCACGGCGGTCACGGCGATGCGCGCGGCGTCGTCGAGCGGCCAGCCGTAGATGCCGGTGGAGATCGCGGGGAAGGCCACCGTCCTGGCGCCCAGCGCGTCCGCCACCCGCAGCGACTCGCGGTGGCAGGAGGCCAGCAGCTCGGAGCGGTCCTGCGACCTGGAGTAGACCGGCCCCACCGTGTGGATCACCCAGTGGGCCGGCAGCAGCCCGGCGGTGGTGGCGACGGCCTGGCCGGTCGGCAGGCCCCCGCCGAGGTGCCCGGCGCGCAACTGCCTGCACTCAGCCAGGATCTCCGGCCCGCCGCGCCGGTGGATGGCGCCGTCGACGCCTCCGCCGCCGAGCAGGGAGGAGTTGGCCGCGTTCACGATCGCGTCGGTCCGCTGCTCGGTGATGTCTCCCTGCACCAACGTGACATTCATCTCACCCAGCCTGCCAGCCGCGGTTCCGCGTCGCCACTTGCCGCTCCCGGATGCCAGCTCGACGCTTTGTAGAGCTACCCTGAAGGGCGTGAAGGGTCTTGGCGAGCTTGAGCGCAGCATCATGGACATCCTCTGGGCGGAGCACAGCGCGTTGACCGCCCGCGAGGTCGGCAGGCTCATTGCCGATCGCGACCTCGCCCCCACGACGGTGATGACCGTACTCGACCGCCTCACGCGCAAGGGCTTCCTGGATCGGACCAGGGACGGCCGCGCGTGGCGTTACGAACCGGCCGCGAGCCGTGACGCCTACATCGCCGAGCTTATGCTTGAGGCGTTGGACCTGACGGGCGACCGCTCGGCCGCCCTGACCCGCTTCGCCCAGGCCGTGTCGGGCCCGGAGGCGGAGATCCTGCGGAGAGCTCTCACGGAGCTGGAGGAAGAGTGATCACGGCAGCGGTGCTAGCGGCGCTCGCCACGGCGTGCGCGCTCGGCTCCTGGCGTTTCACGACGGCCCGGTGGACCTCCCGCGCCCCGAAACTCGCCATCATCGTCTGGCAGTCCCTGGGCGTGGCCTGGGGCCTGGCCACCACCGGCGCCATGCTGGCCTACGCGGTCACGCCCTACGACGTGGGCGTGCTGCCGGGGCTGATCGCCTTCGCGCGCGGGGAGACGCCGTCCGAGGCGTGGGACCCGCTGCACGTGCTGGCCATGATCGCCGGTCTCACCTCGCTGGCGGTGCTGGTCGTGGTGCTGCTGACGGCCGGCGTGCAGGCGTTGCGCGCGCGGCGGCGGCATCGTGTGCTGCTCGCGCTCATCTCCCGCGACGATCCCGGCGTTCCCGGGGTGCGGGTGCTCGACCATCCAAGTGCGGCGGCGTACTGCGTGCCGGGGTTGCGCTCGCAGGTCGTGGTCAGCGCGGGCGCGCTGGAGCTGCTGTCGCCCGACGAGATGGCGGCCGTGCTGGCGCACGAGGCCGCCCACGTGCGCGAGCGGCACGATCTGGTGCTGCTGCCGTTCGCCGCGCTGCGCCGTGCGCTGCCCTGGTCGAAGGTGGTGGCCGACGCGCAGGCTCAGGTGGAACTACTGATCGAGATGGCCGCCGACGACCGTGCCCGCCGCTACTGCTCGCCGCGCAGGCTGGCCACGGCGCTGCTCAGGTTCGGTACGGCCGGCGCCATGCCGACCCCGCAGGGCATGCTCGGCGTGCACGCGCACCACGTCATGGCCCGGGTGGACCGCCTGATCAAGCCGGCGCCGGAATTGTCAGCATCTGTCCGGTACGGCTACCTCGCCCTCTCTGTGAGCTTGCTCACCGCCACACCCTTCCTGTGGGTCTACCAGCTCTGACTGCTTGCTGGTGTTAGCCATTCCGTTTGCAATTGCAAGCACGGGACGGCAGACTGTCGGTATGGCACTACCGAAGGTCGGCTCGATCGGCGAATACATCCGCGAGCAACGGCAACAGGCGAAGATCTCGCTGCGCCAGCTCGCGCAGGCGGCAGGGGTCTCCAACCCCTACCTCAGCCAGATCGAGCGCGGGCTGCGCAAGCCGAGCGCGGAGATCCTCAACCAGATCGCCAAGGGTCTGCGGATCTCCTCGCAGGCGCTCTACGTGCAGGCCGGCCTCATCGAGGACCGGGAGCCGCCGAGCGACGTGATCACCGCGATCAACGCCGACACCTTGCTCACCGAGCGCCAGCGCCAGGTGCTGATCGACATCTATGAATCGTTCCGCAAGGAGAACCGCACCGAGGGCGAGCAGACCTCCCAGAACGCCCGCCCTCAGCACGACTCCACCGCGGACGACGAGCCGCCGCTGCCCGAGGAGTATCTCGCCGCGCTTGAGCCCTACGCGGCCTCCCCCGGCAACGGGACCGTCACCCAGGAAACCAAGGAAGGTTAACCCATGACGCTCGCCACCGAGGTCAAGAAGCTCACCGACTCCAAGCCCTTCTACGCGTTCGCGGGCGCCGGCGACTTCGCCGTGGAGAAGCTGCGCGAGCTGCCCGAGCAGCTCCGCCAGCTCCAGTCCCGCCGCTCGGAGCTGGCCAAGGACCTGCCGGAGAAGACCCGCGCGTACGCCGACAAGGCCGAGGGCTTCGTCCGCGAGTTCCCCGAGAAGGCCCGCGAGTACGCCGACCAGCTGAGCAACAAGGCCACCGAGGTCTACGAGGACTTCGCCAGCCGTGGCCGCAAGGTCGTCAGCAAGACGACCGGTGAGGCCGCCCTTGAGCTGGAGGAGGTGTCGGAGGCCGCCGAGCCGCCCGTCGCCGAGCCCGTCAAGAAGACGACCCGCGCCCCTCGGGCCAAGGCCTGACCGAGCGAAAGGGCCCGCCTCCCCGGAGGCGGGCCCTTTTCTCTTCCGGTGCCCGCTTGTCGGGGACGCCTATTAGGCTGGGGCCGATTTCTTCGCGGCGTTGGGTGGAGCCAGCAACATGAATATGATCAACGGCCTTTTCAACTTCCTCTTCTTGGTGCTCGCCGCCGTCATCTTCGGCATGTCGGTCTACGCGCTGGTCCACGCGGCGCGGGTGCCGACCAACGCGTTCGTCTCGGCGGGCAAGCTGCAGAAGAAGATCTGGCTGCTCATCCTCGCGCTGGCGACGTTGCTCTCCGGCGGCGGTGCGCTGGGTTACTTCAACGACTTCATGCTGGTCGGCGGCTTCAGGTTCATCGGGCTCAACGGCATCGGCCTGTTCTCCATCCTGGCCGTCATCGCCGCCACCATCTACATCGTCGACGTGAAGCCCGCCGTCAAGGGCATGGGCCGCGGCAACAGCGGCCCCTACGGCCCCTGGTAGATCAGGCCAGCTCGCCCGCCAGCCATGCGGCGATGCGCTCGTGCCCGGCGAACGTGGGATGCACGCCGTCGGGCAACACCGTCTCCGACGGCCTGCCGGTCACCCATTTGCGGCGCATAGGGTCGAGGAACGGCACCCCCGCGGCGTCCGCCACCTCCGCCAGGGCGTCGCGCACGCGATAGGCCTTGGCCGGGGTGTCCTCCAGCCAGATCGGCCCGACCATGACGACCTTGGTGACCGGCCAGCGGCGGCGCACCTCGGCGAGCAGGCCGGTGGCCGCCTCGCGCACCTGCCCGGTGCTCCAGCGCTGGTCGTTGTGGCCGCCGGAGATGACCAGCACGTCGGGGGCCGGCCGCCAGGCCAGTTCCTCCTCGAACGACCGCCGGAACGTGCGGCCCACCTTGCCCTCGTTGAGGTAGCCGGTGCCACCGGCGCCGGCGATCACCGGCTGCCAGCCGAGCAGGCGCGCCGACTCTGAGGCGTAGGTCCGCCAGGGCGGCACGGGCCCTGAGCCGACCGTGAAGCTGTCACCCACGAACATCATCACCGGGACCGCCGGGCGGGCCGGAGGGACGGCCTCGGGCGCCCGCTGCGGCGGCGTACCGGCCACTGCACTACTACATGCCGAAACTCCAGCAAAAATCCCCATTATCGCGACGACCGGGGCGATTCTTCCTCGAAGCATCAGGCCACGCATTATCACCCCGGGGCACTAGGCTGCCGATATGACCGCCGACCTCCACGGACGCACGCAGCGGCTCGAACTGTCCGACCAGAGCCTGCGGGACTTCGAAGCCGTCGTGCTGGACGCGACGCCTGAGGGGATCGTGCTGAGCAGGTCGGCATTCTATCCAGGCGGGGGCGGCCAGCCGGCCGATCACGGAGTTCTGGTCTGGCAGGGTGTGGAGACGCGCATCGTCGGGGTGCGCAAAGGCGACGACCTCTTCCTGATCCCCGCCGAGGGCGACCCGATCCCGCCCGCCGGCACGGTGGTGGAGGCGGCCGTGGCCGACGCCCGCCGGTCGGCGCTCATGCGTACGCACTCGGGGCTCCACGTGCTGTGCGGCGTGGTGTTCAGGGACTACGGCTGCCTGGTCACCGGCGGCAACATGGACGAGCTGAGCGCCCGCATGGACTTCAACCTGCCCGAGGTGCCGCCCGGCTTCAAGGAGGCCGTCGAGGACGCCTGCAACGCCGAGATCGTCGCCGACCGGCGCATCGACGTGCGCGTGCTGCCCAGGCGGGAGGCGTTCGAGATCCCCGACATCATCCGCACGGCCACGAACCTGGTGCCCGAGGCCGTCCAGGACGTGCGCATCGTCGACATCGTGGGCCTCGACACGCAGGCCGACGGCGGCACCCACGTGGCCTCGACCAAGCAGATCGGCCGCATCAAGGTGGCCAAGATCGAGAGCAAGGGGCGCGGCTTCCGCCGGCTGCGCATCGCGATCTCCGACTAGCGCCCTTCGACCAGCCCGGCGAGCCCGTCGAGCAGCGCGTCGAGGCCGAAGGCGAAGAGCCGGTCGAGGTCGAGGTCGAACTCGCCGCCCAGCTCCTCGACGACGCCGGTGAAGGCGGTCAGCCGCCCCGACTCCGCCAGCGCCTGGAGCTCCCCTTCCCTGCTGGTCATCCATTCGTCGGCGGTCAGCCCGGTCGCGGCCTGGGCCTGCTGCTCCATCTCGATGTTGGCGGCCAGGCCCTGGACGAAGCTGAACAGCAGGGTGTGCACGTGCATCTTGCTCATGGGGTCGAGGGGCGAGCCCTCCAGCGTGCGCATGACCCACTCGGTGTGGGCGATCAGGCTGGCCGAGGGCAGCGGCCTGGTCAGTGACGTGACCCTGGCCATCCACGGGTGGGTGCGGTAGCCCGCCCACTGCACCCGGGCGGCGGTCTCCAGCCTGGCCCGCCATCCGTCGGGCGGTGGGTCGGGCAGCGGGAACTCGCGGATCACCTGGTCGATCATGAGCATGACCAGGTCGTCCTTGCCGCCGACGTGCCGGTAGAGGGACATGGTGGCCACGCCGAGCCGGCCCGCCACGCCGCGCATGGTCAGCTCGGCGAGCCCGTCGGCGTCGGCGATCTCGACGGCGGCGGCCACGATGCGGTCGCGGGTCAGGTCGTCGCCGGACGGGACGGGGGCCCGCCGCGCCCCGCCGCCGCGGATCTCGGCCACGACCGTGCCGACGCGCGGCTCGGCCACCACCACGCCCTGCTGGGCCAGCACCGTCAGCGCCTTGGCCGCCGTGGCGAGCGCGACCTCCCAGTCGCGGGCGAGCTGCCTGGTGGAGGGCACCCGGTCGCCGGGCCGCAGGCGGCCGTCGGCGATGCGCCGCCTGATGTCCTCGACGATGCGCGCGTAAGGCGGAGCGGTCATCTCGTCCCTCTCTCTGTACTAGTACAGATCTTATCAGCGCAGCCTTGTGAGCTGCTGTATGTACGTCGTACATTCAGTTCTGCGTACAACGTCAACAGCAAGGAGCTCATCATGAAGGTTCTCGTCTCGGGGGCGAGCGTCGGGGGTCCCGCCCTGGCCCACTGGCTGCGGCGGCGCGGCTTCGAGGTCACGCTCGTCGAGCGCGCCCCGCGCCCGCGCAAGGGCGGCCAGGCCGTCGACCTCCGGGGCGCCGCCCTGGTCGTGGCCGACCGCATGGGCATCCTGGAGCAGGTCAGGGCGGCCCGGACGACCATGCGCGGCATGTCCATGCACGACGGCGACGGCAACGAGATCATGCGCAGCACCGAGGAGACCGTCAGCGGCGGCCGGCTCGACAGCCCGGACGTCGAGATCGCCCGCGACGACCTCACCACCATCCTCGACGCCGTCACCGACGCCCCCTGCCGGTACGGCGACTCCGTCGCCACCCTCACCCAGGACGACGAAGGCGTGGACGTGACCTTCGACAGCGGCGTCCGGGAACGCTACGACTACGTGATCGGCGCCGACGGCCTGCACTCCAACGTCAGGAAGCTGACCTTCGGCCCGGAGCAGCCCTTCCTCAAGCACCTCGGCATGTACGTCTCCATCTACACCGCCGACAACTTCCTCGGCCTGGACCACTGGCAGGTCTGGCATCGAGCGGGCGAGGCCGGGTTCGGCCTGTTCAGCGACCGGGACACGGCGGTGATGAAGGTCAACATGGGCTTCGCCGCGGGCCCGCTCGACTACGACCACCGCGACGTCGAGCAGCAGAAGCGCCTGGTCCAGGAGCACTGCTCGGGGCTGCGCTGGCAGGCGCCCAAGCTGCTGGAGGCCATGTGGCGGGCCGACGACTTCTACTTCGACGCCATGGCCCAGGTCGAGATGGACCGCTGGTCGAAGGGCAGGGTGGCGCTGATCGGCGACGCCGGCTACTGTCCCTCGCCGCTGTCGGGGCAGGGCACCAGTCTGGCCCTGGTGGGGGCGTACGTGCTGGCCGAGGAGCTGGGCCGGGCCCCCGAGGGGGCGTTCGACCGGTACGAGCGGCGCATGCGGCCCTACGTCGCCCTCAACCAGGCTCTCGCCCTGGAGAACCCCGGCATGGCCGCCTCGCCCGAGAGCGTACGCCGGGCGGCCGACGGCATCACCCTGGATTGACACCCGCAACCGCTACGATGTCCCGCCATGACGGGTTTCAGACTCACGTTGGCCGCCCTGGGAGCCACCGCGCTGACGTTGCTGGCCACCCCCGCCCTGGCGGAGGCCGGGATCACGGACCAGGTGACGATGACGCTCGCCAAGGACGGCACGCTCCACGTGGTCGAGAAGATCACCGGAGCGTCCGGCGGCCTCAAGCGCACCCTCCTCACCAGGACCCGCTACGACGACGGCAACGACCGCGTCTACCAGGTCGCCAACGTCAAGGGCGGCAAGCTCGACGGCGACGTCCTGACGGTGACGGGCCAGACCGTCGAGTACGACGTCAAGGGCGCGGTGACCACCTCCGGCGGCGTCGAGGAGCTGCGCTGGTTCGCCGTCAGCGGCTGGAACGTCGCCGTGGCCAAGGCGACCGTCCAGGTCCACGGGCCCGGCCAGGTGCAGAACCTGTCGTGCTTCGCCGGCGACCTGACCTCGGCCATCGGCTGCACCGCGGCCACGATGGACCACACCGGCACGCAGGCCGACTTCGAGCAGGAGAACCTCGCGCCGGGCCAGGCCCTGACGGTGGTCGTCGGCTACCCCAAGGGCTCCAGCTCCGGGGCGCCCATCCTGGAGAGGCGCTTCTCGCTGGCCTCGGCGTTCACCCTCGACCTGGTCACCGGCGGCGCCCTGGCCGGCCTGCTGGTGCTGCTGCTCGGCGGCGTCGGCCTGCTCTACTGGACGCGCGGCCGGGACGCCCGGGTCGCGGGCCATGAGAAGGGCACGGTCGATCCCATCCAGAACGGGCACTTCACCCCGCCGGACGGCGTGCGTCCCGGCCAGATCGGCACGCTGGTGGACGAGCAGGCCGACGTGGTCGACGTCACCGCCACCATCGTCGACCTGGCCGTCCGCGGCTACCTGCGGATCGACGAGCAGCCCCGCCAGGCCTACGACGCTCCCGACTGGATGCTGGTCAGGCTGCCGAACGCGCCGGTCAACGCGCTGCTGCCGTACGAGCGGGCCCTGTACGACGCCGTCTTCGACGGGCGCGACACGGTGCTGCTGTCACAGCTGTCCGGCTCGTTCACCGGCCATCTGGGCAAGGTGCGCGACGCGCTCTACACCGACGTGGTCGCGCAGGGCTGGTTCGCCCGCCGTCCCGACACCGAGCGCACCCGGTGGACGACGATCGGCGTCGTGCTGATCGGGCTGGGCCTGCTGGCCACGGTCGGGCTGGCCTGGTTCACCACGTACGGGCTGCTGGGACTGGCCCTGGTCATCGCGGGCGGCGCGCTGGCCGTCGGCGGCCAGTACATGCCGGCCAAGACCGCCAAGGGCTCGGCCGCGCTCGCGCACACGATGGGCTTCCGCGAGTACCTGTTCTCCGGCGACCTGGGCGAGGTGCCCGAGCAGCACCGGGTGGAGCTGTTCTCGCGCTACCTGCCGTACGCGGTGATCTTCGACGGGGTCGAGCACTGGGCGCGGGTGGTGGCCTCGGTGACCGGCAACGGCCACCAGGCCGACAACCTCTACTGGTACCACGGGCCGGCGGAGTGGGACCTGTCCAAGTTCGCCGGGTCGATGCGCACGTTCACCACGACGACCTCGGGGGCCATCTCCGCCAGCCGCCAGTTCCGCAGCCTCTAGCGGATCCGCAGCTCGCCCACCGGCCGGCCGCCGCCCAGCAGCGCCGGCCGGGCCAGCTCGGCCAGCTCGGGGGCGTCCAGGCCGAGCGAGCGCAGGGCCGCCACGGTGACGGGCACGCGGGCCCGCGTGGAGCCGTCCTCGACCTTGATCGTGCCGGCCCGGCCGTCCTCGAACGCGAACGCGTCGAACGCCTCCGCGCCCGCCTTCAGCATCAGCCCGGGGATCGCCCGCATGATTTTGGCCTCGGGCCGGTCGGTGCCGGACGTCCACTCGGGGTAGGTCCGCATGGCGTCGAAGATCCGCCGCTCGTGCGAGCCCTCCGCCGCCAGCGGGAACGCCCTGAACGCCTTGGTGACGCCGAGCATCGACACGAAGAACAGCGGCGCGCCGCAGCCGTCCACGCCGGAGGCGGCCACGCGCTCGCCGGTCAGGTCCTCGACCGTCGCCCGGATCGCACGCTGGAGCGGGTGCGCGGGCTCCAGGTACGTCGTGAGCGGCCAGTCGTTGAGCACACAGGTGGCCAGCATGGCGGCGTGCTTGCCGGAGCAGTTCATGTAGACCCTGCCGAACTCGGTCGAGGTGCGCTCGAACGGGTGGTCCTCCGGACACAGCAGGGCGGACTCATCCAGGCCCGCTCCGGCCAGGATGTTCCGCACGCCGTCCACGTGGAACGCCTCACCGGAGTGCGAGGCGCAGGCCAGCGCCAGCAGCTCCCCCTCCAGCTGGAGGCCGTTGCGCATCATGCCGAGCGCCTGCAGCGGCTTCATCGACGATCGCGGCGAGGCCGGCACGTGCACCGCTCCCCGCGTCTCCACGGGCACGCCCCGCGCGTCCACGGTCAACATGCGGGCCTGATGCGTGGACTCCACGAACCCCGACCGGACAACCTCGACAATCAGCGACATAACGCGCCCCCTTTCGGCACGAGTCTACGAACAGTTCTTTCTGCGCCAGAATGGGATGCCATGCGAGCAGTCGTACAACGAGTGAGCTCGGCCTCCGTCGAGGTCGAGGGGCAGACGGTCGGCGCGGTCGACGAACCTGGGCTGCTGGTCCTGGTCGGCGTGACGCACACCGACACCCGCGCCGAGGCCGCCAAGCTCGCCGCCAAGCTGTGGGGCCTGCGCGTCCTGCACGGCGAGAAGTCGTGCTCCGACGTCTCCGCCCCGCTCCTGGTGATCAGCCAGTTCACCCTCTACGGCGACGCGCGCAAGGGCAGGCGCCCCACCTGGCAGGCCGCGGCCCCTGGACCGGTCGCCGAGCCGCTGGTGGAGGCCGTGGTCGAGGAGCTGAGGGCGCTCGGCGCCCATGTGGAGACCGGCCGCTTCGGCGCCGACATGAAGGTCTCGCTGGTCAACGACGGGCCGATCACGCTCGTCCTCGACATCGACGCCTGACGGGTCAGCGGATGCGGCGGCGCAGCGAGGGGTCGATGGCGACGTTGCGGCCGGCGTCGGGGGGCACGACGACTTCCTGGGCGGCGGCCACGCCACCGGCCAGCAGCGGCGCGTCGACCGGGACCGTGCGCTTGACCACGGCCAGCGCGATCGGGCCCAGCTCGTGGTGGCGGGCGGCCGAGCCGACGACGCCGACCTCCTGGCTCTCGAAGATCACCGGGTCGCCGTGCACCGGCAGGGTGTCGACGCTGCCGTCGAGGTGCAGGAACACCAGGCGGCGCGGCGGGTGGCCCAGGTTGTGGACGCGGGCGACCGTCTCCTGGCCCCGGTAGCAGCCCTTGCTCAGGTGGACCGCCGAGCCGATCCAGTCGACCTCGTGGGGGATCGTCTTGTGGTCGGTCTCGAAGCCGAGCCGCGGCCGGTGCGCCTCGATGCGCAGCGCCTCGTACGCCCACAGCCCCGCCAGGGGCCGGCCCAGATGGTCGGCCAGCTCCGCGCGCGGCACCAGGAAGTCTTCGGTGGCCGTGGAGAGCACCGCCAGGTCGTCGGCCCGCGACACCTCCACGCGCAGCATGAACCGCATGCGGTCGAGGTAGTCGATCAGGCTCTGGGCCGTGCCGGGCTCGACGTGCGCCAGCACGCTCTCGCCGTCGTCGACCAGCGTGAGGTGGTGCAGCACGCGGCCCTGGAGGTCGAGGTCGAGCGTCTGCGTCCACTGGCCGGGCGGCAGCGCGTCGAGCTTCTGCGAGGTCAGGTCGTTGAGCCATTTCAGCCGGTCGACGCCGGAGATGCGGACCACCTCGCGGTTGCTGCGGTCGACGACCGCCTCACCCTTGGCCAGCGCGCGCTGTTCGGCGAACAGGTCGCCATAGTGCGCGGCTACGTCGGCGTCCGGCCCGTCGGCCGCGACGGCGCCGGGGAGATCGAGCAGAGGGCTACGCATGCCCTCAAGGCTATCCGCCCGCGCGACGGCGCCCGACGCCGGTGCCGCGGGTCAGCGGCAGTTGCTGCACCGGCCGAACACCGTGAGGTGATGGACGTCGGCCGCGAACCCCAGCTCCTCGTCGAGCCCCTTCACCAGCCCCTCGGCCAGCTCGGGACGCACCTCGAAGACCTCGTCGCACCCCCGGCACACCAGATGGACGTGGTCGGCCTCGGCCGCCAGGTGGTAGGTCGGCGCGCCGTGGCCGAGATGGGTGTGGGTGACCATGCCGAGCTCTTCGAGCAGCTCCAGCGTGCGGTAGACGGTCGAGATGTTGACCCCGCGCGCCGTCTCGCGGACCTTGGTGCAGATCTCCTCGGGCGTCGCGTGCTCCAGATCCTTGACCGCTTCGAGCACGAGCTGCCGCTGCGGGGTGACCCGGTAGCCCTTGGCGCGGAGTTCCTCGTGCCACTGCGTCTCGGTCATGCCCCGAGTGTAAAGCGCACGATCGCCTGTTCGCGGCCGTCCGATAATTACTTGCCCCCGGCGCGCGCGACCGCATAGCTTCATGAGTACGCGGAAAGGAGGTGGTCCGAATAATGGATAGTCATAGTCGGGCTAGCGAGGTGGTTGTCCGCTAGCGCTGCGGACTGTTGTCTCGTGTCGCAAGCGAATCCGAGGCAACCACCGGGGCCCCTGGCAGCCGGAGGGCGGGATGACGCATCCCGGCCATGGTCCATCCGGCCCGTCTGCTCGGCAGGCGGAGTGTTGCCCGGGGCCCTCTTTGTTTCTCCGATCGATTCTTCCCTCAGTGTTCGCCGTGCGGCTCGATGCCCAGCTCGGCGCAGGCCGCCCGGTAGAGGCGCACCACCGCCTTGCGCACCTGGGCGCGCTCGGTCAGCGTCTCGCCCCACGGAACGCGCACCCGCTCGCCGCCGTCGACCGTGAACTCCATCGCCTCGGCGTCGACGTCGCTGGTCACCGCCGAGGTGGCCCCCGGCCGGCCGCCGAGCCCGCGGACGATGACCAGGGCGTCGCCGGTGTGGTCGTCGTTCATGTGGCGCTTGATCGCCTCGACGGCCTCGGGGGGAAAGGGCGAGGTCATGCTCAGGACACCTTCTTCAGCTCGGCCGACATGTGGTCGGTGAGCGGGTGGCCCATGGCCGCCATCTCGTAGGCCCACATCAGGTTGCCGTTGACCAGGCCGTAGAGGCGGTGGCCCGCGGTGTACTCCTTGGACGTGGAGGTGCGGGCCACGACGTCGGTACGCAGCTCGATCTTGTGGAAGACGACCTCGCCGATGTAGATCTCGACGATGCCGGTCGGGTGCGCGAGCACCACCTCGATCTGCCGGTCGGGCTGCGCCCGCCAGTAGCCGGACTCGGTGGCCAGCGGCCTGACCCGGTTGCCGTCGTTGTCGAGCAGCCAGGTGCGGCTGACGTACGTCAGGAACGGCTTGCCGTTGTGGCCGAACTCGATCTCCTGGCCGAAGTTGAAGCTCTCGATCGTCGGATAGCCGCCCACGCCGGCGCCCTCCCAGCGGCCGAGCAGGAACGCGATCTGCTCCAGAGCGGGATGCACCTCAGGTTCTTCCATGCTCACCAAGCCTAGCGCCGGTGGCTAACCTTCTGAATCGGGGAGACGTTCCGTCGGGGGGAGCCGCGATGCTGGATGCCTGGGCCGTGCCGCCGCACGTCGACGTGCTGTTCGTGGGCGCCCATCCGGACGACGAGTACCAGTCGCTGTCCACGTTCGGGCAGTGGCGCGAACGCCTGGGGCTGACCACCGGCGTCGTGACGGTCACCCGCGGCGAGGGCGGCGGCAACGCCACCGGGCCGGAGAAGGGCGCGGCGCTCGGCCGGATCAGGGAGGCCGAGGAGCGCGAGGCGGTCGCGCACGCGGGCATCCGCGACGTCTTCTACCTGGACAGACCGGACTTCTGGTACACGCTGTCGGCGCCCCTGACCGCCCGCGCGTGGGGGCCGGACACCCTCAGGCGCATGGTCGAGACGATCAGGGCCACCACGCCCACGACCATCGTCACGATGGACCCGCGGCCCTTCAACCAGCACGGCGGGCACCAGCTCGCCGCCCGGCTGGCCGTCGAGGCGTTCCGGCTGGCCGCCGACCCCGCCGCGTTCCCGGGGACGGGCGCGCCCTGGCGGGCCTCCCGGCTGCTGACCCAGAACTGGGGGCTGCGCGGCCCCGTGGGCCCCGGCTGCGCGACGGCCGGCCTCCGCGACCCGGCCACCGGGCTGCCGCAGCTCGGCGTCTGGGAGGGCGTCCGGTCGCCGCGCCACCGCGGCACGTGGGCCCAGCGGGAGCGCGACGCCGAGCGCGCGTACCGCACGCAGGGGTTCGCCTCCCGGCCGGCGAAGGTGGCCGGGCCGTTCGGGTGCGACTGGTTCTCGGTCGTCTTCGACGGCGGGCGGCCGGTGCCCGCCCCCGTCGTCGAGCAGGCCGGTCTTCGCCCCCTGTACGCCGAGTTCCGCGACTGGGCGCGCGCGGTCGGCCTGCCCTGGCTGGCCAACAGGGCACAGCCGGACTATCCCGAGCCGCCCGCCACCACGCTGCCGGTCGCCGGGCGCGCTCCCGTCCTCGACGGCGTCGCCTCCCCCGGCGAGTACGCCGGCCCCGCCCTGCGCCTGGCGCACTGGGAGGGCGAACGCTGCGCGGCGGCCGACTGCGCCGCGACCGCCCGGCTGGCCCGCCGCGGCGACGACCTCTACGTCCAGGTCGAGGTCACCGACGAGGCCCGCGGCGCCGCCCTCGGGGAGTGCGAGCGCCACTGGCGCACCGACGCGGTCGAGATCGCCCTCGACCCGCGCGGCGACTCCGACGACACCTCGACCACGTTCAAGCTGGGCGTCCTGCCCTACACCGCCCGGGGCGGGCCGTGCGCCGCCCGCGACGCCGACGCCCGCCAGGGCCCCGCCCCGCGGGTACGCGTGGCCGCGGCGGCCCACCACGGCGGCTACGGCGTCGAGGTGCGCATCCCGCTCGCGCTGCTGCCCGCCCCGCCCGCCGCGCTGAGGGCGAACGTGCTCGTCTACGACTCCGACACCAAGGACAGGACCGGGCAGACGCGGCTCGCCTGGTCGCCGTTCGGCAGCGCCCAGGCCGATCCGTACGTGTGGGGTCAGGTGCGGCGGGGTTAGGGTGACGCCATGGCACGTTCATTGGTGATCAAGGTGACCGCGGGGGCGGACGCCCCTGAGCGATGCAACCAGGCCTTCACGGTGGCGGCGGCCGCGCTGGCGAGCGGCGTGCCGGTCTCGCTCTGGCTGACCGGCGAGTCGTCCTGGTTCGCCCTGCCGGGCCGGGCCGAGGAGTTCAGCCTGCCGCACGCCGCGCCGCTGGCCGACCTGCTGGAAGCCGTCCTGGCGGCGGGCCGGGTGACGCTGTGCACGCAGTGCGCCGCCCGCCGGGACATCACGGTCGACGACGTGATCGAGGGCGTGCGCATCGCCGGCGCGCCCGCGTTCGTCGAGGAGGCGGTCAGCGAAGGCGCCCAGGCCCTGATCTACTAGGCCGTCAGCCGGACAGCACGGTGTTGAGCCGCTCCTGGCGCAGGGCCTCGTAGCGGGAGTCGTCGAGCGGCGTCAGGTCGCCCACGCGCCACGACAGCAGCAGGTCGGCCAGGGCGGGGTTGCGCGCCAGCGCGGGGCCGTGCAGGTACGTGCCCACCACGTGGCCCGCGTAGCAGCCCTCGAAGCCGTCGCCGTTGCCCACCCCGGCGACCGTCTTGGACAGCGGCCGCACGCCCTGGCCCAGGTGCGTGACGCCCATGTGGTTCTCGAAGCCGGTCAGCGTGGGCAGGTTGAGCGCGGCGTCGACCTCGGCGACCAGCTCGCCCACGGCCCGCGCCGGGCCGCGCGAGCTGGCGATGTCGAGCAGGCCGATGCCGTCGACCGGCTGGCCCTCCTCGCCGCCGAACGTGCTGCCCATGATCTGGTAGCCGGCGCACACCGCCAGCATCGCCGCGCCCCGGGCGATGGCCCGCTGGAGCCCGCCGTCGCGGCGCAGGCGCTGGGCGGCCAGGATCTGCGGACGGTCCTCGCCGCCGCCGATGAGGTAGATGTCGCCGCTCTCCGGCACGGGGTCGGCCGAGCGGACGTAGACGGTCTCGACCTCGATGCCCCTGCGCTGCGCACGCTGCTCCAGGACGAGCACGTTGCCCTGGTCGCCGTACGTGCTCAGCAGGTCGGGGTAGATCCAGACGATGCTGAGGGCGCTGTCAGAGGGCACGTCCGAACTCCGATCGGATCAGCTGGAAGGCGGTGTAGTTGGCGATCACGTCGACCCGGCCGGGCGGCTGCATGGCCAGCGCCTCGGAGAACGAGCTGCACAACGTGAACGGCACGTCGGCCACGTCGAGCCGGAGCGCCAGGTCGAGCCGTCGCTCACCAGTGACGAAGACCGGACGGCCGCGCAGAATGCGGTAGTCGACGTCCCACAACCACGAGGTGTCGCGGCCGTCGGGGCCCTGCGCGTTGACCGAGAGGATGATCGGCAGCTGCGGGTCGGCGACGTCGAACGCCTCCAGCCAGCCCGCCGGGTTCTTGGCCAGCAGCAGCCGCGCGTGGCGGCCGTCGCGCTCGACCGTGGTGTAGCGGCCGGCCACCGACGTGACCTCGCGCAGCCGGGGCAGCGCCCGGTCGACCGGCAGCCCGAACGCGTCGGCCACGGCCAGCGCCATCACCGCGTTGGAGCGATTGGCCAGGCCGGGAAGCTGGATGTCGAGCAGCCAGCGCTGCCCGCGCGGGTCGACGGCGACGTCGTCGTCGAGCATCCACTGCGGCTCGGGACGGTGGAAGGTGCACTCACGGCAGGACCAGTCGGCGTCTTTGCGGTCGAGGGGGCCGCCGCACTCGGGGCAGCACCAGGAGTCCTCCTTCCAGCGCTGCCCGCCCGCGACCCAGGTGACCTTGGCGGCCGTGGAGGCCCCCCAGGTGACGAGGGGGTCGTCGCAGTTGGCGATGACGTGGGTGGGCCTGCCGGACAGCGCCCTGCGCCACTTCTGCGCGAGCAGCCAGATCTCGGCCGCGCGGTCCATCTGGTCGCGGCTGAGGTTCATCAGGCAGACGACGCCCGCGCCGGTGGTGTCGAGCACCTCCGGCAGGTACTTCTCGTCGACCTCCAGCACGCCGTAGGGGGCGCCCTTTTGCTGGGAGAGCGCCGAGACGTGGCCCGCCGGCATGTTGGCGCCGAAGGCGTTGGTGGCCACCTCGCCCATCTCCAGCAGCGCGGAGGTGATCAGCCTGGTCGTGGTGGTCTTGCCGTTGGTGGCGCTGACCAGGGCCAGCTTGCGGTCGCGGGCCAGCTTGCGCAGGAGGTCGGGCTCAAGCAGCAGGCCGACCCTGCCGCCGATCACCGAGCCGTCACCGCGCCCGGTCATCCGCGAGAGCGTGGCGGCGCTGCGTCCCAGGGCGCTGGCGAGCTGAGCCCGCAGAGGAAGCTGGGTCATGCCCATGGATCCTAGTCGCCGTTGAGTCGTACTCTGGAGTTGCACACGAAAACGCGGCCCGGTTGGTAGCCCGGGCGAAGCCTCACGTATCCGCCCTTCCAGGGATGTCCGGTGTGCCGGAAGCGGCCTGTCCAGGTCGTTTTCCCGGCATGTCTGGATGAAGGGCGGAGAAGATGGTCACGTTGTCGGTCTACCTGGACGGCCCGTTCTGGGTCGGGGTGCTGGAGGTCGCCGAAGGCGGGCGGCTGCGGGCGACCCGGTTCACCCTCGGGTCCGAGCCCACCGATCCCGAGCTGCACGCGTTCCTGATGCGCCATGGCGTCCCCCTGCTGGAGCAGGCCCATGCCGCGCCCGCCGTGGCCGCCGGGGAGCGGGTGCGGCGGGTCAACCCCCAGCGGGCGGCCAAGCTGGCGGCGCGGGCCGCGGCGCAGGTGTCCGTGCGGAGCACGGCCTCCCAGGAGGCGATGCGGCTGGAGCTGGAGAGCCGCAGGCAGGAGGCCGCGCAGGGGCGGCGGGAACGGCGGCGCGAGCTGGCCGAGCACAAGCGCGAGGTGGCCCGGCGCAAACGCCTCGAACGCCGCCGCGACCGCTAGCCGTGGCGCCCCGGGGGCGTCAGGACGAGGGCGCCTCGACGAAGGCGATCTCCGGGGCTCCACCGTGCTCGAACGGCAGGACGAACCGCTGCGGCCACGACAGCACACCCTCCAGCCAGCCCGCGCCCATCGTCTGGCCCACGTGCCTGATCCTGGCCGACGCCTCGATGCCGATCGCCACGTTCGTGATGTCGCGCTGCACGTTCTCGTTCTCGTCGTCGCCCAGGATCACCCGCCAGGCCAGGGCCCGGTTGTGGTCCACCTCCATGGACAGCGGGTGGTGGCGCAGGGCCTTGGCGCGGTGGCCGAGCAGCTCGGCGTGCACCAGGTCGGCGCCGCCGTTGCCGTTGGCCCCGCGGAACAGGGCGTACTCCATGGGCGGGGCCGGGCTGCGCAGGTTGGGGGCGGGCTGGCCGTACGGGAAGAGCCGGTCGACCTCGTGCAGCCAGCGCACCTGCGGGATCACCCACGACGCCCCGGGACGGTCGCCGCCGGCCTCGGCCCCGGACAGCAGCCGCGCGGCGACCTCGGCGGCCTTCTCGGTGAGCAGCGCCGGGTCGAACCAGCTCCGCAGCGACCAGGCCCGCCGCTGGACGGCACGTTCGACCAGGGTGGCGAGCAGGCACTCGCGGCGGCGGGCGGGCAGCTCGGCCCAGGACGCCGACAGGGCGCGCGGCACGCCGGGCAGCGGCCGGTTGCTGACGAAGGCGAGCACGACCGTGTCGCACCAGATGCGCAGCCACGCCCAGTCCGGCCCGTCGGCGAGGACGTCGGCCTCCCTCAGCTCCACCAGGGTGCACGCCTGGCCGGTACGGCACTGCGCCCCGCAGGCGGCCGACCTGCGCCCGCGGATGGGCGGCTGTGGGCCCGGCAGCGGCTTCTCCCGCGACTCGCCCAGCGGGACGCGCACGCGCAACGGCCGGTCCATGCCGTCGGCGAACACCGCGGCCGAGCCCGGCTGGAGCGACACGACGTGCCTGGACTGCTCGTCGCTGAGGTTCATGGCCGCGCCGACGAGCTTCCTGTCGTCCTCGGCGGGCAACCGGTGGACGACCTTCAGCGCGGTGTTCTTCACGACGTCGGAGACGAGTTTGGTCGGGATCTGCTCGGCCACCACGATGCCCTCGCCGTACGCCCTGATCTCGGCGAGCAGGCCGGCCAGCAGCTCGACGGCGTGGGTGGAGGCCCGCCCGTGGCCGCGGTCGCGCAGCAGCCGGTGGGCCTCCTCGATCACGATGACGTGCCGCAGCCCGGCCGACTTCTCCTTCCTGGCCCGCATGCGCAGGTGCTCGACGATCCGGATGATCAGCGTGCCCATGAGGAACGCCTTGTCCTCGTCGTTGGCGACGTCCTCGATGGCGAGGACGACGTTGCGCTCCAGCAGGCCGCCGATGTCGGCCGGGTGGCCGCCCTCGAAGAAGCGCCCGGCCGAGCCGACCCGCAACGACCGCAGCCTGAGCGAGATGAAGCCCTCGACGTCGGCCTGGACCTCGCGGCCGTAGCCGATCTCCTTGATGACGTCCATGGCGTGCTGCTGGAGCTGTTCGAGCGTCGGCACGCTGGGCGGGACGTTCGAGCCGGGCACGGCGCCGCCGGTGACGACGTCCCAGCCGGTGGCCTCGTAGACCCGTTGCAGGGACAGCGACATGATCTGCGGGAACGGCTCCTCGGCGTCGAACGCCGCCATGAACAGCGCCCTGATCATGTCGATGTGCGCCTGGACGGGATAACCGGGCTCGGGTTCGAGCGGGTTGACGCTGAGCGGCACGCCCTCGGGCGCCGAGGGATTGATCACCGTCACCGGATCGGCGATGCGGCCGGCCATGGCCGCGTACTCGGACTTGGCCGGCTCGATGGCCAGCCAGGGGATGCGCGCCTCGCTGAGCTGCTCCAGCAGGTGCCGGACGGTCTGGGACTTGCCCGAGCCGGTCGCGCCGGTGACGAACGCGTGCCTGTTGAGCGTGGCCAGGGGCACCCGGAAGCTGCCCACCCCCCTGTCCTGGCCGTCGAGGATCTCGCCCAGCTCCAGCTCGCCGCCGTCGGCCTCGGAGGTCACGTCGAAGAAGCCGGAGTCGAGCACGCGTACGCCGGGGACCTCGCGCCGGGGCAGCCCGGCCAGCGCGGCGAGCGCGCCCGCGGTGGCGGCGAAGGGCGCGGCGGCGCTGTCGGCCGGGTCCTGCATGGTGATGGCCAGGGCCTCCGACAGCGCGTAGACCGCGCCGTGCGCGCTGCGCAGCCGGTACGGGTGGTGGCTCATCTCGACGGACCCGACGAGCACGGGCGCGATCTGCCGCAGCTCCTCGGCGGTGGCACCGCCGGCCAGCACCCGCACGTTCCACAGGCCGGCCTCGCGGAAGGCGTCGAGCTCCTGCATGCGGCGCTCGGCCCGTTCGGCGTCGAACCGGGAGCGCTCGGAGGCGTCGCCGTACTGCCGCAGGACGTTGAGCTGGGTGCGCAGGTGCGCCACCTCGGCGTCGAGCAGGTCGGTCGGCTCGGCCACGACCAGCCAGGCGAACGGCCGCGACATGAGCGTGACCAGCGTCGACTCGAACAGCGTGGGCCGCCTCAGCTCGTCGGGGTCGGACCCGGCGAACTCGCGTCCCCGCCCGCCCAGTGGCGGCGCCTGGCGGCCGGGGCACGGCGTCCAGACCAGGTCGGCCAGGTCGGCCAGGTACTCCTCGTCCAGCTCGATGCCCCGCGCGCCGCCGGGGAACAGCAGTGGCTGCGGCCCGGTCGGCAGGCCGGGCACGTCGGTCGCCCGTCGTGGCTGGCGCGGCGGCGAGAGCGGGCCGGCGTTGGTGATCAGTTCGAGCGGCGCGCCGGAACCTCGCGACAGCCACCCGATGACGAACGGCCGGTCACGCTGCGCCGCCGACAGCACGGCGGGCAGCACCGTGACGAAATCCCATTCCGCCGACGAGCTTCGCGAGGGTGCGGCGATCGACTGGATCCGATACCAGGGCCCGCTCAGCGAGACACTCGGCTGCATCTTTCAATTCCCCCACAGTCGGTTCTCAGTAAAGTCCCGCCGATCGTCAGCTCCTCACCACGCCCTTGACCAGGTCATTGCCTGCCCTTGCGCCAGTCAAGGCGTGGCGGTGGTGGCCCGAGGTTGGGTGGCGGCTCTCCGTCGGCGCCCTCGTCGCCCGCCTCAAGGGCCAGCACGGCCTCGCGCACCTCCTCCAGATCGCCCAGCGTGGTCTTGGGGAAGGTCAGGATGGCCGGGTTGGCGTCGGCCAGCCGCACCCGCCGGCCCTCGGCGGTCGCGTCGGTGACGATCACGGACGTCGTGGGGAGCTGCTGGAGCTGGTGCGGCTCGACCAGGAACTCGCGCGAACGGTGCAGCACGCGCTCGGTCTCGGAGATCTTGTCCGCGGTCCTGCCCCACTCGGTGGACTCGGTGATGTCCTCGACCAGGTCGGCGTGGCCGTCGCCGCGGTCGTGCCGGTCGTCGTCGACCTGGGAGATGGTGGAGGTGTAGCCGCCGTCGAGGCCCGGCAGGGCGTCGCTGATCGTCTCGGTGAGCTGGGCCAGCTCCAGCCGGTGCTCGGTGCCGACGTGCTCGCTGGCGACCCGGGCGTCCTCGGCGTTGCCGAGGCGCATGAACGCCACCGCCGCGTGGCCGCGCCCCAGGCGCTCCTTCACGGTGGGGGTCAGGCTCCGGTACGTCAGCACCAGCCCCGTACGGGAGGTCTCGCACGCGTCCATGAGCCGGTCGAGCACGTCGCCGCGGAGCTTGTCGGCGCCCGCCACGATGATCGTGTGGTACCAGGGCCGGTCGGAGGCGGGCGACTGGCGCAGGATGTGGGTGAGCGCGGTGGCCACGTACGTGCCGAGCACGCGGTTGCCGAACACGCCGGCCTGCCGGTCCATGCTCACCACCCGCAGCCGGGCGGGCGGCAGGCGCACGGCCTGGGTACCGAGCGTCTCCAGCTTGCGCAGCTGCGACTCCAGGGCCCAGGCGCGCTCGATCACCACCCGGTCGCTCACGCCGCGGCCGAACAGCGTGCCGATGCGTTCGAGCTGGGGCGCGGTGATCAGGCCGAAGCGCAGGTCGTCCCGCGGGTCGCCGACCTGCGCCAGGGCGCGCAGGGCGGCGGTGACCTGGCTGATGGTGGCGTTCTCGCCGAGCACTTCGAGCACCCGCTCCAGGATGGCGTTGTCGAAGCTGAGGTCACGCGTGGTGCGCTGCTCCTCGCTCACGCTGACCACGTGGGCCAGCACGTCGGCGAACGCCTCCGGCTTCAGCGTGGCCCCGAGGTCGAGCTTGGGCAGGTCGACCGGCAGCACCCAGACCAGCGGGTCGTCGCCGCCCTTGCGGGCCAGCTCGATCAGGTCCTTGGCGATCGCGCCCTCCGACAGGTCGAGCACGGTGAGGTGGCCGCCGCTGTAGAGCCGGGTGGCGCCGAGCAGCGTGATCAGCGCGGACCAGCCCGGCAGCGTGCCGCCGGCCACGTCGATGCGGTCGATCTCGTCGGGGACGGCGACGGCGTACCAGGTGAGCTGGCGTTCGTGGCGCTCCTTGGACTCCTGCCACTCGCGGTAGCGCCGGGCGTGCTCCTCCTGGGCGCGGAACAGTTCTTTGTCACGTTCCTGACGTTGCCGGTCGTCCCTGGCCTGCTGTTCGAGCACCCTGAAGCGCACCGCCCGGTCACCCTGGAGCAGGGCGTAGGTGCAGATGCCCGCCACCCCTCCGGCCGCGACCAGCCCGAGGATCGCGAACGACCACCCCAGGTAGCCGCTGAACGCGGCCACGAGGATCAGCACGGACACGGTCAGGCTGATGGCCCGGATGACGCGTACGGGCCGGTTGAGCATGTCCTCCTGGAGCCGCTCGCGGCGCAGCGCCTCGGCCGCCGCGCGCTCGGACGACTCCGCGGCCGGCGCGGGCTCCTGGACCGGCGAGGGCCGTTTGGGCGGCGGTCCGGGGTCGGGATGCAGCAGCATGTACTGCCACCCCAGGTAGATGCGGTCCGCCTGGAGCTGGGCATGCTCGGGATGCACGTCCGCCACGTGACCCTCCGGCCGCGATATGTCGTTAGTTGCAGGGGCCAGCCCTTTTCCGCTCCGTGACAGCGTATGAGCTTCCACCCCCGTAGCGGCAGGGTTCGCGGCAATTCCACCCGCCAGAAGGGAGCATTGCGGCAGATGGGGCAAGCGTGACCTATTACCATCCATACCCATGACGGAACCCTCCGGCGACACGAGGCCCAGACGCCCGGTGGCGGTGCCCATCGTGGCTCTCGTGGCGGTCACGGCCGTCGGCATCACCGCCTTGCTGGGCGGGCTGAACGAGGCCGCCGACAAGGGCCCGGACCTGCTCGCCCAGGGCGCGACCCTGGACCAGGGCCGTTACTCCACGCGCTTCGTCGAGTCGCGGGTCAAGGTGGAGAAGGCCGAGACCCAGTTCGACGAGGACAAGCGGTTCGTGGAGCTGGTCTTCGAGGTCACCAACAAGGGGGACGAGACGTCCAGCGTCGGCCTGCCTCCCGACCCCGCCAAACCGGAACAGGCGTGGCTCGGCGAGTCCTTCGCCGACTCGCTCGTGGCCATCAGCCCCAAGTTCCCCAAGGAGTCGGGGCCCTTCGTCTACGCCGTGAACAAGGGCGACGAGACCCGGCAGCTCCATCCGGGCGTGACCAGCCAGGTCCTCGTCCGCTACCGGCTCGGCGCGACCGAACGGCCACCGGACAAGGTCACCGTCGACGTGGCCACCTTCGAGTACGTCCCCGGCTTCGAGGACCAGCGGCTGCGCTGGCAGATGATCGCCGAGGAGAAGGACGACAAGTTCTTCCCCGAGGTGAAGGCCCGCGTGACGATGCCGGTCAAGGCGGGTGAGGGGGCATGACCGCCATCCAGCCGCGTTCCTCCGCCGTCCCGGACCGCCCCGGCCGTCCCGACCGCCACGCCGGACACGGGCGCAAGCGGGGCTCGACGCTGCTCAACGCGTGCGCCGGGCTGCTGCTGGCGGCCGCCGCCGTCGGGCTCCAGACGTTCCACCTGTCCGCCAACGAGGCGAGCGCCAAGGTGACGTACAAGGGCGTCAAGGGCGAGAGCGTGGACGCCCGGCGGTTCACCGTACGGCTCGACTCGTTCGTGGCCGCCAAGACGATCCAGAACAGCGACCAGACCATCGCGACGGACAACCTGTTCCTGGTGGTCACCGCCTCGGCCAAGTCGAGCCTCAAGCCGTACCACCTGGGCCAGCCGGAGCTGCTGACCACGGACGGCAAGAAGTTCGACGCCACCGACCGCGTGGCGAGCCCTCTGACGCTGGCCAACACGTGGGTGCAGCCCGACATCTGGGTCAGCGGGCGGTTCTTCTTCGAGGTTCCTCCATCGGCGTTGCCGGGGGCGCGGGTGGTCTTCGGGCTGCCGGCCGAGGTGGTGGTGGAGCCGTTCCAGCCGGAGGTCGAGGTCGACCTCGGGCTCGACGAGGAGGCCGCGCGCAAGCTCGCGGCCTCGCCGCAGGCCGTCTACTCCACCGTCAAGAAGTGATCGCACTGTGAGCACGAACGAGCGCGACTGGTTCGCCCCCAGGAACGACCAGCAGGCCGAGGACCCTTCCCCTTCGGCCTTCCCGCCTCCCCCGCCGCCACCGGGCCCGGCGACGCCTCCGGGACCGCCTGCGGCTCCGGCGTCCCCGGCGTTCCCCGCGCCCGGGCAGGCGTCCGCGCCGGAGCCGCAGGCGCCCCTGCCGGCCAGGCCGCCCAGGCCCCGCCGCCGCCGTACGGTCTCGCCGCCCCCGAACCACCCCACGCCGCCCCCCGGGTACGGCATGCCCGGCGCGGGATCGCCCGGTGGCCCCCGGATGCCCGAAGCACCGCAGAACCCCGCACAGGGGCCTTTCGGGCAGGGCACGCCCGCGACGGGTGCCGGGTTCGGGCAAGGGGCGTCAGGGGCCGGGTTCGGGGGGCAGCCGTCCGCCGGGCACGGGTTCGGGCAGCAGGGGCCGGAACGCGGCCGGTACGTGCACCCCGATCAGCAGGTCTGGCCGCCCGCCCCCCGGGAGTCCTCCGGAGGCCGCAGCACGCAGCCGTTGCCCGCCATCCGCCCCGGCATGACCATGCCGTCCCCGCAGCGGGCCCCCGGCGCGGCTCCCGGCACGGCCCCCGGCGCGGCTCCCGGCACGGCCCCCGGCGCGGCTCCCGGCGCGGCTCCCGGCGCGGGCTCCGTGCCGCCGGAGCAGCCGCCGGCGCCGCAGGAGCCCCCGCAGCCCAGCCGCGGCCGGCTGGTCCTGGTCGCCGTGGGCGCCGTCGTGGCGTCCGTCGTCGCCATGGGCCTCACCACGTACGACGGTTACGTCTTCTACGACACGACCATCACCGACGGCATCACGGTCAGGGAGATCTCCGTCGCCCCCGGCCAGTCGGGCAAGCTCCACGACATCGAGTGGAAGGCCGCGCTGAGCACCGTCCCGGCCCCTCAGGGCAGCAAGCACGGCCCCGAGGTCACCTGGCTGAAGGTGGACATCACCCAGAAGCTGCTCGACGAGGGCAGCGCGACCATGACCGCCGCGCCGGGCAAGGTCAAGCTGGAGGACCGCGCCGGCCGGAGCTGGACGGTGGAGTTCGAGCCGGGCGATCGCCCGACGGACCGGCTGGAGCTGGGCAAGGAGTACAAGATCGAAGGCATGGCCATCGTCCCGACGCCGGTCGCGAACGAGGTCGAGCTCTCCTTCACGCCCAGCGACTACCGCTCCGACACCCCCACGGCGGACTTCTTCAAGCGCGAGAAGGCGGGCAAGCCGGAAGCGGACGTGCTGCGGTTCAGACGTCGGTGAGCGGCTCGCCCTTGAGCCTGGCCCGCGTGGCGGCCAGGTCGTACGTGGCCGCCAGCAGCGCCATGGTGAGCACGGTGACGACCATCTCGCGCACGAACGTCACCGGCCCCTGCTTGTACGTCCAGGCCCACTCGGCCTGCGAGCCGACGAGCGTCACCACGGCGCGCTCGGCGTACTCGGCGCCCACGGTGAGGACGACGTAGCACAGGCACATCATGCCGAACAGCGGCGCGCCACCCTTGATGATCATCCGTAGGGAGTTGGCCAGCGGCAGCCAGCGGTCCCGGAAGCCGCCGGTGAGCTGGTCGAACGACCTCTTGGTGAGGTCGTGGCTGCCCTCCAGCCGGTCCACGCCCCGTTCGAGCCGGGTGCCCTTGAACAGGCTGCGGGTCTCGTCGGAGTAGGCGCCGAACACGAGCATCGCGATGGTCAGCCAGGCCAGCGGGACGGCGACGCCGTCGATGAAGTACGGCCAGAAGTCGCCCACCGCGTCCGTGACCGTCTTCCACAGCGGCACGCTCTTCTCCGCCTGCTCCACCAGGTCCTCGGTGCCGGCGACCACGCTGCGGTGCTCCACCCAGTCGGAGCGCAGCCCGGCGATGGCGACGGTGGCGTTCAGGCCGTAGAAGACGAAGGCGAACTCGGAGAAGGCGGCGCCGAAGCCGAACAGTTTGCCCTTGCCCTGCTCCACGAACTTGGCGAACAGCCACTTCAGGCCGAACAGCACGACCATCGCGCCCAGCGACACCCGCCAGTCGAGGTCGGTCAGCCCCTTGCCGACCTGGGTCTTCTCACCGAACCAGGCCGCCGACGTCATGTCGTAGAAGTGGTGGTTCAGGTCCATGCGCTGGAGGGCGCGCGCGTCCTCCACGTGCCAGCCCCATGAGAGGTAGAGCACCGCGAAGGCGGGGGCCACCCGGTCGAGCACCCTGAAGAAGCGCTCGTCCTCGACGCCCTCGCTCCTCCGGGCACGCATCTCCCACAGCGCGCCGCGCAGGGTGTAGAGCATGCCCGTGGTGACCGTCATCACCGCGAGGACGATCATGGTCAGGAACGTGACCGTGCCCACCAGCCGGACCTGCCGGAAGTCGCCGTAGGCGAGCTCGGTGGCGGCGTACAGCAAGGCGAAGCGCACGACCTGGCCCGCCGCGTACCAGAGGATCAGCGGCAGCGCGCATCTCCCCGCGAGGCGCAGCGCGTGCAGGGGCAGCGAGTACGGCGACGGCATCCGCTGAGCCGGCGCAGACCCAGGTCGGGGCGGCGCCATCACACCTGTCGATCCGGACATCTGCTGAATCGTAGCGGTCTGTCCCTTGCGCCGCAGCCGCAACTCGCGGACACCCGATGACCAGCGTGTTCGCGGACCATTTCCGTGCAGTGACAAATCCGGGAGCCGAAGGATCGGCGGTCCACATCGGACGAACCGTGCGGCACGATGGCGTCATGGACCCGCTGCCCGCGTTCGACCAGGACCCCGCCGTCGTCGGTGATCGGCTGCGACGGCTGCGACAGGCGCGCGGAGTCTCGCTGTCCGAGCTCGCCAAACGGGCGGGCATCGGCAAGGCCACGCTGTCCGGCGTCGAGACCGGCACCCGCAACCCCACGCTGGAGACGCTCTGGGCGATCACCGCGCAGCTCGGCGTGCCCATCGGGGCGATACTCGACTCCCCGCCCGAACCGCGGACCATGCGCGGCGCCGCCATCGAGGCCGACCTGCTGGAGGTCTTCGAGGACGACAGCGTCACCTACGAGCTCTACCGCGTCCGCGTGCCGCCGGGCATCACCCAGACCTCCCCCGCCCACCACAAGGGCGTCAGCGAGCACGTCACGGTCTTCAGCGGCACGCTCAGCGCCGGCCCGATCCACGAACCGCTCACGGCCGGGCCCGGCGACCACATCTCCTGGCTGGCCGACGTCCCCCACGGCTACCGCGCGCACGGCCCCGACGTCGTGCGCGCGACCCTTCTGATGCGTTACCCGGCCAAGCCTTCCACCTGAGCGGGCCGGCAGGTGCGGCACGGCCGGTAGCCGGCCGCCCTGGCCTGGGCCAGGCTGCGGAAGCCGTGGCGGTGGGCGGGGGTGATCCGGCGGGCGTTGTGGCAGGTCGGGAAGCACACCACGCCGGTGGTGTCGCTGGCCAGGTAGAACACCCGCTCCCCGGCCAGCGAGCGCACCCGGTCGAGATCGACGCCCTCGGCCAGCAGCAGCCGTTCCTTGGCCGCCGGGCCGAACACGTAGTCGCCGGTCACGCCGTCGGACCTGACGACCCGGTGGCAGGGCACGAGCAGCGGCACCGGGTTGGCGCCGAGCGCCGTCCCCACCGCCCGTACGGCCCGCGGCCGCCCGATCTGCGCGGCCACCCACGCGTACGGCCTGACCTCGCCCCTCGGGATCGTCCTGACCGCGTCGAGCACGTCGCGCTGGAAGCCGCTGACGCCGCGCAGGTCCAGCGGCAGCTTGCCCAGGCGGCCGGTGCGCAGCGCGGGCAGCAGCCCGGCGGGCGGCCGTTCGGCGGCCAGCAGCGGCCGGCCGAAGCGTTTCCTGAAGGAGGCGGCGAAGTCGTCGCCGGCGTGCACGTACGCCACGCCCTGGTCGGTGAAGGCCACGCGCAGCTCGCCGATCGGCGCGGGCACGCTCACCCAGCGGGCGGCGATCCGGTCGAGCAGCCCGTCGGGCGCGTCGGTGGCCAGCCCGGCCAGCCCGGCCAGTAGCGAATCGTTGTTCATCGGGCACCTCCCAGTTCACGGAGCCGCCGCAGCCCTCGCGACACGTGTGACTTGACCGTGCCCTGCGGAATCCTGAGCACGGTGGCGATCTCGCTGACCGGCAGGTCGACGACGTGCCGGAGCACCACCGCGGCCCGCTGCTCGTCGGGCAGCAGGCCGAGCAGCTCCGACAGCTCGTCGCCGGTCTCCTTGCGGACCGCCGCCTCCTCGACGTTCTGGGCGGGGTCGGGCTCGTCCACGGGTTCGTCACGCAGGTCGGGCGGCGGTTTGCGGGATTTGGCCCTGGCGCAGTTGCGCCAGATGTTCATGAGGATCGTCATCAGCCAGGCCCGCGGCTGCAACGCGGCCACGCGGTCGGGCCCGTAACCCGCCAGCGCCCGGTACGCCCGCAGGAACGCCTCGGCGGTGAGATCCTCGGCGTCGGCCCAGCGCCCGCTCAGCCGCAGCGCGGTCGAGAAGACCAGGCCGCGGTGGGCGGCGTACAGCTCGGCGAAGCCCTCGTCGAGGTCGTCGAGGAGCGCTTTGCGCACCGGGTCGAGGCAGTCGGTTCCACTCACAATCTCTCCAACACCGCCGCGCCGGTTTCGGTTGCGTCCGCCCGGAACGGGGACGGGGCCCGTGTCCGATGTGGACACGGGCCCCGCCTTGACGCTGTCGGGCTCAGACGGCGACCGCGAGCTGGGAGACCTCACCCAGCCTGGCCTCCACCTGAACGTCCCGGGTGACGCCGCCGCCCGCGATGATGCGGACGGTCCAGTCGCCGGGAGCGGCGAAGAAGCGGAAGACGCCGTCGTCGGAGACGACGACCTCACCGGTGAACTCGCCGGAGTGGTCGAGCAGCCGCGCGTAGGCGGTGGTGGCGCCCGTCACCACGCCCTGGATGACGGCCTGGTTGGACAGATCGATCCCGGCCGGCAGCGCGATGGTCTGCTCCGGCGCTCCGCAACCCTGTGCAGTGGTCATCAGCGGGCCTCTCCCAGCTCGATCGGCACGCCCACGAGCGAGCCGTACTCGGTCCACGAACCGTCGTAGTTCTTCACGTTGGCCTGGTCGAGGAGCTCGTGCAGCACGAACCAGGTGTGCGCCGAACGCTCGCCGATGCGGCAGTAGGCGATGGTGTCCTTGCCGAAGTCGACGCCGGCCTCGCCGTAGAGGGCGCGCAGCGCGTCGTCGGACTTGAAGGTGCCGTCGTCGTTGGCGGCCTTGGACCACGGGATGTTGCGGGCCGTGGGCACGTGGCCGCCGCGCTGGGCCTGCTCCTGCGGGAGGTGGGCCGGGGCGAGCAGCTTGCCGGTGAACTCGTCGGGCGAGCGCACGTCGACCAGGTTGAGCTTGCCGATCGCGGAGACCACGTCGTCGCGGAAGGCGCGGATCGCGGAGTCCTGCTCCTGGGCGACGTACTGGGTCTTGGCGCGCTCGGGCACGTCGCGGACCAGCTCGCGGGAGTCGAGCTCCCACTTCTTGCGCCCGCCGTCGAGCAGCTTGACGTCCTGGTGGCCGTAGAGCTTGAAGTACCAGTAGGCGTAGGACGCGAACCAGTTGTTGTTGCCGCCGTAGAGCACGACGGTGTCATCGTTGGAAATGCCGCGGTCCGACAGCAGGGCCTCGAAACCGGTCTTGTCCACGAAGTCGCGGCGGACCGGGTCCTGCAGGTCCTGCCGCCAGTCGACCTTCACGGCGCCACGGATGTGGCCCTTGTCATAGGCGCTGACGTCTTCGTCGACCTCGACGAGTACGACGCCAGGGGTGTCGAGGTTGGCCTCGACCCAGTCGGCGTCCACCAGGGCGGCGGAGCGGCTCATTCGGAAACCTCCATGTTGGCGGCGGGCAGTAGACGGCGGGTGAGCAGGTACGTTTCGCAGCCGAGGCAGAATCCGAAGGCTGCGTTGAGGAAGGCGGCGAGGAGAGCCGCGGCCGTGGCCCCGAGGGCCAGCGATGTGATCCCGGCGGCGAACCCGGCCAGCCCCACGACCGCGAAGAGCAGCCCGACCCCCTGCGCGAACCGCGGCGGGCGAGCGTCCTCCGTCTCCTTCGGGGCGCTTTTGACGAGCGCCTTGAAGAGCATCGTGTACGGCGAGAGCCGCGCGACTCCGAGTGCGAAAACCACCGCCTGGGCGGCAAGCAGCCACGCGCTGCCCGTCACGAGGACGAGAGCGAGGACCAGGGTGGTGATGGCCGCGGCGAAGCGCAGGGCTCTGGGATCAGCACGCATCACAGGATGCTCCTGAAGGGGGCGATGGGGCGGACCAGATGTCCGCGGTGACCGTCCTCAGGCAGCGCGACAGAGCGCGGTGGCGACGCGGCAGAAATCAACTGCGCGCCGCTTCGTGAGCAGCTCTGTCGACGGGTTCATGGCGTCGACACTACTCGTCGTCTCGCCATCTGTCACATCTCGTCCGAGTTCTGAGACAGTTCGTGAGACGGCGATGACTCCCCGGAGGGGATCGCGGCCCCCAGCGCGGCCAGCACGTCGGCCTTCCGCGGCAGGCCAGACGCCTTCTTGACGACGTTCCCTGACGGATCCAGCACAAGCACTGTGGGCGTGCGCATGATGTCGAGCCGGCGCACCAGGTCGAGCCGGGACTCGGCGTCGATCTCGACGTGCGCCACCCCGGGCACGAGCGCGCTCACGTCGGCCAGCACCCGCCTGGTCGCCCGGCAGGGCTGGCAGAACGCGGTCGAGAACTGCACCAGCGTGGCCCGCTCGCCCATGGCGGCGCCCAGCATGTCCGCGGTCAGCCGTTCTCCGGCCGCCGCGCGCACCCGTCCGTCGCGGCGCAGACGTACCACCCCGATCACCGTACCGAGCGCCAGCGTCGCCAGCGCGATCCACAGGCCCGTCACCTCAGGCTGCAACCATGACGGCCCGCGATTACTTCCGCGCCGGGCCGGCGACCTCGACCAGGACGCGTCCTGCCTGGTCGACGACCTCGAAACGGGCGATGTTCCGCATGAGGACCGGCGTCTCCATCTGGAAGACGGTCTCCTTGCGATAGCTCTCGCGGCTGACGGTCCAGCTCCCGGCGATCTCGCGCCGCCCTCCGTCGTCGTAGACGGCCAGGCTGCACTCGGTGCCGACCGGCACGTTCCGCACGGTCACCAGCAGCTCGGTGGTCGCGCCGCCGGGCAGGGCGTAGACCGTGGCGTAGTAGTCCTTGGCCGGGTTCTCGCCCTTGAACGCCCGGCCGTCGGCGGTTCTCCCCGTTTTCGTGGGCATCGTGCTCGGTGACGGGACGGCCTTCTTGAGCCGGGTGTCGGGGGCGGCGTCACTGGCGACGTAGGACTCGCTCTTCAGCGAGTCGTCGGCCGCCGAGGACCCGGGGGCGGCCGCGGGCGCGGCGACCGACTGCTGCGCGGTGTCCTGGCGGGTGACGGTCCAGACCGTGCCGCCGACGGCGATCACCGCGACGGAGGCGGCCACGGCCAGCACGAGCCGCCCGCGCCGGTACCGCCGGGCGCGGGCGTTGAGCAGCCGGTCGAGCACCTGGCGCGGCGGGCTGGCCACCAGTTCGACGTCGCGCTCGGACACCTTGCCGAGGAAGGCGGCGACGCCTTCGAGTTCGAGCAGCTCGGCGCCGCAGGTCTCGCAGGTGGCCAGGTGGTTGTCGATCTCCAGCGCCTCGTCGGGTTCGAGCGCGCCCAAGGCGTGCGCGCCCATCGCGATGCGCACTTCTTCACAGGTCATCACGGCGCCAGCCCCCGCTCCTCAAGTGCCAGCTTGAGCGCGCGCAGCGCGTAGTAGGTGCGCGACTTGACCGTGCCCGGCGGAATGCCCAGCGTCGCCGACGCCTCCTTCACCGATCGCCCCCGGTAGTAGACCTCCAGCAGCACCTCGCGGTGCTCGGGCCGCAGCGCGGCCAGCGCCTCGGCCACGGCCCACGACTCGACCGCCCGTTCCAGCTCGTCGTCGGCCGGCAGGACCGCGAGCGCCTCGTCGCCGGTCTCCTGCGGCCTGGCCTTCTTGGCGCGGTGCTGGTCGACCACGAGGTTACGCGCCACCGTGAACAACCACGCCCGGATGGGACGGCCGGAGAGGGCGTCGGGGTGCCGCCAGGCCCGCAGCAGCGTCTCCTGCACCACGTCCTCCGCACGTCCGGAATCACCCGTGAGTCGCAGCACGTACCCGTAGAGTGGCCCGGCGTGCTCGTCGAAGAGGGTGCGTACGAGCTCCTCGTCCGCGGTGCCTGCTGCGCTCACGCCCTCATCACGTACGGGGGGCCGCAGCGGTTCAGGCTCATCCACGGATGGGCACGTCAGACGCTTCGGCCGAGAACTCCAATCCGTCGGCCACGCTCTTGACCCCGGTGACCTTCACGTCGAAGGGCAGCCCGCCCTTGAACGGGATCGTGTAGGTCACGAAGTGGGCGAGCTGGTCGGGCAGGCCCTGGATCTTCTCCGCCTGGAGCCGGATGCCGCCGTCGGCCACGTCGACCCGCATCTCCGCGTTGAATCGCATCTTCTGCGCCCCCACCGTCACCTCTCCCGACGCCACGAGCCGCCTCCCGTTGCCGCTGATCTTGATGCCCCGGGGCGCGTACTTGTCGATCGTGGCCCGGGTGAGCGTGCCGCTCACGGTGACGCGCCCGGCCCGGACGTCGGCTCGGTTCTGCAGCACGTCGGACAGGGGGGCGGTCACGTCGTAGGCGGCGCCGCGCAGGTTCTGCACCGGCACGCCTCCGTAGGTGAGGGTGCCGAGATCGAACCGTACCTCGGGATAGTGCCCCGAGACGGCCTGAGTGAGAAACGGGATGCCCTCGATGCTCACCTTCGGGGTGTCACCGAGGTCGGAGGCGGCGGCGATGCGGTTGGCGAGGTCGCGCTCCACACCGGCCACGGCGACGCGGTCGACGACGACGAGGAGGACGGCCAGCACGAGCAGAAACATGATCAGCTTGCGCATGGGGCTCCCTGTCGTCGGCGGGGGTTCGAGCCTATCGATCCGGCGGTTCTCCTTCCCCGCCGGAGCCGCGGATCACCCGCCGGCGAAGGGCGGCAGCACCTCGACCGTGACGCCCTCGCCGAGCACGACCGTGTCGTGGGCGCGCCTGCCCACGGGAGCGCCGTCGACGAGGAAGGACGAGCGGCCGACCACCCGGGCGAGCTCGGCCCGGTTTTCTGTGATTTTCGTCATCAGTTCTTCAAGAGTTGTCGCGTCGAACGACTCTTCCGCGACTCCGGCGGCCTCCTTGGCCGCCGCCCAATAACGTACTTTTCCAGTGGCCATGCGCTGCCTCACAATCGACTCGGCTCTATTGTGCGCCGTTCTTAACACGCGTGTTTCAAAGGATCCGCTGTTCACCTGGTGGACGCGCAATGGACGCGACCAGGCCGTGGGATATCCTCGCGTACAGGACCTGGGCGACGTCGCCCCCGGGTCCTTGCGTGTTTGAGGAGGCTGTAATGAGCAACCTGCTGATGCTGACCAACGCCCTCGAGCCGTCCTCCGAGGTGCTGCCGGCGCTCGGGTTGCTGCTCCACTCCGTCCGGGTCTCGCCGGCCGAGGTGTCGGCGCTCATCGACACGCCGCCCGCCGACGCCGTCGTCGTCGACGCGCGCAAGGAGCTCGTCCAGGCGAAGAGTCTGTGCCGGTTGATCCGCACCACGGGCATCGACTGCCCGCTGCTGGTGGTGGTGACCGAGGGGGGGCTGGCCGCCATGACCGCCGAGTGGGGGGTCGACGACGTGCTGCTCGAATCGGCGGGGCCCGCCGAGGTGGAGGCGCGGCTGCGGATGGCGACCGGGCGCAGGTCGCAGGTGGCCGCCGAGGACGTCCCCGACGAGATCCGCAGCGGCGACCTGTCGATCGACGAGGCCACCTACACCGCGCGGCTGCGCGGGAACGTGCTCGACCTGACGTTCAAGGAGTTCGAGCTGCTGAAGTACCTCGCCCAGCATCCCGGCCGGGTCTTCACCCGCGCCCAGCTGCTGCAGGAGGTCTGGGGCTACGACTACTTCGGCGGCACCAGGACGGTCGACGTGCACGTCCGGCGGCTGCGCGCCAAGCTCGGCACCGAGAACGAGTCGCTGATCGGGACCGTGCGCAATGTCGGCTACCGGTTCGTGCCCGACCGGAGCGATTCCGCGCACGTGTGATCCGTTGACCCGTGTTCGCCCGATGTGACACTTTGTCGTTGGGACTGTTTCCAACCTGTCAGGTCGAGGACACCGCCGTCCCCAGATTGGTGGTGGCGGCGTGGGTCTGTTCAGGTCACTCGTGGACGAGGGCGCGAGCCCCCGCCTCTTCCGTCGCGGCGAGCTGATCTGCTCGCCGGTCCGGCCGGTCAGCCGCGTCCACCTGATCGACCACGGGTATGCCCGCGAGCACGTCCCCGGCGGTGACCGGGAGGTCGTGCACGACCTGCGCGGCCCCGGCGACCTCGTGGGCGAGCTGGCCTTCTGGAGCCCTGGGGAACGCGTCAAGGTGGACGCCCTGACCGAGGTCCGGGCCTGGCCGATCGACCTGCGGCGGTTACGCGAGCACGCCTCGGCGGGCCCGGCCGTGGCGACGGCGCTCGTCCAGGAGCTGTTCGCCAGGAACCTGGCGGCCCGCAGGCACGAGGCGCTGGCCCGCGCGCCGGTCGCGGCCCGGCTGGCGGTGTGGCTGCTGCACCTGGAGGAGCGGTACGGGCTGGCCTCCGCCGCGGCGCCGCCGCTGTCCATGGAGACGCTGGCCGACCTCGTGGGCAGCGCGCCGGACGTCGTGCAGCGGCAGCTCGCGCAATGGGTCAGGCGCGGCTGGCTGGTGCGGCCGGCGTACCGGAGGCTGCGGATCGCCGACCCGGTGGCGCTGCGCGAGGCCGCGGGGGCCTGGGAGCACCTGGCGGAGCCGTGGCGCGGCCGGGTGACGCCGTTCCTCACGCGGCCGGGCGCGCAGGCCGGGCCGCTGCCGGTCGGCGAGCTGCCCAAGCCGCGCCAGCTTCCCTCCGACGTGTCCGACTTCACCGGACGGCAGCAGAGCCTCGACCTGCTCACCGCCTGGCTGGACCGGCCACGCCGGACGAACACCATGGTCGTGCAGGGCCTGACCGGCGTGGGCAAGACCGCGCTGGTGACGCACTGGGGCCACCTGCACGCCGACCGGTTCCCCGACGGGCAGATCATGATCGACCTGCGCGGCCAGTCGCCGACCCAGCCGCCGATGAGCTCGGCCGAGGCGCTCGGGCAGATCCTGCGCTCGCTGGGCGTGGGCGAGCACATGCCGGCCGCCGACGAGGCCGAGCTGATGCTGCTGTACCGCAGCAGGATCGCCGGGCGCAGGCTGCTGCTCATCCTGGACAACGCGGCCGACCCGGCCCAGGTGCGGGCGCTGCTGCCGGGCGGCAGGGACTGCGTGGTGCTGGTGACCAGCCGGACGCGGATGGCGCCGCTGCGGGCCACCGGGCACGCCGACCTCATGGACCTGTCGGTGCTCGACCCGGGCAACGCGGTGGCGCTGCTGGTGTCGGTGCTCGGCGCGGGCTCGCCGCGGGCCGCCGACCGGGACGCGCTGGCCGAGCTGGCCCGGGTGTGCTCGTACCATCCGTACGCGTTGCGGATCTCGGCGGCCAAGCTGGCCGAGGATCCGGGGCTGAGCGTGCGGTCGCGGGCGGCGGAGCTGCGTACGCCGGACCGGCCGCTGGCCGGGGACCCGGAGGAGGCGTTCAGGTCGGCCCTGGACCTGGCGTACGAGTCGCTGAGCCACGCGCAGCGACGGGCCTTCCGGCACGTCGGGCTGCTTCCCGGGCGGGACTTCGCGCCGGAGGTTCTGGCGGCGGCGCTGGGCGTGCCGGTGGGCGAGGCGGTGGCGGCGGTGGAGGGGCTGCACCGGGCGTACCTGGTCGAGCCGCTGCCCGGGTCGCGGTACCGGGTGCACGACCTGGTCAAGTGGCAGGCCAGGGAGCTGGGCCGGCACGCCGAGGCCGGGGTGCGCGAGGCCAGGGTGCGGCTGCTCGACCACTACCTGGCGGTCGCGACCGATCCGGAAACGCCGCGCGAGTGGTTCGAGGCCGAACGGCGTTCGCTGGTCTCGGCGGTGCGGCTGGCCGAGGAGAGCGGCGCGTACGGGATGGCCTGGCAGCTGGCTGAGGCGGTGTTCGAGCCGTTCAGGAGGCTGCGGTACTACGAGAACAACCTGGAGGTCCAGCAGGCCGGGCTGACCTCGGCCATCCAGGTGGGCAACCGGCGGGCCGTCGCGCTCATGCGCAGCCACCTCGGCTCGATCCACCGCGACATCGGGCCCTCCACGCTGGCGGCCAGGTTCATCGGCGAGGCACTGGCCGACTTCACCTCGCTCGGCGACCGCGAGGGGCTGGCCCGCGCGCTCAACGACCTGGCCGAGGTGCACGGCATCGCGGGCAACAGGGACGAGGCCCTGCGCCGCGCGGGCGAGGCGCTGGAGGCGTACCGGGAGATCGGCGACCTGGCCGGCGTGGCCGAGTGCCTGCACACGCTCGCCCTGCTGCACCTGTCGCAGGAACGGCACGACCTGGCCCTCCGGTACGCCGGCCAGGCGCTGCGCGTACGGGTGGAGCTGGGCGACCGCAGGGGCACCGCGCAGAGCCTGATCGTCTCGGCCCGGGTGCGGCAGAGCCTGGGCGAGCCGGACGCGGCGCTGTCGGAGGGCCTGGAGGCGCTGTCGATCTGCCACGAGCTGGGCGACGAGCACGCCGAGTCCGAGACGCTGCTCTGCCTGGCCGAGATCTACGACCGGCTCCGATTGCAGCAGGACGCCCGGCGCGACGCCGAACGCGCCCTGGCCGGGTACACGGCCACCGGCGACCAGCACGGGTGCGGACGCGCCCTGGGCGCCCTGGGCCGGATCGCGCGCAACGGCTCGCGCTACGACGAGGCGCTGGCCTGCTACGAGCAGGCGCTCGCGGTGCAGGTCGAGCTCCACCACGAGCAGGGCAAGGCCGAGACGCTGGGCGACATCGGGCTGGTGCACTGGCGGCTGTCGGACTACCTGCGCGCCGACGACTACCTGAACCAGGCGCTCGGCATCAGCCGGGTGATCCGCGACGAGCCCGTCGAGGCCCGCATGCTCAACCGGCTGGCCCGGGTACGACGCCGCCAGGGCCTCCCCCAGGTGGCCTTCGTGTACGCGCTGGAGGCGCTGGACCTGGTGCAGGGGCTGGGCAACCGGCGGGCGGAGGCGGACGTCCAGGAGACGCTGGCGTACACGTACCTGTCGCTGGGGTGGCACGAGCAGGCGCTGTGGGCGGCACGGGCCTCGCTGGCGCTCCGGGAGGAGACGGGCGACGACAGGGCCAGCGCGCTGCTGTCGATCGCGCAGGCGCTGCACACGGGTGGCGAGCCCGCGGCGGCCCTGAAGTACGCCAGGGAGACCGTCGAGCTGCAGAAGGAGAGGGGCACCAGGGACCGGTGGGCGTCGGCGCTGACGACGCTGGCCATGGTGCTGCTCGACCTGGACCGGGCCGAGGAGGCGCTGGCCCACGCCGAGCAGGCCAGGGACGTGCACCTGGAGTGCGGGACGCGGCGCGACCTGGGCTGCGCGCTGCGGGCGCTCGGCCTGATCACCGCCAGGCTCGGGGACCGCGCGGCGGCGGTGGCCCACCTGGCCGAGGCGGTGCGCACGCTGGAGGAGGTGGGGGACGTCTTCGAGAGCCGGCGGGCGGCGCTGGAGCTGCGGGACCTCTCCTGAAACACCGCTAAAAGTCGGGAAATCTCGGAAGTGAGGTCGCAGATCTGCTCCGGACCTTCTCGTTAGCTGGTGCCACCAGCGACGACACGGAGGTGATCCGGATGCTCAAGAACCATGTGCGTCGAGACCTGCAGTCACTCAAGCGACAGGCGCGCAGGGACCGGCGGGTGACGCTCGGCCTGCTGGCCGGGATGCTGGCCGCCTGGACCCGCCAGCTCTCCCCCGGTGACCCGCCGCCGGGGCCGGGGGTGCTGCTCGCCCTCTCGGTCGGGCTGATCACCGCGTCGGGGGCGGCCTGGCTGATGGCGGCGTACTTCGCGGTGCGGGCGGTCAAGCCGCGGTCCGAACCGGTGGAGGTGCTGGTCTGGGTGGCTCGGGTGGGCAGGAGCAAGGAGTGGGCGTTCTGCTCGCTGGCCGCGTACGTGGCCTGGCACCTGCTCCAGTTCGTCACCGCGCTGCTCCTGGCCTGAGCGGGGGCGCGGCGGGCCGTCACCTGCGCGGTGGCGTCCCGCCGTCTCCGCGCCACGCCCTGACGGCCGCCCGGATCAGCGGCGCGTAACCGGCTTCGAGGTCGCCGGGCAGCCGGTCCACGGGGAAGAAGCGCAGGTCGCTGTGCTCCTCGCTGACACGCGGCTCGACCGGCCCGGCGGGGGTGGCGAGCAGGGCGACGACCAGGACCTTGCCGCCGGCGATGTGGAAGATCTCCGCGCCGACGACCCCGCCGACCTCGACGTCGAGGCCGCTCTCCTCCAGGACCTCGCGGCGGACGACCTCGGCGAGGGTGTCGTCGGCCCGGTCGGGCCAGCCGCCGGGGAGCTCCCAGGCGTTCCTGGGGTTCCTGCAGAGCAGGACGCCTTCGTCGGTCAGGACCACGCCCTTGATCGAGGCGTGCATGAAGTACCAGCCGGTCTCCGCGTCGATCACCAGGGGATCATGACACGGTTCGCGGGCCCGTGGGCAAGGTCAGGGGAAGGCGGATCGGTGGGGGCCGGTGTCGGGGTCGAACTCGTGGCGGATTCTGGCGCAGTCGTCGAGCAGGGCGCCGTACAGGGGCCAGAGGGGGCCCTTGGGGCGGGAGTCGGCCAGCTCGGCGGTCAGGTGGCGCTGCTGGTGCTCGCCCTCGCGCAGGGCCGCGCACAGGTCCGCCATGTCCCTGGACGCGGCCTTGCCCACCTGGATCAGCCCGAAGTTCCGGAAGATGCGCGACAGCGCGCGCAGCTCGTCGGCCAGAGGTTCGGGCAGGTCGGCGGCCTTCTCACCGGGCAGGCCGCGGGCGCCGGCGATCAGGTCCACCAGCCCGCGGGCGATGCTCCTGAGCTGGTGCCCGGCGTGGTCGAGGCAGGTCGCCGCCTCGGCCGACTGGCGCAGGCGGCGGTCGTAGCGGCGCCTGCGGCGGAAGGTCAGGCGCAGGGACTCGGCCGCCTGGTCGGCGGTGTCCTTGGTGTTCTCCAGGCGCTGGGACAGCTCGCGAGAGCGGTCCAGCCAGTCCCGGGCCATGTCCTCGGTCCAGTGACCGCTCAGCCCGTCGGCCATGTCCTGGGTCAGGTCGGCCAGCTCGGCCGACATGTCGCACAACTCCCTGGCCGCGTGCTCGACGAAGCGCGGCGGCAGGATGAGCAGGTTCGCCGCGATGCCGATGGCCGCGCCGAGCAGGACGTCGGCCAGGCGCGCGAAGCCGTACAGGCGGCCGAGGGAGAGCACCAGCAGGGCGGTGATCGGAATCTGGACGTTCTGGGTCGGCAGGTTGAGCAGGCGGGTCAGCACGAGCCCGGCCGCGACCAGCACGCCCAGCGTCAGCGCGTTGACGCCCATCAGCCAGATCAGCCCCGTCGCCGCCGCCACCCCGACCACGACCGCCCCGACCTGCTGGAGCCCGCGTACGACCGTGCTGTAGGCGGTCGCCGAGACCGTGAGCAGCACCCCGATCGGCACCAGCACGGGCAGCGGCACCTTCAGCGCGAACGTGGCGAGCCACCACCCGAACACGCAGGCCAGCGTCACCTTGACCGTCTGGGCGAACGCCTCCCGCTCGGCCACCAGCCACTCGCGGAACCCCTGGGCGCGCAGACGTGCCAGCCCGGCCGCCGCGCCCGAGACGATCCGCCCGAGCGGCGCGCCGGCGCTCTGCTGCTCGCGCCCCGGCTCTTTGCTCATACTCCCAGGTCAATGCCCATTCCGACGGTGGATAGAGGTCGCCGTGCCTGGGTAGCGGCAAGGTTGTGGCGCAGCGGGGCAGCGCGCCGTCGGAGGTGAAGCATGACCGGCGACCTGGTCGTCCCTGACGCCGCCCGGGGGGTGGTGGTGTTCGCGCACGGCAGCGGCAGCAGCCGGCTCAGCCCGCGCAACCGGTACGTGGCCGAGGTGCTGAACAGAGCCGGCCTCGGGACGTTGCTGTTCGACCTGCTCACGCCGGAGGAGGAGGCCGACCGGGCGAACGTGTTCGACATCGCGCTGCTGGCCGGGCGGCTGCTGCGGCGTACCGAGGAGCTGCGCGGGCAGGAGGAGGCGGCGGGGCTGCCGATCGGCTACTTCGGCGCGAGCACGGGCGCGGCGGCGGCGCTGTGGGCGGCGGCCGAGCCGGACAACGCGATCGCGGCGATCGTCTCGCGCGGCGGACGGCCCGACCTGGCCGGCGGGCGGCTGGCCGCGGTACGCGCCCCCACGCTGCTCATCGTCGGCGGCCGGGACCCGATCGTGGTGGACCTGAACGAGGAGGCTCAGCGGCACCTGCGCGCCGACACCCGCCTGACGGTCGTGCCCGGCGCGACCCACCTGTTCGAGGAGCCCGGCGCGCTGGAGAGCGTCGCCGAGCACGCCCGCGACTGGTTCACCACCTACTTCACGGCGCCGTGACGGGCACGGCGCCCTTCGCCTGGCCGACCAGGCGTTCGTAGACCTCCTGGGCGGTCGTCTCGCAGCCCAGCCGGTGGCCGGTCAGCTCGCCGTGGTCGTCGCTCGACCCGGTGACCTCCAGCCCGAGCCCGGCGGCGAGGCGGCGCAGGTGGGCGCGGGCCTCGTCGTCGTGGTCGAGGTGGTCGGCCTCCACGCCGAAGAGCCCGGTCTCGGCCAGCTCGGCGATCCACTCGTCGGGCACGGCCTCGCCGCGCCTGACCGCCTTCGGGTGGGCCAGCACGGGCACCCCGCCGGCGGCGCGCACCAGGCGGACCGCGCGTACCGGGTCGAGGGCGTAGCGGGTGACGTGCGCGCGGCCGCCCGTGCCGATCCACTCGGCCGTGAACGCCTCCTCGGGCGCGGCCACGGCCCCGGCGGCGACCATGGCGCGGGCGATGTGCGGCCGTCCGACCGGGCTGCCGCCGGCCAGCGTGGACACCTGCTCCCAGGTGATCGGCACGCCCAGCTCGACCAGGCGCTCGACGGTCAGCCTGCCGCGTTCCTCGCGGGCCTGCCGGATGAGCTCGCACTCGGCCAGCAGCTCGGGGTCGGCGGGGTCGAAGAGGTAGGCGAGCAGGTGGATGCTCTGCCCGGCCCGCCGGCACGACAGCTCCATGCCCGGCACCAGCGTCAGGCCCTCGGGCAGTGCCTCGACGGCCGCGCGGTGCCCGGCGACGGTGTCGTGGTCGGTCAGCGCGAGCACGTCGAGGCCGCGCTCGCGGGCGCGGCGCACCACGTCGGCCGGCGGCTGCGTGCCGTCGGAGGCGGTGCTGTGGCTGTGCAGGTCGATGCGCATCGCTCGATGGTAGGCGGTCACACCTGGACGGTCGCGAGGATCCGGCCGTCCAGGGTCTCGATGGTGAAGTGGTTCAGGTCGTCCTGGGTCAGGCTGGTGCCGCCGTGCAGCAGCAGGGCGTCGGGGGCGCCGGCGACGCCGTACCCCTTGTCGGGCACGCCCCAGCTCGCCACGGTCTCCGAGCGGCCGTCGTCGCCGAAGGCCACCAGGCGGCACTTCAGCGGCCCCTTGACGCCCTTGAGCTCCAGCGCCACGTGGGTGCCCCAGCCCTTGTCCTCGACGCCGACGACGCCGGAAACGCCGGTCGCGGGGTCGCTGACCGGGTAGGTGCGGCCGGTCATGAGCAGCGCGCGGGCGGGGCTGTGCACGCTGTCGGGGTCGGGGCCCGAGGCCGCCGCGTTGACGGCCAGGAAGACGCCGGTCGCGACGAGGAAGCACGCGGCGGCCGACATGATCCCCCGGTGGAGGGTCCGGCGGCGGCGTTCCACGGCGGCCCGGCGGACGATCAGCGACTCGACCGGGGACTCGTCCGGCTCGGCGCGCAGGTCGTCGGGGTCGACGCCGCGCATCAGCTCCCCCATGGCCGCGAACGCGCCGACCTCGCCGGCGCAGCTCGGGCAGCCGTGCAGGTGGCGCTCGAAGGCGTTGCGCTCGTCGTCGTCCAGGAGGCCCAGCGCGTACGCCGCGACGTCCTCGTGGTGCACCTCGTTCATGGGAGCCCCACGCCCCTTTCCTCCAATGCGATGCGTAACGCCCGCATCGCGTAGTACACGCGGGACTTCACCGTGCCCACGGGCACGCCGATCGTCTCCGCGGCCTCCTGCAACGTGCGATCACGCAGGAAGGTCTCCGTGAGCACCTGGCGGTGCGCCGGCGAGAGCGAGAGCATGGCGTCGGTCACCACGATCTCGCGCAGCAGGCGGTCGTCCTCGGCGGCCACGGCGTTCGCGCGTTCGGGGACCTCCTCCACGGTGTCGAGGGGACGCGTGCCGGCCCGGCGCCGGTCGTCGATCACGACCCGGCGGGCCACGGTGGCCAGCCAGGGCATCAACGAGCCGTTGTCGGTCCGCAGGTCCCCGAGGTTGCGCCAGGCGCGCACCAGCGTCTCCTGGACGACGTCCTCCGCCCAGCGCCGGTCGCCGCCCGTCAGCCGGACGGCGAAGGCCATCAATGGGGACCCGTATTCGCGGTACAGGGCCCGGACCATGGCTTCGTCGGTCACACGATGATTCACGCGGCGACTCCTCGCGCTGCGTACATCATGAAATGTCGCCCAGACAACTACTGATATTGAATTATTGCCCTAGTCACGGGCGAGGAACAAGATACGGGATTTGCATAAATCACCAGGTTTGCCGATTCGGCAGTAAAAGATGATCATTCGGCTGATGACACGCGGCCGTGCCGGCCCGCCGCTCGCGGCCGGCCCTCCGGACGCGCCGGCTCGTACGGACCGGCCCACGCCTCGGCCTCGCGCAGCAGCTCGCGCACCGAGGCGTGCCGGGCGGAGGCCGAATGCCCGAGCAGCACGCGCACCAGCTCCATCGCCGCCGGCCGGGCGGCGGGGTCCGGGTCGCGGCACTGGTCGACCAGAGCGCGCAACACGGGCGGCAGCCGGTCGAGGCCGGTTCCGCCCTCCATGTGCCCGGCGGCGGCGAAGACGATCACGTCGGCCCACTCGCGCACGTCGGCCGGCGGCAGCTCGCTGCTCCTCGGGCCGGGCGCGAACGACGCCTCGCCGAGCGGTCCGACCAGCACGTTGTGCGGCCCGAGCCGCAGCCCCGCGATCCCGGTCAGATGCAGCCTGGCCATGGTCGCGGCCGTGCCGAGGGCGAGCCGGTGCAGCTCCTCGCCCTCGTACGGCCCCGCCGCCGCGACCACGTCGGCCAGCGGCTCACCCATCCCCAGGTAGTCGCGCGGCCGGAGGGCCAGCCCGCCACCCCATCCCTGACTGTCCATCGCCGTCCTCTGGCTCGGTTCTCGTCGTCAGGGTGTACGCCGGTCCCCGCGGACAGGGTTCAACGGCTCCCATGCGGAAAACTCATGGGACGACGACCGCCGCCGGGCCGCGCCGCGGATCACCACCCGCCTCCGCCACCTGGCCGCCTGGCATTTCGGTCGCGAATTTAGATGAGATCAGCTCATGTTCGGTCTTGCCGAGGCCCCTCCGGCGGTGGATGCTTGCGGCGACCCCGGTACCGCAGCCTGGGAGGTGGTCCCGTGTTCCACCGTCTCACCCGCCGGGCGGCCGCAGCCGTCCTTCTCCTGACCGGCGCGCTGGTCGCGCCGTCCGTCCCCACCGCCGCCGCGCACGCCGCCGCCGCTGTAAGCGGCTTCGTGGACGGCCACAGCCACCTGTTCTCGTACGAGGCGTTCGGCGGCAAGCTCATGTGCGGCGAGCCGTTCGACCCAGACGGCATCGAGCAGGCGCTGACCGACTGCTCCGACCACTACCCGAACGGCGAGCTGGCCTGGTACGAGAACTTCACCAGGACCGGCAAGCCCACCGGCACCCACGACCCGGTGGGCTATCCCACCTTCCGCGACTGGCCGGCCAACGACTCGCTGACCCACCAGCAGGCGTACTACACCTGGGTCGAGCGCGCCTGGCGGGGCGGGCTCCGGGTGCTGGTCAACGACCTGGTGGCCAACCGGCAGCTGTGCGCGATCTACCCGCTGAAGAAGTACTCCTGCGACGAGATGTCCTCCATCCGCCTCCAGGCCCAGCGAGCCCGCGAGCTGCAGGACCACATCGACGCCGAGTCGGGCGGCCCCGGACGGGGCTGGTTCCGCATCGTGAACGACCCCGCCGAGGCCAGGACCGTGGCCGCGGCCGGCAAGCTGGCCGTCGTCCTCGGGATCGAGACGTCGGAGCCGTTCGGCTGCCGGCAGATCTTCGGCATCCCCCAGTGCACGAAGGCCCAGATCGACCGGGGTCTGGACGAGATGTACGCGCTCGGCGTGCGCAGCATGTTCGTCTGCCACAAGTACGACAACGCGCTGTGCGGCGTGCGCTTCGACTCCGGCACCCAGGGCGCGATCGTCAACGTCGGCAACCTGCTGGCCACCGGCTCGTTCTGGCAGGCCCGCACCTGCACGGGGCCCGAGCACGACAACACCATCGACCCGGCCGGCGTGCTGCCCGACCAGATCGCGCGGCTGCTGCCGCCGGGCGTCTCGCTGCCGCTGTATCCGCCGGCGCCGCACTGCAACACCCGGGGGCTGACCTCGCTCGGGACGTACATGGTGCAGGGGCTGATCCGGCGCGGCATGCTGGTGGAGATCGACCACATGAGCGTCAAGGCCGCGGCCCAGACGCTCGGCCTGCTGGAGGCGGCCCGCTACCCGGGCGTGATCTCCTCGCACAGCTGGGCCGACCCGAACTTCTTCGCCCGCATCTACGCACTCGGCGGCATGATCACCCAGTACGGCCACAACTCCCAGGACTTCGTCGCGGAGTGGCGGCGTACGGCGCCGCTGCGGCAGCAGTACAACGTGCCCGGCTACGGCTACGGCCTGGACGTCAACGGCATGGGCCGGCTGCCCGCCCCGCGCGCGGGCAACGCCGCGAACCCGGTGACCTACCCGTTCGCGTCCTACGACGGGAGCGTGCGACTCGACCGGCTGCGCACCGGGCAACGGGTCTGGGACGTCAACGTGGACGGCGTGGCCAACTACGGCCTGGTCCCCGACTGGATCGAGGACATGCGTCTGCTCGCCGGTCAGGACATCGTCCGTGACCTGGCGAGCGGCGCGGAATCGTACCTGCGGACGTGGGAGGCGACCGCCGCGCGGCGACTGCCGTGAGGCAGGCGTCCCCGTCCTTCACGCGACCGGCTGGGCGGACCGCGAGGTCCGCCGGCCGGTGGCCAGGTTGAGCAGCAGCGACGCCGCCGTCAGCGCCACGCCGAACCAGACGACGCTGGTGACCCCGAGGTGGTCGGCGAACAGCCCGCCGAAGAGCGCGCCGAGCGCGATGGAGGTGTTGTAGGCCATCGTGTTGAGCGACATGGCGGCCTCGAAGGTCTCCGGCGCGGCGGCGAGCGTCATGTTGACCTGGGCGAGCTGCACGACCCCGAACGACAGCCCCCAGACGACCAGCGCCACGATCGCCCCGGTGGCGCCGTCGCCGAAGGCGAGCAGCAGCAGCATGGCCACCACGAGCCCCGCGGCGCCGGTGACGAAGCTGCCCCGCAGGCTGCGGGTCACGGTGTGCCCGGCGATGAAGTTGCCGATCGCGCCGGCGACGCCGAACACCATCAGCACCCCCATGACGAGCAGCGGGGACGCGCCCGTGCCGGCCTCCAGGAAGGGCCGGACGAAGGTGTAGGCCCCGAAGTGGCCGAGCACGAACAGCACCACCGTGAACAGCACCGTGCGCAGCGGCACGTTCCGCAGCGGGAGCCCGAACACCTCGCGGACGGAGACCGCGTTCGCCGACGGCAGCGACGGGATCAGGACGGCGACCGTCAGGAACACCAGCGCGCTCAGCCCGCTCCAGATGAGGAACGTGGTGCGCCAGTCGGTGAGGCTCTCCAGGAAGGTGCCGAGCGGGATGCCGACCACGGTGGCGATCGAGATGCCCGACATCACGACCGCGGCGGCCCGGTTGGCCTGCCGTTCCGGGACGAGCCGCATCGCCATGCTCACGCCGATGGCCCAGAACACGCCGCTGGCGAAGCCCAGCAGGAGCCGTGCCATCAGGATCACCGTGTAGTTCGGCGCGATGCCCGTCACCAGGTTCCCCAGGGCCAGCACCACCAGCAGGACGGACAGCAGCACCCGCCGGTTGACCCGCCTCGACCAGGCCACGATGAACGGCACGCCCAGCCCGGCCGACACGCCCTGCAACGTCACCATCAACCCGGCGACGCCCACGGAGATGCCCAGATCCTCACTGAGCGGGGTCAGCAGGCCCACCGGCATCAACTCGGTCGTGAGAAAGACGAAAAGGCTGGCTGTGATCGCGGCGACCCCCGCCCATGCCCTGAAGGCCGGGCGGGTCGCCTGCGTCGTAAGAGTTTGCGTCATGGCGCCAAGCCTGCCGACAACCGATCGATGAGTCCAACACATAGTTTTGATCGGGATCTATCGCGTGGCACGATTGATGGATGGAGCTTCAACAGCTGAGGTACGTCCTCGCCGTCGCGGAGACCAGCAACTTCACCCGGGCCGCCGAGCGTTGCCGGGTCGTGCAGTCGGCGCTCAGCCACCAGATCGCCGCCCTGGAACGGGAGCTGGGCGCCCGGCTGTTCGAGCGCACCAGCCGCCGCGTACGGCTGACGACGGCCGGAGAGGCGTTCCTGCCCGCGGCCCGCGCCTGCCTGGAGGCCGCCGAGCGGGCGCGGACGGAGGTGGCCGCGGCCAGCGGGGAGATCCGCGGCCGGCTCGCCGTCGGCGCGATCCCCACGGTCACCGCCGTGGACCTGCCGGTCGTGCTGAAGGAGTTCCGCCGCCTGCACCCGCGGGTGCGCATCACGCTCATCTCCGCCGGCAGCGAGGACCTGATCGAACGTGTCCGGCGCGGCGAGACGGACGTCGCCTTCCTGGGCCTGCCGCCCCGCGCGGAGCCGAAGGCCGTCCAGAGCCGCCCGCTGGCCAGGGGCGAGCTGGTCGCGATCGTCGCGCCGGACCACCCGCTGGCCGGTCGCCGGACGGACCTGCGCGGCCTGGCCGACGAGCCGTTCATCGACTTCCGCGCCGGTCACGCCGGGCGCATCCAGTCGGACGTGGCGTTCGCGGCGGCCGGCGTCCACCGCGAGGTCGCCTTCGAGGTCACCTCCGGCGACTTCATGGTCGACCTCGTCCGGCACGGCCTCGGCGTCGGCCTGCTCCCGGCCGCCTACGCCCCCCGCTTCCCGAACCTCGGCCTCGTCCGGCTCGGCGACGCCCCGGCCCGGGTGGAGCACCTGATCTGGGGCGCCCACCCGTCCGCGGCGGCCACGGCCTTCCTCGACCTGATCGGCCCGCCGGCCGGCGAGAACGGGGTCAGCCGCGCAGCAGCGGCTGGCCGGGAAGCTTGACCTTGGTCTTCATCAGGCTGGGCGCGCCGTTGCCGCCGATGTTGACGAAGTAGAGCGCCTTGCCGTCGAAGGCCAGGCTGGCCGGGCTGTCCAGCTTGTCGGCCAGGACCTCCACGCCGCCGCCCGTGCGGACGATGCTGAGGGTGTTGCCCGTGTAGCTCGGCACGTAGAGCTGCCCGCGCACGTCGAAGGCCAGGCCGTCGGCGCCGGCCAGCTTGGCGTCCTTGACGTACACGGTCGGCACGCCGGCCTTGCCGCCCTTGCCGTACGGGATGCGGACGATCTGCGCCTCGTCGGACACGGCCACGTAGAACGCGCCCGAACGCCAGGCGATGCCGTTCGCCCCGGTGCCGTCCGAGCCGACGAGCAGGGACGACTTCGCCCAGACCGCGGCCTTGCCGTCGGCCACGCGGTAGACCACGCTGTTCGAGGTGTCGGTGACGTAGAGCGCGTCGTCCGGGCCGAAGGCGAGGCCGTTGGCGAAGCCGATCGGCAGCGCGGCGTAGAGCTCGGCCTCGCCGTACGAGGTGATCCGCCAGATGCCGTTGGTGGCGGCCTGGCCGGAGTTGAGCGCGGCGTAGACGTTGCCGCGCCGGTCGGTGGCCAGGCCGTTCAGCTTGCCTTCGCCGATGGGCAGGGCGGCCAGCAGGCTGTCGGTGCCCGTGCTGTCGACCTTCCTGATCTCGCCCTTGGTCAGCAGCCCGACGTAGATCGTGCCGTCCGGCGCGACGGTGACGCCCTCGGTGAGGTCGGCGTAGGGCTGCACGACGATCGGGCGGAGCGCGGCGGCCTGGGCCGGCGTGGCGACCAGCGTCAACAGCGCGACGGTGGACAGAAAGAGGGGGATGCGCTTCATGGTGTGATCCTGTCGCCGCAAGATCGCCATGACGTCACCGCCACTTCCGCGAATCATCATGTGATCGGCACACCACGCGAGCCGACGGCCTCCTCGCTCCACTCGAAGTCGGTGAGGTCGCGCAGGCGCCGGACCGGCGACGCCAGCAGGACCAGCGGCACGCAGACGGCCGCGACGACGAAGATCAACAGGGTGGCCCGGGCGCCGAGCAACCCGGCGACCACTCCGGCGACCAGCCCGCCGACCGGGATCGCGCCCCAGGAGACGAAGCGGACCGTGGCCATCACCCGGGCCAGCAGCTCGGGCGGGCTGGCGAGCTGCCGGTACGTCCGGGTCACCACGCTGAGCACCACGACCCCCGCCGCGAACACCACGTTGCCGACGGCGAACGCGGCGAAGCCCTGCCAGCCGCTGCCGAGAGGGATGACGAGCGCCCCGGCCACCGACACGAAGCCCGCGGCGACCAGCGTGCGGGCGGTGCCGAACCTGGACGTGAACCGGCTCGTCAACGCCGCGCCGATCAGCGTGCCGACGCCCTCCACCGCCAGCAGCAGGCCGACGAGGCCGGGCTCGGCGTGCAGCTCGCGTACCAGGTAGAGGGCGTAGAGCGCGTGCTGCGCCCCGCAGACCGTGTTCACCGCGGTGGCGGCCCACATGCACGGGCCCATGACCGGGTGGCGGACGACGAACCGCCAACCTTCGCGGATCATCTCGCGCATCGGCGGCCGGCGGTCGGCGGTCTCGGGGCGGCGTTCGGGCAGGGTCCGCAGCAGCAGGGCCGAGACGAGGTAACTGGCCGCGTCCACGAGGAGGGTGGGCACCGCACCGAGCACCTGGACGACGAGACCCCCGACCGACGGCCCGCCGAGCTGCGTGGTGGCGTGCGTGCCGGACGTCAGGCTGTTGCGCGACTGCAGTTGCTCCTTGCTCACGATCGACGGCAGGAAGGTCGAGTTGGCGACGTCGAAGAGCACGTTCGCGAAGCTGGTCACCAGCGCCACGATCACGAGCTGGGCGACCGTCAGCCGGTCCAGCCACCAGGCCAGCGGGACGGAGGCGACCGCCGCCGCGCGGGCCAGGTCGGCGGCGACCTGCACCGTTCGCATGGGGAGCCGCTGCACCAGCACCCCGGCGGGCAGGCCGATCACGATCCAGGCGACGTACCCGGCGGCGGCGATCAGGCCCATCTCGAACGCGGAGGCGTCGAGCACCGTCAGGGCCGTCAGCGGCAGCGCCACCGCGCTGACCGCCGAGCCGACCGCGCTGGTCGTGCCGGCCGTCCACCACCGCCAGAAGACGGCCGCGCCACCTCCGCTGTCGATCCCCATCCTGGCGCTCCTCACCGAGTAAGTTCCAAACTGGAACGCACTATACTGGAGCCTGTGAAGCGCGCCGATCTCCACGACTCCGACTGCGGCATCGCGCAGGCCCTCGGCGTCATCGGCGACTGGTGGACTTTCCTGGTCGTCCGTGACATCGCCGGCGGCACCACCCGCTTCGACGGCCTGCAGCGCGAGCTCGGCGTCAGCCGCCGGGCCCTGGCCGAACGCCTGGCCAAGCTCGTCGAACACGGCGTGCTCGAACGGCGGCCCTACTCCACCCGCCCGCCGCGCCACGACTACGTCCTGACGGCGAAGGGCGAGGGTCTGCTGCCCACGCTGATCGCCCTGCAGGATTGGGGCACCCGGCACGTGATGGGCGACGGCGCCCTCACCGCGACCAGCGAGGACGGCTCCGCCGAGAGCCGCCGCGTGCACGACCTGGTCGACCGGAGGCTGCCGGACGTCGTGCTGGAACGCCACGACGGCGAGCCGGTCGCGCCCAACGCGCCGGGCGGCGTCTGGACCGTGCTCTACTTCTTCCCCGGCGCCTTCGCCCCCGACGCCCACGACTACCCGCCCGGCTGGGCCGACATCCCGGGCACGAAGGGCTGCACCCTGGAAGCCCTCACCTACGCGTCACGGTTCGCCGACTTCGAGGCGGCGGGCGCCGCGATCCGGGGCGTGAGCACCCAGCGCCCCGACCAGTTGGCGGCCTTCGTCACGCATGCCCGGTTGCCCTATCCCCTCCTGTCCGACCAGGACGACAGGCTCGCCGCCGGGCTGCTGCTGCCCACCTTCCGCACGGCCGGCGTCGACCGCTTCAAGCGCCTCACCCTGCTGGTCGATCCCGACGCGGTCATCCGGGCGGTGCAGTTCCCGATCAGCGATCCGGCCGGGTCGGTGGACGAGATGCTCGCCCTCGTCCGCAGCCGCTGACGGCCGTCAGCCGAGGGAACCGTCTCCCAGGAGGCGGATGTCCCGATCGCGGAAAATCACCCCAGAGGGGGACACCGCGTCAAAGGTTGCTTTGACGACCAGAAACGGGATGACTTCTACCGTTCTGTCCATGGTCATCAACACGAACTCGTTCCGCCGCACGGCCGCCGGCCTCGGTCTCGTCCTCACCGCCCTCGCCTTCCCCGCCGCCACCCAGGCCGCCGCCCAGGCCGCCACGGCGCAGGCCGCCACCACCCCGGTCATGGTCGGCGTCTACCCGACGTCGGACGCGTGCGCGCGTGCGGCCGCCCCGTACACCGCCGCCGGGAAGACCGCTTCCTGCCGTCCGAGCAGCATCTACGCCAGGCCCCCCTACTGGATGCTGTACGTCTCCTGAACCGGCCGCGTCACCGGGCCTGGCGGGCGTACAACGTGGTGAGCTGGGCGGCGAGCTTCGCCAGCTCGTCCTGGACGGTCTGCGGGCCCTCCACGACGACGAGGTCGCCCCAGCCCGCGAGCTGGCGGGCGATGTCCAGCGCGGTCGGCGCCGTGAGCGCGACCCGGACCCGCTCGCCCTGGCCCTCGGTGGGGAGCACCTCGCAGTGGCGGCCGAAGCGGTCGCGCAGAACGCGCAGGTAGCGGGCCTCGATGGTGGCGGTGGCGGTGGTCGTCGCGCGCCGCGCCTCCATCGCGGTGACGACGGCGTCCCAGGCCGCCGCGAGGTCGAAGTTCGCCGGACGGTCGGCCGGTTCCTCCGTGACCTCGGCGTCGGTGACCCGGTCGACGCGGAAGGTCCGCTGCCCGTCGGGGGTTCCGGCGATCAGGTACCAGGTGTCGTCCTTGTCGACGAGGCCGTACGGGGCGACGACACGCTCCCGTCCCGAGTAGGTGAGCCGGACCGCCCGGCGCCGGACCACCGCGTCCTCCAGCAGATTGACGAGCGCGGGACGCGTGCGGCGATGCTCGCCCCAGCGGGCCGGATCGACCACGACCGCGTCCGCCGCCGCCTCGGCCTCCTGCCGGAACGTCGACGGCAGCGCGCGCACGAGCTTGCGCAGCGCCGCCTTGGCCTCCGGCGCGATCGCGGCGGCCGGGCCGAGCAGCAGGAACAGCGCCCTGGCCTCGGAGGCCTTGAGCCCGGACAGGTCGGTACGGGCGCCGCCGAGCAGGGCCCAGCCGCCGCCCCGCCCGGCCTGCGGGTAGACGGGGATGCCCGCGGCCGACAGGGCCTCCAGGTCACGGCGGGCCGTCGCGACCGAGACCTCCATCTCGGCGGCGATGTCCGCCGCCGTCACCCGCCCGCGCGCCTGCATCAGCAGCAGGACGGCCACCAGTCGATCCGCTCTCATGTTTCCCACGATGTCAGAAAAAGTGCTCATTCGATGAGCACTTTGGCTGGCAGCATGGTTCTCACAAGCCACCGACCGGAAGGCGCAGAGAACATGCTCCGCGGACTCACCACCATCAGCTTCTACGCCCAGAACGTCGCCGCCGCCCGCGACTGGTACGCCGACCTCCTCGGCATGCGGGCCTACTTCCAGCGTCCCGAGCAGGGCGACCCGGTCTACGTGGAGTTCCGCGTCGGCGACTACCAGCACGAGCTCGGCATCATCGACGCCCGGTTCGCTCCGGAGGGCTGGAGCGCCGAGGACGGCGGCGCGATCGTCTACTGGGCCGTCGACGACCTTGAGGCGACCTGGGAGCGGCTGCTGGAGATGGGCGCCACCCCGTTCGACAAGCCGACCGAGCGCGGCCCCGGGTTCGTCACCGCCTCGGTGCGCGACCCGTTCGGCAACATCCTCGGCATCATGATCAACCACCACTACATGGACGTCCTCGCGGGCCGGAAGGGCTGACCCGATGACCGACGACGCCCTGCTCCTGGACGACGCCACCGCCTGGAAGTCCTGGCTCGCCGAGCATCACGGGACGGCCCCCGACGTCTGGCTGCTGATCGCCAAGAAGAACAGCGACGCCACCAGCGTCACCCTCGACGAGGCCCTCGACGAGGCGCTGTGCCACGGCTGGATCGACAGCCACCGCAGGGCCTTCGACGGCGACTACTACCTCCAGCGCTACTCGCCCCGCACCCGCCGCAGCCCCTGGTCCCGCATCAACGTCGCCAGGGCCGAGGCGCTCACGGCCGCCGGGCGCATGCGCCCGGCCGGCCACGCCGCGATCGAGGCCGCCAAGACCACCGGCCGCTGGCCCGCGAGCCTGCCCGCCTGAACCATCTTCGACCCCGACGACTCCCACAACGTATGGAGAAGCGGTTACGAACCCGGACCATGGTGCGGCGGTTGGCCCCATTGGCCGGTGTCCTCTTGCTCGCGGCCTGCGCGACGGTCAGGCCCGTGCCACCGGCGTCCACGGCCACCCCGTCCCCGTCCGCGTCCCCCAAGCTGGACGTGCTGACCGACCGGCTGGGACCGCCGATGACCAACCTCACGGGCACCTGCCCGTCCCCCGGCAGAACGGTCGACCAGCTGAACCCCGCCACCCTGCCCCGCTCGACCTGGCGACTGGCCTCGGCGGGAACGGAAGAGGGCGAACTCGACCAGGCGACGGTCACCCCGGACGGCACGCTCTGGGCCCTCCGAGGGAGAGGCCCCACCCAGAGGCCGGTGCGGTGGACCGGCTCGTCCTGGCAGGACCTCCCCGCGTTCCCGGCCGGAAAGGATCCCCTGGTCAGGCTGGGGGCCGCGGCGGCCGACCTGGCCTGGGTGATCGTCCAGAGCGGGTCCCCCGACGACTCACCGGCGAACTACGTCGTGTCCACCTGGGACGGCCGGGCGTGGCGGAGCCGGCCGGTGGACCTGGGCGTGCCGCCCGTCAGCGGCGAGGAGCTGGCGGCGCAGGGAGCCTGGGTGCTGCTCGGCGACCGCGCGATGCGCTGGAGCGGCACGGCCTGGCAGACCGCGCCCCTGCACTCCTACAGCGACAAACTGTCGGGCAGCACCGAGGATCCATGGGTGATCGCCTCCCCCGACCCGGACGAGGAGATGAAGATCCAGCTGTCGAGATGGACGGACCAGGGCTGGCAGGCCGTCCCCTTTCCCGACGGGATGACCCTGCCTCCGGGCACCGAGGCCATCCACCCCGACAAACCCTCCACGCGGATCGCGGGTGTGGCGCGGACCGGGCCGGAGGAGTTCTGGGTCGTGGGCACGTACAGCTGGGGCGAGCACGAACCCGTGGACCAGGAGGACGTCATGGTCTCCAGGAGCGTGCTGATGCGCAACGTCGCCGGCCGGTGGAGCTGCTGGTGGGGGCCGGCGGGCGACCAGCCGGACCCGTTCGTGGACGCGGTGGCCGACGGCCGCGGCGGGCTGTGGGCGGCCACCGGGCTCGGCATGTTGTGGCACCTGTCGGACGGACGCTGGACCCGCGAGCGGGCGCCCGTCGACAAGGGGGTGCCGGTGATCAGGGATCTGGCCGGCTCACCGGGCGGCGCCATCTACGCGCTCGGCGGCATCGGCTCCGGGCCATGGGACGAGGACATCAGACCCGCACTGTGGCGGCTCGAACCGTGAGCGCCTCCTCCGCCACCCCCTTGTGACCTGTGCCTTTCACGGCACCCGAAGCCGTGTCAGAACGATGTCAGTGCCGTGTCGGGCCGCCCGGCCACGATTGCCGGCATGGACACAGCAACGCGGCCCCCGGCCGGCGCACACCCGACAGGCTTCGTCGCGAAGCTCCTCGCGGACCGTCACTCCGTCCCGCTCTCCATCGCACTGCACCTGGTGCCCGGCGCGGCCATCGTCGCCGTGTACGCGTTCGTCGCCGCCCCGCTGGTGCGGGCGATGGGGGCGCCGATCTTCGCGGCCTGGGCCATGGCCCTCGCGATCGTGCTCTTCCCGATCCAGCTGTTCCTGCTGTGGCTGGGCAAGAAGCAGACCGGCCGCTTCACGATGAAGGGCGTCGTCCGCTACCGCGACAAGCCGCTCTCGCGCGGCAAGGTCATGTGGCTCGGGGGCGCGTGCCTCGTGTGGATGACCGTCGTCTCGCTCTCGCTGACCCCGCTGGACAACCTCGTCTACGACTGGTTCTTCACCTGGGTGGACTACCAGGGCGCCGGCCCCGGTGGCACCACCTACCTCCAGGGCTACCCGCAGGCGGTCGTGCTCACCACGCTGCTCGTCTGCGGGCCGTTCACCGGCTTCACCCTGCCGCTGATCGAGGAGTACTACTTCCGCGGCTTCCTGCTGCCCCGCCTGCCGCAGCTCGGCAAGTGGGCCCCGATCTTCAACACCCTCCTCTTCTCCGTGTACCACTTCTGGGCCCCCTGGACCGTCCTGTCGAAGCTCGTCTTCCTCTACCCGGGCGTCTGGCTCGCCTGGAAGAAGCAGGACATCCGCATCTCGATCACCATGCACCCCGGCACGACGCTCCTGATGACCGTCGTCGGCATCGTCGCCCTCGCCTCCGGCGCCGCCTCGACGTGAGACGCACCCCTCCCTGGAACGACTACGGCCACGACCCCACCCAACACCGTGGGGCCGTGGCCGAACGATTTCCCCTACTGGATGAACACGCTGGTGCCGACGATCTCCTGGCCCTCGTTCGGCGGCACCGTGCCGGTCACCGGCCCCCGGCAGTTCGGCCCGAGGAACGCGATGGCCACGCCGTCGGTCCGGTTGTAGACGAAGGGGTTCGCGCTGTCGGAGGTGTAGCAGCCGCTGGGGTCGTCGTACTGCGCCCGGTTGATGTAGAGGGTGCCGGTCGCGGCCGAGGCGGGGGTCGCCAGGCTCAGGACGAGTGCGGCGGCGGTGGCGAGGCCGGTCAGGCTGGTCGTGGTACGGAGCATGAGCGCGTTCCTGTCCCTTGAGGTACGGCGCCGTGGCGCCGGCGTCCTCACTCATCTTTCACGCTTTGCAGTCGTTCAACTACTATCCGTGACGACAGGGTCGGTGCTGCTCGACGAGCGGCTACTCGGGACGCAGCAGTTCCCCGCGCCTGGTCAGCAGCCGCGACTGCTCGTCCAGCAACTGGGCCCGCCGCCCCCTCAGATGCGCCCTGGTCTGGCGCACCCACTGCGCCAGCTTCCGCACCTCGGCCCTGGTCTTCTCGATGCGCTGATGCTTGAGCACGTCGCTGATGACGTTGTCGAAGAAGGCGTCCACGAACCACCGCGTGTCCACCTTGGGCATCACCGGCCGGGCCGCGATCCCGGTGTCGGCCAGCTCACGGGAGAAGACGTCCAGAGCCCTTTGGGCGTGCCAGGCGGCCTTGTCGGCGCTGGTCAGCCTGTCGTGCTCGAAGGCGTCGGCGATCAGGCCGCCGCCGAACACGTCGAAGGTGGAGGCCGTCCTGGCGGAGTCGAGCAGGCGCAGCACGACGGCGAGCGCCTCGTGCGCGCCCTGCCCCGCCTGGTGGGCCTCGTCGCACTCCCGCACCTCGGCGCTCAGCCGGTCGAGCGCGGCGGCGAGGTCGGCCAGCTCCCGCGCCCGCGGATCGCCGCTCCGGATGAGCTGCTGCTCCTTCTCGACCAGCAGCCGCGCGTACTCGCGGGAGGCGGGGTCGAGCACGGCCAGCTCGGCGTCGGCCGCGGCGACGTCGGCTTCGAGCTGCGCGAGCCGGGCGCGGTGCCCGTCCACGCGTTCCCTGGCCACCACCACCTCGGCGCGCTCGCGCGCCAGCCGCTCCTCCCGGTTGCCCAGCATGCGGGACAGGACGGCGGACAGCCCGCCCTCCAGCCGGGCGACGTCGCGCTCCTCGTCGGCCAGCTCGGACTCCAGGCCCTTCAGGGTGCCGCGGACGTCCGTGATCTGCTGCGCGGCGTTCCTGCGCAGGCGCCGGACGTGTTCGGCGCGGTGCATCCTGGCGGACGCCTCGCGCAGCCGTTCGTCGAGTTCCGGGGAGAGGGGCACGCAATGACGACGAACGGCCCGAACCAGACGTTCCTCGGACCGTTCAGCCTCGCGATCCGGAACCCCACCGGCTTGACCTTGACGCGACGGCAGGGGAACAGGGTCTGACATGGTCTGAAGGAGTCAGACGGGGAGCCTTCCACCTGCCTCATCGTCACTGCCGGTCTCGTGATGTCGCTCTTGGTCGGCGGGCGTTGGCTCCCTTCTCTGGCTCCCCGAACCACTGTCCGTTGCCCGTCCCAGCGCGTCCGAGAATCAACGAGCAGGAGATTCGTCCGCTACCGATCTGCGGGCCCATTCGCTGGGTGGGGCATGCGAAGGCAGCCATCATGCGAGCACCTCATAACTTTCCTCTGCCTGCCACCCGCGCCTCGGGATCCTCCCCACGTGCGCGGGGAGCACCGCAGAGCGGCGTACGCGGCCGTAGGGTTCCGGGGACCATCCCCGCGTGCGCGGGGGGCACTCTGTCAGCGTGTCGCGGTCGGGTGCGACGTCGGGACCATCCCCGCGTGCGCGGGGAGCACCACACCATTACAGGGGCGCGCGTGCCCACGTTGGGACCATCCCCGCGTGCGCGGGGAGCACAGGGACGGCGCCACATTGGCCATGAGCCAGTCGGGACCATCCCCGCGTGCGCGGGGAGCACCTCGTACTCGTTGAGTTCGTGGCGGCCCATCAGGGACCATCCCCGCGTGCGCGGGGAGCACCCGGGGTTGTGGGCGCGGGCGAACTGGTTGCCGGGACCATCCCCGCGTGCGCGGGGAACACCGGTACCAGAGGCCGGTGTACTCGGCCTTCAAGGGACCATCCCCGCGTGCGCGGGGAGCACACCAGCTTGAACGCCAGTTGAAACCACTCTTCGGGACCATCCCCGCGTGCGCGGGGAGCACGGGCTGAACCCTCCGATGGCTTCGCGGTACTGGGGACCATCCCCGCGTGCGCGGGGAGCACACCCCGTCACGGTGCTTGACCAGGTCACGAGCGGGACCATCCCCGCGTGCGCGGGGAGCACCTTCGCCAGGTCCCGCGGGTCGTACGTGTGCATGGGACCATCCCCGCGTGCGCGGGGAGCAAGGGGCGACAGCCAACTACGCCGGCTATGTGGAGGGACCATCCCCGTGTGCGCGGGGAGCACACAGCCGGAGGGCAGGCTCTCACCGTCGCCTCGGGACCATCCCCGCGTGCGCGGGGAGCACACTGGAAGCGACTACAGCCTGGTTCCGCCCACGGGACCATCCCCGCGTGCGCGGGGAGCACTGCTCACGCCTCACCCCCGAATGTAGCCAGCGGGGACCATCCCCGCGTGCGCGGGGAGCACACTTCCTGACCTTGAGCGCTGTTGACGAACTCGGGACCATCCCCGCGTGCGCGGGGAGCACCGCTTAGGCGTCTTGGGGATCGCCTCGTCAGCGGGACCATCCCCGCGTGCGCGGGGAGCACTGTACTCGCTGTCCCACGCGTTGCGGAGTGTGGGGACCATCCCCGCGTGCGCGGGGAGCACCTGACGGAGGTCGCCAAGTACCTTGCGCAGGCGGGACCATCCCCGCGTGCGCGGGGAGCACCCGCGGGTCTTGGCCTGGACGAACTCGTGCACGGGACCATCCCCGCGTGCGCGGGGAGCACGGACGGGGGCTTCATTGCGTTGTGCGGGGAGCGGGACCATCCCCGCGTGCGCGGGGAGCACACGCCGTTTTTCCGCGGCCAGCTCGCCGCGGTGGGACCATCCCCGCGTGCGCGGGGAGCACAGAAGACGACCGAAGTCGACCGGTTGAAGTCGGGGACCATCCCCGCGTGCGCGGGGAGCACAGGTCGGGCCAGTATTCGATAGCCCATTCCAGGGGACCATCCCCGCGTGCGCGGGGAGCACCGGTCGGCACCTGGTACTACGTCGGCGTCGCAGGGACCATCCCCGCGTGCGCGGGGAGCACCAGGTCGGGACGTCGGAGCGCTTCACGCACGGGGGACCATCCCCGCGTGCGCGGGGAGCACGCGAACCGGGGCAGGCCGGTCGAGTTGGAGCCGGGACCATCCCCGCGTGCGCGGGGAGCACCCGATGACGCCGCCCCGGTACTGCGACGGCCGGGGACCATCCCCGCGTGCGCGGGGAGCACCTGGACATGGTCATGATGCCGGGCGTGACTTCGGGACCATCCCCGCGTGCGCGGGGAGCACATCGCCTCCTCGAAGTCGAGCATCGCCCTCTTGGGACCATCCCCGCGTGCGCGGGGAGCACGACTTGAGGACATTGCCCACCGCGTACTCGCGGGGACCATCCCCGCGTGCGCGGGGAGCACTTGGCCCGGCGCCGGCGCTGACGCTCCGCCTCGGGACCATCCCCGCGTGCGCGGGGAGCACGGAGGAGCGGGATCAACGTCGTGCCGGGTCACGGGACCATCCCCGCGTGCGCGGGGAGCACTTGGTGTAGGAGGGATCGGTAGAAGGAGCTTCGGGACCATCCCCGCGTGCGCGGGGAGCACTTGAAGCCGGACTTGATGGCGATGTTCACCTTGGGACCATCCCCGCGTGCGCGGGGAGCACACTCGATGACCTGCATCGTTAACCGTCACGAACACCCAGATTGAGCACTTCTAAGGATTCGGACATTTAAGACATCTACCGGCCTGGCGTGCGGAGAACAAGAACACTGCCATGACGCTGCATCAAGCCGCCAGACGGAATGCCGTCGATCAACGCTGCCCATAGCGTCGTCGTTTTGATGCGTTGCTCCATCCGGCCGGAGGTGTAGATGACGAAGTGGTGGGCCGATCCTTCGGCCGGCGTATCAGGACAAGGCCATCGTGATCGATGGGATGCCACTTGTGGTCGTGGGTCTCGAAGGCGAACCCCTGCTCGTTGTTGGTGCTGTAGGCCAGTAGTGCCCGGCCGGTATCCGCGTACTGCTGAACCTCCAGCCACAACGCTTCCCGGATGCGCGCAGTCGGACCGCCGATGAACACCCCAGGCGAGATTTCCATCAGCCAACGCGTCAGGAGGCCGCGCAGCCCAGCGGGACAACGCGTGAGCACGATGACCATCACCAGGGCACCTCGTCGACGAAGTCGTTGGCGAAGTTGTGCCCCGATTCCAATTCGAGCCCGTGGTCACTCTGCAAGGTGACGCGATCCTGATCCTCCGGCACGGCATCAGTGACACCATCGCTCAGCAGCAGGTGCTTGATGTCCTCAACGCATCGCTTCAACAGGCCGACTTTGTTGACGTGATCGCGGATTGCCCTGCGAGTACGAGATCCGACATCCTCCGGATCTTCGGCGGCCACGTCGAAGGCGATGGGGATGGCGATTTCCGTTTTGTAGAGGTCCGCGATATCGAGCACGAAGGCCAGTTCATGTCCAGAATGAATGAACCCGAGGCCAGGGGCACACCCCAAGGCAGTGACCGTAGTCTGCGCGATGCCGTACATGCACTGAGCAGCCGCAGTGATTGCTTGGTTGAGCGGGTCCGTGGCGCTGAAATCTCCAGGCACGTAGACCCTGCCGTTCCAGGGGAGATCCACCCTGGCTGCGTGTCTGCGGTAGCACTCCTTGACCCTGTGCCCTTCCCGGCCAAGGAGTTCGTGCCGCGTGAAGCGATCCGGATCTTCACCTGGGAAGCGCATGCGGTACATCTCCCGCGCCACCTCAAGTCGAGCGCGGCGGTTCGCCCACTTGGTCGCCTGCGCCTCGACCATGGAGGAAGAGCGGTTGAGGGACCGACCACCGGAGTAGAAGCGGACGCCCTGCTCCCCTACCCACACCACTCCCGCGCCACATTCGCCCAGCACGCTCATCGCCTGATGGGTCACGCGTGTGCCGGGGCCTAGCAGCAGCGTGCCGATCGTGGCGGACGGTATGTGTGTGATGCCCTGAGCGTCTTCGGCGGTGATCGCGTTGTCTTCCCGGTGCAGAATGCAGCGCTCCAAGTAGATGAACGAGATCCGGTCCCCCATGCGGGTGAGTTCGCGGGGTGAGGAGGCGCCGCGCTGCCCCACGGTGGCCATGGCTATGCCTCCGCCAGCGTCATGAGGCCACACCCATACGCCTTTGCTCTACCGAGCCCCATGGTGAGGGTCCGTCGTAGCGCGTCCGGATCAGTGACTTCCAGGCGCCCGTCAAAGGTCACGGTGACCAGCGTGACGGGTTTCTGTTGCCCGCTCTTCTTGAAGGCGAGTTGCCGGCGATCATGGACGATCGCCTCATGCTGATCCTGGCCGGGGACGAGTTGCCGTTCGACGGGCTTTTCCAGCACCTTGAATCCCGCGCTGTCCTGGCGCTTCAGGAGCCAGCCCAATTGGTGCCGAAGCCCGACGTGAGCCGTGACCTTGGTGGGCTCCTCATCATTACGACGGGCAGTGTGGACCGGGTTGGCGGTGAGCCGAAATGCCCACCGATCCCCCGCTGCCAGACGTGCCAGGAAGGGCTCGTAGTCGTAGGTCTGCCACCGTCCAGTCTCTGGCCAACCCGCCTGCTCGACCAGGTGAGTGAGATCAGGTTTGTCGGGCCCGACGATGTAGAGGCAGGTCTCGGCTTTGCTGTTACGGTCGACCCTCCACAGCACCCGAGGTGCGTGCTCCCCCGCCGGAGGCAATTCGGCGAATGAGGACAACACCCCTGCGTGCAACATCTGCGGGGAGGACAACAGGCGACGAGCGCCTAGACGTGCCGTATTCAGACGAAAACGGGTCAGGTACATCAGGCACCTCCCAGCACGGAGGTTGGGTCATGGTCAGGGCGCGTGGCAGCCGGGTTGGCCACCCTCTCACTGGTACGACGGACTCCGCGTAGTGCATACCTGCGGTGCAGCGGGTCGAAGCTGACCGGTTGGTCGCGCAGGCTGTCGACCGGACCGTCCTCGGGCGTCGCCTCAAGGAAAATCTCCAGCTCGATCTGCTGTTCCTTGCGTCTGCGACGCTGATACCAACCAGCTGCCTGCCATTCCTGCCGCCGAAGGACCTGCTCCAGCGCGTGGTCATGGTCGACGCCCATCGCTATCGAGCGAGCGGGTGGACATGAACGTCGCCCCAGGTAGGGCAAGAAGACAGGGGCGAGCAGCGCGTGGTGCAGTTGGTCGATCAGGTCTCCGTCGCCTTCCACTCCGGCCACGAAGACTGCATCAGCCAGGTAGAACCGCTCCGAGACCGGCATCGCCTCTCCCCCCACGAAGTGATGTGCCGTCTGAAAGTCGCGCAGCACCGTGCCGGGCTGATCTATGCGGACCCCGAAGCGCAATGCACCGAGGTCGGCGAGATCGTCGGTCCGCTCGCGTCCCTGCGCCGCGGCGAGCAGCCCCACCACGGCGCTCTTGGTGGGCGCCGCCTCGGTGGAACGGCGCGCGAAACGAGAGGAGGCCCCCCAAGACTGCAGAGGGCCGGCCAACTGCATCAGCAGGACGCTCATGCCCCGTCCTGCCGGCGCATGATCTCCTCGCCGATAGCCGGAACGAGTTCGGGTAGCGACACCTCGACGCCGAGGGCCGACAGCGCCTCGGTGTTCTTACCGACACGCAGCACCCAGCTGGGGGCGTCGGAGTGGAGGCCGTACGCCTGCTCGACCTCGGGAATGTAGGCAGCCAATGCTTGCGATGCCTGCAACAGGTGCCCGCCGGTCTCCGGCTCGGCCCGGCACGGTTCCTCGAAGGCGCCGACGAAATTGATGGGGCGGGCTGAACGCACCTTGACCACTACTGCGTCGGGGAGGGTGTGGTTACCGAAGGTGTTGATCTTCCCGGTCGGCAGAGAGGTGAGGAAGCTCTGCACGAACGCCTCCACGGCGCGGCGGACGGGCTGTGTGAGAGGTTCGTCATCGCGAAGTCCCTTGCCAAGGTTCCTGCGAAGCAGATCGACATCGACGGCGGCGTAGCGGTAAAGAGTGGCGGAGTTGAACTCCACTGTGCCGATCATTCCGGCGCGCAGGTCGTCGGTCTCTCTGCTCTTGTAGTCGTCGACCGCCGTGTAGTAGTCGGACTCGTTCTCCACCTGATGGACGCTGATGGCGTGCGCGACCTGCGCCGCGGCGTCGACGTTGATGTCTGCGCCATCGGCGACCATGCGGCCGAACAGCGCGATGTCGACCGAGTGCCGACCGTTGGCAATCTGCTTGGCCTGCTCCTTGACCGCCCTGTCCTTGAAGAAGTCCTTGCCCGCACCGCGCGCCTTGACCGCGAGCTCAGCCAGACCGTCCAGCTGGTGGGCGCTGAGGAACATCAAGTACTTCGACTCCGGCGCAGGCTCGGCCTCCGACTTGCTCTTGGCGTTGCGCTTGGGCGTCTCGATCTTGGAGCCGGTCGCGACCTGGATGGTCTCGGCGGCCAGCGTCCACGCCTCTGCCTGCTCGATCGTTCCGTCCAACCGGTTAATCCGCTCCGCGAGCAGCTCGGCCACCTTGCGCGTGCGTACCCCAAGCTCGCTGGGGTCGAGCAGGTCGTGAAAGCTGCGTCGAGTGGCGCGCTTCCACGCCTGGCTCGAGACTCGGGCGCGACGTACGCCGCCGTAGACGGCGGTCTTCGGTGTCCCGGTGTCGTCGCGGTTGAGGCAGCTCGGCGGAACGGTCTGCAGGACATGGAGCTCGAGGACGGTTCGGGTCATCAGCTGTCCTTCTCGGGGGATGCAGGGTGAACTGGGCTGGTGTCGGAGGGCTGGTCAGCGGGACGGTAGGCGTGGAAGCTACGGCCCCATCTCTGACGTACCTGGCGCATTCCATCCGGAAGCTGCGCGCGGTAGAGCTGTTGGGCGAGGAGCGCGTAATCAAGAGGGATCGACTGCCCGCGAAGCAGCATGATGACCTCGCGCAGCCGATAGGCGAGTGCCTGACGGGTGCCAGCGGTTCCGACTCGAACGAAACGGCGCCTGATCGGCTCGTCCAGAGCACCACCGGGCATGAGCCGGCGCACGGCGGCGCCCAGTTCGACACCGCTACGGTGCATGCCCTGCTTGGGACGCGACTGCTGGTGCAAGGCGTAAAGGGTGACTGCTAGAAACAGCCCGGCCTCGGCCATCTCGGACTCTCTAGATGACAGCTCCTGCTCGGCATACAGGCGCTCCGTGCCGGCCATGCCCCACAGCTCGGGTACTTCCTCCGGAAGCTTGCCCGCACCGCGTCTGAGCTGTGCCAGAGTGGCGACAGCTTGGCTGCGCTCGGCGAGATATCCCCGTTGCAGCTCACTGATGTACTCCTCAGCGATCTCTGCGACAAGATCGGCCACTGCACGCCGGTTGGAGGAAGGAGCTGAAATCATGAGTGCGCCTCCACGTCTTCGAGCTGATCGCCATGGGAGAGATCGGGCACCGGTTCTTCCACTCCGGCCAACGGCAACGCCGAACGCAGCCGGCCGCGAAAAATCAGACGAGCTTGGGAATCGGTCAGCCAGAACTCCTGACCTTTCCTCGTTTCGATCACACGCCCTTGCCAGGCCGCATCTCCGGCCTCACGCAGGAGGTCGTCCCCCAGCTGGCTGATGATCTGATGGGCTTGTCGCTGCCACGCTGACCGCTGCCCTTCGGCATCATCGCCGTCCCGGAGGCGCCCCAGCCACGTGCGGAACGGTCCGTCGAGGGAGCTGAAGCCGAGATGGCGGGCCTCGGCCTTTGCTGACTCGGTTTCCGCGCCGGAGGCCCGCGCCAGGTCGAACGCCAGATCCCCCAGTGCGGCCACCGCGCCCTCGGCATCACTGGCTGCATCGATCGCGCACTGGCCAAGACCATGGTGTCGGTCGTACAACAGGACGACCGGCATGGTCACAGCGTCATCAATGAGCTCGTCAATGACGGACTGCTGCGTGCCGTAAACCGCGCCGAACAGCCGAGCGCGGATCAGGAAGTCCGGTAGCAACTCGCTTTCCACTGTCAGACGGGCCACCCAGTCGAGAATGCGTGGCCGTACGAACTCCGCCGCCTCCCCCCGCTGATCGGCTCCAGCAGCGCGACCGGCGATCAATGCACCGAGCCCTCGCCAGGCGCTCCGACTGGAATCGTGTTCCCGAGGCATATATGCCTGGGCCAGGCCGAGCTTCTTCTCTTGGGCAGGGCTACGGCGCCAGCCGGTCATCGGCTCGTGCTGGTGCCTGTTGACGGGAGAGAGCGGATCGCCGTAAGTGAGCACCACCCCAAGGACACTGTCGCCGTCGTGGACGAGCCGGGCACGCCGTGATTGCCAGGTGTAGAGGTCGCGTAGCCCGGCCGGCCGCGTGCTCAGTTTCAGTGCGTCCATCTGTCCGGGTCCATCCGGCTGCCGCCGCCACGCGGGCACATCCTTCTCAGGGACAGTACGCAAGTTGTGGGTGTCAAAGGCGATCAGGTTGAGTAGTAGGGTCTCTCGCAGGTTGTGCCCCTCCACCAGGACGCCTCCCAGTGTTCCCGCCCATGCCACTCCTTGCGGATATGCCCGGCCGCCCTTGACTCGCGGATCGCCGACCACGCCCGTCTTGATGCCGGACGTGTCGAAAGCGTGGGCGTGCACCAGCCAACGGGCCGCCTCAGCGAAGCTGAGCCTCTCAGCGCCACGTGCGCGCATCGTGAAGTACGGTGCTCCGTTCGGCACATCTGCTACCAGCCGATCCAGGCTGGCGATCTCGCCTGAGGTCGCGCGCAGGCCGGGAGTCTGGAAGAAGGGCTGCTCGGGGTGCAGCAGATCCAACCGTTCACGGTGCTGATTCAGATAGTCGGTGATGCGATCGAGCGGCAGCCCCCCGTCCCACATCTCCTGCCACTCTTCAATGTCCTGTGGTCCGTCGATGGCATCGTGAACGATCGCCAGCAGCAGACGTAGGAGCCCGAACTCCTGCGTCGGAACGTCTCCCACCAATCGCCGGAGGTCAGCGGCCTGGGCGAACACTTCGCGCAGGGACAGTTCCTCCTCGCTACCGTCGACATGCTGCACCGGCAGCCACTGCCGGCATGTCAGATCGAACGACGGAATCGCGGAGTCACTCGGCACGGGCTACCTCCAGGCCATCTTCCGGCGTGTAGTGCAGGTCGTAGCCTGCCAACCGGGTACGACAGTTCTCGTCCAGCACCAAGATCAGCTCTCCCGCCAGCCAGTGGCAGTCTTTGTTCTGCCAGGCAGCGACATATTCCTTCTCCAACTCATCGATCGCCCGGTCCAGAACCCTGGGGAAGGAGAAGTGGAAGGGCAGGCGCAAACTGCAGGAAGCGACGATGCGCGCGAGGTTGGGCTCCGGCGTCGAATCTGTCGGCAACTCCAATCCGCCGCGCCCGTTGCTCAGATGACGCAGTGTCGCCAGGGTGCCGTCTGCGAGTCGCTGAACGACCAGTACCTCCAGCGTCTCGGGACTGTCCCGGACCTGAGCATGACCGCGGCGTGAGTCATCGGCGTCCCCAACCCCGGCGTCGATCCACCCGACCAAGGCGCGCCCCGCCTTCCCGACAGCATTGATCTGGAAGTCGTGTGCCTTGCCATCCTGTGTCGCCTGATACACGTCGTGTTCCCTCCCTGCTCTCTGCAGCGCCTCCTGCCACTGCGGCGGTCCCACCGGACCGCCCCCGTATGCGGCTTGCACGAGCGGGTTGATGTCCTGAGGCAACCGCACCACATGCCCTGTGCCAGCAGTTCCGGATAGGTACGGCTCCAAAACGGCGGCCGACCGCAGCAAGGGATACATCCGATAGACCCGCTTGGCGCCTTCTACTGGCTCAACTGGAGTGGAGTCCCAATCGGCGCCCATCAAAAGACATTGAGGTGTCCGCAACCTGGATGGGCGATCCTCCTGTCCTTCGCCTCGCACATGTCGATGTAGGCGCCCCATTCGCTGAAGCAGCAGGTCGATCGGACACAGGTCTGAAACCAGGAGATCGAAATCAATATCAAGCGACTGCTCAGCGACCTGACTGGCCACCACGATATGCATGTCCCTAGGGCGATGAGCCGCGCTCGCCTCGGGCGGGCCGAAGCGTGCCAGCAGATCAGCGTCCTTATCCGCACGATCGAGGTCGACGAAACGAGCATGGGCTACGCTGACCCTGCCCTCGCCGAACCGCTGTCTTAAATACGCTGCTGTTTCCATGACGCGATCAACGGTGTTGCGGACGATCAGGGCACATCCACCCTCTACAAGCTTTTCTTCCAGCGTGTCACCGAGTTCGTTCAGGTCATCGTTCAGCTGCTCAAGATGCACTCTGGTCTCACGGCCGGATGGGGCAACCACTTCGGTCAGGACCGGTCGACCAGGTTCGACCGCTGTCAGCAGCGGATACCCCTGAGCGTTCTCGACCGAGGCGAGCTCTTCACTGCTACCCACCGCTCCCGCATACGCCTCGACAAGCTCACGGCGGCGTCCGGCGGGCAGCGTCGCCGACAACACCACAACGGGAACGCGGTAGGCGCCCAGCCACGACAACGCCCTGTCCAGGTAGGAGTTCATGTAGGTGTCATATGCGTGGGCCTCGTCAATGACGACGACCTTTCCTGCCAGAGCGAGATGACGCAACGCCAAGTGGCGGCTCTTCAACCCCATGAATAGCAACTGATCGATCGTCCCCACAACGAACGACGACAACATGCCTTTTTTGCGCCCTCGCAGCCATCGATGGGCGACCAGCTCAGCTGATGCAGCTCTATGGTCGCCTCGATGACGGTATTCGTCCCTGTTGCCGTCCACCTCGATCGCACGCACTCCGTGCCGGCCCGCACGGATCAACTGGGCGTAGTCCTCGTTCAGCGCCGCTTTGGAGTGCGCAAGCAGCACAGAGCGTCGATGCGACCGCTTGCGAGCGTCAGGAAGTCGGCCAAGCCATTTCAACAAGCGTGGAAACATAGCGTTGCCTGTCGCCATTGTCGGCAACGCCACGAAGCAGCCGCCCGCCCCGGAAAGAGCAGCGAAAATCTCCGCAACGGCCAAGGCTGCCTCAGTCTTGCCCTCACCCATAGGTGCCTCGATTATCATCAATCCAGCCGAGGACATGCGCTGCGCCACCTGAACTGCACACTTTTGCACCGGCCGGATGCGACTACCGACCGGCAGCCGGAAACGCGAAGCGAACAGCTCTTGAGGGGGACCGTCGACAGCACACGCTTCCCACGGCTCCGGAAGGTCAAGACCTTGCCAGGCCGCTTCAACCCGCTCCTTGTCGCTCTGACGGGGCGCTTGAGGAAAGTACGGGAACAGGTCGGGATTGCTCGCGATCCAGTCTGCGACGATGACCAATCCCGTGAGTAGGGCCTGTGCGGGCTGCGAAAGCTTGGCCTCTCGCCAACTTTGCAGGGTCACCACGACGTCGCAAGCTTGCGCGCAACGATCCATGAGTTCCCACTGCACGCTCCGCCACAGCGCTGCACATCCTGGCGTACGCAACAGCCGCCCATGAACAGCCAACGCCTGGATATCAGAATGGGTCGGCGGCACTCCATGATGACCACCCACGATGATGCCAAATTGCACCGTGGCCGATCGCGGCCATCCATACCTATCCGACAGCCACTCCTGCAATAACATCTGGCCCGCAAGTCCGTGAGGGGCGAGTTTGCGGTCAGGGAATTGACTGTATGACGGCATATCTAGCCCAGCTGCTCGCATGAGGTCAGCAAGTGACTCCACCTGGCACGCGAAGGCCGGTGTTGCCTTGCCGACATCGTGGGCTGCCGCTAACCACACCGCAAGCCGACGTCCGTCATCCAGCCCGCCCGGCAGCGCGTCGGCGATCACCCTCTTCACCTGCAGGGGCAGCCAACTGTCCCACAGCAACCCAGCCACCGCGCTACTGTCCGCGAGGTGTCGCCACAACGGCAGCCATCCACCAGTTGCTTGATCATGCTTGGCCCAAACACTGCGAGCAGCAGCAGTCAACCCCGTCCCCCACAGGGTGACGGATGGCTCTTCATCGAGCATGAAGCCATTAAAGAGCATCACCTCGGACAACAGCTCAATAACTGGGGATTTCTTCCGCCTACCTCGAGGTGAACACCCCTTCGATCATTTGTCCGCTACATCCGCTTTGCCCCATATCCCCGCATACGCGGGGAGCATTTGACCGTTGGCGCGGTTGTCCCGCCTCCCGTGGGGCCATCCCCACCTGTGTGGGGAGCACATCGCGCCTGCAGGCTACCAACCTGCAGGCGACGCATCTAACGGTCATGCTCGCGACTGACAGGAGAGGCGCTCCTCAGAGATCAGCCTCTTCCCCTCACCATCACCATCGCCAAAAGAAGTCCCGTGCCAGCCGCCGCCCCAGCAGCCATCAGGGCCTGCGGAATTGTTGCATCCGACATCCAAGTCAGGATGCCTGCCGCACTGCCCACCATGGCCGCGAACAGCAGCAGCACGAAGGCTTCTAGATCCAGTAAGGGCCGGGGCTCCTTATTCATGGAGACCTCTCTCTGTTGGACGATGAGGCTGTTCCGCCTCCCGTGTTCGTGGAAGCGCTGGGACGCGACGATATCAGCCCAACCGTCGCCTCGATGGGAGTTCCTGTATGCATGGCAAGAAGCCATGCATAGCTGAGACTCGCTCAGCGCGTGATAACGGACGTACGCCGTGCATCAGTGCCATTCCACGCGATTAGGGAGTACCAGATACAGCAGTTCACTTGCATGGACAGTAAGGACCATCCCCGCGTGCGCGGGGAGCACGTCCTCGCGGTGATCTCGAACGTGGCGGCGTCGGGACCATCCCCGCGTGCGCGGCGAGCACCCCGTGCCGTGGCTGGCCTGGGTGTCGATGGCGGGACCATCCCCGCGTGCGCGGGGAGCACGCGTCGCGAAGCTTCGCCTTCCCTCTTGCATAGGGACCATCCCCGCGTGCGCAGGGAGCACGGCGTGACCGCCCTCGAACCCTTCAACGTCACGGGACCATCCCCGCGTGCGCAGGGAGCACAAAGCAGCGTGACCTTGACGCTGGGGCCCAAGGGGACCATCCCCGCGTGCGCGGGGAGCACTCCTCGCCGGCCTCATAAGCCGGAGACCACTGGGGACCATCCCCGCGTGCGCGGGGAGCACTCGGGCTTTCGGCCGGTTCATGCCGCGGTCCCGGGACCATCCCCGCGTGCGCGGGGAGCACCCTCCCGATACGGCGGCGACCCCGACGTACGCGGGACCATCCCCGCGTGCGCGGGAGCACCGCCGGTCTACCTCATGGATGTTCGCGCTTTGTGGACCATCCCCGCGTGCGCGGGGAGCACGACTGGCACACCACGTTCGCGCCGTGGGGCACGGGACCATCCCCGCGTGCGCGGGGAGCACAGATCAACGCGCTAGCCGTGGCGATCGGCCTGGGGACCATCCCCGCGTGCGCGGGGAGCACTGCTTCCTCGACATGGCCTGTTCGAGTCCCGTGGGACCATCCCCGCGTGCGCGGGGAGCACTCGTAGGTGCCATGGCCTGTTGACCTGGTGACGGGACCATCCCCGCGTGCGCGGGGAGCACAGCGCGACCACGGCGGCCTGCCCGGCCTCGCTGGGACCATCCCCGCGTGCGCGGGGAGCACAGTCGCTGACCCCGCAGCTTGTTCGGGATCTTGGGACCATCCCCGCGTGCGCGGGGAGCAGGGGCGTCAGGGGTGGAGTGGCCCAACCTGGGCGGGACCATCCCCGCGTGCGCGGGGAGCACGTCCACTCGACCTGCTCGCTGCTGCCGCAGCCGGGACCATCCCCGCGTGCGCGGGGAGCACAGGCCGCCAGAGCCTGATCAGGTGTCGAGGTCGGGACCATCCCCGCGTGCGCGGGGAGCACGGAGTTCGAGCAGGACGCGGCTGACTACTTCGGGGACCATCCCCGCGTGCGCGGGGAGCACGACCCAAGCTGCTTAATGAGCTTGGATACCTCGGGACCATCCCCGCGTGCGCGGGGAGCACTTCTCGAATTGCGGATCATTCCACCCTAGGTAGGGACCATCCCCGCGTGCGCGGGGAGCACGCAGAGACACCGCAGGGCGAGCCGTACGGCTTGGGACCATCCCCGCGTGCGCGGGGAGCACTAACGAGGACGCTCCAAAGAGCAAGACGTTTGAGGGACCATCCCCGCGTGCGCGGGGAGCACACTCAATGACCTGCATCGTTAGCGTTCACGGATGCCAGAATCGAGCACTTAAGAATTGAGACATTGGCGACACAGGAAAGGACCAACGCCGGCGCGGCGAACTTAGCTCGAGGACGGCGGTGTGGACCGTACGCCAAGTTCGGTTACAAAGCTGCCCATGCCGGGTTCCGTCCTGATGAATCCGTCCTTGCGCAACGCTCTGTGGACCTTCTGGCCAGTCGCCGTGGCGATCCCGTAGAGCTGCTGGAGTCTCAAGACAGACGGCACCTGGTCTCCAGGCGCAAGCTCGCCACTCTCGATCTTGCCTTTGAGGTCGTCGTACACCTGAACCCAGCGGGGAATGCCGGGCTTCCACTCCAACTCGTGATCAGCCACAAGCACACGCTAGGCAGGGCATAGCGTGGCAAGCGAGATACACCATGCCTGGTGAGCTATAGCATGGTGTAGTACAGTGGCGCTCATGAACGGTCCGCAGGCTCGACCGCACATGCCCTCCATGCTCAGCCGAGCGCCAGTGCTGGACACACGCCTCACCGGCCGCGTCAACCACTGCGCCCCTGGCGGTCACTTCTGGGCGGGACGCCAGCCATGAAGCCCATCTCACGAGTGCTGCTGAATGACATTGCCGGCCTGCGCGCCAAGGGACTGAGTCCGGGCCAAATAGCCAGGGAAATTGGCGCAAATATCGACACCATCACCGAGGCCATCAAACGCATCGACCGAAGGGTCTCGCCGAAGCGGGCAAAGCCGACGGCATTGCCGCAGCAGCCGCCGGGGCGTGACGTGGCGGACCGCTTGGGAAAGCACGATGCAGCCCAGCCAGCGTTGTCGCGAGTCGAGTTCCTCGACCGTTTCGATCTGAATGTTGATGACATACGTGACGGACACAACGCTACCGCGCTGTGGCACATCTATTTGGATTCTCGCGCTCGGGCGCGCGGATATTGATCACAGAAGTAGAGGAGATTAGATCAATTGAACGACAAAGACGATTCTTCCAGAGAGCGGCACCCGGAGCTTGTTGCAGTGAGACGTGCCTACGAGAAGGCTGATGCGGCGCTCCAAGATATAGGAGACGCCGAGCAGGCATACCAGATGGCAACGCAACTAGCAGACTGCCTACGAGAACTGGCCGATGCTGCCGCTTTAGCACGTGCCAAGTCGGCCGCACGACTGCGCCGCTCGGGCAACCTGTCGATTGCTGGCCTGGCAACCAAGCTTGGCCTATCCAAGTCCCGTGCCGGCCAGCTTCTTCGGGCAGCGAGTGAATGCATGGAGGGGAAGACAAATGGGAATCACCGCTAGGCGCGAATACATCACCAGCAACACGTCACCGGTAACCGCGTATCACCTGGGCTGCGATGTCTGGGCTGTCTCCGATATCCCTCATACCACTCTCGACGGGATATCAGCTTTGCGATATATGCTGCTCTACGAGTCGCAGAAGAGCCTGTACCGCGAGGACTGCCTACTTGCTGACGCGCACAAAATAATGCTCGAGCTGCGAGCGACTCTCATACAGACGGCACAGAAGGCCAGCAACCGCGAGCTTGCCACGCATGTCGAACAAGTAGGATTCCTTCTCGCCATGGCACAGCTGATATTGAATGACGCACCACACAACGACTTTCCCAGCAGCCATACCTGTGCACAACAAGAAGGCAGCAATTCGGTTTTTACATGTGCGAAGTGTCTACGCTACTTGCTACAGGGATTGGGAGCGGCAGCCTTCATGCAGCGAGATGCCCACCAGTAAATTTGAGGAGCGCCCCCACTGCCAGCATCCTACGGACATCCTCCTGCCGTGGGCGCTTGATTGCCCGATCTCTGGCACAGAGAGTACTCATCGCCCGGTCCAGCGCCTTCATGCTGGTCCGATGTCAGACCTGAGGACCTCACCTGTCAGTCGACAAGCCTTCCCACCTGCCGTGACTCAGATGTCGGCGACAAGGGAAATGTGAAGCTCCAGGTAATTGTCTGTAACCGCGGCACGTACCGTTGTGACACCCTGGCTCGTTGTTTCGGCCGGTAGCGATGTGGCGTTGAGAGCCTCACTCCACGCCTCGAAGTCTCTGCGTCGCTGATCACGGTCTTCAGCGTCACAAGTGCCGGTGAGGGCTTCGCTTGCGGGGTCGCTGTGGATGGCCCAGCTGATCACCGGCAGATCTTCATTCAGTGTTCGCGCCAGCAGCCCTTTCAGAGCTTCTATAGCTCTCTGCTGCAGATACAAATGATCCTTACGAGCTTTCTCGGCTTGCGCCTGCAGGCCAAGGTTTTCTAGCCTCTCCTCATCTTGCACTCCTCTTACCTCCGTTTCTGCCTAGTTCGTTAGCGAGCGCTTTGCCCTTCAGGGAGCGTTATTGGCTCCTGTCCATGCTCGTGGTCATACATCCCTGCGAGTGCTGGCCGGAACGCCGAAAGATGGTCCGGCCACCTTCCACACAGCGCCGACCGGGCGGCAGAGTCCGTTTGCAGAAGGAACTGCAAGTGTCGAAGCCCATGCATGAGTACATCGATGTACCGCGGGATGGGTGCTTCCGTCGCTTCAACCGGGATCGGCTTGCCTACCGCGTCCGGCAAGGCCGGACTGATGGGCGCTGCACTCTTCCACTTATCCCGGACGAACGCGTTGCACCCGATCACGGCGACATAGGTGAGAACTACTGCGGTATCTTCCGCTCGCCATGAAGTCGAATGCAGCAGCTTGACTCCATCTGCAGCGTCGTTCGCGGACAGAAGGTCGGTGACGGCAGTATGCGGATCGCTGTCCTGTCGAACGGCGTCGGAACGCCATGCGTCCTTTCCGCTTACCAGCCACAGCCCGATGTCGTCTGCCGATACCGGCCAGACTTCAACGATTACCTCTGTCCGCTCGCTCACCCTAGTTTCCCTTCGTTGTTCCGTCTTGGGTGTCGGAGTCTTCGGCCTTTTTTGCGGCAATCCGGGATGCATGCGCCGCTGATATCGCAACTTTCGTTAGACCGAGCGAGACGCGTTCATCTCGTTCGTTTCGAGCCCTGGTGTCCTTGGCTGTTTTGATCAGCTGAGCTGCACGTGCTTTCGATACCCCGATGCGGTCGGCAAGTCCAGCCAACGACATCTCCTCTTGCTCGAAAATGCGGGCCGCTGAAAGTGCTCTTTGGTTGCCAGAGGTCTCAAAGAGACGTCTCAGCGTTTCCACCAGCTCCGTTGCGCCGTTGTACGCCCGGTTGTGGTCGGTATCCGCATCAATCGCCATAAGCGCTGCATCGAAAGCGCGTTCGAGGTCAGCCAGCGCGGACAGTACCGCCTCGCTCACGCCTTCCTTAGCCATGCGCGCCAGCGTACGCGGTTCGGACAGGGGGGACTATACCCAACTCGTACAGGCCCCCCTTGACGGTCGTGCAGGGGGGCCTGTACGGTGCTTCGTATAGGGCCCCCTACACGACGCTTCGGCCAGGGGGTCAGCAGATGAAGCCACCGATGACGTACAGGAGGTGATCAACAGTGATCGGTCTCGAAGAGGCACGACTCTCCCGCTTGATCACGCTTCTCCGCGCCGTGGCGGAACTGCTGGACAACGCCACGGACGGGCTGAACTCCGGTGTTCTCATCGCCACGGTGCTGCTGCTGGTGGTCATCGCACTTCACGCTATGGCCGACGCGCTGGAGACCTGCCCGGACGCGCTCACTGTCTGCCGCGCACGATTCGAAAGGAGCTGATCTCCGATGATGTACGGCACGTTTCCCGACGGTCACCGGGCTCGCCTCATCGAAGGGCTTCACGCTCTGGCGAGCTATCTGGAAGCTCGACCGGAGCTGCCCGTCCCGCACGCGTCTAAGGTCGCCGTCAGTGTCCTGTTCGGCACCGATGAGGAGAAGAAGGCCGAGATCCAGCACATCGCGCGCTTGATCGGTTCGGACCTCCACCTCAGCGACCCGGACCACGGCCACTACAGCGCCGCGACGTGTTTCGGCCCGGTCGAGTACAGCGTCACCGCAATCATGGACGCCGGCATGGCGCGGTGGGATGCCTGGTGGTCCTACCGCGACTCCATCAGCCCCGATCCCCCTCCACCGGGGGCCTGAGTGGACATCCCACTCCTGATCATCACCCTCGCGCTGGCGTCGGCGCTGGTCGTGCTCATGGTGTTCGTGGTCCTGGCGTGCGGTATCCGCCGCGCTGACCGCCGGCAGGACCCGTTCAGCGATCCCCGTTCGGAAGTCGAGCACGCGGCTCGGTCCGTGCTCATCTACGCCCGCCGCAAGGAGGGCCCTCAGAGGGCCACGCCCCTCCCCCACCAGGACAGATCTGGAAGGAGGTGATCACTGCTGCGCACGATCCCGATGACCCGTGGGTGCCCCTGTGGTGCCGTGCTGGAGTCCGGTAGCAAGCGTTGCGTCAAGTGCCGCGCCCGTTCCCGCTGGCGCCGCCGCAAGGCCCGCCACGACGGCATCTGATCCGGTGTTCGTCCACATCCAACGCCTTGGCCTGGAAGGGGGTGATGACACTTTGACCGTCTCGATTCCCCTGGTGGTGCTGCTCGGTGTGGCCGTGGTGCTGGCCGTGCGTTACCTGAAGCTGCGCCTGTGGATGGCCCTCGTCTGCGCGGTGTTCGGCTTTCTGCTGGCCGCGACCACGCTGGCCCCTGAGATCGACCGCGCCCTACGCGCGTTCCTGGGCTGGATCACATCCGGTTCCTGACCTGTTCATCGACCGAAGAAGGTGATGCCTCAGTGACCTACCGACTTCCCTACCCTGACTCCGATCTTCAGGAGGTCCTGGACCGCAACGACACCGCCCACGAACTTCTCGCCAACTTCGCCCGTTCCACCTCCACCCTCGCCGACCTCTGGCAGCTCATCTCCGCTGCCCTTCAGGACACGCCCGTTCTGGTCGCGGAGATCTCTCGGCTCCGAACCGACATCAGCAGGAGGCGACTACGCCGCGCGAACCTGATCGCGGCCATGCGAGCCGCCCTCAGCGCCGCCGCGGACGGCGAGCCCGACCCGCTGTCCTACCTGCGTGACGAGCTTGCCGAGCAGGCCGGCCCTCTCGCGCCAACCAGGAAGGACGGCGGCTCATGACACAGCCGCAGTCCGGCCCCGACCGCACGCCTGATCACTCCTTCACCGCCCCGCTCTCGGGGTTCATCTGGACAGGTCCGCCCGACCAAGACTCGGCCAGTAGTGCCGGCGCTCCTCCCAGACAGGACGACGACCAGGGCGCGGAAGAGGACGCGTTCTTCGATCGAGAGTCGGTTCCCGAAGATCAGTCAGCGACCGGACCACCGGTTGATCCGCCCGACGATGGCATGCCCTCCGACCGGTCACAGACCGGTCGGGGGCGCGCCCCCATCGTCCCGCCATGGATGCGCACGAGTGCCGGTCGACGCGCGATGCTCGCCTGGTGGGCAAGGGATGTCGCCTACGTGCTCGGGTACCACTCGATTCGCCTGCCCAAGTACGCCATCAAGGCGGGGGTGTATGCGCCGGTCGGGTTCGTTTCCGGAATTGCCCGCGTGCTGCGGTGGGCAAGCGCTGAAGAGGGCAATCACGCGCTGCGGCAGGCCGCCGCAGACCGCAACGACCCTGCGACGTGGCTGAAGCTGGACAAGCAACGAGAGCGGCAAGCGCGCTGGCGCTGGTCGATCCTGCTGCTGGTGTGCCTGCTGACGGGGGCGTCGGTGGCGACCCTGCTCGCACTGGACGTGACGGTGCCGGACTGGGCATGGCCGGCGGTGCTGGCCACATTGATGCCCATCCTGGCGCGTGCCGGACGCCCGGCCGACAAGCCGATCACTGACCACGTCACCCACGGGCCGCGCTATCGCAAGCTCACCGCCGATCTGGTCAGGCGTGGCCTGCTCAGCACCGGCATATCCGCGATCAATCAGGCTGTCGCCAAGGACCAGCATGCGATCAGCTTCCCGGAGGAGATCCATCGGGACGGACCCGGGCATCTGGCCATCGTGGATCTGCCCTTCGGGGTGGAGGCCGCCGACGTCGTGGCTCGCCGGGGCAAGCTGGCGTCCGGGATGCGGCTGCCGCTGGACCAAGTGTGGCCTGAGCCTGCCCAGGGCCATCCTGGACGGCTGGCGCTGTGGGTCGGCTACCAACCCGCCGGCCAGATGCAGACGCCGTCCTGGCCCCTGCTGAAGGGCGGCAGCGTGGACGTGTTCAAGTCGTTCCCACTGTTCATCACGCCACGCATGGAGATCGTCAACGCTGTACTGATCTTCCGGAACTGGCTGGTCGGCGGGCAGCCCGGTTCGGGTAAGACGAACCTTCTGCGACTGCTGGTGCTGGCCGCCGCCCTCGACCCTCGCGCCGAGCTGCGCGGCTATGAGTTCAAGGGGGTCGGCGACTTCAGCGCCGTCGAGCCTGTCTGCGCCGAGTACGGGAACGGCCAGGACGACGAGACCATCGGTAAGGCCGCCGCCCTGATCGGGTGGCTGTATCACACCGAGTGCCAGCAGCGAGCAGCGAAGATCGCCCACTATCACGTGCTCGGCATGGCTCCGGAGAACAAGGTCACCCCCGAGCTGGCCGCCCGCAAGGACAGTGGCCTGCATCCGCTGGTGGTGTTCCTGAACGAGGCGCAAGAGCTCTTCCAGCACAAGGACCACGGCGCGGAGGCGGGGGAACTGTGCGAAAAGGTGATCAAGCTAGGGCGTGCGCTGGGTGTGATCCTGCTCCTGGACACCCAGATCCCGGACAAGGACAGCTTGCCCACGGGGATCACTCGCAACATCAACACCCGTGTGTGCATGTCGGTACGCGATCAAGTCGCCAACGACATGATCCTCGGCACCGGCATGTACAAGGCGGGATACCGGGCAACCGTGTTCGAGCCGGGAGACGATGCCGATCCGCGCGATGCCGGCTGGGGCGTGGTCGTCGGCGTGGGCAAGCCTGGTGCCCGTCGAAGCTTCGAGGTCAACGGCGACCAGGCCAAACAGGTGATCGCACGCGCGATCGAGATGCGGGTGAAGGCGGGCACCATGCCCGAACCCGACACCCAGCCCCGGCCCGAACCGCCAGCCTATGACCTGCTTGCCGATCTCGCGCGGGTCTGGCCGGCCGGGGACGACGCTGCGTGGAACGCCATCCTGTGTGAGCGGTTGGCCGAGTTGAGGCCAGAGGTCTACGGCGGGTGGCGCTCCGAACAGCTCACCAGCGCCCTGAAGCCCCACAAGGTCAAGGTCGGCCCCATCGGCCGCCGCATCGACGGCAAGAAGCACACCAGACGCGGCATCTACCGCGCTGACCTCGCTCTAGCCATTGCGGACCGTAACCAAAGCCGCTCCGCCGAGTAGGTCGAGGGGTGCTTCCGGAAGCAGATGCGCCTGCTTCCGGAAGCACCCTCGCTAGCACCCCGAAAGGACATCCGACCAGGCGTGTAGCAGGTAGCAGCCTGCCCGCCGGCTAGCTCCAAAGCCCCCACAGGAGGTGGTTTCTTGCCCACAGACATGCTGATCGCTTCCGCAGCAATCGCCCTCCCGACCTTACTCACTCTCCGTTACGTCATCCTCTGCTATATCCGCCCATTCCGTGAACACCGGCGCTGCCGCGGCACCGGCCGTATCCCTTACCCCTTCGGGCTGTCTGGCTGGCGTTTCTGCTCTCGCTGCAACAGCACTGGCCTACGCCTCAGGCTTGGCCGCCGCCTATGGAATCACGCCCGCCGACTCCACCGCGACGGCACCCAGTCGCATTGAGGTGAACTCCCACCGAAGAAGTCAGAGCCGACAAAGGGAGGTGAAGCACCTGAAGGCATACAAAGTCGAGGAGATAGCCGAACTACTAGGTGTAGGCCGAGACAAGATCTATCAGCTCATCAGAACCCGCCAACTTCACAGCATAAAGATCGGGCGGTCTAGAAGGATCACCGATCAGCATCTGGCCGACTTCATCACATCGCTCGAACAGATCGATCAAGACTGATTATGGAAATTGCATTGCAGTGCAATGCAGTCCGGCTCACACTCTCGGACAGGATCGAGACGTGGCCCATGTCATCCGTAAGGCCATCGATGAATACATAGAACGCTACAAGAAGAGTCCCGGTCACCACGGAACGGGTGGTACGCCTCGATAGCCGGCCGGGACACGCCCCGCCAAGTAGCCCCGCGAAAGGAGAGCGGATGGCAACAGTCTACATAGGCAAATATCAAGCGAGTATCTATCGAGAAGGGAACGGGTACACGGGAGCCCTGTCGCTCGGATTCGACGCGAAGGGCAAGCGTCAACGGCCCAAGCGGAAGGGCAGGACCAAGGCTGAGGTCAAAGACAAGCTCATCGAACTGGTCCAGGAGCTAGAGGCAGGCATCAAGACAGAGCAGGGCTACACCGTGGAGGACTGCATCAACGACTGGCTGGAGAAGGGGCTGAAGGGAAGAGCTGAGTCCACGGTCAAGAGCTACCGCTCACTGGTTGTGCACCAGATAACTCCCTACATCGGCCGCATCAAGCTCAAGAAGCTCACCGCCGATGAGCTTGATGACTGGCTGGACGAAAGAGCAGAAGAGCTCTCGACCCGCACGCTACGTCTCATCCATCAGATCGTTAAATGGGCGATACGTCACGCCCAGAAGAGAGAGAAGGTTCAGCGAAACGTCGCGAGCCTCGTCGATGTTCCGGAAGGGCAACAAGGCCGCCCGTCGAAAGCCTTGAACCTCGCACAGGCACGGGCTGTCATTCACGCAGCACTCACAAGCCCGATCAAGGCTTATGTAATCCTGTGCCTGCTCTGCGGGATACGCACCGAGGAAGCCCGCGCACTCAGGTGGACGGAGGTAGACATAAAAGCAGGAACCGTCGCGGTTTACCGCGCCGAACGAGTCAACGGAGACACGAAGACACCGAAATCCCGCCGCGTCCTCAAAGTCCCCAAGTGGGGTGTCCAAGTGCTGACCGAGCTGCACAAGGCCAGGGCAGCAGAACGCCTCGCGACGGGAGAACGAGGAGAAGACACCGCACACGTGTTCCGTCGAGAAGACGGAACACCGATGAACCGCTACTACATCTGGCGGGAGTTCCGACTCATCGCAGATGCAGCAGGGATCGGCACCAACTGGTGCCCGCGTGAGCTTCGGCACAGTTTCGTGTCCTTGCTGTCCGCTCACGACGTGGCGATCGAGGAGATCGCCCGCATCGTCGGTCATTCGTCAACGCACGTGACCGAGACCGTCTACCGGCAAGAGATCCGGCCGGCCCTGACCAGGGGCGCGGTCGTGATGGACAAGATCTTCAAACCGCAAGCTGGGTAGAGCAGTGGCTCCCCGTCTGGCTCCCAAAGATCAACACAGACCTCCGAAGCCCCTTCCGACCAGCCAGAGAGCCGGAACCCCAACGGCTTGACCTTGACGCGGCGTCAAACTGTTCAATGAGGGCATGCGGATCGGCGAATTGGCCGCGCTGGTCGGGGTTTCGACCCGTACCGTGCGCTACTACCACCACCTGGGAATCCTGCCCGAGCCTGAACGGCTTCCCAACGGCTATCGCGAGTACCGGCTGCGCGACGCCGTACGGCTGGCGCGGGTGCGGCATCTGGCCGGGCTCGGGCTGTCGCTGGAGGAGTTGCGGGACGCGCTGGCCGACGAGCGGGGCGTGGACTTCCGGGAGGCGTTGCAGGAGCTGGACGCCGACCTGGCCAGGCAGCAGGAGGCCATCGCGGCGCGGCGGGCCCGGCTGGCGGCACTGCTGGCCCAGCCCGACCTGAGCCCGGAGTCGATGATGTCCCCCGACGCGGCGGCCGTGCTGCGTGACCTGGGCGGCGACGGGTCGGCCTTCGGGACGTTCGACCACGAGCTGCTGACCCTGGCCACCATGTTGTCCGACGAGCAGGGCCAGACAGGGCTGGCCGAGCTGATGCGCCCGATGACCGAGCCGGGCGCGCTCGCCGCCGGGCGCGAGCTGTACCGGCGGCTCGACGAGCTGGCCGACGCGGAGGCCGGGGACGAGCGGGTCGGGCCGCTCGCCGAGGACATGGCCGCCCACATCCCCGACCAGCTGGCCGCGATGGTGCCGTCCGGGCCCGGGGCCGACCTGTCCTGGATGGAGGCGATGACCGAGGAGCTGTCGCCCGCTCAGGCGGAGGTGCTCCGGCTGCTGTTCACCGAACTGACGGAGATCGGGTCCAAGGAGGGGGCGGGATGATGGGCGTGGTGCGCGCGGTCCTCAGGTTCGAGCTGGTGGGGCTGACCAGCGTGGCCCTGTGGCTGGCCAGGCGGCGGCATGGCGTCCCGGCGGGGGCGACCGCCGTGTCGTACGCCAAGGAGCAGGCGTTCACCCTGGGCCTGTTCATGTTCGCGATGGTCGTCGAGACGGCGGTCGTGGACCTGCTGCTGGTGGTGAACGACGTACCGGCGGCGATCCGCGTGCCGGTGCTGGTCGGCGACCTGTACAGCCTGCTGTTCGTCGTCTTCATGGCCGCCGCCTCCGTCACCAGGCCCCACGTGGTCACCGAGGACGAGCTGCGCGTCCGGTACGCCGCCTACTTCGATCTCCGCGTGCCCCGCGACCTCATCGCCTCCGTCCGGACCGCGCAGAGCTACAACGAGACCGGCCTGATCAGCGTGGACGGCGGGCGGCTGGGCGTCGCGGTCGCGTCCAGGACGAACGTGACGGTGGAGCTGAGCGAGCCGGTCGTCGCGGTGCGGCCGCTCGGAAAGCGGGCCGAGGTCACTTCGATCCGCTTCTTCGCCGACGACCCCGCCGCCCTGCTGGCCGCCCTGCGCTCCCCCACGCACTCCGCCACGCACTCCGCCACGTGAGCGATCCCGGACGGACGGGCCCGCCCGGGATCACCGGATCAGCTTGCCGACTGTGAGGTGACAGCGGCCTTGCTCTTCGCGGCGGCGGTCCGCGGCGGGATGCCGCTCAGGTTGAAGGCGAACCTGGCCGTGGAGTCGGCCACCGCGTCGGCGTCCACGTCGAGCGCGGTCGTGTTGATGTTGGTGAGCGTGTCGCACGCCTGGTGGTAGCAGGCGTCGTAGGGCTGTCCGGCGACGCCGCCGAACAGCGCGGCCTCCTCCGCCGTCTTGATGCCCTCGGCGCCGGTGAAGATCCCGCCCGCGGGGATGCCGACCGCGATGAACGGCCCGTAGTCGGAGCGTCCGTCGAAGTCGGTGCCCACGGTGGGCAGGTGGCGGGAGGTGTAGAAGTCGGCGAGCTGCCGCTCGATCTGCGCCGATCCGGGCGGGCCGGCCGGCGAGCCCTGGCCGTCGGAGTCGTCGCCGTCGTACAGCTTGTACGCGTAGTTGGGCGAGGCGACCATGTCGAAGTTCAGGTAGACCCGGATCTTGTCGCGCTGGGCCTGGGACAGCGACTCGACGTACTGGTCGGAGCCGAGCAGGCCGATCTCCTCAGCCGCCCAGAACGCGAAGCGCACCTTGTTCTTGACCGGGAACAGCGCCATCTCCTCGGCCACCTCAAGGATGGTCGCGCTGCCCGAGCCGTTGTCGTTGATGCCCGGCCCGGCGGTCACGCTGTCGAGGTGCCCGCCGATCATGACGACGTTGCGCGGGTCGCCGAACCGGGACTCGGCGATCACGTTGTCGTTGGTGCCCAGGACGAGGTTGGCGTCGACCTTGAGCCGTACGGTCGGCGTGCCGGTGGCCAGCTCGTTGCCGACGGCGAAGTCGGCGAAGACCATGGGCACGTTCGCCCGCCACTCGCCGATGTCCAGCGGGAAGGCGTCGGTCCGGCCCGGCTGGCCCTCGTTGAACACGATGATCCCGGACGCGCCGGCCCGTCCCGCGTTACGGATCTTCTGGGCGAACGCGCAGGTGCCGCGCTGGATGAGCGCGATGCGCCCGGCGACGAACCCGGCGAAGTCCGACTCCTCGCAGCCGCTGGTCGAGGTGGGCGTCGGGGTCGGGGGCAGGATCAGGTCCACGCCCTGGACCTGTGCGGTCACGTCACCGGCGGGTGAGGGCTGGAAGGAGTAGAAGTCCTCGTTGGGCGCGTACGACTTGGCGTCCGGCGCGGTCCGGTTCAGCGTGGGCGGGCTGTTCTCGGTCCAGCTCTGGACGAAGTTGATCGGCTGGAGCGTGACCTTGTAACCGGCCTTGCGCAGCTTGCCCGCCACGTAGTCGCGGGAGGCGTTGTAGCCGGGCGTGCCGGCGGCGCGGGTGCCGCCGTTGGCGTTGGCGATGGATTGGAGCGCTTCCAGGTGTTTCCGCACGTTCTCGCCCTTGACCTGCTTCACCAGCAGTTTGGCGAAGACGTCGTCGAGCGGGCCCGCGCTCGCCGGTACCGCCATGGCGACGGGTAAGGCGAGAGCGGTGACCAACGCGATGATGATTCTGCGCATGCAGGCTCCCCTAGGAGTGAGATGCGGAGAAATCCCCCGAGCCGCAATGATTCGGAAAGTAACCCGCCGACGCACCCCTGAGAAGGTCTATCGGCCTACGCCAATGCGTCAATATCCGGACACTACGGTGACTCTGCTCGCCGGGCGCGGGCGCGACGCTTGCCCTCGTGCATCGCCTGGACGCGGGCCACCGGGATCGTGTGCCCCTCCGCGACCAGGTCGGCGGGCAGCTCACGCGGCTCCGGCATGAGCTCGGCCCACGGATCGCGGTCGCCGAGCAGCCCGGCCGCGTTGTGGATGGTGAAGTCGGCGGGCGCGACCCGGTCGAGCTCGTCCCACGCGACCGGGAACGACACCGGCACGCCCGGCCGCACCCGCGGGCTGTAGGCCGACACGACCGTCGCGCCACCGGCCCTGGTGGAGTCGACGAACACCTTGCCCGCGCGGTCCTCCCTGATGAACGCCGTCGTGGCCAGCGCCGGGTCGAGCCGCTCGGCGCGGGCGGCCAGGGCCCGGGTGGCGGCGGCCAGGTCGTCCACGGCCGTGCCCGGCGGGACGGGGACGAACACGTGCACCCCTTTGGCCCCGCTGGTCTTGACCGCGCCCGCCAGCCCGGCGTCGTCGAGCGCCTGGCGGACCAGGTGGGCGGCGCGTACGGCGAGCGGGAAGGAGTCGCTGCCCTCGGGCGGGTCGAGGTCGAGGATCATGTGGGTGGGACGGCCGTCCAGGAACAGCGCCGGGTGGTACTCGACGGCTCGCTGGTTGGCGAACCAGAGCAGGGTGCGCCGGTCGTCGCAGAGCGCGTAGGAGATCTGCCTGCGGGACGCCTCGGCCCAGACGGTGACCGTCCTGATCCAGGAAGGGGCGTATTTGGGCAGGTTCTTCTGCATGAACGGTTCCTGGCCGGGCCGCACCCGCAGCACCGACAACGCCCGCCCGCGCAGCGCGGGGACGATGCGGCCGGCGACCGCGTCGAGGTAGTCGACCAGGTCGCGCTTGGTGGCGCCCGACCCGTCGAACAGCGGCTGGTCGAGGTTGGTCAGAGCGACGTCATCGGCGGTCACCCGCCCCACGATGCCCACTGGCCCGCGCCCGGGTCAACCACGGCCGGACCGGGCGAGTTCCCGTGAGGAGCCGATCTCCTGGCGTAGTCGGGCGACCGTGCGGCCGGTCTCCGACTCCGGGTCGGCGGTGTACATGACGATCACCAGGTCGGGCTGGCCGGGCACGGCCAGGGTCTCGTACTCGAAGTCCAGCTCGCCCAGCTCGGGGTGGCGCAGGCGTTTGGTCCCGTACGTCTTCTCGGCGACCCCGTGCGCGGCCCACAGACGGACGAAGTCGGGGGCGGCCGACAGCTCCGCGACCAGCCCGGCCAGCAGCGGGTCCTCGGGGTGACGGCCGGCGTACAGCCGCAGGTAGGCGACCGTCTCGGCGGCCACCTCGGGCCAGTCGCGGTAGAGGGTGCGCGTGTGCGGCGCCAGGAACACCTGGAGGAGCTGGTTGCGCCGGCCGTCCGGGACGCCGGCGAAGCCGCTGACGCGGTCGGCCAGCGCGTTCCAGGCCAGCACGTCCATCCGGGGCCCGAGGACGAAGGCGGGCATGCCGTCGGCCAGGTCCAGCAGCCTGTTCAGTCCGGGCCGCAGGACCGGCCGGCTGACGTGCCTGGCGGGGCGGAGCAGGTCGCGCAGGTGGGCGCGTTCGGTGTCGTCCATGCGCAGGACGCGGGCGACGGCGTCGAGCACGGAGTCGGAGACGTTCTGGACCCGTTCCTGCTCCAGGCGGATGTAGTAGTCGACGCTCACGCCCGCGAGCAGCGCGACCTCCTCGCGCCGCAGGCCGCTGACCCGCCGCCGACCCGACGCGGGCAGCCCGGCGTCCTCCGGCTGGATCCGGGCCCGACGAGAACGGAGAAACTGCCCCAAATCACCTTCCACCGCTTCAGGGTAGTACTGGCTTTACCAGGAAAAGCCGTGCGCTGGGTAAGTCCGTCCGGCTCGGCCAGGGTGAGAGCCATGACGAACTACGAGAACCTCTCGGGCCGCATCGCCGTCGTGACCGGGGCCGCCAGCGGCATGGGCGAGGCCACGGCCCGCCTCCTGGCCGCCAACGGCGTCAAGGTGGCCCTGCTCGCCCGCCGCGCCGACCGGCTGGCCGAGCTGGCGGCCAAGATCGACGCTGACGGCGGCACCGCGCTGCCCGTCACCGTGGACGTCACCGACGACGTGAGCGTGGCCGCCGCCGTGGAGGTCGTCCACACCGGGCTGGGCCGTCCCGACCTGGTCGTCAACGCCGCCGGCGTGATGCTGCCGAACCCCGTCGAGGACGGCCGCCTCGACGAGTGGACGCGCATGCTGGAGACCAACGTCACCGGCGTGCTCCGCGTCACCGGCGCGTTCACGGCCGACCTGCTGGCCGCCGCCGACGCGGGCCGTACGGCCGACCTGGTGAACATCTCCTCGATCGGCGCGCACGTCACGTTCCCGAACTACGCCGTCTACGGCGCGACCAAGGCCGCGCTGACCCACCTGTCGGCCTCGCTGCGCCCGGAGTTCGGGCCGAGGGGCGTACGCGTGACCAACCTCGAACCCGGCCTGACCGCGACCGAGCTCGGCGACCACATCGACAACGCCGAGCTGGGCGCGCAGCTGGCCGGGATGTTCGAGGCGTTCACCCCGCTGACCGCCGAGGAGATCGCCGACCTGATCGGCTACACGGTCAGCCGGGCCCGGCACGTCAACCTGCGCCAGATGGTCGTGCTGCCGACCGCCCAGGCATAACCGGGAAGCCCGCACGCGCCCGGCGTGTTGACACCGGCATGGACGATCGTTTCGCGGATCAGCGCGTGATCAGGCACCTGCTACACGATGCGGGGACGTGGGTGTTCGTGGGGCTGAGCGACGCCCCGGGGCGCACGGCCTACGACCAGGCCCAGCGCATCCAGGCGCGCGGCAAGAAGATCATCCCGGTGCACCCCGGGGGCAGGCCGGTCCTGGGCGAGCCGGGCTACACGTCGCTGGCCGAGGTGCCGGTCAAGCCCGACGTGGTGGCGATCTACCGGCGTTCGGAGTTCGCCGGCCAGGTCGTGGACGAGGCCATCGCGGCCGGCGCGGGCGCCGTCTGGCTGCCCCTCGGCGTGATCGACGAGGCGGCCGCGCAGCGCGCCCTCGACGCCGGGCTCGACGTCGTGATGGACCGCTGCCCCGCGGTCGAGTGGGCGTTGCGCCGCAATCCCTGACCGCGAGGTACGGTGCGGTGAAAGGAGGGCGGATTCATGGAAGACGACCACATCACCACGATCGGCACCTGCTTCGCATGCAAGCGCACGTTCCCCTACACCGCGGCGAACGTCACCATGATGACCATCGACCCTGAGACCGGCCTGCCTCCGGACCGGACGGTGCTGGGCACCCGGCGCGAGCCGACGCCGGAGGCGCTGGCCCGGTCGGTGCCCGAGCCCGTCTGCCCCGACTGCCTGACCAGGGCCCGGGAGTTCAAGGACCGCATGAACTCCCCCGCGCCGTTCGAGACCTGGCGCCGGCCCGACCCCAACTGACCTCGCACCGGCCTCATCCGGCCGGCGGCCGGATGCTCTCGGCGGACAGCGCCTGGTAGGCCAGGGCCAGCAGCGTGACCATCGCCGTGCCCGCGGCGGGCCCCACGACGAGCGCCGCCGACAGCTCGGCCGCGTGCCATTCCGCCGCCATGATCGCCGCCGACGTCAGCACCGTGACGCCGAACGTGCCCGCCCATAGCGGCAGCAGCCGCAGGTAGGCGAACACCAGCGGGAACGCCGTCCACACGAACGGCACCGCCGCCACCGCCAGGACGGCCCAGCACGCGGTCACCAGCCCCAGCCACACCCGCCCGAGCACCGGCCGCGCCGCGCCGGCGAAGTGCGGCGGGGCGCCTTCGAGCAGCTGGCCGACGCCGTAGAGCACGCCGAGCAGCACGCCGCCGGCGGCCTCGGCCGACCGCCCCTCGCCCAGCACGTCCGTCAGGGCGGTCGCCAGCAGCGCCCAGAAGGTGCCGTGGACGGACCATCTGAGCAACCGCAATACGGAAGACAACCACGGAAAGTCCATAACTGCTCACCAACAGTAATGGAAGCTTCCCTGTCCTGAGAAGGTCAGCGGCGGCGCAGGGTGAGGACGAAGTAGAGCGCCCCCGCCACGACCAGCGCGATCACCACGCCGATGTTGGCCGCCCCGAACGTGCTGCTCCTCAGCTCGTCGCTCATCAGGAACCCGACGACCGCCGCGATGTGCTCGTCCGCGGACGTGATCAGGCCGACGCCCACGACCGAGGCCACCACCAGGGAGACCAGCCCGGCCGGGTTGAGCGCGGGCGCGCCCGGACGCAGCAGCCGTTCGTCGTAGGCCCGGCCGCCGTCCCGCAGCCGCCACATGTCCACCAGGAAGATCGCCACCCAGGCGGCCATCACGACGCCGATGATCGCCAGGAACGCCTGGAAGGTGCCGAAGAAGTTGTCCGAGACGAACAGCAGGTAGTAGCCGCCGAGCACCATGAGGGCGCCGTCGATCAGCACCGCCAGATGCCGCCTGACCGGCACGCCGAGCGCCAGCATCGACAGCCCGGACGAGTAGATGTCCATGATCGCCCCGGCCAGGAAGCCGCCGATCGCGGTCAGCAGGTACGGCAGCAGGAACCAGGTCGGCAGCGCCGCGGCCAGCGCGCCCACCGGGTCGCCGCCCGCCGCCTCGGCCAGCTTCGGGTCGCCGCCGGCCAGCAGCACGCCGAACACCAGCAGCACCATCGGCGGCAGCGCGCCGCCGAGCGTCGTCCACAGGGCCACAGACCTGGGCCGGGAACCGGCGGGCAGGTAGCGGGAGTAGTCGGCGCCGCAGTTGACCCAGCCCAGGCCGAGCAGCGTCATGGCCAGGATGACGCCGCCCAGCCAGCCGCCGGGGCCCGCCGTCGTCTCCAGCGAGGCGCCCAGCTTGGGGGCCATGAGGATCATGTAGACGACGGTCAGCACGACGAACGCGTACGTCAGGTAACGCTGGACGACCATGATCATGGCGTGGCCGTACACGCCGACGGCGATCACGACCAGCGCGGAGACGGCGAAGCAGCCGGCGGTGGCGGTCGTCTCGGGGATGCCGGGCGCCACGCGCCGCAGGATGGCCGCGCCGCTCTGCGCCGAGAGCGTGACGAGCACGATCTCCCAGCCCACGTTCGAGACGTACGACAGCAGCGCGGGCAGCTTGTTGCCCTGGTACCCGAAGGGCGCCCGGCCCAGCGTCATCGTCGGCACGCCGGACCGGCTGCCCGCGACGGCGACCAGGCCGACCAGCAGGAACGATAAGGCGTACCCGACGGCACCGGTCACGACGGCGGGGATGACGCCGAGGCCCAGCCCGACCACGTACACCCCGAACGCCACCCCGAACAGGGACAGGTTCGCCCCCGCCCAGGGCCAGAAGAGATCGGACGGCTTACCGTGCCGCTCACCGTCGGGGACGGCGTTGATGCCGTTCCGCTCCACGGCCATCGTGTCCATGATCACTTGCTCCTTCACGTGGACCCGGCAAAGAAATCATTGTCCGCCATGGACGATATTTCCCACCCTGGGGGGAATCCTGATCGCGGCCGCTTTCCCGCAGAGAGGTCGCGATGCAGGCATCCGGTTCCGACACGCGCCGGCGGGCGCTGGGCGTGTGCCTGGTGGCGGCGTTCATGTCGGGCCTGGACGTGAGCATCGTCAACGTGGCCCTGCCCTCGATCCGCTCGGGCCTGCACGCCTCCGACGACGGGCTGCAGTGGACGCTGTCGGGCTACGCGCTCACGTTCGGCCTGCTGCTGGTCCCGGCCGGGCGGATGGGCGACGCCAGAAGCCGCAGGGCGCTCTTCATGTGGGGTGTGGTGCTGTTCACGGCGGCCAGCGCGGCCTGCGGGTTCGCCTGGAGCATGCCGGTGCTGATCGCGGCCAGGCTCGTGCAGGGCATGGCCGCCGGGACGCTGAACCCGCAGGTGTCCGGGCTGATCCAGCAGATGTTCCTGGGCCACGAACGCGGACGGGCCTTCGGCGCGCTCGGCGCGACCATCGGCGTGTCCACCGCCGCCGGGCCGCTGATCGGCGGCGCGCTGGTCACCGGGTTCGGGGCCGAGCAGGGCTGGCGGTGGGTGTTCCTGGTCAACCTGCCCATCGGAATCGCGCTGCTGCCGCTGGCCTGGAAGTGGCTGCCCGCGCCCGCACCCGGGCCGGTGCGGACCGGGCGGCGGGAGAGCATGGACCCGGTCGGCGTGCTGCTGCTCGGCGTGGGCGTGGCGACCCTGCTGCTGCCGTTCATCCAGCAGCACCAGTGGAAGGGCGAGGCCAAGTGGCTGCTCGTGCCGGCCGCGCTACTGGTGCTGGCCGGGTTCGTGCTCTGGGAACGGCTGTATCCCAGAGAGCCGCTGGTGAACCTGGCGCTGTTCTCCCGGCGCTCCTACAGCCTCGGGTCGGCCATCGCCCTGTTCTACTTCGCCGGGTTCACCGGGATCTTCTTCGCCTTCACCCTGTACCTGCAGAGCGGCGAGGGCTACAGCGCGCTGCTGGCCGGCCTGTCGATCACGCCCTTCGCGCTCGGGTCCGCCGGGTCGTCGGTGGTCGGCGGCAGGCTCGTCGGGCGGGCGGGCAGGAAGCTGGTCGCGGTGGGGCTCGGGACGGTGATCGCGGGCCTGCTGGGGACCATGGTGGCCACCCTGCTGGTGCCGGGGACCGGCGTGGGGGCGGCGACCGCGCTGCCGCTGCTGGTCGCGGGCATCGGCAGCGGCCTGGTGATCTCGCCCAACCAGGCGATCACGCTGTCGGAGGTGCCGCCCGAGGGCGGCGGCAGCGCCGCCGGGGTGCTGCAGACCGGCCAGCGGCTCGGCTCGGCGATCGGCATCGCGGCGGCGGGCTCGGCGTTCTTCGGCTCGCTGCCGCAGGGCTGGCCGACGGCCTTCCGGCACGGCCTGCTGGTGGTGCTGGGGTTCGTGCTCATGGCCCTGGCCGCCGCGCTCTACGACCTCCTCCGTTCCCGCGCCGCCCGCTGACCGGACGGCTACAGGTCGGCGGGGTCGGGTTCGTCCAGGTCGTCGCCGTACTCGGAGGGGGTGAGCGGGCCGCGCGCCCTCACGGGCTCGCGGTCGGGGACGGCCCGCCGGACGGGCTCTGGCGTCCCCGGCACCCGGACGGTGAGCCCCGTGGCCGACGACTCGACCTCGACGTTCTCAGGAGCGCGCCGTCGCAGCCAGGACGTCGCCAGGGCGAGGGCGAGCAGCAGGCCCGCCGCGTCGCCGCCGTGGTGGAGGATCTCCGCCGCGCCCCTGAGCTGGTCGGACGGCACCGGCAGACTCAGCCGGCCGGCGTCCATGATCCGGGACAGGGCCACGGGCACGGCGATCGACATCGCGAGCGCGGCCAGCCGTACGGGCATCGGCGGGCGGCGCGGCGCGGGGTCCGGCCCGGCGACGACCCAGGCGAACAGGCAACCGGCCGGCAGGAAGTACGCGTGCGCCAGCGGGGCGGGGACGAGCCCGTACAGGGGCGTGCAGTACAGGGCCGCCATGCCGCCGGCGCTCAGGGCCAGCGCCGTCCCCAGGTTGGCCAGCAGGTGCGCGGCGGGCCCGCGCAGCGCCCAGGTCACCCGGCGGGCTCGCGCGGCCGTCAGCGAACGCAGCAGCAGCGTGACCGGCGCCCCCATGACCAGGACCGGGGGCGCGAGCAGGCCGATCAGCACGTGTTGCAGCATGCGGCCGCGGAAGTCGGCCGCGGCCAGCGAGGCCACGGGATCGGTGAACGCCACGGTCACCAGCGCGCAGCCGGTGACGAAGCTCGCGGTACGCCGGCGGCTCCACGTCGTCCGCCCGGCCAGCACCACGTACGTGACCAGCACGACGAGCGCCGGAGCGGCCCAGGCCGCGCTCAGATGGTGGTGGTGCGGCACAGATCGATCACCTTGCCCATGCGTCGCGGCGGCCGCCCGCCGAGGACCGGCGGCGTGCCCAGGATGAGGAGCCCGCGTCCCACCAGCCCTGACCGGCTCCGGCGCGGACGTGGTGGATGGCCTGGAGCGCCCCCGGCGGGGCGATCCGCTGTCGCGCTCCGGCGCCTCCCACGTGAGCCACTATTCGAGCGGGACGCCGGGCCGGCCCGGCGGGACACCCCTCTTTGCGGGCCGCTTACCGAATCTCGATCCGCCGTTTTCCCCGTCCGGGTCCCTATGGGTAGGTCTAAGGGGATGGCGACAAGGCTCTTTCCCCGCTCGATCCGGGGACGCCTGACCACACTCGCGACATTGGTGGCGGCGGTGGTCCTGGCCGTCATGGGCACGCTCGCCCTCACCCTCGGGCCGGACAACCTGCACGGGCTCGTGGAGACCCGGGTGGAGCTGGCCGTCCGCAGGGTCGCCAGCGAGGCGCGCGCCGGGCAACTCCCCCCGACACTGGAGGCCCCGGCCCGCGTGCAGCTCCTGCAGGTGATCGACGCCAACGGACACGTCCTCGCCACCAGCCCCGGGCTGCACCACGGCCAGCGGCTGTCGGGCATGCGGGTGGAGAAGCCGGAGACCCTCTACAGCGCCGAGAGCACGCTCACCGGCCTCAGGGACGAGAAGGAGGCCCAATACCTGATCATGGCGCTCCAGGTGCGCACCCCCGAAGGCGCACCGGTCACCGTGTACGGCGCCTCCTCGCTCAGCGACGTCAACCGGGCGCTGTCCTGGCTGAACGCCATGGTGTTCCTCGGCACGCCCCTGACCCTGGTGATCGTCGCCGGCATCACCTGGGTCGTGGTCGCCTCCGCGCTGCGCCCGGTGGAACGCATCCGCGCCGAGCTCGCCGAGATCACCGGCCGCGACCTCAGCAGGCGCGTCCCCGTCCCCGACACCGGCGACGAGATCACCGACCTGGCCGCCACCACCAACCACACCCTCGACCGCCTCGAACGCTCCGCCGAGACCCAGCGCCGCTTCGTCGCCGACGCCTCCCACGAGCTGCGCAGCCCCATCTCCGCCCTGCGCACCCAGCTGGAGGTCGCCAACTCCTACCCCGACGAGACCGACTGGCCCGCCACCGGCGCCCGCGCCCTGGCCGCCGCCGAACGCCTCACCGGGATCATCGACGAGCTGCTCCTGCTGGCCCGCCTGGACGCCGGCGCCATCCCCGACCGCCGCGTCGTCGACGTGTGCCGCCTGGCCGAGGAGCAGGTACGCCGCCGCGAGGGCGGCCCGATCCCCATCGTCGTGGACATGTGCGCCCAGGCCCCCGTGCTCGGCTCCCCCGTCCAGCTCGACCGGCTGCTGACCAACCTGCTGGACAACGCCACCCGGCACGCGGCCTCCCGGATCGACCTCAAGGTCTGGGTGGAGGGGGACGACGTCTGCATCTCGGTCACCGACGACGGCGACGGCATCCCGCCGGCCGACCGCGAGCGCGTCTTCGAACGGTTCACCCGGCTTGAGGCCGCCCGCCGGAAGGAGAAGGGCGGCAGCGGGCTGGGCCTGCCGCTGTCGCGCGAGATCTGCGCCTCGCACGGCGGCACCCTCAAGGTCGCCGACCACGGGCCGGGCGCCCGTCTCATCGCCTGCCTGCCGCTGTACCGCGGCTGAGACCACCCCTCGGCGGAGGCGTCCGCCTAGACTCGGCGGATGGATCTGCGGCGGCTGGGCCGTGACGTCGAACGCGTCTCCGACCGCTACGCCGCGCTGCTCGGGATCGTCCGCGACGACGCCTGGTACCTGCTCAAGCTCCAGGAGGAGGTCGGCGAGCTGACCCAGGCGTACCTCATGCGCGCCGGTCAGGCGCGCACCAGGGGGATGACCCCGGAGGAGATCGACGCCGGCTTCCGCGCGGAGCTGGCCGACGTGCTGTGTCACGTGCTGCTCATGGCCCGCCACCACGGCGTGGACCTGGCGGCGGAGGTCGAGCGCAAGTGGCTGGTGCGGTCGTGGGAGGAGCCGGAGGCCCCGCGCGGCGGGACCCCCGGCCCGGGGATCACTTGACGAGCGTGATGCGGTCGGCCGCCGACGGGGTGATCGGCGAGTGCGCGGTCAGGTACGCCGTGAACGCGTCCAGGTCGATCGGCCCGCTCCAGGTGTCCGTGCTCTGCGTGAACACCGAGAAGCCGTCGCCGCCGCCCATCAGGAAGTTGTTCGCGGCGATCTTGATCGACTGGGTGTCGGTGACGGGCGTGCCGTTGAGCTTGACGTCCGACACGCGCGAGCCCACCGGCTTGGTGGTGTCGAAGGTGTAGGTCAGCGACGACGACACCTGCAACATCCGGTGGTTGATCGCGCCCGTCGTCGGGTTGGGCGTCCAGACCTGCTGCTCCAGCAGGGCCTTGAGCTGCGCGCCGGTGTACGTCCGCACCTGCACGAGGTTGCTGAACGGCTGGACGGCGAACGCCTCCCCGTAGGTGACGACGCCGTCGCCCTCCGACCCCGACTGCGCGTACGTCAGCGAGGTGCGGATGCCGCCCGGGTTCATCAGCGCGATCTCGGCGCCGCCCGCCTTGGCCGCCTCCAGCTGGGAGTCGGCGATGAGGTCGCCGAGAGGCGTCTCCGGCCGGGTGGTCGCGGCCGAGGTGTTGTTGACGACGTTGGTGACGTCACCGGTGATCGTGCCGATCTTGCGGTTTGCCACCTCGGCGCTGCGCGTCCGCCATGCCTGGACCTGCGCCTCGACCTGCGGGTCCGGCGTGACCGTACGGGCGACGACCTTGTTGTCCGCGGTGACCGAGGAGCGGATCACGTCCTTGGTGCGCTTGTCGACCCGCAGGTCGATCTGGGTCAGCACGCGGCCGAACGACGAGCCCTGCGTGTAGAAGCGGTCCTGGCCGGCCGGGTCCTTGGTCTTGCAGACGTACGCCTGGTGGGAGTGGCCGCTGATGACCAGGTCGATCTGCGGGTTCAGCTCCCGGGCGATGCGCGAGCCGGCGTTGGCGGTGTTCACCGAGCAGGCGTCCGGGCTCTGGTTCGGGGTGATCGAGTCACCCTCGTGCATGAGGACGACCTGCGCCTTGACGCCCCTGCTCGCCAGGTAGGCCGAGGCCCGGTTCGCCGCGGCGACCTCCTCGGTGAACCGCAGGCCCTTGATGCCCTCGGCGGTGACGATGGTCGGCGTGGTCGCCGTCACCAGGCCGATGAAGCCCACCTGCACGCCGTTGATCTTCTTGACGTAGAACGGCGGCAGGGCGTACCGGTCGCTGCCCTCCTTGAGGACGTTGGCGGCGAGGAAGTCGAAGTCCGTGCCCTTCCACTGGCCGGCGGGCGAGCAGCCGTCCACCGGGTGGCAGCCGCCGTTCATGAGACGCTGCAGCTCGGCGTACCCCTCGTCGAACTCGTGGTTGCCGGCCGCGGTCGCGCTGAGGCCGAGCGAGCCGAGCACCTCCAGGGTGGGCTCGTCGTGGTAGGCGGCCGAGATCAGCGGGGACGCGCCGATCAGGTCGCCCGCCGCCACGACCAGCGTGTTCTCGGTGCGCGCCTGCTTGACGTACGTCGCCAGGTACGACGCGCCGCCGGCGATCGAGTACTTGCCGCCCGCGAGCCCGGTCAGCGAGCCGTCGGCGTCGACCAGCGGCCCGTCCGGGTCGAGGACGCGGCTGGAGGAGCCGGACGGGGGTTCCAGGTTGCCGTGCAGGTCGTTGATGCTCAGCAGGCGGACCGGGACGGTCGGCCCGCCGTGGCCGTTTCCGGCCGAGCCGCTGGTCGCGGCGACCGCGGGCGCCATGGCCAGGGCGATCCCGGCCGCGGTCGCGACACCGGCCGTGCACAGCCGGAGGAGGGTGCGTGACGTCATGACAGGGACGTTACGACGTCTCCCTATGCAACGAATGTCGCAAAGGTAACGATTGACCGGGACAGCCAATGGCATTGTTCGCCATTGGTACGCCTAGAGTTCCTTGTGTGGGTGCGGACGTGAAGATCTGTGAACGACTCGACGACGAAGAGGTCTCCCAGGTTCTCGGCATCGTCGAGGCGGCGACCGAGGCGGACGGTGTCCGTCCGCTCAACGAGCACGTGATGCTCCATCTCCGCTACGGCGGCGACCCCCGTGCCCGCTCGCTGCTGCTGCACAGCGGCGACGGCACGCCCGTGGCCTACGCGCACGTCGACCTGACCGACGAGGTCGAGGGGCCGAGCGCGGAACTGGTCGTCCATCCCGCCCACCGGCGTCAGGGACACGGCACGCGGCTGCTGCGGGCCGTACTGGAGCTGGCCGGCGGCACGGTGCGGCTGTGGGCGCACGGCGACCACGCGGGCGCCGGGGCGCTGGCCGCGTCGTTCGGCTTCGAGCGCGTGCGCTCGCTGTGGCAGATGCGCCGCTCGCTGTTCGCCCCCCTGTCGCCCTACACGCTTCCTGAAGGCGTGGAACTGCGCACGTTCGTCCCTGGACAGGACGAGCAGGCGTGGCTCACGGTGAACGCCGCCGCCTTCGCCCACCACCCCGAGCAGGGCGCCTGGACGCTCGACGACCTGCTCCGGCGCGAGCACGAGCCCTGGTTCGACCCCGAGGGCTTCTTCCTGGCCATGCGCGGCGACCGGCTCGCCGGCTTCCACTGGACCAAGATCCACGGCTCGTCCGAGCACGGGCACGAGCCGCTCGGCGAGGTCTACGTCGTGGGCGTCGACCCCTCCCAGCAGGGCACCGGCCTGGGCCGGGCACTCACCCTGGCCGGCCTCACCCACCTGCGCTCGCGCGGCCTCGCCCAGGCGATGCTCTACGTGGACGAGGCCAACACGGCGGCGATCAGGCTGTACGAGTCCCTGGGCTTCGCCCGCCGGGACGTGGACGTGATGTACGCGGGCGGATAGCCCCGCCCGCGCCGGGCGGGCCGCCCCTACTCCACCATCAGGTGGAGCACCGCGTAGGCCAGCGACGCCACGAGGGCCGCCGCCGGGATGGTGAGCACCCAGGCGGTCACGATGTTGCCGGCCACGCCCCACCGCACGGCGCTCAGCCGCTTGGTCGCGCCGACGCCCATGATCGCCGTGGTGATGGTGTGGGTGGTGGAGATCGGCGCGCCGAACCCGATCGCGGCACCGTACAGGACGGTGGCCGCGGCCGACTCGGCGGCGAACCCCTGGGGCGGGTCGAGCGCGATGATCCGCCGGCCGAGCGTGCGCATGATGCGCCAGCCACCGGCGTACGTGCCGAGCGAGATCGCACCGGCGGCGCTCAGGATGACCCACTGCGGGATCCCCTCGCCGGGGCTGGCGTACCCGCCGACCGTCAGCGCGAGGAAGATGACGCCCATCGTCTTCTGCGCGTCCTGCAGGCCGTGCCCGAGCGCCATGGCGGCGGCCGAGACGGTCTGCGCGTAGCGGAAGCCGCGGTTGGTCCTGCCCGGCTGGCTGTTGCGGAAGATCCAATAAATTGCGATCATGATCAACGCGGCGAGGCTGAACCCGATCAGCGGCGACAGGATCATCGGGATGACGACCTTCTCGACGACGCCGTCCCAGTGCACCACGCTGGCCGAGGCCAGTGCGGAGCCCACCAGACCGCCGATCAGCGCGTGGCTGGAGGAGGAGGGCAGCCCGAAGTACCAGGTGATCAGGTTCCAGGCGATCGCGCCGATGAGCGCCGCGGCCACGACGACCAGGCCGTGCGGACCGTTGGGAGCGTCGATGATCCCTTTTCCGACTGTCTGGGCGACCTGAGTGCCCAGGTGCGCGCCGATGAAGTTCATCGCCGCGGCCATGAACAGTGCGGCCCTGGGAGTGAGCGCCCGGGTCGAGACGGAGGTCGCGATGGCGTTCGCCGCGTCGTGGAACCCGTTGGTGTAGTCGAAGGCCAGGGAGATGACGACCACGCCGATGACGAGGGCGAGCGTGAGGTCCACTGGGCCTAGCTTTCCTTGACCGCGATCGACTCGACGGTGTTGGCCACGTGCTCGAAGGCGTCGGCGGCCTCCTCCAGGGCGTCGACGACCTCCTTCATCTTCATGACGGTGAGGGCGTCGTACTCGCCGCTGAACAGCTTGGCCAGCAGCCTGCGGTAGACCTGGTCACCCTGGTTCTCCAGGCGGTTGACCTCGATCCAGTACTCGTTGAGGTTCTTCATGGAACGCAGCCGGGGCATCGCCTCGGCGGTCAGCTCGGCGGCACGTTCCAGGACCTCGACCTGCCGGACCACGTCTTTGGGGAGGTGGTCGATCTGGTAGAGGACGATGAGGTCGGAGGCGGCCTCCATGGCGTCCATCACGTCGTCGAGGTTGGAGGCGAGGCGGTAGATGTCCTCGCGGTCGAACGGAGTGATGAAGCTCTCGTTGAGCCGGTTCATGATCGCATGGGTGCGTTCGTCACCGGCGTGCTCGCAGGCGCGCATCTTCTCGGCCAGGGCTTCCCTGTCCGATCCGTCACTGATGATCTCGACCAGCAGACGGGATGCCGTGACCAGGTTGTTCGCCGAGTCGGCGAACAGGTCGTAGTAGCTGTCCTCACGTGGCGTGAGACGCAGGCGCACGTCGTTCTCCAGATGTGCGGGGATGGTCCGTGGAAGAGGGTACGGGTTACCAGGCGAAATGCGAACTTCATGTTCTCTTCGCCTTCTGGCTACCCTGCGTATGTTGTGCGACACCGGGGTCCGGAGTAGTTTGGCCGCTTTTTGCAGGGAAATCTGGCCGCTGACATGGCCTGTTGGCGGGTGCACGAAGGGCTGATCCCGCCACGGCGTTTCCTAAATGTTCACCTGTTGTTCACTCAAATCTTCGTCCGGTGGAAGTTCCGGAACGACCGGGACGGCGTGGGGCCCCGCTGACCCTGATAGCGGGACTCGTACTTGGCCGACCCGTACGGGTGCTCGGCGGGCGAGCTGAGCCGGAACACGCACAACTGCCCGATCTTCATCCCGGGCCACAGCTTGATGGGCAACGTCGCCACGTTGGACAGCTCCAGGGTGACGTGCCCGCTGAACCCCGGATCGATGAAGCCGGCGGTCGAGTGCGTCAGCAGGCCGAGCCGTCCGAGCGAACTCTTCCCCTCCAGCCGCGAGGCCAGATCGTCGGGAAGCGAGATCACTTCGTAGGTGGAGGCCAGGACGAACTCCCCCGGATGCAGAATGAACGGCTCGTCACCGGACGGCTCGACCATCCGCGTGAGATCCGGCTGCTCGATGGAGGGGTCGATATGAGGGTACTTGTGGTTTTCGAAGACACGGAAATAGCGGTCGAGCCGTACGTCGATGCTGGACGGCTGGATCATGTCCTGCTGGAAGGGGTCCAGGGCGAGCCGGCCGGAGTCGATCTCAGCAAGGATGTCACGGTCAGATAGCAACACGGTGAGCCAACTTACCGTCCCGGCCGGAAAAGGTGGGGCGTTGGGTTTGCTGTTGGGGGGCAAGTTTCCGCTACAGTGGGGGACGCGCACTTCGGTTCGTGCGGGTGTAGTTCAATGGCAGAACATCAGCTTCCCAAGCTGACAGCGCGGGTTCGATTCCCGTCACCCGCTCCACCTCCTCAGCACTCCGCCTCTTCGAGGGCTCCCCCGGCAGACGCCACCCACCCGTTGCCCGGTTACCGGGTGGGGCTGCCGATGCCCACCCCTGACCGGCCTCGCTTCGCTCGGACTGCCTTCCTTGAGGCTTCGCCAGATGGCGAGGGGCTACCGCCCCTCGAACTCCCCACCGCGCGGCCTGCGTCCTCGCTTCCTCCACGAGCTTGCTCAGAGGTTGACGATGGGCCCGGCACGCTCCGTCGCAATGCCTTGTCGATCAATGCATGTAGTCCGCGAGAGTGGCCTGACTGCGCAGTGACCAGTCAGGTGCACCAAGCAGAGGGTCGCCGAGTCGGGACTCCGACGCACCCGACCAGGACCCACGGAAGCTACGCCCTGATCGGAAAGACGCCCATGAATGCTTGCATCCTGTAACCCGGATGCCGCCCACGGCCATCTCACCTGCGCATGGCCGTCGCGTACACCTGAGGAGGGCCTTTGCCCGAGTACCGGTTCAGCTCTCCCCCTGGATGGCCGGTTCCACCCAGCGGGTGGAAGCCGCCGCAGGGATGGCAGCCGGATCCGTCGTGGCCACCAGCTCCCGTCGACTGGGAGCACTGGGTCCTCGAGGAGATGCCCACAGGACCTCCGGACACACCGCAGCTGGCCGAACGCAGGAGCGGCGGCCTGTTCGGCAGCAAGAAGCGACTCGAACAGGAGAACGCCCAGCTACGGCAATGGGTGGAGCGCCTGGGCAACCCGACATCGACAGGCCCCCGGTAGCTTGGCGCCCGTGGAGGAAGAACATCCGGGCAGACAACCCGTGCAGTGGCCAGAGCGACGCAAGGACGTGCTCGAATCACTGCGAGCCCTGAGTGACCGCGATTACCAGGACCAACACTGGCGATCCGGGAAAGGACGGCCGGACCTCACCGCTGCCGTGCACTGGCTCATCGACGACACCTTCATCGACCAGCACGGCGCACGAGCCCTGATCCCCCATCTCTTCTTCGATCAACGAGAAGCCGACCTCGTGCAGACGGTGGTCGACGCCCTCTTGCACGTACTCGACGACCTCGGCCCAACCGCTCCGGACAACGCGTATCTCGACCATCCTGAATGGACCAACGTCCAGAACTCGGCTGGCGCCGCCTACCTCGCCTTGTCCTCCGACCAGCACGGCTCGAGCCGAAACTCCGCGCAACGCCCTTGCACATAGGAGCGTCAGGCGGGGGAGGTGCGCGCGGGCCGCAACAAATCTACAGTGGCGGAGCTTCACACCCTACGTACTGAGGTCTTCGCGTGGACAACCTGATCGGAATGCTGTATCAGACAATCCCCCTAACGCTGGGTGGAGTCATCTTCGTCACCTTGTTCTTGGCGTTTCGACGCACGCAGCGGCACGCCCACTATTTCCTGTGGCCGGCAGCCGCCTGGTTCCTGGCTGCGCTGGACGAGTGGTACATGAGTACCTACCAGCCGGAGATGAACATTCGAATCGACGCACTACCCTGCTTAGCGCTGATGGCCATCAGCACATTGACTTGCGTTCCGATGGCCTTCATTCGTCGGCGGGCGTAGTCAAATCGCACCACAGGCCCGGCAGGGCAGGATCGGCAAGCAGGCAGACAGACACACAGGCGGTGAAGCGGGTTGGTGATCGGGAGCTACCGGGAGCTGTTCTCCGCGCTCCGTAATCGGCCACTTATGTTTCTGCCTCGGGCGGATTTCACCAGCGTCGTTGCGTTTGTCGCAGGCTGTGATCAGGGAAACGCCGGCACCCTGCTCACCGGCTTCAGGGAATGGCTGGTGACCCGTGTCGGGTGTGGGGACAACCTGGTCTGGTGGAGCCTCGTTCTGCGTCTGACCGAGCCGGAGGGCCCGAAGAGCACGCGCGACATGGACGCCGACACTGACGTCCGCGCCGTCGAGACGCTGCTGCAATGCCTGGATGACTTTCTGGCATTAAGCGAGGAGCACGACGGACTGCGCAGGATCTACGCCGCTCACCAGGCATGGCGCGACGCTCGTGGCGAATCGCACGAGGCCCAGACGGTGTGTCTTGGACAGCTCGGTGATGGTGGCATCCGCGGAAGACTCCACTGCGGGAAGCTCCGGCGGAGGGTCCTCCACGCCGCCGGCGGGGATGCTCCTGCTCCCAGATGATCGCAGGGTTCGCTGTATGGGCCGTGGGTGGCGGAGGGGGAAGCCGGATCACCTCCGCCGCCATCGCCCTGGACGAGCCGAGCAGACCAGGGCCACGGGGACAAGGTCGTTCCTCCTGTCGGGGCTGCACGTTTGTCTCCGTGACCCCAGGTTCCCGCCGTCGTCCCAACGCGGGTGAACGATCGCGCTGTGGCTTGTCGCCGTACGGGGTTGAGGGCGATCGAAGGGCTGGGCTGCTTGACGTCGGCGAGTGGGCCGGGGCGTCTCATGGCCGCTCGGCGATCAGCAGAGCCCACCTGGCTCCCGGCGGCGCCTTCACCACCAGTTGGCGGGGCATCGCTTCCTGCCTGGGGAAACCGCCGACCTTCACCACATTGAATCCGGTCGAGCACTTGCGGGGGAATGATGAAGAATCGATCGAGAGCTCCAGCTGCCCGACAGCTCCGACGCAGTCGACGGCCACCTGGTAGTTGTTTCCCACCTTTACTGACGTCCGCCATTCGCCATCCTCCTCGCCGACGTGGTGCAGAATTATCCGTTGCTTCACCACCTCGGTCAGATCGGTTAAGAATGACCTCGGGCTCGCTAATCGTGACCCGGCGGGTTTGGCCGGCGTCCTCGTATCAGCGACACTGTGCATCGAGCAGCCTGCCGCGAGCGTCGCGGCCAAGACTGTTGCCGCGAATCTGTGTATCTGTTCTTTTCGAATTGTGCCCACCAGGTGATCGTATGAGCTCCGTCCCCAGCTCGCGTGCGCCGCCAGCGGAGGTGTATGCCGCCGTACGAAAGCAGCCCGCGATCGCCTTTTATGGGCTTGGCCTTCCGCCGTCTGGGGGTGCTCGACGATCTGGATTGCCGCCTGCCCGTACTTTCGGGCGCATCTCCGAACCCCTGGCGTGCCATCAGCCGGATTCACGATCACACCCTCGTCCCAGGAGCGTAGGCATGAGCGCCATGCACGACTACTACCGCGCACCCGATCGCGCCACAGCCACCTGGCGGCCGGGCCAGTTACGGGCACCGGCCAAGCCCCTACCGGACGCTCCAGTGTTCGATGTCGTGGAGACCAGGTGGATCGATCCCACTGGATGCCTCGGCGACCTCGTGGCCGCCATCAGAGAGGTCCCCTACTCCAACGACCTGGTCGAGACCATCACCTTGTACCCTCCGCCGGAAGGGGCGCCAAAGACCGAGGACGAATGGCTGGCGCTGCCGGAGGGCTCTCTCTACCACGACGGACCCGAGATCCAAGAACTGTCGATGAGCGCACGGGACACACTCGCCGAGGTCGATGACACCCGGCTACCCGAAGTGGCCCAGAAATGGCTGAATGAACATCCCTTCGGCCTCGACGATGAGCACGCGCTCGACCTGGTCAGAGAGCTCGTCGCGCTGGCGCGGAGAGCCAAGGAGAGCGACCAACTGCTCTACTGCTGGTGGATCCCCGGCTAGTCGACATCCCGAACAGTGGATCTGGAAACGCCCGGCAGGCCAAGATTCCTGTAATTCCCGGGGTGACAGCAGGATCGAGTGCTCTCATGGATGAGCATCAGGGCTCTGACGCACCCAACGAAAAGATGCGGCTCAGACGAGGCAACCTCCGAACCGCCTCCGTCGGATTTCGGGAACTCCACGAAAGCCCGTGGGATGGGGATCGCTCTGGTCCCTGTGGCCACGCCTTGCCATGGCGTCGTAGACGCCCTCCTGTTCGCCGGTGGCCTCTTCGTAGGCTCCGGCGGCCACGTAGCTCAACGCCTCCCACTCCGGCCACTCACCGGTCCACTCCCGCATGGAGCGCTCTGCCAGTCGTCGGACCTCGGGCACGTCGGCGAGATTGTCGGGATCGGTTACAACGAGGTCGAAGGTGTCGCGGCCGAGCCCGATCAGCCATGCCTGGAAGTACCAGAAGCCATCGGTGGAGCAGTCGCCTCCGAAGATCAGGTTGGCCGCTTCCCACATGTCGTAGGTGTCGGATCGTCGTCGTATCTGGTTGAGAAGGATCTGGAAGTCGACGATCCGGGACAGCGGACTCCGCGCAAGGTGGACGCCGAGCCACCGTAGGCGCTCATCAGGATCACTGGTCACCTCCCGGGACCGCTGAAGGAAGAGCCAGAACTCGTCGACGTCCATGACGCCGCATGGTGCCAGGCTCGGCTGACAACACGGTGTGGAGAAGTCGTGCACATGATGTGTGGGTGTGTCGGTAGATCTGGTCGCGTCTCGCCGGCAGCCACAAACTGCATCCATGCTTCCCGTGATGAAGGAGCCCCTCTGGGCCAAGTGGACAGTCATCATGGCGGTACTCGGATGGCTTGCGCTGACCGTCGCGTCCTACCTGTCGTTGCCGATGTTCCAGACGATCTGGTGGTTCAGCAAGCTGGTGACCACAGCGGCCTGGTTGTGGGCCGCTCTATGGTCCTTCACTGCGGTGATGGCCAACCTGTCGCTCAAGGCGCATGCCCGGTCCTTCGTCATGCTGACGATCACGGTGTTCCTGGGAGCGGTCATCTTCAGGGCCGACTGGCAGACCCTCTACATCGACAGTCAGTTCTGGCTGCACGGGGACGAGTTCGCCGCTCTTGTGGCGGAGAACGAGAACGGCCGACCACTCACGGTGCCATGGTGGATGGAGTACCTGTCGATGGATGGCCAGGTGCGGCAGCAAGGAGAAGTCCTTTACCTGCCGGTGTTCGAGGACTGGCGCGCGGAGAGCGGCCGCGGGATCGCCCATCTACCGGCCCCACCGACCCCGAAGACCATCGTCCAGACCGCCGCCGGTGACCTGGGCGTCCCCGTACGAGATCTGGGCGACGGCTGGTGGTGGGTGGAGTAGGTCAGACGCGGCAGTACGCCGCGAAGCGGTGCTTGTGGCTGCTACTTCTCCGTACCGTTGAGGGGCGCGGCCTGCGTCCTCGTCGGCCTTGCCCAGGGTTTGGCGATGGCCCGTCACGCTCCATCGCGACGCCTGGCCGATCAATGCTCGAAATCACTTCGCAGGTAGCCGTGGAAGAGCGAGAAGGAGCTGTATTTTGATCGTTCTTCCTGGTCGAGGAACAGGTAGCCGGCGCGCACGTGGCCGGAGAAGTGGTCGTTTCCAAGAAGGAAGGTCACGCCGTCCGGATCGTCGTCGTTCGTGCGCTCGATGTCCACCACGAGCCCGTCCGGCATCATCGCGGGCAGGTTGATCTGGCGCACATCCTGGAACAGCAGCTCGATGTGCGGCGTATTCGGTTCGAACTCCGTCCGTAGAACGAGCCCGCTGTGCGTGGGCACGTAGCTCCAGATCCGGAAACGGCGGTTCGGGAAGCGCAGGGGGAAGGAGAGCCGGCCCGGATAGCGTTCGTGACTCACAACGGAAGCGCACCACGTCCGGGAAAGCCGAAGCAAGAGTCACCGCGTGATCGACGCGATTCCAGGCTGACGGCGCAGGTTCGGTTCCTGTCGCTCGCTTCGAGAACGAGAAGCCAGGTCAAGGGGTGGTCCTCGACCCGGCTTCGATCGTTTCCACTGGCTCTCGTGGACGCCGACTCAGATCAGCTCTTGTTGCCGCTCTTCCAACTCGGGTCATCGATCGCGACGCATGGTCCGACCTGCCCCTTGATCATCGATCCCGTCAGTCGCCACAACGTGTTCTGCTTACGCGTCTCGTTGGTTTCCTTGTCGTTGCCGGCGAACTCCAGCACCAGCGTCTGGTCCTTGCCGATGTTCCGGGGATCGATGTCGAGGCCGCCGTCGCGCATGCGGGCGGCCGCGTCGGCGCCCGGTCCCAGGGCCGTCACCGCGCCCACCGTCTTCCCTCTGCCGGTCTTGCACTCCTTGCCGGGCGGGAGGTAGGTGATGTCGGCCGTGACGCCTGCCGCGCCCAGGTCCTGCTCCAGCTGGTCGGCGTCCTTGAACTCGTTGATCTCCACTCGCACTGTGCCGTCGGCGTTCGTGCTCACGGCGTACGCGGAGGTCTCCGTCCCCGTCAGCATGGGGACGGCGAACGCGGCCGCCGCGGCGAGGAGGCCCACCACGCCTCCTGCGTACAGTCGTCGGGTGACGCGGCGGTGTCGCTCGGTGCGGTCCGCGATCTCGGCCTTCAGTTCCATCAGCAGGTGCTCCTCGAATGTCATCCTGATGCTCCACTCATGACGAAGGGCAGGTTCCGCAATGTCCGGCGAGCGCGGTGCAGGCGTACCTTGGCGGCGCTCTGCCGAATACCGAGGGCGAGCGCTGCCTCCGTGACCGTGAGCTGGTCGATCACGACCAGCTCCAGTACCGCGCGCTCCCCCTGCGGCAACTCGGCCATGGCCTCGAACACCTGCCTGGCGTTCCGCTCCGCGTCTATGCGCTCCTCAAGCCTGGTGACGTCGTCGGTGGCCAGCGTGCGCCGCCCGCTCACCCGATCCGTCAGCTGGTACTGCTTGTACGCCCTCCGCCGCTCGGCGGAGATCGTCTTGCGTGCCACGCCATAAAGCCAGGCGATCTCGGAGCCCAGCTCGCCTCGGTAGGTGTGGGCCGAGTCGAGCACTGCCACGAACACCTCGGCCACCAGGTCGGCGACAGTGTGCGGGTCGTCTACGCGGCGGGCGAGGAATCGGGTGACCGCATCGACATTCCGCCGGTAGAAGGCCTCGAAGGCCACAGGATCTGTGGCGATCTTCGCCTGTTTACGACGCACCGGTCATGCTCCCTTCATCGATTCGCCCCTGCTTGGTGAGAACCGACAAAAGGGTTACATCCGCAGGTCAGACGTCCTCATGACCTACCGGCCTTCTCGTGGACAGCCTGAGTGCCACGAGACGCCCCTTCACGAGGAGCCTGCCCTCCGGATACTCAGTGAAGGTCCAGCACGCCGACCTTCTCGCCGCCGCTCTCCTCGCCGGTGAGCTGGAATCCGAGCTTCCGGTAGAAGTCTTCGGGGCCGCCTTCTCCCGGCTCCCACGTGACGAACATCTGGCCGCCACCGCGACGCCTGACTTCGGCGGCCACGGCTCTGACGGCGAATCGTCCGACGCCCTGTCCCTGCGCCTCGGCGGACACGTTGAGGCGCCACAGGCCTGACCGGAAGTCGACCCCCTTGCCATTCCAGTCGATGTCGAGGAAGGCCATGAGGAACCCGACGGGACGATCACCGTCCAGGATGAGGCGAGGCCAGGCCACCTGTGGCTGCACGTAGGCCTCTGCGAGGGAGTTCGCCACCGGCGAGACGAAACGCTCCTGGTCGGGCCGGACCTGCACAGCGATGGCCAGCTCAACGTTCGCCGGGGTGATCGGCGCCAGCCGTAGCGACTCGTTCATGGGAGAACCATAGGGGCGAGACCGTCATATCGGACGTCCCGGACATCGAGGGGCTCGGCGCGCGGGGTCAGCCGTGCAGCAGCTCCGTGAGCGGCCCGCGCACGTCGGCGGGGTACAGGTTCAGCTGCTCGAACTCGGCGGCGCTCGCCCATCTGAGCTCGAAGGTGTTGTCCGGCCCGTGTTCCAGCGCCTCCTCGCCGGAGAGCGAGGGAACGCCGTTGACGTCCCGCATGAGGAAGTAGAAGGCGGGCCGGTCGGCGTGGAGGCCGGTGAGGAGCAGCCGGTCGATCTCTCCGGTGAGGGTCGTCTCCTCGTGGAGTTCACGCACGGCCGCGCTCTCCGGCGACTCGCCGTCCTCCACGTGGCCCCCTGGAAGAAGCGCGTAGTGGTGCCCTGGACACTGCGCCTCCCGACGGCCGCGGGCCTCGCAGATGCCGCAGGTGACGCCTGGTTCGCGCCGGAAGAACCGCTTGATGACCAGGACTCGTGTGCCGTCGACGACCACGGCGACCGCTCTGGGGATCGGCATGAGACGGATCATACGATTCGGGCCGGCGGAGACGGGCGCGTTCAGGTGGGCAAGGTCGCGGCCAGGGGGGCGCCGATCTGGATGTCGAAGTACCCCACCAGATCGCCTCTGCCGAAGAAGTTCGTTCGCGCGTCGATGATCACGATGGTTCCGGCCACGATGCCGACGAAGCCCGTACCGGACCTCCGGGACTGTTCGATGCGCTCCGTGACCGGACGGCGGACCGCCTCGGCCAGGAAGGTGAGGCCGTGCGGGAACTCCTCGGTGAGGCGGTGTCGTTGCCGCCCGGACTTCAGCCGGCTGCCGATGCCGAACCGCGCCATGACGATCTGGTCGCCACGGAGGTTGACACGGAAGTCCCCGTTCGACTGAGGGCGGTTGCAGCTCGTCTGAGGAGGATAGAAGCAGTCGTAACCACCGGCCAGAAGATCGTCGACAGCCGAGCTCATCGTGGTCGCGTAGTGCTCGGACCCGAACGGCCAGCGGCGCAGGGAGGCGTCCCGGGAGGTGACGACGAGTCCGTCGAGCGGGTCGTAGCTGTAGACCGCGTACGTGTCCCGCCACCCTGTCCGGGGATCGTCGTCGTCCGGTCGCGGTATGGCGGTGCGGAGATCGCTGTCGAAGTCGTCGATCTCCTCCCGCACCTCGGTGCCGGGCCAGATCGCGGTCAGCGCCAGCGCGGCGGTGACGGCGATCGGGTTCCCCTCGTAGTCCGCCTGGGTGGTCGGGAACCACGCCCAGGCAAGCCGGTCATTGCGGTCGAGCAGGAAGTGCGCCGTCTGCGGGTGGACCGTGCCCTCCTCGTTACGCCGCCCGATCCGGCACCACACGGCACGCCCGTCCGCATTGGCACGGACCTGTGCGCAGAACCAGCCGACCTCCCTCAACGGCCTGGTGAGAGCCCAGGCCGTACCGCTGGCCCGGACCGGCTCGGCCTGCGAGTTCTCACTCGCCGCGTCGTGCTCGTAGACACCGGCGGGCGGCAGCGACGGCGACTCGTCCGATCCGGTGCAGCCCGTCAGCGCGAGCGGTCCGAGGCACGTGATCAGGAGAACGAGGACGAGCGCTCGATGTCGGCGTACGGACGCGGAGAACGGTCGGAACACGGAGTTCATCGAAGCCCCTGATCCCGAAGTACGCAATTCGACCATCACGCACGGCGGTCCTGGTCTCAGGTGAAGTCCACATAGCGGGTCGGGCCCTTGGTCGGAGACCTCGACGGCGACGTCCTGGCCGGTGGCGCGCACCCGGACGGTGACGGGCCGCGCGCCCTTCCTCCTGCGGGGACGGAGGGAGGGTTGGTGGGACCTCGGGCCGGCCCCGGCGCGGGGCTACGCTGGGCGCATGGGTCATGCGAAGACGTCGTTCGTCTGCCTGCCGTGCCGTGCCTCGTACAAGCAGCCTTATCCGCTTCCTGGCGACAAGGGCCGGTCGTGCCCGCGGTGCGGCGAGTCGCTGATCCATGTGGGTTCCGCCTTCGCGGCGCCGCGAAGGCGCGACACCGCGGCCTGGCGGGTGCTCTCGCTGTTGCTGCACGCGGGCGTCGGGTTCCACAAGAGTTGTTGCGGCGGGCCCGGCTACCGGCCGCGCACGCTCGGCGAGGCTCGCGCGCGGATGGCACACGCACGGGCCGCCGGGGAGCCGTTCGCCACGGCCCTGGTACGCCGCGAGCTGCCTTGACGACGGCGTCCGGACACCTGCGTGAGAGCGGAGACAGCTGAATGAGCATCGACGTCCGGGCGCTGCTGCCCTTCGCCGAGCGGGCCGCGACGATCGCCGGCGAGATCATCACGACCAGGGCCCCCGGCGTCGTCACCGCCAAGGGCGACCGCGACATGGCCACCGAGGTCGACTTCGCCGTCGAGCACGCCGTACGGGAGTTCCTGTCGCGCGAGACGCCCGAGGTGGGCTTCCTCGGCGAGGAGGAGGGCGCCGGCCGGGCGGGCGAGGGCCTGACGTGGGTGCTGGACCCTGTGGACGGCACGGCGAACTTCCTCCACGGCATCCCCCTGTGCGGCGTCTCCCTGGGCCTGATCGACGGGGACCTTCCCGTGCTCGGCGTCATCGGGCTGCCGTTCCTGAACGTCCGCTACTCGGCCGCCGAAGGCGTCGGGGCGACGGCCGACGGATCGCCCATCCAGGTCAGCGGCGCCCGGAACCTGCGGGACGCCATCGTCGCCATGGGCGACTACGCGGTGGGCGAGGACGCACCGGAACGGAACCGGCCCCGATTCGCCCTCACCGAGGAACTGGCCGCTCGCGTCCAGCGCGTCAGGATGCTCGGCTCAGCCGCGATCGACCTCGCCTGGGTGGCCGACGGCAAGGTCGACGCCAACATCATGCTCAGCAACAACCCGTGGGACACCGCGGCGGGCGTCGTCATCGCCCGCGAGGCCGGAGCCCTGGTGGTCGACCTGGACGGCAGCCCCCACACCATGAGCTCCCAGGCGACGATCGCGGTGAGCCCCGCCCTCGCCGCCGACCTCCTGAAGCTGCTCAGCACCGCCCTTCTCCACGGCGGGACTTCCGAATAGGTCCAGCTTCAGCCGCCTGCCCGGGCCCCGTGTTGCGCGTACAGCGCGCCGAGTCGCCGGCCGATCTCCTCACGCACCGGGTCGTGTCGCGGGCCGAGGGCGAACCGCTGGTCGGTCCAGCTGTCGGGCGGATACAGCCAGACCGGCCGGCCGACCAGGTGGGCCGGTTCCCATTCGTAGCGCGGCCAGACGTGAGCGTGCAGGAAAGGGTCGGTGTTGCCGAGGATCTCCAGGTTCACCCGCCGGAACGCCGGGTCCAGCGCGCCGCAGGCCCGCTCGACCGCCTCGCCGAGCAGCTCCATGTCCGACAGGAACGCCATCCGCCTGGCCCGGGGCAGGTCGGACAGTCGTTGCACGCCGGGCTCGTCCGTCAGGAGAACCGAGTATCCCGGCAGGAACTGGGTGTCGCCGATCACGGCGAAACCGGCGTCCAGCCGCCTGAGCACCGTGGGATTCCCGCCCGCCAAGGCGCTGCCGATCCTGTCCTGCCGCCATTCACCACTCATGCCGCCCGACCCTACAAGTGAACGATCAAGAGCCGCTCGGGCGGAAGCGGGCCCCGGGTCTCCTACGGCACGACGATGGAGCCGCTCCACTGCGTTCCGGCGTCCGAGTAGACCGAGGCCAGTTCGCCGTCGAAGTACGGTGAGAAGCTCCTGTCGTAGCGCAGGTCGAGGTCGGTGTCGGCGACGCTGATGGTGATCGTGTTGAGGTAGCCCGCGCGGCTGCTCTTGTCGTAGCGCAACAGCCAGGAGGAGCCGAGGGAGCCTTCACCGGCGAACGTGGAGTCCACGGTGTTGAGCTCCTCGGCCTTCAGGGCGGGTGCGCGTGCGACGGACATGCGTCCCTTGTAGCTTTCGAGCGTGTCGCCCGTTCGCGGGTGTGTGCCGTCGGGATGGGCGCCGGCCGGGAAGCCGAAGATGTCGACCGAGGAATCGCGTGGCTGGTTCCAGGCCAGGCCCTGTGCGCCCACCTTGTCGACCAGCCTTCCGGTGTCGACCAGCCCGCCCGAAGAGGAGGGGACGACGCCGTTGTACACGGTGACGAAGGTGTAATCTCGGTCGTAGTCGTTGTACGACGAGAAATCGTAGTGAGTGAAGGCCGTCTTTCCGACGTAGAGGCCCGAGGGGGCCGTGCCGGCGGAGTACCCGGGGATGAAGACCCACTTGTCGAGGCCGCCGCCGGGTCCTTGTGTGTCGTACGCGCAGTGGCCGGCGGTGGCCACGAGGTTGCGGTACTGCGACTGTACGGCCGTGCCGGTGCACCAGTGCGGCTGGCCGTCGGCGCCGACGAAGAAGACCTTGCCCGTGCCGGCGGGCCCGTCGCCGGTGCCCCCGGCGTCGTCGGGTGGGAGTACCGGCGGGACGACGCCGGCTTTGCCGTCGGCGCTGTAAGGCCCGCCGAGAATGACCTTGTCGATGACGGTCTGGACACTGTAGGGGGTGGCGTTCGTCAGGTTGGCGCCGCTGTCGCCCAGCCAGAACTCGGCTACTTCGACGGCGGACGTCTGCGTGGTGGCCAGGAGATAGAAGTCCGTGCTGGCCGACGCGGCAACCGGCGCGGCCATGAGGCCGGAGGTCAGGAGGCCGACGGCTAACACGCCCAGTGTTGTCTTCATCTTGCCCTCTCCACTACTTAGGGGGCGACTTTTCGAACATACGATCGCCACCGAGGGCTGACGTTACCTGCCGGCCCCATGATGATCAACGCTTTTAACAGCGGGCTGTCAAAACTCCGCCGGAAGTAGGGACGCTCGTCAGGGTGTGTCCTGGAGGTGGGAGAGCATTGTGCGGGCCGGGTGGCCGAGGATGTGCTCCAGGTCGGGGGTCTGTCGTTCCAGGGAGCCGGCGCGGATCTGGGCGTTCAGCCAGGCCATCGGGCCGGGAGCGGCGTCGGGGACCTCGCGGTAGGGCACGCCCAGCGCCTCGGCGACCTCCGGATGGGTCCACAGCGGTCCGGTGAAGTCGTAGGCGCGGCCCTCGTGGCCTTCGCCGGTCAGCACGTTGGCCGCCGCCTCTGCCAGGTCGGACCGGAACGCGGTGTTCAGTCCGCGCCCTCCGGCGCTGCCCGTCAGCTCGCCGTCCGAGACCCTGGGGACGAACGCGTCGCCGTAGAACGGGTGGCGCAGGATCGTGTACGGCAGTCCGCTGCGCAGGAGGGCCTGCTCGGTGGCGTGGTGTGCCTCGGTCATGCCGGTGGCGACGGTGTCGGCGTCCAGGAAGCTGGTGTAGACGACGGCGCCGACGCCCACGTCCACGGCGGCGGCGAGGGCGGCCAGGTGGTGGCCGATCCTGCGTCCGGGGTCGAGCTCCGGCGAGGAGATCAGCAGCAGCCGGTCGGCCCCCTCGAACGCCGTACGCAGGCCCGCCGGGTCGTCGTAGTCCCCGCGCCGCGCCGGTACGCCCTCTGGCGCGCGGGCGGGGTCGCGGACGGCGGCGACGACGTCCGCCCTGGTACGCAGCCGGTCGACGACCAGCCGGCCGAGCGCGCCCGATGCGGCCGAGATCACGATCATGGAGCTCCCTCCGAGCAGGACAAGTGATCAAAGTGAACTGCCGGCACGCGACATGACGCCACTGCTTTTCGACGGGTCCGCGGACGACAGGCTCCAGCAAGGCATTCCTGGAGAAGGCTCCCGGCCCGGCACGGGTTAGCGTGATCGTGGACCCCTGGAGAGAACATGGACGAGCTCATCACGTACGGCAAATGGGCGTCGGTACGCGGCTCGCTCAAGACGACCGCCGACCGGTTCGCGAAGCTGATCTCCATCGTCGATCCCCAGGCCATGGCGACGAGGGAGTGGACGGTCGCCGAGACCGCGGCCCACGTCACCGCGATCGCCTCGCTCTACACCTCCGTGGTGCGCGGCGACGTGGCCTCGCCGTTCCCGGAGCTGGCGGAGGCGATACTCCAGGCCAACGTCGACACGGTCAGCGCGTTGAACGAGCTGGCGTTCGGGCATTTCGCCGAGCGTGACCCGCTCGTCCTGGCCGAGCGGCTGCGCGCCGACGTCCGGGAGATCCTGAGCGCCGGCGCGGAGGTCGATCCGGCGACGCCGGTCCCGTGGCTGGGCGACGCGCGGGTGCCCGTCGCGGGCGTGCTGGCCCACCTGCTGAACGAGCTGCTGCTGCACGGCTGGGACGTCGCCCGCGCGACCCGTACCCCCTGGTCGGTGCCCGCGCGGGACGCCGGCCTGTTCTTTGACCTGTTCCTCATCGGGATGATCAGGAACGACTACGGACGCCTGATGGACACCGGCTCGCCCGCCCCGCCCCGCCGGATCACCGTCGGGTTCCACTCCGCGCACACCGCGCCGGCGGCGCTGGTGCTCGACCGCGGACGGGTGTCGGTGGCGGAGGCGGGGGCGCGGGTGGACGCGCACGTGGGGTTCGACCCGGCGGCGCTGAACCTTTTACTGTTCGGCCGGATGTCCAGGACGCGGGCCGCGCTCACGGGCAAAGTGGCGGTCTGGGGGCGGCGTCCGTGGCTGCTGCCGGCCTTTCTGCGGTTCGTACGCCTGCCCACGACGACCGCGCCACGCGCACGTGTCGAGTCCATACAGGTGTGAACGCCACAAAGTATTCACGCAGTGGGCGCATACTGGAAGAGATGAAGCGAGCCAGCGGCGATTCTCGTCGTCACCTGCCCACAAGTCCCTTCAAACCGCCGCCTCCGGCGCCACCCGCCGAGCAGTTCGACATGAACGACCGGGTGAGCCATGACCGATACGGCCTCGGTGTCGTCATCGGGGTGGAGGACGATGTCGCCGTTCTGGTCGACTTCGGATCCCGGCAGGAGAGGATCACTACGCCGTTCAACAAGCTGTACAAACTCTGACAACCGGTCCGGACGCCCGTGTGCCATGACGGCCGCATGGGCGGGACCCGTCGTCGTGACATCCACCACACCAAGCAGGGCCGCGGTCTCGCGGCCGTGCTCGTCATGGTGCCCGTCATGGTGCCCGTCGTCATGAGCACCATCGGGCTCATGGCTCATGGGGTCACGATGGCGAAGTCGCGGCCCGGTGAGTCGAGCACGGCGACCAGCCGCTGCAGCGCCGTGATGTCACCCTCACGCTCCACCCCCTCCACGCCCTTCCCCGCCAGCAGGCCGAGAAGCTGCGCCCGGGTCAGGCGGAGCGTCAGGTCCACGGGCTCCTCGGGCGGGTTCAGCCGCTGGACGAGCACGCCGTTCGACAGGGTGGTGCGGTGCAGCTCCCCCAGGTCCGTCAGGTGCCAGTCGATCGACAGGCTCTCGTGCCACGCCTTGGGGCCGTCCACGCGGATGGCGAGCGAGTCGAAGATCTGTTCCACGGTCAGGGCCGCGAGCAGGTCGGGCGCGGTGGTGGTGACCGGGGTGGGCACGATGCCGTCGGTCAGTTCCATGGCCCCCGTCAGGTACGAGTTCCGCCAGGTCCCGTTCTCCGCGCCCTGGCCGAGCCGGGTGTAGACCTCGGCCAGCAGGTCCCTGGCCGCCTTGTTGCCCTCGTCGGCGAAGACGGCGTGGTTCAGGAGCTGGACCGCGAAGCGCAGGTCGTTCTCCTCGACGTACCTGCGGGCGAAGGCGACGACGGCCGCGCCGCCGCCCATGCACTCGACGTACCGGATCGCGCTCTCCCTGGGCGGGTGCTCCCAGAGGTGGGCGGGGTTGCCGTCGTACCAGCCGAGGTAGCGCTGGTAGACGGCCTTGACGTTGTGGCTGACCGAGCCGTAGTAGCCGTGGGTGTGCCAGACCTGCTCCAGCGCGGGCGGCACGCGCATCTGCTCGGCGATCTCGGCGCCGGTCAGGCCCTTGTTGAGCAGGCGGAGGGTCTGGTCGTGCAGGTAGGCGTACAGGTCTCGCTGTTCCTGGAGGAACCGGACGATGTTGGCCTTTCCCCAGGTGGGCCAGTGGTGGGAGGCGAAGGCGACGTCGGCCCGGTCGGCGAGCAGCGTGAGGGTCTCCGACAGGTAGCGGGCCCATATGCGGGCGTCGCGCACCTGGGCGCCGCGCAGCGTGAGGATGTTGTGCAGGTTGTGGGTGGCGTTCTCGGCCAGGCAGAGGGCGCCGCGGTCGGGGAACAGGAAGTTCATCTCGGCGGGGGCCTCGGTGCCGGGGGTGAGCTGGAAGACGAACCGCACGCCGTCGACGATCTCCTCCTGGCCGGTGCGGCTGACGTCCAGGGTGGGCGGGATGAGGGACGTGGTGCCGGTGGAGGAGGTCATGCCGAGGCCGCAGCCGATCTGGCCGTCCGGGGCGTGGGGCAGGGTGAGGCCGAACATGTAGCAGGCGCGGCGGTTCATGGCGGGGCCGGCGTAGACGTTCTCGGAGACCGCGTGGTCCATGAAACCGGCGGGGGCCAGGATCGGCACGTTCCCGTCGGTGACGCCGCGTACGCCGCCGAAGTGATCGATGTGGCTGTGGGTGTAGACGATCCCGGTGACCGGGCGGTCGCCGCGGTGGCGGCGGTAGAGCGCGAGCGCGATGGCGGCGCACTCGGTGGAGACCAGCGGGTCGATGACGATGACGCCGGTGTCGCCCTCGACCAGGGTCATGTTCGACAGGTCCAGGCCGCGTACCTGGTAGATGCCGTCGGCGACCTCGTACAGGCCCTGCTTGGCGCAGAGCTGGCTCTGCCGCCACAGGCTGGGGTGAGCCGTCTCGGGGCATTCGGCGTTGAGGAAGGCATAGGAGTCGTTGTCCCAGACGACCTGGCCGTTCCTCGACTTGACCACGGCGGGGGTCAGCTTCGCGATGAAGCCGCGATCCGCATCCTCGAAGTCGCCCGTGTCATGAAATGGAAGGTCTGCCATGTCTGCTCGCATGCCCCTGAATGGACGCTCGTAGCTCAATAACCAGCCCCAATAGCATGAAACTCGGGCAATAAGGGCAGGAGACGTCGGCGCAGCGGCTCGGACGGTGTGATTGGGTGGATCCAGTCTGATCTCTTGGGGGTGGCCATGGAAGCGTGCGTGTTCGACCTCGACGGCGTGCTCGTCGACTCCGAGCCCGTCTGGGAGCAGGTGCGGCGCGCCTTCGTCGCCGACCACGGCGGCACCTGGCAGCCCGACACGCAGTCCAGGCTGATGGGCATGAGCACCGGCGAGTGGGCGGCCTACCTGCACGAGCTGGGGGTGCGCCTGACGCCCGACGAGATCGCCGAGGGCGTGGTCGACCAGATGGCCGAGCGCTACCAGGACGGCGTGCCGCTGCTGCCGGGCGCCCGCGAGGCCGTTCGCCGGCTGGCCGCACGGTTCACGCTCGGCCTGGCCAGCTCGTCGCCCCGGCGGCTGATCGACGTGGTGCTGGACGCGTCCGAGCTGCGCGAGTACTTCGTCACCACGGTCTCCACCGAGGAGGTCGCGCGTGGCAAGCCCGCCCCCGACGGCTACCTGGAGGCGGCCAGGCGGCTGGAGATCTACCCGAAGGACTGCGTGGCGGTCGAGGACTCCAGCAACGGGCTGCGTTCGGCGCACGCGGCCGGCATGCGGGTGATCGCCGTGCCGCATCCCGGCTACCCGCCCGACGACGACGCCCTCGCCCTCGCCTGGCAGGTCCTCCCCGACCTCGACGCACTCACGGTGGAGGCGCTGGCGTGACCACCGGTGGCATGATCGTCCGCCCCCGGACGATGGCCGATCTGGACGCCTGCGCCGCGGCCCTGAGGCTGGTCCACAACGCCGACCGCTACCCCGTCGACTGGCCGGCCGACCCCCACGGCTGGCTGACCCCGCAGGGCCTCCTGAGCGCCTGGGTGGCGGTCACGGAGGACCGGGTGCTCGGCCACGTCGGCCTGGCCGACACCCCCGAGGGCCCGGAGGTCACCCGGCTCTTCGTCGCGCCCGCCGCCCGGGGCCGCGGGCTGGCCCCCCTCCTGCTGGACACCGCGCGGAAGGCCGCCGACGGGCCCGTCCTGCTGGAGGTCTCCGACGAGGGCCGGGCGGCCGTCGCGCTCTACGAGCGGCTGGGCTGGCGTCGCGTCGGCAGCACCCGCGCGCGATGGCTCAACGCCGCGGGCGAACCCGCCCTGCTCCACCACTACGTCAGCCCGTGAAGCTATCCTTTGGAAATCGTGCGAGACATCACGGTTTTCAGTGGCAGCGCCCACCCCGAGTTGGCCGAGGAGATCTGCTCCCACCTCGGCACCCCGCTCCACCCCGTCAAGGTCGCCCGCTTCGCCAACGACGCGCTTGAGGTGCAGCTCCAGGCCAACTGCCGCGAGCGCGACGTGTTCCTCATCCAGCCTCTCGTGCCGCCGACCCAGGAGAACCTGGTCGAGCTGCTGCTCATGATCGACGCGGCCCGCGGCGCGTCCGCGGCCAGGACGACCGTCGTCCTGCCGCACTACGCCTACGCCCGGTCGGACAAGAAGGACGCGCCACGCATCTCCATCGGCGGCCGGCTGGTCGCCGACCTGATGGTGGCCGCGGGCGCGAACCGGGTGCTGGCCATGACGCTGCACTCGCCGCAGGTCCACGGCTTCTTCAGCGTGCCCGTCGACCACCTGCACGCGCTGCGCGAGCTGGCCGCGCACTTCCGCCGCTACGACCTGTCGAACACCGTCGTCGTCTCCCCCGACCTGGGCAACGCCAAGGAGGCCGCGCACTTCGCCCGGCTGCTCGGCACCGGCGTCGCGATGGGCGCCAAGCAGCGTTTCCCCGACGACCGCGTGGTGATCAGCTCGGTCATCGGCGAGGTCGCGGGCAAGGACGTGATCATCCTGGACGACGAGATCGCCAAGGGCAGCACGGTCATCGAGCTGCTGGGACGGCTGCGCGAGCAGGGCGTCAACTCCGTCCGCCTGGCGTGCACGCACGGGCTGTTCGCGGGCGGGGCGATCGAGCGGCTGAGCGCGTTCCCCGAGGTCATGGAGATCGTCTGCACGAACACCGTGCCGCCGCCCAAGCCGAGTGACAAGCTGACCGTGCTGTCGATCGCCCCCGCGCTGGCCGAGGCCATGCGCCGGATCCACGACGGCGAGTCGGTGAGCGCTCTGTTCAGCACGTCCTGACGGCTCGCCCGGTGATCTTCCGGGACGGCCGGGAATGGATCATAGTGGACATCATGCATGCGGCCACAGACGTCCTGCTCCGGCGGTTCCGTGACGGCGTGGGGGAGGTCGTGCCCCTGGTTTCGCTGTGGGCGCACGGCTCGCTCGGCGCCGGCGACTACCAGCCGGGGCGCAGCGACCTCGACCTGATCGCGGTCGTCGAGACGCCGGTCACGATGGAGCAGTGGCGCCGGATCAAGGCGCTGCACCGGGGACTCGACCTGCCGCTCGCGGACCTGCTCCACTGTTCCTACCTGCCGGTGGAGGAGCTGGCGGACCCGCGGGTCGAGCACGTGACATGGGCCCACGAGGAGATCTTCCGCCGCCCGGTGACGGCGGTGACCCGCCGCGAGCTGCACACGGCTCCCCTCGTGCTGCACGGGCCGCCGCCCGCCGAGCTGCTGCCGTCCGTCTCCGACGCCGTCCTGGCCGACTTCGTCCGTACGGACCTGCGTGAGTTCTGGCTGGACAAGACCAGAGGGCGCCGGCGCTGGCTGCGGGAGGTCTGGGTGGACCTCGGCCTGCTGACCGTCGCCAGGGCGTCGGTCACGCTGCGGGAGGGCCGGTTGATCACCAAGCGGGAGGCCCTCGACGTGCTGGCCGGGATGGGCGCGCCGGAGGTCGTGCTGGCCGACGTGCGCGCGCGCCGCTACGACACCCCGCGTCCCGTGCTGAGCCGCTTCAGAAGGGGCACGCTGACCCGGGCCTTCGTCAGGTCCGCCATCGGGAAGGTGCTGGCGGAAGGCCACGAAGGGAGCTGAGCGCACCCCCGTCTCAGTGGGCAGGACGGCGGCCCCCGGCGGATCGCCGAGGGATAGTCTTGGCCCCGAGCTACCACCTGAACCGGGGAAAGGGCGGCATATGGGGGAGATCAGGCAGTCCTATCTGGTGGCCGCGGCGTCGGCGATGTCGCTGCTGCGCGACCCGGCCGTACGGGCGGCGTGGGAGAAGCCGAGCGCGCTGACCGAGTTCAGCGTCGCGGGCCTGGCCGGGCACCTGGCCCACCAGATCGTCAGGGTCGTCGACGTGCTCGACACCGGCGAGGAGCCCGGGGAGCCGATCCCGCTCATCGAGCACTACACGAGGTCGCCGTGGGTGCAGGCCGGCCTCGACCACGAGAGCAACGTCAGCATCCGGCGGGGCGGCCAGGCGGCCGCCGCGGACGGGCACGCCACGCTGGTCGACCACACGCAGGCGCTGCTGGACCGCCTCCTCGTCGAGCTGCCCGCCGAGCCGGCGGACCGGGTCGTGCGGCTGCCGTGGGCGGGCTGGTCGCTGCTGCTCGACGACTTCCTGCTCACCAGGGTGATGGAGCTGGTCGTGCACTCCGACGACCTGGCCGCCAGCGTGGGCATCGAGACGCCGGAGCTGCCGCCGGCGATCATCGAGCCCGTCGTGGAGCTGCTGGCCCGCCTGGCGGTGCACCGGCACGGCGCGACGGCGGTCATCCGCACCCTCAGCAGGGCCGAACGCGCGCCTGCCACGATAAGCGCCTTCTGACCTTCCCCCACGGGCCGTCCTACGACCCGCCGCCCACCATGCGCAGCGCCTCGGCCACCTCGCGCCCCGACAACGCGCTGTCCGGGTCGAGCAGCCACTGCGCCAGGAACCCCGTCAGCATGGCCTGGTAGAGCGAGCCCACCAGCCGGGCCCGCTCCGGGTCGCTCTCGGCCCGCACGTCCTGGAACAGCTCGGCGAGCCCCACGCGCGCGTCCGTGATCGCCGAGGCGAGCCGCTCCCGCACCTCGGGCAGGTGATCGATCTGCCCGAGCAGCTCAAGCTGGGTGATCCAGAGCGGCCGCAGCCGGTCGAACGACTCCACCACCCGGTCCCACGCCCCCGCGAACCGCTCCAGCGGCGACGCGCCCTCCTTGACGTCGGCGGCGAGCGTCAGCGCCAGGTCGTCGCCCCATTCCTTCATCACCTCGAACAGCGCCTCGTTCATCAGCGCGTCCTTGGACCTGAAGTGGTAGCCGATGCCCGCGAGGCTCACGCCCGACGCGTTGGCGATGTCGCGCGCGGTGGTACGCGAGTAGCCCTTCTCGATCAGGCAGCGCTTCGCCCCGGCCATCAGGTCTTCCCTGTTTCCCATGCCCAGACCGTAGCACAGGCGTCTGAAAAATCCGTCCTAGACAAGCGTCTGAGACAGGTGTACCGTTCACGGCATGAAGAACGTCCTCATCTCCGGCGCGAGCATCGCCGGCACCTCGCTGGCCTACTGGCTGCGCCGCCACGGCTTCACCGTCACCGTCATCGAGCGCGCCCCCGCTATCCGTACGGGCGGCTACAAGGTCGACATCCGCGGCGCCGCCCTCGACGTGATCCGGCGCATGGGCCTGCTGGACGCGGTCACCGCCCGCGCCACCGGCATGCGCGTCGCCACCCACTACGACGGCAAGGGCAGGCCGGTGGCCACCATGGACGCCGACCTGTTCGGCGGCCGCGAGGGCGAAGACGCCGAGATCATGCGCGGCGACCTCAACGAGCTCCTGTACGACCTCACCCGCGACGACGCCGAATACCTCTTCGGCGACTCCGTCACCGCCGTCGCCGACGACGGCCTGGTCACCTTCGAGCACGCCGAGCCGCGCCGGTTCGACCTGGTCGTGGGCGCGGACGGCATGCGCTCCAACATCCGCAGGATCGCCTTCGGGGCGGACGACCAGTACGTCCGCGACCTGGGCTACTACGTCTCGATCTCCACCGTCCCCAACACGCTCGGCCTGGACCGCGAGGAGGCCGTGCACGCCGCCCCCGGCCGGACCGCCAACGTCTACAGCACCCGCCGGGACGGCGCCGCCAAGGCCCTGTTCATGTGGGCGTCGCAGCCGCTGTCCTACGACCACCGCGACGTCGGCCGCCAGAAGGACCTGCTGGCCGAGGCCATGACGGGCGTCGAGTGGGAGGTGCCCGCGCTGCTCGGCGCGGTGCGCGAGGCCGACGACTTCTCCTTCGACTCGGTCAGCCAGGTGCACATGGACCAGTGGTCGAAGGGCCGGGTCGTGCTGCTCGGGGACGCCGCGTACTGCGCCTCGCCGGCCTCGGGGCAGGGCACGAGCCTGGCGATCGTGGGGGCGTACGTGCTGGCCGGCGAACTGGCCCGGGGTGGCGGCGCGGCGGGCTACGAGCGGGAGATGCGCGAGTTCGTCCGGGTCAACCAGGAGCTCGGCCCGGCGAACGTGCGGGGCATGGTGATCGGCTCACGCCTGGCGCTGTGGTTCCAGCTCAGGATGCTCAAGCTGATGCCGCACCTGCCGGGCAAGGACAAGGTCATCGAGCGCGTCGCCGGGGCGATCCACCGGGCGGCCACGGCGATCCGGCTCAAGAGCTACATGGAATGAAGTGTTCCGTTCTGCTATAGTAAGAGCAGAACGTTCCGTTCCGAAAGAAGTGGGGTTCAACATGACCATCCTCGTCACCGGTGCCACCGGAACCGTCGGCCGCCTCGTCGTCGAGGAGCTCCTCCTGGCCGGGCAGCAGGTCCGCGCCCTGACCAGGAACCTCGCCAAGGCCGCCCTCCCCGAGGGCGTCGAGGTCGTCGGCGGGGACCTCGCCGAGCCCGCCTCCCTGGCCGCCGCCTTCGAGGGCGTCACCGCGGCGCATTTCATCAACTTCGCCGGCGACGACTACGCGCCGCTCCCCGACGGCGCCGGGCTCGCCGAGCTGGCCGTCAAGGCGGGTGTGCGCCGGGTCACCGTGCTCGGCGGGCGTGAGGACGGCGAGCTGGAGCAGGCGCTCGCCGCCACCGACCTGGAGTGGACGCTGCTCCACCCGGTCGAGTTCATGTCCAACACGCTCCAGTGGTGGGCGCACACCATCAAGACCGAGGGCGTCATCAAGGAGCCGTTCGGCGACCGGCTGAGCGCGCTGGTGCACGAGCGCGACATCGCCGCGGTGGCCGCCAAGGTCCTGACCGAGGGCGGGCACGGCGGCCGGACGTACGTGCTGACCGGCCCGCGCGCGATCACCCTCAAGGAGAAGGTCGCCGTCCTGGGCGAGGCCATCGGCAAGGACGTCGAGTTCGTCGAGCTCACCGTGGACGAGGCGCGGGCCAAGTGGCGCGCCGACGGCATGGGCGAGCAGACCATCGAGTTCCTCGTCGGCGCGCTCGGCAACACGCCGGAGGTCGGCTACACGGTCGTCCCGACCGTCCGGGAGGTCACCGGCCGGGACGCGCGTGACTTCGCCGAGTGGGCGCGCGAGCACGCCGACGCGTTCCGCGGGTGACCTACCCGGAGACCGCCGCGTAGTGGCAGGCGGCCTGGGCGTCCGGCACGGCGGGAAGGATCTTCAGCACCTCCGACCGGCAGGCCGCGTCCACGCCCGCCTCCGCCGCCCTGCCCGAGGCCAGCACGTGGCAACGGGGGTGGAACCGGCAGCCACCCGGCACCCTGGTCGGGTCCGGCGGCTCACCGGTCAGCACGATCCGCTCGGGCGACTCCGGCAGCACCGACATCAGCGCCTGCGTGTACGGATGCCGCGGCGCCGTCAGCACCTGTTCGACCGGCCCGGACTCGACGATCCGTCCGAGGTACATGACCGCGACCCGGTCGGCGATGTTCCAGGCCAGACCGAGGTCGTGGGTGACGACCAGGGCCGACAGGCCGAGATCGGCCCTGAGCTTGAGCATCAGCGCCAGGATCTCGCCGCGTACGGAGGCGTCGAGCGAGGCCACGGGCTCGTCGGCGATCAGCACCTTGGGATTCAGGGCGAGCGCGCCGGCGATCACGACCCGCTGCCGCTGCCCGCCGGACAGCTCGTGCGGATAGCGCAGGAAGAAGCGCTCGGGCGGCCGCAGCCCGGCCCTGGACAGGGCGGAGGCGACCAGCTCCTCCTCGTCGGGCAGGCCGTGGATGCGCGGCCCCTCGGCGACCGCCTCGTAGACGGTCTGGCGGGGGTTGAGCGAGCCCATCGGGTCCTGGAGGACGAGCTGGACCTGACGGCGGTAGGCCTTGAGCGCCTTGGAGCCGTAGTTCAGCGGGGAGCCGTCGAAGCGGACCTCGCCGGACGTGGGGCGTTCGAGGCCGAGCAGCGTGCGGGCCAGGGTGGTTTTGCCGCAGCCCGACTCGCCGACCAGGGCCACGATCTCGCCCTGGCCGATCGCCAGGTTGACGCCGTCGACGGCGCGGGCGCTGCGGCCCCTTGAGGAGAACGCGACGTGCAGGTCACGGGCCTCCAGCAGCGCGCCCTTGCCCGTCGAGACGGTCTCGGCGGCGGTCTGCGTCTCGGTCATGAAGCCTCGACCTCCTCCTTGGAGCGTACGTGCACGCAGGCGGCGGCGTGGCGGGGGCCGGCGGGCCACAGCTCGACGTCGAGAAGCGCGCATTCCTCCAGCGCGACCGGGCAGCGCGGGTGGAACGCGCAGCCGGTCGGGAGCTGCATCGGGTCCGGCGGGTCGCCGCCGAGCCCCTTGGGGGCCAGCCGCGAGACCGGGTCGCCCACGGTCGGGAACGCGGCGGCCAGGGCCCGGCTGTAGGGGTGCCGGGCCTCGTGGAACACCTCGCGGGAGGGGCCGTGCTCGACCACGCGGCCGGCGTACATGACCGCGAGCTGGTCGCAGACGTCGGCCAGGACCGACAGGTCGTGCGAGATCATGATCAGGGAGATGCCGTGCTCGGCGATCAGCTCCTTGATCAACGTGAGGACCTGCGCCTGGACCATCACGTCGAGCGCGGTGGTCGGCTCGTCGGCGATGATCAGGCGCGGCGAGCAGGCCAGCGCCATCGCGATCATCACGCGCTGCCGCTGGCCGCCGGACAGCTCGTGCGGGTAGCTGCGGGCCCGCCAGGCGGGCAGGCCGACCTGTTCGAGCAGCTCGCCGACGCGCTTGCGGGCGCCGTCCGGCTTGGCCAGGCCGTGGACGAGCAGCGGCTCGGCGATCTGCTCGCCGATCCTGCGCACGGGGTTGAGCCCGTGCTGCGCGCCCTGGAACACGATCGAGGCCTCGGCCCAGCGCACGGCCCGCATGCGTCCCCACTTCATGGTGAGGACGTCGTCGCCGTCGAGCAGGATCCGGCCGCCGACACGCGTGCTCTTGGGCAGGAGCCTGAGCAGCGCCATGGCCAGCGTCGACTTGCCGGACCCCGACTCGCCGGCGACTCCGAGCGCCGCTCCGGAGTCGAGGGTCAGCGACACACCGCGCACCGCGGGCACCTCGCCCGACGCGATGCGGTAGGTCACCGACAGGTCGTCCAGTTCGAGGAGACTCATGCCGCCCTCCTGAGCCTTGGGTTCAGCACGGCCTCCAGCGCCCGTCCCACCAGGGTGAACGCCATGACGACCACGAGGATGGCCAGACCGGGGAGGATGATGTACCACCACGCGCCCTCGTTGGCCGCGCCGTAGTCGTAGGAGCCGCGCAGCATGGTGCCCCACGACGTCTTGTTCGCGCTGGCGCCGAGGAAGGCCAGCGTGGACTCGGTGACGATCGCGCTGGCCACCTCCAGGGTGGTGCTGGCCAGCAGCAGCGGCGCCACGTTGGGCAGCACGTGCCGGGTGGTGATGTGCCAGTGGCCGCCGCCGAGCGCCTTGGAACGTTCGATGTAGGGCCTGGCCTCGACCGCGAAGGTCTGCGCCCTGATCAGCCGGGCCGTGGACGGCCAGGTGGTGACGCCGATCGCCATGATGATGGTGAACGTGCTGCCGCCGAGGATGGCCGCCAGCACCAGCGCGGTCACCAGCGAGGGCAGCACCAGGAACCAGTCGGTGACCCGCATCAGCGTGCCGCCGACCCAGCCGCCGAAGTGCCCGGCGGCGATGCCGATGACCATGCCGATCACGATGCTGAGCAGCGCGGCCAGGAAGCCGATGAGCAGCGAGGCACGCGACCCCCACCAGATCATCAGCAGGATCGACCGGCCCGACTCGTCGGTGCCGAAGGGGAAGTCCAGGCCGGGGGCCTGGAACTTCTCGCCCGGCGCGTCGATGACGCTGGTCACGCCCTCGTCGATGAACAGCGGGGCGATCAGCGCGAGCACGACGGCGGCCAGCAGGACGACCGTCCCGATCACGCCCGCGCGATGCCGGCGGAAGTCGGTCCAGAAGTTGCCCAGCGCCTGCCGCCTGCGCGTGGCAGCGACACTCGTCATGCCGACCTCACCCTCGGGTCGAGAACGTGGTAGAGCACGTCGGCCAGTGTGTTCATGAGGATGACGGCCACGGTGATGAGCATGAACGTGCCCTGCATGAGCGTGAAGTCCGGCACCCGGACCGCCCGGTAGAACAGCTGCCCGAGGCCCGGCCAGGTGTAGATCGTCTCCACGGTGACCGCGCCGCCGACCACGAAGCCGATGCGCATGAAGACCAGCGTCACCGTGGGCAGCAGGGCGTTGGGCACCGCGTGGCGGCGGCGTACCTCGTCGTCGCGCAGGCCCTTGGCGCGGGCCACGGTGATGTAGTCCTGGCTGACCTCCTCCAGCAGCGACGACCGCATGACCAGGAGGTACTGGGCGTAGATCACCGCCACGAGGGTCAGGCACGGCAGCACCATGTGCGAGGCCACGTCGAGCAGGTACGCGAACCCGTCGGGCGCGTCGACGCTCTCGATGCCCCGGAACGGGAAGATGCCGGGGATCGGGCCGATGCCGACGCCGAGCACCATCATCAACAGCAGGCCGAGCCAGAACGTCGGCACCGACCACAGCACCAGCGACAGACCGGTGGAGAAGCGGTCGAACCGACTCCCCCGCTGCCAGCCCGCCCTGGTGCCCTGCCAGAGGCCGAGGCTGACCGCGATGACCAGACCGGTCCCGGCCAGCAGCAGCGTCGGGCCGATGCGCTCGCCGATGAGGTCGAGCACCGGCCGCTTGTACTCGTACGACGTGCCCAGGTCGAGCCTGAGCGTCTTGCCGACGAAGTCGATGAACTGGTCGAGCACCGGCTTGTCGAGACCGAGCCTGTGACGTTCCATGTCGAGCTGCGCCGGGGTCATGTTGCGGCCCTGCGCCAGGTTCCGCACCGGGTCGCCGGGCAGCAGGCGGAAGACGAAGAACGTCCCGGCGATCACCGCGGCGATGCTGAACAGCGCCCCGCCCGCCTTCGACAACGCGTACTTCAGCGTGCCGCGGCGAGCGGGGCGGTCCTCAGCAGGGCCCGCCGCCTGGACGGCGGCGGGCTCTGCCGCTTCGAGCGGTGTTGTCATTCGCGCTCGTCCGCGACGCTCTTACGCCGCCTGGTCAGGAAGAAGGCCGCCAGACCGATGACGACCACGCCGCCGACCACGCCGACGATGAGACCGGTGTTGGAGCCGGAGTCGCCGCCCGCGCCGGAGCCGCCGGCCGCGGACGCCTTGACGTCGGCCGTGTAGAACGGCCAGTAGCCGCTGCCGCCGTACAGCAGGCCCTTGTCCTCGGGGATCGGGGTGATGCTGGTGACCCGGTCCTTGCGGTAACCCTCAAGGTCGTTGGGGTAGTAGATCGCGATCACCGGGGCGTCGGTGTAGAGCCGCTGCTCCATCTGCTTGATGATCTCGGCGCGCTTCGGCCGGTCGAGCTCCTTGAGCTGCTCCTGGTAGAGCTTCTCGAAGGTCGGGTCGCAGTAGAACGACTCGGTGCCGCCGCCCTCGCCGCCCGGCGCCGGCCGGCGGCTGCACAGGTGGGTGGCCAGGATCTCCTCGGGGTCGGGGTTGACCGACCAGCCGCTGATCGCGATGTCGAACAGCGCCGTGACGCCGGTCTCCTCGCCGAACTTGCTGGAGTCGAGCTTCCTGGTGGTCAGCGTGATGCCGACCTCCTTGAAGAAGCCGGTCAGGTACTCGGCGAGCTTGTCCTCGACCGGCGTGTCGGTGTGGATGCTGAAACGGAACTCCAGCTTGCGCTTGCCGTCGGGCATCGTGCGGACGCCGTCGGCGCCCTTCTTGTAGCCGGCGTCGTCGAGGATCTTGTTCGCCTTGGCCACGTCGTAGGTGACCTTCTCGTCGCCCGTGGCCTCCCAGAAGAAGTCCTTGAACATGGGCGGGATGATCGAGCCGTCGGCCGGCTTGGCCAGGCCGCCCTGCACCTCGTCGACCAGCTTCTGCTTGTCGATGGCGAAGTGGATCGCCTGACGCACCTTCGGGTCCTTCAGCGCCGGGTGGCCGTCGCCGATGGGCTTGTTGTCGGTGGTGGTGGCGCCGTGGTTGATCTGCAGGTACGCGGCCCGGCGGCCCTGGGTGTTCCACGCCTCGATGTTCGGGTCGTTCTCGATGGCCTGGAACTCCGGCGGCGTCATACGGCCGAGCAGGTCGATGTCGCCCTTCTTCAGCCCGGCGATGGCGGCCTGCGGGTTGTCGTAGAAGATGAACTGGAGCTCGTCGACCTTCGGCTTGCCCCGCCAGTAGTTGGGGTTGGCCTCCAGCTTGACGAACTGGTCCTTCTTCTGCTCGACCGCGATGTACGGGCCGCTGCCGACCGTCGGGTACGTCTCCGCGTCGTAGTTGGCCATGTCGGTGACCTTCTCCCACACATGCTTGGGCATGATCGGGATCGGGTTCTCCAGCATGGACGCCTGCGGGGCCTTGGTCTTGATGACCAGGTCCTGGCCGTTGGCGGTGACGCTCTCGAAGTTCTCCACGGCGGGGCCGTTGGCCGTCTTGGCCGCCTCGTCCGTCATGATCTTGTTGAACGTCCAGGCGGCGTCCTCGGCCGTGACCGGCTGGCCGTCGGACCACTTGGTGCTACGGATCTTGAACGTCCACGTGAGCCCGTCGTCGGACGTCGTCCACGACTCGGCCAGGTCGGGGCTGGGCTGGAGCGTCTTGGAGTCGGGGACCGTGAGGTAGCCGTACATCGTGCGGTGGATCGCGGTGGAGACCAGCCGGACCGCCAGGAACGGGTTCATCGAATCCATCGCCTGGGTGGCGCCGACGCGTAGGACCTTCTTCCCCGCCGCAGGTTCCTGGGCTTGGGCCGCCGTGGCGCCTTGGCCGGCCACCAACATCGCGACGCCTAGCACAGCCAGGCGTGCGAACCATTTCCTCATGATGCCTCACCTTCAGGCGGGGGATTCCTGTGTAGATGAAGGCACACCATAGAGAGACCGCGTGTCAACGCAGCACGGAGAATTGTTTCATTCTCGTTTCATTTTGCGGTGTAAATTTTCAGCAGCCCTGGCGCTACCGTGATCTGGTGCCTCGCCTGCCCGTTCTCCTCGCTGCCGTCGTGACCGTGGTGGCGGGGCTCGGCGTCCGGCTGCTGTGGGACGGGCCCGTGCCCAAGTACGCGGGCGACGCGCTCTACACCGTGCTGATCTACGCGCTCGTCGTCCTGGCCCTGCCGCGCGTGCGGCCCTGGGTCGCCGCGGTGGGGTCGGGCGGGCTGAGCTGGGCGATCGAGTTCGCCCAGCTCGGTGAGATCCCGGCAGTCCTGCGGCCACTGCTGGGCAGCACCTTCAACCCGCCCGACCTGCTCTGGTACGCCGTCGGCGCGGCCACCGCATGCGCCGCGCACACCCTGTGGAGCTCCCGGCGCCGATCCCCCTGAGGGGTCAGTGGCAGCCGCCCGAGCCGCAGCACGACCCGGCCTGCGGCAGCAGCTCCCGGCCCCCGCCCAGCTCGTAGCCGGCCTCGACCACGGCCGACTCGATGACGGCGGCGTCGATCGGGGCGCTGCTGGTCACGACCATCTCCTTGGCCGCGAGGTCGACCTCGACGGCCTGGACCCCGTCGACCTTGCCGACCTCGGCCCGCACCGAGCTGACGCAGTGGCCACAGGTCATGCCCTCGACCTGGTACGCGGTGATCACCATGTCCGAACTCCTCACTGTCCCGGCTTCCCGGCCACTATATACCCCTGGGGGGTAAGAACGCATACTTCCTGATCGCCCGGATAGAGGGAAGGGAAAACACGAAGGGGACCGTCATGTTGAACGGCAAGACCATCGCGTTCCTGGTCGCTCCGGAAGGGGTCGAGCAGGTGGAGCTCACCGAGCCGTGGAAGGCGGTCAAGCAGGCGGGCGGCACGCCCCGGCTGGTCTCCACGTCCTCGGGGAAGATCCAGGCGTTCAACCATCTGGACAAGGCCGACACCTTCACCGTGGACGCCACGGTGGACGACGCCGACCCCGGCGACTTCGACGCCCTGCTGCTCCCCGGCGGTGTCGCCAACCCCGACTTCCTGCGTACGGCGCCGCCGGCCGTGGAGTTCGCGCGGGCCTTCTTCGACGCCGGCAAACCGGTGGCCGCCATCTGCCACGCCCCCTGGACGCTGATCGAGGCGGACGTCGTCCGCGGGCGTACGCTCACGTCCTGGCCGAGCCTTCAGACCGACCTGCGCAACGCGGGCGCGACCTGGAAGGACCAGGAGGTCGTCGTCTGCACGGACGGCCCGAACACCCTGGTCACCAGCCGCGAACCGGACGACCTCAAGGCCTTCTGCCAGGCCGCGACGGACGCCTTCTCGGCCTGACCACGCGAGCCCGCGCGAGCCCGCGCCGATCCCGCCCGGGCCGCGCGAGCCCGCCTGAGACCGCCTCAGCCGCGCAGCAGGGCTTCGGCGACGCCGCGCACAGAGGCCCTGAGCCGGTCGGCCCCGCCCTCGGCCATCACGTGCCGGGCGAGGTCGGCGTCGAAGGAGGCCAGGAGGGTGTGGGCGGCGAACGCGGCGTCGAGCCCCGGCGCCGCCGCCGCGACCAGCGCCGTCACGTGGGCGTGCCAGCGCAGGTAGGTGGGATCGCGGTATTTGTCGGCCGCGCAGGCCCGTTCGTGCGCGGCGAACAGCGCCAGGTTGCGTTCGGCCAGCCCGGCCAGCTCGTCCAGGAACGCGAGCAGCCGATCCCGTGGCGGCGCCCCCGGGCCGAGCGGCGAGCCGGGCGACTCGATGGCCTCGGCCAGGGCGGCGGCCCGCTCGGCCAGCAGCTCCTGGAACAGGCCGGTCCTGCTGCCGAAGCGCCGGAACAGCGTGCCCTTGCCCACCCCCGCCGCCGCGGCCACCCGGTCGAGCGAGATGTGCTCGGCGCCGTGGGCGGCCAGGAGCTCTTCGGTGGCCCGCAGGATCGCCTCCCTGTTGCGGGTCGCGTCTGATCGCACCAACGCCCCTCCCTTGCAAGCGGACTGTTGGTCCCCATAGTATCCGGCAACGAAGCGGACCGCCGGTCCGCATGGTTGCAGGAGGACTTCCCATGCACGCATTGGTGGTCGGCCCCGGGGCCGCAGGACGGCTCGCCGACGTTCCCGAACCCGTTCCGGAAGCCGGGCAGGCGCTCGTCGAGGTGCACAGGACGTCGGTCAACTTCAGCGAGCTGCGGCACATGGGCCGACTGCCGGAGGGCACGGTGCTCGGCTACGACGCCGCCGGGGTGGTGCTGCGGCCCGCCGCGGACGGCACGGGCCCGGCCGAGGGCGCGCGGGTGGCGGCGTTCGGGGCGGGAGCGTGGGCGGAGCGGGCGGCGTTCGACACCGGCGCGCTCGCCGTGGTGCCCGACGGGGTGGATTTGTCGACGGCCGCGGCCCTGCCGATGCCCGGCCTGACCGCCCTCCGCTCACTACGCGCCGCCGGCGTCTCCCCCGGGCCACGCGGACTCCCCACCGACGTCCCGCCGGAACCGCACGGACTCTCCGTCAGCCCGCCGTCGGAGCCGCGCGGACTCATGACCGGGGCGTCGGGATCGCGGGTGCTCGTGACCGGGGCGTCGGGGGCGGTGGGGAGGCTGGCGGTGCAGCTCGCCGGGCTGGCCGGGGCGCACGTCGTCGCCTCGGTGAGCACGCCGGACCGCGCCCGCGCCCTGGCCCTCGGCGCGGACGTGGAGGTCGTGACCGGCCTGGACGGCGTGACCCCCGTGGACGTCGTCATCGAGGTGGTCGGCGGCCCGACCCTGGTGGCGGCGTGGGGCCTGCTCGCACCGGGCGGCAACCTCCAGAGCATCGGCTGGGCCTCCGGGCAGCCGGCCGTCTTCCCGCCCGGCTCGACCTTCTCCCTCGGCCCCGCGCGTTCGATGAACTCGTTCGGCGACGTCGACTCCCCCGGCCCCGACCTGGCCTTCCTGCTCGGCCTCGTGGCGGCGGGCGACCTGTCCGTCGAGATCGGCCGGCGCCTGCCGTGGGAACGCCTGGAGGAGGCCGCCGCGGCCCAGCTCGACCGCACGGTCACCGGCAAGGTCGTGCTGGACGTCGTCCCGGCGGGCCACGTTCTTTCCTGACCACATCGAAACTCATCTGTCACGCCTTGTCCCTCGGGGAGAAATGGTCTAGACCTAGACCAAACAGAGCGTCCTCCGCGCCCCCCAGGGAGACCTCATGTCACTCGAAGAGGATTCCAGGCGACTCGCCGAGCTCGGCTACAAGCAGGAGCTGGCCCGGACCTGGAGCGGCTTCTCCAACTTCGCGATCTCCTTCTCCATCATCTCGATCCTCGCCGGCTGCTTCACGACCTTCGGGCAGGCGTGGAACAACGGCGGCCCCATCGCCATCTCGTGGGGCTGGCCGCTGATCTCCGTGTTCATCCTCATCATCGGTTTCTGCATGTCGGAGCTGGTCTCGGCGTTCCCGACGGCGGGCGGCATCTACTGGTGGGCCGCCACCATGGGCAAGCCGATCCACGGCTGGTTCACCGGCTGGCTCAACCTGATCGGCCTCATCGCGGTCACCGCGTCGGTCGACTACGGCTGCGCCACGTTCCTCAACATCACGATCAGCCGCCTGACCGGCGGCGCGTGGGAGGGCACGCTCCCCCAGGCGTTCCTGCTGTTCGTGATCATCCTCATCCTGCACGCGCTCATCAACATCTTCAGCCACCGGCTCATCTCGCTGCTGCAGAACATCAGCGTGTGGTGGCACGTCGCGGGCGCGGTCGTCATCGTCGCGATCCTGGTCTTCGCGCCGTCCGAGCACCAGTCGCTCGGCTTCGTGTTCGGCGGCACGATCAACAACTCCGGATTCGGCGACGGCGACGGCGGCCTGCCCTTCTGGCTGTACGTGCTCCCGCTCGGCTTCCTGCTCACCCAGTACACGATCACCGGCTTCGACGCCTGTGCCCACGTGTCGGAGGAGACGCAGGGCGCCGCCAGGACGGCCGCCCGCGGCCTGTGGCAGTCGATCTTCTACTCGGCGATCGGCGGCTGGGTCCTGCTGCTGGCCTTCCTGTTCGCCGCGACGAACGTGGACGAGATCAACAAGCAGTCCGGCTTCGTCGGCGCCATCTTCGAGACCGCGCTCTCCTCCCCGCTGGCCACCGCGATCTTCGCGATCTCCACGATCGGCCAGTTCTTCTGCGGGATGAGCTGCGTGACCTCGATGTCGCGCATGACGTACGCGTTCTCGCGCGACGGCGCGGTGCCCGGCTGGCGGCTGTGGTCGAAGGTGGACCGCAACCGCACCCCGGTCAACGCGATCCTCGCCGGCTGCCTCATCGCCGCCCTGATCACCCTCCCCGCCCTGTACGCCCCGGCCGGCTCGACGACCCCGGTCGCCTTCTACGCCGTCGTGTCGATCGCGGTCATCGGCCTCTACCTGGCGTTCCTCATCCCGATCTGGCTGCGCCTGCGCATGGGCGACGCCTTCAGGCCCGGCCCGTGGACGCTGGGCCGCAAGTACCGGGTGCTGGGCTGGATCGCCTGCGTCGAGATCGTCATCGTGTCGATCTACTTCATCATGCCGTTCTCCCCGGCCGGCGTGCCGGGCAACAAGGACTTCGCCTGGACGTCGGTCAACTACGCGCCGATCGCGGTCGGGGTCGTGCTGATCGGCATCTGGTTGTGGTGGAGCCTGTCGGCCAGGCACTGGTTCACCGGCCCGCGCCGCACGATCGACGAGGTCCCGATCTCCTGAACTCCCCCTGTCGGCGGGCACGGCTGATCCAGCCGTGCCCGCCTTTTTTCGACGCTTGACACTCATCGGCTAAAGGGTTTAGCTTTACGGCTATAAGGGTTAGCCGAGAGGGGTTGGACATGACGGAGTTCCTGACGGTCGAGGGCGGGCAGCTCGCTTACGACGTGACCGGCGAAGGGCCGCTGATGGTGCTGGCGCACGGCATGGGCGTCGGGCGGCAGTCGTTCAGGTTCCTGGTGCCCGAGCTGGTGGCGGCGGGCTTCCGGGTGGCGACCACCGATCTGCGTGGCCACGGCGAGTCCAGCCTCGACTGGCCCTCCTACACCCGCGCCGACGTCGCGGACGACCTCCTCGCGCTGGTCCGCCACCTGGGCGGCCCGGCGGTCCTGGTGGGCCACTCGTTCGCGGGCGGGGCCGTCACGATCGCCGCCGCGCAGGCGCCCGAGCTGGTCAGCGCCGTGGTGGAGATCGGCCCGTTCACCCGGGCGCAGAAGATCGACGGCGGCGGCCTGCTGCGCAACGCCCACCATCGCAAGGGCGCCCTGCTGCTGCTCGGCGCGGCGTTCCTGCGCAACATCGGGATGTGGAAGAAGTACCTCGACCACGCCATGCCCGGCGCCAAGCCCGCCGACCACGCGGAGCACATCGCGGCGCTCGAAGCCGACCTGCGCCGGCCCGGCCGGATGGCCGTGGTCTCCAAGATGGGCCAGTCCGCCCCCACCGACGCCGGCGACAGGCTTCCCGACCTGACGCGTGACGTGCTGGTCGTGATGGGCACGCTCGACCCCGACTGGGCCGACCCGCGCGCCGAGGCGGAGGGCGTCGTGGCCGCCATGCCCGCCGGGCGCGGCCGGGTCGCCATGATCGAGGGCGCGGGCCACTACCCGCACACCCAGTTCCCGGCTCAGGTGGCCGCCGAGGTGCTGTCGTTCGTCAAGGGGCGCGTCCATGCCTAGGGCGGCGCTGTCCCCGGACGCGGTGGTCGACCTGGCGGTGTGCATCGTGGACGAGAGCGGCCCCGAGTCCCTGACGCTCTCGGCGCTGGCGGCTCGCGCCGGGGTCGCGACGCCGTCGCTGTACAAGCACGTGCGCAACCTGGCCGAGCTGCGCGAGCTGCTGTCGGTGCGGATCGCCGACGAGATCGCCGGCGAGCTGGGCCAGGCGGTGCTGGGCCGTTCCCGCGACGAGGCCGTCGGCGCGCTCATGGACGCCTGGCGCGCCTACGTCACCCGCCACCCGCACCGCTACGCGATGGTCATCCAGCAGCCGCACCCGGCCATGCGGGCGTCGGGCGAGCGCCTGGTGGACATCATGCTCGCGGCGCTGCGCGGCTACGGGCTGGCCGGCTCCGACGCGATCCACGCGGCCCGCTGCCTGCGCGCGGCGGCGCACGGGTTCGCGGTGCTGGAGGCGTCGGGCGCGTTCGGCCTGCCGGAACTGCTCGACGAGAGCTACGGCCTGCTCAAGCACATGATCGTGGCCGGGGTGACCACCCCCCGCTGACGGGTCAGGACGCCTCGAAGGCGGCCGCCACGGCGGCCCGCACGTCGTGCATGGTGATGTCGCCCAGCTCGCGCTTGAGCGAGGTCATGTCCACGTCGGGCATGCCGCAGGCCACCGCCCAGTTCCAGGGCGTGAGGTCGCCGTCGACGTTGAGCGCGAACCCGTGGCTGGTGACGCCCCTGCTCTGGCGCATGCCGATCGAGATGATCTTGCGGCCGGTCGCGGACGTCCAGACGCCGGTCAGCAGCTCCGAGCCCGGCGGGGTGTCGCGCCGCTCGGCGGCCAGGCCGAGCTTGCCCAGCGCCTCCACCAGGCGCAGCTCCACCTCGCGCACGTAGTCGACGATGCCCTGGTCGTCGCCGAGCTTGACGATGAGATAGCCGACGAGCTGGCCGGGGCCGTGGTAGGTGAGCTGCCCGCCGCGCCCGGTCTCCAGCACGGGGATGCCGCGCGAGGGGTCGGGCAGGTGTTCGGCGGGCGTGCGCCGGCCGACGGTGTAGACCGGCGGGTGGCTGAGCAGCCAGAGCGTGTCCGGCCGTTCGTCCTGCTGGCGCTGCCCGACGAGGTCGGTCATGCGCTCCATCGCCGTGTCGTAGTCGACGAGATCGTCCTGGACGAGTGTCAGCGGCCTTGCCCTCATCCTTCGAGGATAAGACGCATCCCGGACACCAGCGCACGCAGCCCGAACTCGAAGTCGCCGTCGGGGTCCTCCTCCGGCCGCACGTCGAGCGGCACGGCGGCGCCGCGCTCGTCGATCGCCGAGCCGAGCGCGAACCTGCCGACCGAGATCAGGGCCCTGATCGCCTGCTCCCCGGTGAAACCCGCCTCGGTCAGCGGCCTGATGAGCTCCGGGACCTCCGCCAGCCGGCGCGGAGTGGGCCGGGAGCCCGCGTGCACGAGCGCGCCGTCCCGGTACGACAGCAGCGTGCGGCGGATCACCCGCCCGCGGGACATGAGCCAGTTGTCCCATTCCTGGCCCGGCTCCGGCACGTCGAGACGCTCCAGGGTGTCGGCGAGCATCTCCTCGGCCATCTCGTCGAGCAGCTCCTGCTTGTTCTTGAAGTGCCAGTAGAGGGCCGGCTGCTTCACGCCCAGCTCGTCGGCCAGCCTACGGGTGGTCAGCCCGTCGATGCCCACCTCGTTGAGCAGCCGCAGGGCCGCGCGTACCGCCGTCCGCCGTTCCACGCTTGACAACTTATCAAAGATAAGGCTTTATCAGTGATAAGCATTTATCGTTGATAAGGAGACGCGGATGGACGTCGTCATCGCCGGGGCCGGCCCGGCCGGGCTGATGCTGGCCTGCGAGCTGCGCCTGCACGGTGTGCGCACGCTCGTGCTCGAACGGCTCGCCGCGCCCGCGGGGCTGTCCAGGGCGCTCAACCTGCACCCCCGCTCGGTCGACACCTTCGCCATGCGCGGGCTGCTCGACCGGCTCGAAGACGCGCCCCAGCTGGCGTTACAACACTTCGCCGGCATGCGGGTGCTCGACCTCACGGCCACACGGACCCCGCACCCGTACGGGCTGCTGGTCCCACAGTCGCGGGTGGAGGAGATCCTGGAGGCGCGGGCGCTGGAGCTGGGCGCGGAGATCGTCCGGGGCCGCGCGGTGACCGGGCTGGCCCAGGACGGGTCGAGCGTGACGGTCGAGACCGGCGACGGCACGACGTACCGGGCGAGCTGGCTCGTCGGCTGCGACGGCGGCCGGAGCGCGGTGCGCAAGCTGGCCGGGATCGCCTTCCCCGGCACCCCCGCCACCGTGGCCGCCTACGTCGGGGACGTCACGGTCGTCGGCGGCACGCCGACCGGCTGGCTCCGCACCGGCCACGGCCTCTTCCAGTGGCCGTTCGTCCGGCCGGACGGCTCGACCAGGATGCTGACCGTCGACTACGGCCGGGTGCACGAGGACAGGGACGCGCCCGTGACGATCGAGGAGTTCGCGGCGGGCGTACGCCGGCACCTCGGGGACGCCGCACCCGAGATCACCGGCGCGACCTGGTTGTCCCGCTTCTCCGACGCGGCCAGGCAGGCCGAGCGATACCGGGCCGGCCGGGTGTTCCTGGCCGGGGACGCGGCCCACGTGCACATGCCGTTCGGCGGCCAGGGGATGAACACCGGCCTCCAGGACGCCGTCAACCTGGGCTGGAAACTGGCCCTGGCGGTGCGCGGGACGGCCCCCGCCGGGCTGCTCGACAGCTATCACGCCGAACGCCACCCGGTCGCCGCCGACGTGCTGGCGAACACGCTCCAGCAGGTCGAGCTGGCCGCGCCGGACGCCGGGACGACCCGGCTGCGCGACCTGTTCGCCCAGCTCATGACCGTGCCGGAGGCCAACAGGAAGCTGGCCGAGGACGTGAGCGCGGTGTCGGTCCGGTACGCGCCGGGCCCGAACCCGCTCGTCGGCGCCTTCATGCCCGAGGGGCTGCGGCTGGACGACGGGCGCGGGCTGCTCGTCACCTCCGACCCGGCCCTGCTCGCCGCCGGGGCGCGCTGGGCCGATCGGGTGGACGTCGTACGCGGTGACCGCGGGCTGCTGGTGCGCCCCGACGGTTACGTGGCCTGGGCCGAACCCTGCGCGGAGCCCGCCGAGGCGGCGCTCACGCGGTGGTTCGGCGGCCCGGCCGACGCGTCAGTGGGCGGAGTAGCCCCTCGGCTCCTCCGGGATGAGGATCCACATGGCGACGTAGACCACCCACAGCGGCCCGGGGATGAGCGACAGCAGCAGCCAGAGGATCCGGACGAGGGTGGGGGGCAGACCCATCTTGTCGGCGAGCCCGCCGCAGACGCCGGCCAGAATCCTGTGCTCCCTTGAGCGGTACATGCTGTTCCTCCGTGTCGTGATGACCTACCGGTGAAACGGACAGCAGTGCCGCCGATATCCCGCTAGGGACCCTGAGAAAACCCTGTAAGGGTCAGCCACTCATGTGCCATTCCCAGATGTTCCCTGGTCAGTCCATGTCTGGGGTCGACGTGGACCAGGAGGAAATTCTCCAGACCCTGATGCACCCTGAGGTACTCCTCGTCCTGGGCCCACACCTGGTCGTCGAACCACACGAACGGCCGCCGCCCGGCGTACGCCGCGACGTACGGCGTCTTGAACATCTCGCCGTGCTCGGTCCGGGGCTGGTCGGGGTTCATGGTGATGACCGGGAGCGCGGGCAGGCCGATCCTGGGGGCGATCCACTCGTTGGCGTGGTGCTCCCAGGTGGTGGCCCAGACCAGCTCGGCGCCCGTGGTCAGGGCCAGGTCGAGGAGCCTGCGGCCGTGGCGGGGGTTGAGGTGCACGGTGTAGACGTCGGTGCCGATCGTGCAGCGGTAGCGCCGGAAGTCGGGCGTGGGGCGGCCCATCGGGTTGAGCACGCCGTCGACGTCGAGCAGCAGCAGGGGCTTCATCTCGCCGCTCCGGTGCGATGCTCCTGGGGGCTGATGCCGCGTACGCGCTTGAAGGCCGCGCTGAGCGCGAACGGGCTGCCGTAACCGACCTTCCTGGCCACCGAGCCGATCGTGGCGTCGGGCTCGCGCAGCAGGTCGGCGGCCAGCGCCAGACGCCAGTCGGTGAGGAAGGACATCGGCGGCTCCCCCACCAGGTCGGTGAACCGCCTGGCCAGCGCCGCCCTGGAGACCCCCACCTCGGCGGCGAGCGCGGCGACCGTCCAGGGGTGGGCGGGGTTGTTGTGCAACATCCGCATGGCCCTGCCCACGATCGGGTCGCCCATCGCGCGGTACCAGGCGGGCGCCTCGTGCGTGGCGAACCACGACCGCAGCACCGCGATCAGCAGCAGGTCGAGCAGCCGGTCGAGCACCGCCGACTGGCCCGGGTCGTCCTTGACGATCTCGGCGCCGAGCAGCGCGATGATCGGCCCGCCGGGCTGCACGAGCAGCTGGGGCAGCGCGTCGAGCAGCCGCCTGCTGACCTCGCCCTCCATCGTGTACGTGCCGGTGATCAGCACGGTGCCGCCCTCGGCGTCGTTGCCCCAGGTGCGCACGCCGAGGTCCATCGACTGGTACAGCGACTCCCCGTCGACGGTGGCGCAGCGCTGGCCGGGGTGGATGACGATCTGCGGCGCGGTGCCGGGGTCGTCGGCCACCACGTACGGCTCGGGCCCTCGCAGGAGGGCCACCTGCCCGGGGTCGAGGCGGGTAGGCCCCCCCTTGTCCGGCAGCACCCACGCCTCGCCCGACACCAGCGCCACGAGCGTGAGCGGGGCCTCGTCCTGGATGCGCATCGACCACGGCGGGTCGAGGACCGACCGGAGCAGGAAGGCGCTCCGCGCTCTCGGTCCGTCGAGCAATGCCGCGAGCTGATCCATGGGCTAGACGATCGCATATGGCAACGCGCTTCTCAACCATGGAGAGTCTTATGGGTATGACGGCTTACTAGATGCATGACGATTTTGGTTCTGGGCGGGACCGGCAAGACCGGCCGCCGCATCGCTGACCGGCTCACCTCTCTCGGCCTCCCCGTGCGGATCGGCTCCCGCTCGGCCACCCCGTCCTTCGACTGGGCCGACCGCTCCACCTGGGCCGCCGCGCTCGACGGCGTCGAGGCCGTGTACGTCGCCTACTACCCCGACCTGGCCCTGCCCGGCGCGTACGAGGACATCCGGGAACTCACCCGGCTCGCCGCGGAGGCCGGAGTGCGGCGGCTGGTGCTGCTGTCGGGCCGGGGCGAGCCGGGCGCCGAGGCGAGCGAGCAGACCGTGCGGGACTCCGGCCTGGAGTGGACGATCGTGCGCTGCGGCTGGTTCATGCAGAACTTCAGCGAGGGCTTCCTCTTCGACCAGGTCCTCGACGGCGTGCTGGCGATCCCGGTGGCCGACGTGGCCGAGCCGTTCGTGGACGCCGACGACATCGCCGACGTGGCCGTGGCCGCCCTCACCCAGGACGGGCACGCGGGCCGCCTGTACGAGCTGACCGGCCCGAGGCTGCTGACGTTCGCCGACGCGGCGGCCGAGCTGTCGAAGGCCACGGGCCGCACGATCATCTCGATCCAGGTCACGCCGGAGGAGTACGTGGCCGGGGCGGTGGCGGCGGGCGTGCCGAAGGAGGAGGCCGAGGGTCTGACCGGGCTGTTCACCGAGGTGCTCGACGGCCGCAACGCCCACCTGGCAGACGGCGTCCGGGAGGCGCTCGGCCGTCCGGCCCGCGACTTCGCCGACTACGCCGGGGCCAACGCCGCGGCGTGGGCCGGACGCTGAGGGCGGGCCGGCTCCGGCCGACCCCGCTCAACGTTCCGGGCGGGCAACTGCACGGCCTCCGTTTCCGCTAACCTCACCCTGGTCACTCCCGTAACCGGAAGGTGTAGTCGTGATCGGCTGGCTCGAAGCGGTGGTGCTGGGGCTCGTCCAGGGGCTCACGGAGTTCCTGCCGATCTCCTCCAGCGCCCACATCCGTGTGGTCTCGGCCTTCTTCGGCTGGCAGGACCCGGGGGCGGCCTTCACGGCGGTCATCCAGCTCGGCACCGAGGCCGCGGTGCTCATCTACTTCCGCAAGGAGCTGTGGGAGATCGTCTCCACCTGGGTCCGCTCCCTGTGGGACAGAGAGCTGCGCGGCCACTGGGCCGCGCGCATGGGCTGGTACGTCATCGTCGGCACGCTCCCGATCGGCGTGCTCGGCCTGGCGTTCAAGGACCAGATCGAGACCGTCTTCCGCGACCTGCGCGTGGTCGGCACGACGCTGATCGTCTTCGGCTGCATCCTGTGGTTCGCCGACCGCACCGCGCGCAACAAGCTCACCCTGGAGAAGCACCTCAGCTTCACCCACGCCGTCGTCTACGGCTTCGCCCAGGCGCTGGCCCTCATCCCGGGCGTCTCCCGCTCGGGCGGCACGATCACGGCGGGCCTGCTGCTCGACTACCGCCGCGAGGACGCCGCCAAATACTCGTTCCTGCTGGCCGTCCCCGCCGTGCTGGCCTCAGGCGCGTTCGAGCTGAAGGACATCGGCGAGCACCAGGCCCCCGCCTGGGGGCCCACCATCCTGGCGACGCTGATCTCGTTCGCCGTCGGCTACGCGGCGGTGGCGTGGTTCCTGAAGTACATCAGCACCCACCGCTTCACCGCGTTCGTGATCTACCGCATCCTCCTGGGCTTCTTCGTCATCCTGGCGGTCACCCTGAACTGGATCCCGGCCTAGTCGATCTAGGCCGACTGGGCCGGGACGGCCGTCCGGTCGAGGGCGGGCGAAGGGTAGTAGGACGCCCAGGCCTCGTCGCCCATGCGCAGCACCTTCAGGCCGGTCCAGCCGAGGCCGACGACGGGCAGGGCCCAGAACAGCACGGTCAGGGGGCCGTACTCGATGGGGAAGGAGACGACGTACCCGACGAAGACGAGCAGCGGCACCCACCAGCCGACGAACCCGGTCCGCCACACGGCGGCGACCAGCAGCGGCAGGCCGAGCAGCCCGAAGAACATCCACGGGATCTGGAAGCCGAAGATCACGCCGGGCAGGTTCAGCATCTCGTCGAGGATCTTCTGCGCCTGGTCCGGCGGGTTGTGGCGGCCCAGCCACCACTCGACGGGGTCCATCATCAGCAGGGCGGACATCGAGATGTAGCCGACGACCGTGGCCGCGCCCGCGATGTGCCCGAGCACCGTGACCCGGCGCCTGGTGAGGTGCACCAGGCCGAGGGCCGCCAGGGCCATGAGCAGCCAGCTCCAGTGGTAGAGCGCGGACTCGGCCTGGGCGAGGGCGGGGTTGTCGCCGTAGCTGACCGCCTCCCGGGAGTCGCCCCACGTGCCGGGGTCGAGGACGACGGCCACGGTCTGGAGGAGCGGGGCCACGATGAGCAGCGTGCCCGCCGCGACGCGGCGGAAGGTCACCTGATTCCTGAACATGCCGGCGACGGTACGTGCCGGCGCCGCCACCCGTCGTCCGCCTGCTGGGCGACCGGAGGTCACCTCCGAGGCGGAGAAGATCAGGCCGCCACCGGCGTGCGCGGGACGGCGGGAGCCGCCTGCGCCCGGCGTCCCGGCAGGGCGAGCAGGACCAGGCCGAGCAGCGCCCACAGGGCCAGCACCCCGATCGGCGTCCACAGGGCGGCCCCGCCGAAGAACACCGTGTTGCGCACCGCCTCGGCGGCCGGGCCGACGGGCAGGACGCGGCCGACGGCGGCGTACCACTCGGGGATGTAGCGGGCGCCGAGCGGCCCGCCGCTCGCCGGCAGCCCGATGGGGACGAACAGCAGCGCCGCCACCCCGACGCCCGGCGTGCCGATGACCTTGACCAGCCCGGCGACCACCAGGCCGACCGCGAGCGCGATGCCCGCCGAGACCGCCACCAGCGGCCCGAAGCTGCCCGGCAGCGCACCGAACACGACGTCGGCCAGCCACGCGTTCGCCGTGCCCGCCACCAGCGAGCCCGCCAGCAGGACGCCGGCCCGTGCCGCCAGGCCCAGCCCCGGCGCGACCCGGGCGAGCAGGACGGACAGCGCGATCCCCGGCAGGATCACGCTGAGCACGTAGAACATGCCGGAGATGCCGCCGGCGTCTCCGGGCGGCAGCGGCACGGCGTCCTCGACCTTCAGGGTGCGGCCCTGCGCCTGCGCGGCCGCCTGGAAGGCCGCGGTGATCACCGTCGCCCCGGTGCGGCCGCCCGCGCTCGCCACCACCAGCCGGCCCTCCGCCGGGACCAGCACGGCGTCGACCTCCCTGTCCAGCAGCGCGGCCCGCGCGGCCGCGGCCGAGCCGTACGCCCTCAATGTGAACGCCCCGGCCCGCCGCCCGTCGATGCCGCCCTGGAGCTGCCCGACCTGCTCGGCGGGCGCGACGACGGCGACGGGGACGCCGTGCGGTTCGGGCGCGTGAAAGGCCCCGAGGAACGACCCGGCGAAGAGCATCCCGAGCAGGGCGACCCCGATGACGAGGCCAATGATCCTGCGCATTTTTCACCACCTGATGAGTTCATCGATGTTGAATTTGAGGGTAGATGAATTCCACGTGGTTGAATAGCCCCATGGCCGAGGAACGCGGAAGACGACCGGGAAACCCGCAGACCAGGCACGAGATCCTGGAAGCGGCCATGGAGTCCTTCGCCGCCCACGGCTACGGCGGCACCACGATCAGGGCCGTGGCGCGGGCCGCGGGCGTCGATCCGGCCCTGGTGATGCACTTCTTCGGCAGCAAGGACGGCCTGTTCGAGGCCGCGATCAAGGCCAGCATGCCGGTCGCGCTGATGGTCGGCGCCCTCGACGGCGACGTGCCGGGCATGGGCGAGCGGCTGGTGACCCGCTACCTGGAGCTGTGGGAGCACCCGGAGCACGGCCCCCGGCTCTCGGCCCTGCTGCACGCGGCCGCCGCCACCCCGGCCACGGCCGCGCTGCTGAAGGAGCTGCTGGGCAGGGAACTGCTGGCCCCGATCGCCCGCCGGCTGCCCGGCGGGCAGCCCGAGGTCCGCGCGCTGCTGGCGGCCTCGCAACTGCTCGGCCTGGCCATGATCCGCTACATGCTCAAGCTCGACCCGCTGGCCTCGCTGCCCGCCCGCCAGGTGGCGGCCCTGACCGCGCCCAACGTCCAGCACTACTTGACGGGCACGCTCCCGCTCGACGAGACCGCCGCCACCCGGGGGTAGGTGACCAGGGTGAACAGCAGCGCCACCAGGCCCAGCCCGGTGGCCAGCACGACCACCCCGGTCCTGCCGTAGGCGTCCAGGGCCACGCCGCCCGCGATGCCGGCCGCGAAGAGGCCCACGTACTGGGCGGAGGCCAGCAGGCCCAGCCCGATCGAGACGTTGCCCGGCACCGCGGCCACCGTCCTGAACTGCTGGGCCGGCGCGATCAGCCAGCCGAGCGCGCCCCACAGGAGCGCCCAGACCAGGGCGATCGGCAGGGCCAGGTTGGCGACGGGGATCAGGGCCAGGAACACCGTGGAGGCGGCCAGGCCGATCAGCACCATCCTGCGCGGCCCGTACGCGTCGGTGAGGCGCCCGCCGAGCTGGTTGCCCACGATGCCGCCGAGCCCCCACGCCCACAGCACGGCCGGCAGCGGCAGGTCGAACAGCGACCCGATGTAGGTGTAGGCGGTGAACCCGGCGCCGAACATCAGCAGCTGCGTGACCAGCACCACCAGCACCCGCCGGTCGGCCAGCGGCGCGAACCGCTCGCCGAGCCGTCCCGACACGGCGATCCGGACGTCGGGCACGAGGGCCGCCACCCCGGCGAACCCGACCACGCCCAGGCCGACGACCAGCCACAACGTCGCCCGCCAGCCCGAGACCGAGCCCAGCCAGGTGCCCAGCGGCACACCGACGGCCGAGGAGACGGACAGCCCGCCCATCACCAGCGCCAGCGCCCGCCCGCGCCGGTCGGGCGAGGTCAGCGCGTTGGCCACGCCGGAGGCGGTCGGCGTGAACATCGCCGCGCCGGCCGCGGCCACCACCCGCGTGGCCATGACCAGCGGGTACGTCGGAGCCAGCGCGGTCAACACGTTGCCCGCGACGAACACGGCCAGCGCCGTCAGCAGCAGCCGCTTGCGCGACAGCCGGGCGGTGAGCGCGGCCAACAAGGGCGACAACACCGCGTACGCCAGGGCGAACACGGTCATGAGCTGCCCGGCGGCGGACGTGGAGATCCCGAGGTCTCGGGAGATGGGGGTGAGCAGCCCAGCGGTGACGAACATGCCAGTACCGATGGCGAAATTTCCGGCAGCAAGGGGATAGAGCCGGGAACTCATGGAACCTCCAGTCAAACAGTTGGACGCCCGTCAAACTGTCATTATTGTTGGATAGTTGTCAAACAATGAGAGGGAGGTAGGGTGCCACCATGCGCCTGCTACCGCACCCCGCGAAGGAGGACATCCAGCTCACCGAGGTCCTGCGTGCGCTCGCCGACCCCGTCCGGCTGGAGATCGTGGTCCGCCTGGCCACCCTGGGCGAGATGACGTGCACCGCCGCGGGCGACCATCTCGGCGTCCACAAGTCGACGGCCTCCCACCACTACCGCGCGCTGCGCGAGGCGGGCGTGATCGTCTCCAAGCAGGAGGGCCGGCTCAAGTACATCAGCCTGCGCCGCGGCGACCTCGACGCACGTTTCCCCGGCCTGCTCGACTCCGTGCTGTCGGCCTCGCATGCCACGACCTGACCGGCTGCCGATCCACGACGCGCTGCCCGAGCTGCTCGCCACGCTGGACCGGCACGGCACGGCGGTCCTCACCGCGCCGCCCGGCACGGGCAAGACCACGGTCGTGCCCCTGGCGCTGGCCGAGACCGGGCTGCGGGTGCTGGTCGCCGAGCCCCGGCGGCTGGCCGTACGCGCGGCGGCCCGACGCATGGGCGTCAGCTACACGATCCGCGGCGAGCGGCACACCGGGGCGAACCCCATGGTCGAGGTCGTCACCACCGGCGTGCTGCTCCAGCGGCTCCAGCGCGACCAGGAGCTCGCCGGGGTCGACGCGGTCGTGCTCGACGAGTGCCACGAACGCCACCTCGACGCCGACACCGCCCTCGCGTTCCTGCTCGACGTGCGCGAGACCCTCCGTCCCGATCTGCGGCTGCTGGCCACGTCGGCCACCGCGGACGCGGCCCCCTGGTCGCTGTTGCTCGGCGGGCCGGTGGTGGCCGCCACGGGTTCGGCCCATCCGGTGGAGACCGTGTGGGCGCCGCCGGAGCGTCCGGTCGCGCCGCCCCACGGCCTGCGCGTCGATCCCGCGCTGCTGGCGCACGTGGCCTCGGTCGTCCGGCGGGCGTACGCCGAGCGCGACGGCGACGTCCTGTGCTTCCTGCCGGGGGTGGGCGAGATCGGCAGGGTCGCGGGCATGCTGGGCGACCTCGACGTGCTCCAGGTGCACGGCCAGGCGCCCGCCCGCGTGCAGGACGCCGTCCTGTCACCCGGGGCCGGACGCCGGGTCGTGCTGGCCACGTCGGTGGCCGAGTCGAGCCTGACGGTGCCGGGTGTCCGCGTGGTGGTGGACTCGGGGCTGGCCCGCGAGCCCCGTACCGACCACGCCCGGGGGCTCGGGTCGCTCACCACGGTCAGGGTCTCGAAGGCGTCCGCCGACCAGCGGGCCGGCCGCGCCGGGCGGGAGGCCCCGGGCGCCGTGTACCGCTGCTGGTCGGCGGCCGAGCACGAGCGCCTGGCCGACCACGCGCGGCCGGAGATCGCACTCGCCGACCTGACCGGGTTCGCGCTCCAAGCGGCCTGCTGGGGCGACGCCGACGCGGTCGGCCTGGCCCTGCTCGACCGGCCGCCGCCCGCCGCGATGGCGGCCGCCGTCCGCACCCTGGAGGCTCTGGGCGCGCTGGAGGCCGGGCGGGTGACCGGTCGCGGGCGGCGCATGGCGCTGGCGGGCGTGCATCCCCGCCTGGCCAGGGCCCTGATCGACCTCGGCCCTCGGGCCGCCGAGGTGGTGGCGCTGCTGTCGGAGCAACTACCCAAGGACGCGGGCGACGACCTCGCCGAGGTCTGGCGTACGGCCCGGAGGGGCGGCACGGGCTTCGCCGCCCGCTGGCGCCGGGAAACCACCCGCCTCACCCGAGCCGCCACGCAGCCCCCGGCCGCCCCGACCCCCGCGGGCTCCCGCTCCTCCGGTACCGGCTCCTCCCCGAGCCCCTTGGGCTCCCGCCCCTCCGGTGCCGGCTCCTCCCCGACGCCTGCGGGCCCCCGTTCCTCCGGTGAAGGGGCCGGCTGCCGGGAGGTGAGTGACGACGTGCTGGCCGGGATGGCGGTGGCGTTGGCGTTCCCGGAGCGGGTGGCGCGGCGGCGCGGCGGCGGGTACCTCATGGCGTCGGGCACGCAGGCCCAGCTCGCCGAGGGCTCCAGGCTGGCCACCGCGCCGTGGCTGGCGATCGCCGTCGCCGACAGGCCCACGGGTTCGGCCTCGGCCCGCGTGCGCCAGGCCGTGGTGATCGACGAGGAGATCGCCAGGCTGGCCCTGCCCACGACGGTCGAGGAGGAGGTCACCTGGCGGGTCCCGCCGGGCGAGCGGCGCGGCGACGTGTCGGCCCGCGTGGTCGAACGCCTGGGCGCGATCGAGCTGTCGTCCACCCCGCTCAAGGACGCCGACGTACGCCCCGCCATCCTGCACGGCCTCCGCACCGAAGACCTGCTGACCTGGACGAGACCCGCCAGAGAACTCAAGGACCGCCTGACCTTCGCCCACCGCGCGATCGGCCCCCCGTGGCCCGCCACCGACGACCTGATCGCCCTGGCCGACCAGTGGCTGGAGCCGGAGCTGTCCAGGGCCCGCCGCCGGGCCGACGTCGAGCGCATCGACGTGGCCGCCGCCCTGCGCCGCCTGATCCCGTGGAGCGAGCGCCTGGAGAACGTGGCCCCCGAACACGTCGAGGTCCCCAGCGGCTCGCGGATCAGGGTCGACTACTCCGGCGAGCAGCCGGTGCTGGCGGTGAAGTTGCAGGAACTGTTCGGCTGGGAGGAGACGCCGCGGATCGCCGGGGTGCCCCTGCTGGTCCATCTGCTGTCCCCGGCCGGCCGTCCGGTGGCGGTGACCGCCGATCTGGCGTCGTTCTGGCGGGACGCCTACCGGTCCGTACGGGCCGAAATGAGGGGACGTTACCCTAAGCACCCATGGCCGGAGGATCCACTCACCGCGCCGCCCACCCGCCGCGTCAACCGGAGCCGACCTTGATCGACGAAGCCGTCCGCAACAACGCCGCCTGGTGCGACACGATGTGCCGGGCGCACGGCCGTCCCGGCGTCTTCGGCCCGCTCGCCTGGACCAACCCGGCCAGGACCCCCGTCCTCTATCCCGACGCCGTCACGCTCTCCCCCGGCGCCGGGGCGGCCGACGTGCTCGGCGGCATCGACGCGGGCTCGGGCGCCTCGGTCAAGGACAGCTTCGGCACGCTCGACCTGCCCGGCTTCGACGTGCTGTTCTCCGCCCAGTGGATCGGCCGGCCCGCTCCGGACGCGCCGCGGCGTCCCCTCCGGGCGGCCACCGGGGACCCGGTCGTGTGGGAAGTGGCCGGCGACCCGCGAACGCTGGAGGAGTGGGCGGCGGCCTGCTTCTCCGGCAGCGCGCCCGGCCTGTTCCCGCCCGCGCTGCTCGACGATCCCGACGTGCGGCTGGTGTGCGGCCGGATCGGGGGCGACGTGGTCTGCGGCGCGGCGCTCAACGCGAGCGGCACGGTGACGGGCGTCTCGAACGTCTTCGCGGCCGGCTGCGACGAGTCCGCCGCCTGGGAGGGCACGGTGGCGATGGCGGCCGAGCTGTTCCCCGGCCGCCCGCTGGTCGGCTACGAGAGCGACCCGTCGGCCGCCCTCGCCCACGGCTTCACCACCCTCGGCCCTCTCCGCATCCTGCTCAAGCCCTGAGGGGTAGGGCCGGGCGCAAGAGGGCCGAGGGCCGGGGGCCGAAGGCCGAGGGCCGGGGGCCGAAGGCCGAGGGCCGGGGGCCGAAGGCCGAGGGGGCGGCGGGCAGGAGGCGTCAGTTCGTCAGGTCGGCCAGGGTCAGACCCGTGCGGGCCGGGTGGGTCTCCTCGCCCACCCCCAGGTCCTTGAACCCGCTCGACGTGCCCACGCACACCACCGGCCCGTCGAAGTCCCGGCGCAGCTTCCGGTAGGCCGCCAGGCCCGCCGCCCCCGACAGCTCCTGCCACACCCCCTGCCGCGCCAGGTCCCGCTGGGCCGCGCGCATCTCGTCGTCCGTCACGAGCACCGCCTCGCCGCCGCTGTCGCGCACCGCCAGCACGCCCCGGTGCCCGCCGACCGACCCCGCGATCCCGTACGCCGCGCTGGCCCCCAGCTCGACGATCGCCGCGGGCGCCCCGTCGGCCAGGGCCCGCGCGTTGGGGCCGCCCGCGGCCGGCTCGCAGGAGAACATCCGCGGCACACCCCCGGCCAGCCCGAGCAGCCGCAGCTCGGTGAAGCCCTTCCACACCCCGAACAGCAACTCGGCGTAGCCCGTGGGCGCGAAGACCGCCGCGGGCACCCGTCCGAGCTGGAGGAACAGCTCGTACGCGATCGTCTTGTACCCCTCGGGCCCGTACGGATGGCCGGTGTGGGTCACGGTCTGGTTGCTGACCGGGTGGTATCCGAGCCGGTCCACGATCTCCCGCAGCAGCGGCCACCGCTCGTCGGCCGGCATGGAGAACACTTTGGCCCCGTACGCCCGCACGAACGCCTGCACCGCGGCCGGCGACTCCGCCGAGGCCAGCACGATGGCGGGCAGCCCGGCGCGGGCGGCGTACGCGGCGGCCGAGGCGCCGTGGTTGCCCGACGAGGCCACCACCACCCCGGCCGCCCCCTCCGCCACGGCCGCGCTGACCGCAACGCGGTTCAGCCGGTCCTTGTGCGACCAGGTCGGGTTCTGGGACTCGTCCTTGAGGTGGATCCCGTCGAACTCCAGCAGCGGGGTGCCGCCCTCGCCGAGCGTGGGCGCCTCCAGGGACGGCAGCAGCGGCGACCAGCGCGCGATGTCCGGCCCCGGCTCCTGGTCGAACAGGCCCTTGTCGACGCGGCCGTAGTCGTAGACGACCTCGACCGGATAGGCGATCTCGTCGGTGCTGGTACGCGGACAGCCCTTCGTGAGCGGCGGGGACAACGGGAACTCGATCGAGGGGTCGCCCAGCGAGCGCTGGCCGACGGCAAGTGAAGATCCGTTCACGCGCATGGAGTTTATATGGCTATCATGGTGATATCACTTCGATAGCAAGGAGTCGCGATGGAACGTCGTGCTTTCCGGATCAACGGATTCCTGGTCCTGCTCGTCCTCCTCCTGCTGGCGGGCGGCGCGGCGCTGGTCTCGTTCGAGACGCTCGGCATAGCCTGGATCGTGCTCTTCGCGCTCATGGCCTCCGGCTTCACCGTGGTCAACCCCAACGAGGCGAAGGTCGTGCAGTTCCTCGGCCGCTACGTCGGCACGGTCGACGTGGCGGGGCTCCAGTGGGTGGCGCCGTTCACCACCAAGCGCCGGATCAGCCGCCGGGTCCGCAATTTCGAGACCGCCAAGCTCAAGGTCAACGACGCCGACGGCAACCCGGTCGAGATCGCCTCGGTGGTGGTCTACAAGGTCACCGACACGGCCAAGGCCGCCTTCTCCGTCGACGACTACGAGCAGTACATCGCGATCCAGTCCGAGGCCGCCGTGCGGCACCTCGCGACCACCCACCCGTACGACTCGCACGAGCCCGAGCGCACCAGCCTGCGCGACGGCGCCGAGGTCGCCGGCGAGCTGACCGCCGAGCTGCGCGAGCGCACCGAGCTGGCCGGGATCGAGATCCTGGAGGCCCGCATCACCCACCTGGCCTACGCGCCGGAGATCGCCCAGGCGATGCTCGTGCGCCAGCAGGCCGGCCAGGTGGTCGCCGCCCGCACCAGGATCGTCGAGGGCGCGGTCGGCATGGTCCAGCTCGCGCTCGACCGGCTGGCCGCGGAGGGGGTCGTGGAGCTCGACGAGGAGCGCAAGGCCCAGATGGTCTCCAACCTCCTGGTCGTCCTGTGCGGCGACCGGGCGACCCAGCCGGTGGTGAACGCCGGCAGTCTGTATGCCTGAGCGCAAGAAGCTCCTGCTCCGCCTCGATCCGGCCGTCTACGACGCCATCGCCAAGTGGGCGGCCGACGACCTGCGCAGCATCAACGCGCAGATCGAGTTCGCGCTGCGGCTGGCGTTGAAGGAGGCCGGGCGGGAGCCGGGCAGGAGCTCTCGCAAGGAAGAGTGAAAACCTGCACACTCTAGACATGTTGTGGGCAGGCAGGACCGCCATCGAGATCGCGACGGCCGTCCGGCGCGGCGAGGTGACGGCCACGACCGTGGTGGCGGAGCACCTTCGCCGCATCTCCGGACGGGATTCCCAGGTGGGCGCGTTCCGGCTGGTCAGGCAGCAGGCGGTGGACGAGGCGCGGGCGCTGGACGACCGCCGCGACCTGGCCGACCTGCCGCTCGCCGGGGTGCCGGTGGCCGTCAAGGACAACCTGGAGGTGGCCGGCGAGCCCACCCGCGGCGGCTCGGCCGCCACCCCCGGCACGCCCGCCCCGGAGGACCATCCGGCCGTGGCCCGGCTGCGCGCGGCGGGCGCGGTGGTCGTCGGGCTGACGAACCTGCCGGAGCTGGGGCTGGTCGGCTTCGGCGACGGCCCGTACGGCGTCGTCCGCAACCCCTGGAACCTCGCCCGCACCGCCGGCGGCTCCTCCTCGGGCAGCGCGGCGGCGGTGGCGGCCGGGATGGTCCCGATCGCGCTCGGCAACGACGGCATGGGGTCGCTGCGCATCCCGGGCGCCTGCTGCGGCGTGCTGGCCGTCAAGCCGGGGACCGGCCTGGTCCCCCCGCCCGCCGACGACTGGGACGGGCTCACCGAGAACGGCCCCCTGGCCACGACCGCGGCCGACCTGTCGCTCGCGCTGTCCGTGCTGGCCGCCGACCCGGCGCTGGCCGAGGCGTGGCGTACCGGCCACCGGGTCGAGCCGAAGCCGCGCATGCTCCGCTCGGTCTGGGCCGACGACGACGAGGTGTGGGAGCCGCAGCCGCCCCAGGACAGCCCGGAGCCGTTCGACCTGCGGGTGGCCTACGCCCCGCAGCCGCTGCCGCCGGGCCTGCCCGTCGACCGGGAGTTCCAGGGGGCGGTGCGAGCGGCGGCCGAGACGTTGCGGCAGGCCGGGCACACCGTGGTCGAGCACCCGCACCGCCTGCCCGCCTGGCTCGGCCCCGCCGCGGTGGCCACCTGGCTGGGCCGGGCCGCCGCCGCGGCGGACGGCCTCGACCCGCGCGGTCTTGAACGCCGCACCCGCGCACTCGCCCGCGCCGGACGCGTGCTCACCAGGATCGGTCTGGACGGCCGGCGCGGCCGCGAGCGCTGGAGCGGCTACGGCGCCGACACCTGGTTCGGCGACGCCGACGTGATGATCACGCCGACGCTCGCCGCGCTCCCGCCGCGCGCCGACCGCTGGGCCGGGCGCGGCCTCCTGCCCAACCTGCTGGTCAACGTCAGGTACGCGCCCACCACCAGCCCCTGGAACCTGTGCGGCTGGCCGGCGATGACCGTGCCGGTCGCCACGCACTCCAGCGCGTTGCCGATCGGCGTGCAGCTCGTGGCGCCGCCGGGCGGCGAGCCGCACCTGCTGGCCCTGGCCGCCCAGCTCCAGGCGGCCCACCCGCCGCTGCGCCCGCCCGGTTTCTCCTAGACGCCGGCCGGATGCCAGACGGTCTTGGTCTCCAGGAACCGCGTCATGCGCCCGAGCCCCGGATCGGCCGTCCAGTCCTCGCGCACGGGACGCAGCACGCGCTTGAGGTTCTCGGCCGCCTCCTGCTCGCAGCGCAGCGCCAGGTCGGCGTCCTCGACGCCGGTCAGGTCGAGGCCGTTGACGTCCATGTGCGCGGCCAGCCAGGGCGCCAGCTCGGCCTGCCGTCCGGTCAGGATGTTGACCACCCCGCCCGGCAGGTCGGACGTGGCCAGCACCTCGGCCAGCGTGATCGAGGCGAGCGGTGAGGGCTCGGAGGCGACCACGACGCACGTGTTCCCGGTGACGATCACCGGCGCGACCACGGACACCAGCCCGAGCAGCGGATCGGCGGGCGCCACCACGGCCACGACCCCGGTCGGCTCCGGCGAGGACAGGTTGAGGTACGGCCCCGCCACCGGGTTCGCCGACCCGCGCACCGACGTGATCTTGTCCGACCAGCCCGCGTACCAGACCAGCCGGTCGACCGCAGCGTCCACCGACTCAAGGGCGGCCTTCTTGCCCGTGCCCAGCTCCTCGGCGAACTGCCCGCGCCGCCCCTCCAGCATCTCGGCGACGCGGTAGAGGATCTGCCCCCTGTTGTAGGGGGTCGCGCCGGACCAGCCGGGGAACGCCTTGCGCGCGGCGACCACGGCGTCACGCGCGTCCTTGCGCGAGGCGCGCGAGGCGTTGGCGAGGAAGTCGCCCTTGGGCGAGGTCACGGGATAGGACCTCCCACTCTCCGAGCGCGGGAAGGCCCCGCCGATGTACAGCTTGTAGGTCTTTCTGACGGACAACCTACTCATCGCCCCGACCTCTCCACGTGGACTCCTGCGTCGTCTGAACCGGGGCGAACACCTGGCCGCACCTGCTGACGCCGCAGCGGTGGGCGAACCAGCCGACGCGTGCGGGCCGGCCGGCACGGGCGAAGGCGTGGCCGCCGGTGGCCTGGGCACGCCGCCCGGACCGCCGGGCACGGCGATGATCACACGTCAAGGTAGGCCTCCAGCCCCGCGAGACCGCCTTCACGGCCGTACCCCGACTCCTTGTAGCCGCCGAACGGCGAGGTGGGGTCGAACTTGTTGAACGTGTTGGCCCAGACGACCCCGGCCCGCAGCCGGTCGGCCATCCACAGGATGCGCGAGCCCTTCTCCGTCCAGATGCCGGCAGAGAGCCCGTACGGGGTGTTGTTGGCCTTCTCCACGGCCTCCGCGGGGGTACGGAAGGTCAGCACGGACAACACCGGCCCGAAGATCTCCTCCCGGGCGATCCGGTGGGACTGGGCGACCCCGGTGAACAGGGTGGGCGGGAACCAGTAGCCCCGGTCGGGCAGCTCGCACGCGGGCGACCAGCGCTCGGCGCCCTCGTCGGCCCCGGCCTCGGACAGCTCGCGGATCTTGGCGAGCTGCTCGGCCGAGTTGATCGCGCCGATGTCGGTGTTCTTGTCGAGCGGGTCGCCGAGCCGCAGCGTGCCGAGCCGCCGCTTCAGCGACTCCAGCAGCTCGTCGTGGACGGACTCCTGCACCAGCAGCCGGGAGCCCGCGCAGCAGACGTGGCCCTGGTTGAAGAAGATGCCGTTGACGATGCCCTCGACCGCCTGGTCGATGGCGGCGTCCTCGAAGACGATGTTCGCGGCCTTGCCGCCGAGCTCCAGCGTGAGCTTCTTGCCGGTGCCCGCGACCGTGCGGGCGATGAGCCGGCCGACCTCTGTGGAGCCGGTGAAGGCCACCTTGTTGACGTCGGGATGGGCCACCAGCGCGGCGCCGGTGTCGCCCGCGCCGGTCACGATGTTGACCACGCCCGGCGGCAGCTCGGCCTGCTGGCAGATCTCCGCGAACAGCAGCGCGGTCAGCGGCGTGGTCTCGGCCGGCTTGAGCACGACCGTGTTGCCGCAGGCCAGCGCGGGAGCGATCTTCCAGGCCAGCATGAGCAGCGGGAAGTTCCACGGGATGACCTGACCGGCCACACCGAGCGGCTTGGTACCGAACCCGGCGTAGGCCAGCTTGTCGGCCCAGCCCGCGTAGTAGAAGAAGTGGGCCGCGACCAGCGGCAGGTCGACGTCGCGCGACTCGCGGATCGGCTTGCCGTTGTCGAGCGACTCCAGGACGGCCAGCTCGCGGGCCCGCTCCTGGATCAGGCGCGCGATGCGGAACAGGTACTTGGCCCGCTCGGCGCCCGGCAGGGCGCTCCACACGCCGAACGCCTTGCGCGCCGCCTGCACGGCCCGGTCGACGTCGTCGGAGGAGGCGGAGGCGACTTCCGCGAGCTTCTCCTCCGTCGCCGGGTTGACCGTCTTGAAGGGAGAGCCGGAGCCGTCCACGAACTCACCGTTGATGAACAACCCGTACGACGGCTTGAGGTCGACAATGTCGCGCGACTCTGGCGCGGGTGCGTAGTCGAACATCGCCGTCAGCCCAGGGTGAGGTATAGGGACATCACCTTGCCAGCGTAGACGGTCGGTCCGAGTGCTCCGAGGGGCCTGGAGCTCCTACGCGAGGAGGGACAGGCGATGCGCCGCCGCGGCGGCCTCTCCGCGCGTGGTGACACCCAGCTTGGCCAGGATGTTCGACACGTGCACGCTGACCGTCTTCGCCGAGATGAACAGTTGGGCGGCGATGTCCCTGTTGGTGCGGCCCTGGGTCACCAGGCGCAGAACCTCCAGCTCACGCGGCGTCAGCAGCTCCGGCGTTGTCTCCTGGGCCTGCTGGCCGCCGCCCACGCGGCGCGACAACGCCTCGATCTCCTCGACCAGCGGGGTGGCGCGCAGCTCGACGGCGAGCGGGCGCGCCTGCCGGAGCCGGGTCGCCGCGCCCTCCCTGTCGCCGCTCCTGGCCGCGGCGCCGGCCGCGCGCAGCAGGGCCTTGGCCTGGTTGTGCGGGCGCATCAGCCGCTCCCACGCCGCCGCCGAGGCGTCGAAGTCACCGCTGTAGGACAGCCGGTACGCATCCGCCACCGGCCCGCTGATCGTCAGCTCGGCCGCCAGCTCGGCGGCGTGCGCCCGGACCGCGGCGGTCCGGTCGGGTTCGAGGTCTTCCGCCGCGTCGCAGACCGTGCGCAGCAGGGAGAGCAGCCGCCAGCCCAGCATGGCCTTGCTCGGCAGCCGCGGATGCGACAGCGCCCGCTCGGCCACGGCCAGCGCCGCCCACGGCTCGCCCTTGAGCAGGTGCCAGCCGATGTGCAGGCGCGCGTTGCTGATGACGTCCTGGACGAAGTCCTCAGGGCGGTCCTTGAGCACGCCGATCTCCGACAGGATGCCCTCGACGAGCTGCACCTCGCCCCTGGCCAGCCCGATGTCGGCCCGGACGCGCAGCACGGCGTACCGGGTGCGCAGGACCGGCCCGTAGTTGAGCGTGCTCTCCACGCGGTCGAGCGCCTCGTCCCAGCGGCCGAGGGACTCCAGCGCCTCGGCCCAGTTGTTGAGGATGAACAGCCCGCTGCCGCGCAGCCGGCCGTACTTCTTGGCGTAGCGCCAGGCCTCCTCCGACAGGCGCAGGGCCTCCTCGGCGCGGCCCATGTCGATCAGGGAGTCGATGTTGTTGCCGAGCGCCCTGATGATGATCCGGCCCGAACCCTCGTCCTTGCCGAGGCCGATCGCCTGCTCGTTGACGGCGATGACCCGCTCCAGCTCACCCCGCAGCGAGTGGCCGAGCGCCATGTTCATCAGCAGGTCGGCTTCGAGGCACCGGTCGCCCGACCGCCTGACCAGGTCGAGGCCCTCGACGATCAGCTCGTCGGCCTCGGCGACGTGGCCGCGCAGCATGAGCTGCCTGCTCAGCGTCATGACGACCTCCGCGCGCACCGGGCACGGCTCGGGCACCAGTCGCAGGGCGTGCCGGAGCAGCTCGATGACGCCCATCTGGCCCTTGGACACCTTGAACGACGCCTGGCGCACGATGAGCTGGGCCACCCGGTCCGGTTCCTCGTTCTCGTCCAGCTCGGCGAGGGCGGCCTTGACGAACTTCACGCCCTTGTCCACCTCGCCGCCGGCGTTCGCGGCCTCGGAGGCGCGTTCGAGCACGGCGGTGTGGTCCACGCCGATGCGCCGGGCGGCGTCGGGGACCCGGTCCCAGAGCATGAGCACACGTTCCAGCAGCGGCACGGCCTCGGTGTAGGCGTACGCCTTGAACGACTTCTGCGCGGCCTCCCAGGCCGACACCAGGGCCCAGAGGTCGTTGCGGGCCCCGTACCAGTGGTGGGCCAGCTCAACGGCGGCGCGACCGGGCGGGACGAGCGAGCGGTCCTTGGAGATCTCCTCGGCGTACCTGGAGTGCAGGCGCTGGTGTTCGCCCGGCAGCAGTTCCTCGTGCACGGCCTCCCGGATCAGCGCGTGCCGGAAGACGTAGGCGCGGTTGTCGGCGATCTGCAGCACGTTCCCGGCGATGGCGGGGCGCAGGGCCGCCTCCAGCTCGATCTCCGACAGCCCGCTGACGGCGGCCAGCAGCGCGTGACCGACCCGGTTGCCGCCCGCCGCGGCCATGCGCAGGACGCGCTGGGTCTCCTCGGGGAGCCGTTCGACGGCGTTGAGGATGAGGTCCTGCATCGACTCGGGGAACGTGCAGTCCTCGCCGCTGTCGAGCAGGGCCTCCACGAACAGCGGAATGCCCTCGCTGCGTTCGTAGACCTTCTGGACCTTCACGTATTCGGGGGCGGCGCCGAGGATGCCGGCCATCTGGGCGGCCACCTCGTCGCGCGACAGGCGGGGCAGGTCCAGGCGGTGGACGCCGTTGACGCGTCCGAGCTCGGCCAGCACCGGGCGCAGCGGATGCTGCCGGTGCAGGTCGTCGGAGCGGTAGGTCATGACGATGAGCACCTGCGGGGCGTGCAGGTTGCGGCTGAGAAAGGCGATCAGGTCGCGGCTGGACCGGTCGGCCCAGTGGATGTCCTCGATGACGAGGATCGTGGGGCGGCTGTCCGCGAGGCGTTCGAGGAGGGTGAGGAACTGCTCGAAGAGCCGGGCGCGACCCGTGTCGGTCTCGCCGTCGCCGCTGGGCTCGCCGAACTCCGGCAGCAGCCTGGCCAGATCGCGCTGGCCCCCTTCGGGCAGCAGCGCGGCCACCGCGGCGGGGCCCTGCTCTCTGACGAGCTGCCTGAGCGCGGCGGTGAAGGGCGCGTACGCCAGACCCTCGGCCGACAACTCCACGCAGCCACCGACCAGCACCTGCGCGCCATCGGCCACGCAGGTCTCGGCGAAGCGCTGCACGAGCCGGCTCTTGCCGACCCCAGCCTCTCCGCCCATGAGCACGGACGTCACCGTGCCCTTGCGCGCCTCGTCGAAGCTCTCTCCGAGAGCGACGAGCTCCTCCGCCCGCCCGACGAAGACGGGACTCACCGAACGTCCCAGCATGTCGTTCAGCATGCCATGCCCTATCAATCGCATTCGACGGGTTTAGGGGGGTGCAGAGGCCCGGCCGCCACATGCGATGACGCGGCCGGGCACTCTTGGGGCGGTCATGACGAACGGCGCTTGCCGAAGACCGAGCGCCGCTCGGTCTTGTTTCCCTTCATGGCCTCGCGTACTCGGCGGTGCTCGGCGGCGGCCTGCCGGAGCTCGCTGGCGTAGGACTTCATGAGCTCGTACTCGAGTTCGGGGTTCATCTTGTTCTCCTGAACATGTGCTGCTTTTCCCTGACATCTTCAATGTTCGGCCTAAGGCCCGGCCCGGCACATCGGGTGGATGCCCTATCTGCGGGCGCACCCAGGGCGGGACATACCTAGATCGGGGCCCGTCCCGCCTTAGGCGGCGTTCCGTCCGTCCGGTTTGGAGGTAGTGGCCCTGGTCGGCGATGCTGTGAAGGTGTCAACTGTGACTACCTCGCTCGCGGACGTCGCCTCGTCCCACGCGACGCTGCGCGCCTTCCTGCACGGCCTTCCCGGAGTCGACCGGGTGGGCGCCGACCAGCGGGCGGCCATGCTCGGCACCCGTTCCATCAAGACCACGGCCAAGGCCCAGGCCATCGACCTGGCCATCTCCATGGTCGACCTGACGACGCTCGAAGGCGCCGACACGGCGGGCAAGGTCCGGGCCATGTGCACCAAGGCCGTGCACCCGGGCGGCGGCGCCCCCAGGGTGGCGGCGGTGTGCGTCTATCCCGACATGGTGCCGGTGGCCGTCCAGGCGGTGGCCGGGTCGGGGGTCAAGGTGGCCTCGGTCGCCACCGCGTTCCCCAGCGGGCGCTCCTCGCTGGAGGTCAAGGTGAGCGACACGGCGCTGGCCGTGGGCGCGGGCGCCGACGAGATCGACATGGTGATCGACCGCGGCGCGTTCCTGTCCGGCGACTACATGAAGGTCTACGACGAGATCGTCGCGATCAAGGCCGCCTGCGGTCCCGCGCACCTGAAGGTGATCCTGGAGACGGGCGAGCTGGCGACGTACGACAACGTGCGCCGGGCGTCCTGGCTGGCCATGATCGCGGGCGCCGACTTCATCAAGACCTCGACCGGCAAGGTGTCCCCGGCGGCCACGCTGCCGGTGACGCTGATCATGCTGGAGGCGGTGCGCGACTTCCGCGACGCGACCGGCCGCCAGGTGGGCGTCAAGCCGGCCGGCGGCATCCGCACGACCAAGGACGCCATCAAGAACCTGGTGCTGGTCAACGAGACGGCGGGCGACGACTGGCTCTCCCCCGACTGGTTCAGGCTGGGCGCGTCCTCGCTGCTCAACGACCTGCTCATGCAGCGCGAGAAGCTCGCCACGGGCCGCTACGCGGGCCCCGACTACTTCACCCTCGACTGAGGGTGAAGGCCCTCGGGCGGCTCTACGAGGTGTTCGGAGCCGTCGGCCGGCCCGCGAGCGTGTCCGGCTGTCCCCATTGCGTGGAGCCGGGCGAGGAGGCCTGCCTGCTGTCCGGGCCGGTCTCGGCGATCGAGGCCGGCTCGCTGGCCCGTTACGCGGCCAAGGCGCTCACCACGTGGGGTGACGTCCCCGAGTTCCGCTACTTCCTCCCGCGCCTGCTCGAATGCGCGGCGGCCGACGCCTTCTCCTACCCCGACCCGGAGATCGTCCTCGGCAAGCTCGCCGTCGCGGGCTGGCACGACTGGCCGGCCGCCGAACGCACGGCCGTCACCGCGTTCCTGCACGAGTGGTGGCACGACACGCTGCACCGCCATCCGTCCCGCCCGCTGGCCGACACCGTGCTGTGCGCCGTCGCCGCCACCGGCGTGGACCTCGCGCCCTTCCTCGACGCCTGGGCCGGGCTGGAGAGCGACGCGGCGATCGCCCACCTGCACGACTTCGTCACCGGCGGCCTGTCCGGGCAGCGGCTGACCAACGCCTTCTGGGACCGCGACGCCCCCGCCCACGCCCAGGTCCTCGCCTGGCTCGCCGGCGGGCCCGCGGCGCGCGCGGTGGAGGCCGCCTTCGCCCGGGAGAGCAGGGAGCCCGTGCTCGGCCTGCTCGCCGACGTCCACCAGGCGCTGCCGCCGCGCTCCTAGAGGATCGCGTCGACGAGCAGCACGATGCCGAAGACCGCGAACGCGGCGGCGGCGCCGTACCGGATGACCTTCTCGGGGAGGTGCTTGCCGAGCAGGCGGCCCACGAGGATGGCCAGGGCGTCGGCGGCGACCATGCCGACAGTCGAGCCGATCCACGTGCCGAACCAGCCGTGCTGCGTGGCCAGGGTGATCGTGGCGAGCATCGTCTTGTCGCCCAGCTCGCTCAGGAAGAACGCCACGGTCACCGCGACCAGGACGTTCCTGGTCGTACGGCGGGCCTTGTCCTCCTCCTCCTTGGTCAGCTCGTCGCCCCGCAACGTCCACAGGGCGAACCCGAGGAAGGCGATGCCGGCCACGATCGAGATGGCCGTCGTCGGCAGCGCCTTCCCGACCAGCTCGCCCACACCCACGCTCAGCAGGTGCACGACCGTGGTGGCGATGGTGATGCCCGCGAGCACGGGCCAAGGCTTGAAACGGGTGGCGAACGTCATCGCCATGAGCTGGCTCTTGTCACCGAGCTCGGCCACGAAAATGACCGCGAGACTGATCCAGAACGCGTCCAACCGGTCCTCTTCCGCGCGACCAGACCGGAAGCAGGCACCCGGGGGATCTTCGGGCACGACTTTCGGCCCGGCAGCGTCTTTGTGTCATGACTGCCAGGCCGAAGGTCTCGTCCGCCCGTTCAGGCCCGTGTGACCGGGCGCGATCACGCGCCAGTATGTCGATCACACGATTGGGACTACTCCCCTTCGGAATTACCAACACACCATAACAGCCCACGCAGAGCCGTCATTCCCCCAGGTCGTCCGCCAGCGTGCAGCCGACCAGCACCGGCTCGTTGACGAGCGTGACGCCGAACTTCTCCCGCACCCCGTCGCGCACCTCCGCGGCCAGCGCCAGCAGGTCGGCCGTGGTGGCGGCGCCCACCGGGTTGGTGAGGGCCAGCGTGTGCTTGGTGGAGATGCGCACCGGGCCGCGCTCGTAGCCCTTGGGGAAGCCCGCCTGCTCGATCAGCCAGGCGGCCGGCACCTTGACGCGGCCGTCGGGCATGTCCCAGCGCGGGTGGCCGGGCGCGCGTCCGGCCAGCTCGTCGGCGTGCTCGGCGGTCAGGATCGGGTTGGTGAAGAACGAGCCCGCGCTGCGGCTGTCGGGGTCGGACGCCGGGTCGAAGACCATGCCCTTGCCCCGCCGCAGCCCCAGGACGCCCTCACGGGCCAGGCCGAGGGGCACGCGGCCGCCGAGCTCCACCCCGAGCCGCCCGGCCAGCTCCTGGTAGGCCACCGGCCCGGACAGGTCCGACACGTCCAGCGCGTACGTCACCGCGAGCACCACGTGCCGCGACAGGTCCCGCTTGAAGGCGCTGTCGCGGTAGGAGAACCCGCACTGGCGCGCCTCCAGGTCGACCACCTGCCGGGTGAGCCGGTCGTAGGCCCGTACGCACCTGATGGTCTGCGCCACCTCCTGGCCGTACGCGCCGACGTTCTGGATCGGGGTCGAGCCCACCAGGCCCGGAATGCCGGACATGCACTCGATGCCGGACCATCCCTCGGCCACGGCCCGCTCGACCAGCACATCCCAGTCCTGGCCCGCCTCGACCGTGAGCAGCACCTGCTCGCCGTCCCTGGAGACCGTCACGCCCTCGGTGGCCACCTTGACGACCAGCCCGTCGAAGCCGTCGTCACCGATCACCACGTTGCTGCCGCCGCCGAGCACCAGGGTCGGCACCCCGTTCATGTCGGCCTCGGCGACGAGGGACACGAGCTGCTCCGCCGTGACTGCCTCGGCGAAGTCGCGGGCGGGGCCGCCCAGGCCCAGGGTGGTGTGCGGCGCGAGCATCTCCATGAGCCCCAAGCTTATGAGCCCCCCAGCCCACCCAGCACCCCCTCCACCGCCCCCTCCACCCGAACAGCATCCTGTCCGGGCAGCACTCCCACCCGGGCAGCACCCCGTCCGGGTGGCATTCCCAGCCGGGCAGCACCCCCTCCGGGCAGCACTCCCTCCGGGTGGCATTCCCAGCCGGGCAGCACCCCACCCGAGCCGCACCCCCATCCGGAAGGCCCCCCTTCCCGTGGGTGCGTCCGCCCGTTCGGGGGGCTTTCGCAGGTTGGGGGGCTTGGGGTGGGCTCAGCCGTGGAGGGCCTGCTCGCCGTGGTGCTCGGAGTCGAGCCGGAGGACCGGGAGCGGACCTTCGGGCACCACGAGGCTGCCCTCAAGCGCGTGGGAGAACTCCAGGTCGGCGTCCTCGCCGCGCTCCGCGTCCTCGGGGAACGCGCCCAGCGCCGCCGCCCTGCGCACCGCCATCAGGTCGCAGCGCAACGCCCGGACCCTGCCGGGTTCCTCGGCCTCGGCCGCCCGCCACCCCGCCGCCACCGCCCCTTCCACGATGGCCGCCACCAGCGGCGTCACCGCGTCGCCGGTCAGCGCGAGCGAGGTCTCCATCAGCACGTGCACCTCGGACTCGTCCAGCCGCAACAGCTTGGTACGCCCCTCACCCCACCCCGCCGTGCCCCCGTCCGCCCGCGAGGTCTCGGCGACGTGCCACACCGCGATCCGCTCCGGGTATCGCGCGGCCAGCTCGTCCAGGACGTCTCCCGCGCCGTCGACGTTCCCCAGGTCGAGGGCCAGGATCCGGGTGTGCGTGTGGTCGATCACCGACTGGACGCACGCCAGCACGTCCTCAGGCCGACCGTCCACGAGCAGCCCGACGGAGACCGTCACGTCCCTGGTCTCGACGCGCTGGCGCTCGGTGTTGACGCCCAGGTCGTCCATGCGGTTCGTGGCGAGGGTGGCGTCCCAGACGCGCTGGGCGTGCAGCATCGTGTCGTCGGGGTCGCCGTGCTGGCCGGGGTCGCCCGAGAAGCCCAGCGCGGCGGCGGGGTTCCCGTGCGCGCCCACGCCTCTGGGCCGGGCCCGTCCGGTGCCGACCCCGGTGGCGGAGCCGCCGGTGGTGTCCCGTCCGCTGCCGCTGCTGCCCCCCACCTGCTCAGGGGACGCGGGACGCAGGTGAGCGGGCGGCTTGGTGTCGGTCACGGACGACACGGGGATGGAACGGACGGTGGGCCAGACCTGTCGCGCAACTTCACTCATAACAACACGGGCTACCCGCGACCTGCCCGACATATCACGGCATCAGGAGAGCTGTATCACCGCGCGCGCCTTCGACAGGACCTCCGCGTCGCCCGCCTTGGCCGTCAGCCCGACGACCACCCGCTTGTCCTCAAGCTTCTCCTCCACGACCCCGCCGACCGAGATCGTCGCCCCGTGGTCGTCGTCCGGCACGATCACCATCGACGAGAACCGCACGCCGAAGTCCACCACGGCGCCCGGATCGCCCGCCCAGTCCGTGACGTACCGGCCCGCCTGCGCCATCGTGAACATGCCGTGCGCGATCACGTCGGGCAGCCCGACCGTCCTGGCGAAGCGCTCGTTCCAGTGGATCTGGTTGAAGTCGCCGGAGGCGCCGGCGTACATGACCAGGTTCAGCCGCCGGACGTTGTAGTCCACGACGGGGAGCTCCTGCCCGACCTCGACCTCGTCGTACCTCACCGTGGCCGCCATCTCAGCCCGCCCCTCCGCGCTCGACGATCGTGTTGTAGGTGGTGCAGACCGGCTCTCCGGCGGCCGTCGTCACGTCGCTCCTGATCGTCAGCAGCTCGTTGCGTCCCGCGCTCCGGATGTCGGTGATCGTCGCGGTGGTGACCAGCTCGTCGCCCGCACAGATGGGCCTGACGTACTCGAACCGCTGCTCGCCGTGGACCACCATCGCCAGGTTCAGACCCAGCTCGGGATCGACCAGCGCCTCGCCGCCCGCCTGCAGGCTGAACACGATGGGGAACGTGGGCGGCGCGATCACGTCGGGGTATCCGGCGGCCCTGGCGGCCTCCCTGTCGCGATAGACCGGGTTGTGGTCGCCGATCGCGGCCGCGAACTCCTTGATCTTCCCCCGGCTGACCTCGTACGGGGCGGCGGATGGGTAGGTCCTGCCCACGAAGTCACGGTTCAAGGCCATCAGTGCTCCCTCGTATGTCTTCAACGAGCGCTGCTGAGGCAGACGGTAACAGAACAAGGTTCGGCTGTCGCCGCTCATGGCGTGCTTTTTGCCGGGGCCTGGGTCAGTGCCCAGGATGGGCGCCCATACCAGGGCGAAAGCGCCCAGGAAGGACGCTCAAGGCAGTGAGAACACGACAAACCGGCGCCCCAGACGGGACGCCGGTTGTGCGATGTGGAGGCAGAAGTACCGCTAGCGGGTCTCGCGGTGCGCGCGGTGGCAGCGGCAGTTCGGGCAGTACTTCTTCAGCTCAAGCCGATCCGGGTCGTTGCGCCGGTTCTTCCGCGTGATGTAGTTGCGGTGCTTGCACTCCTGGCAGGCCAGCGTGATCTTCGGCCTAACGTCGGTGGCAGCCACTTGGGAGTGCCTTTCTACGTTCGGGACATGGACACACCCGTACCCAGGCCGACTGACCTGGGATTGGGTAGTAGCGGAGGCCGGACTTGAACCGGCGACACAACGATTATGAGCCGTTTGCTCTGCCTGACTGAGCTACTCCGCCTTGGCCGGAAACTCCCGGCCCGTAGAGGATACCCGAAGCTGGGAGCACATTAGTAACTCACCTGATCGGGCGGGTGCCACCAGTATGCCCCAGGTACCTCCGACAATCGAAATCCGATCATGCCACCTAGGTCTCGCCTGGGGAATCACCTGCGGAGGCTCTCGCCACAGTAGCAGCCGTCCTTTGCCCACGCGAACGCCTGGACCAGGCACGCAACGAGGGAAAGGCCGCCCGGCTTCGGGCATTCGCGCAGTCGACGGAGGGGTGTCCGCGGCGGACGCCGGCGCAGCGGCAGAGGGGGTCCGTCGCGGACGTCTGCGCACCACCAGAGGGGGTGACGCGCAGTCGGCGCCAGCGCAGTGACGAGATGGACAGAGCGGGTAGCTCTGGGGCAGACAAAGGGAGCGTGGCAGACACCCGTCCACCACATAAGGAGAACGCGGACACCCGCGCGCCGCGCAAAGGAACGCGGTGACCCGCGAAGGAACGCGGTGCGCACCCGTGCGCGGCGCAAGGGGAACGCGGTGGACACCCGCGCGCCACGCAAGGGGGGCGCTTCGCGCGGATGTCCGGCGAGGTGCCGCCCACCTCGACCGCGTCCCGGCTCTTGCACGACGAAACCGGTCCCCCGCCCGTCGCGCTTCATGGCGGCCGCGTCAGACCGGGCCGGGCGGGCCTGGCGAAGGGTGCTGGTTCGTCGGGGTCAGGCCTGGCGTTCGTCGACGCCGACAGCGCCGACGCCGCTGCCCCAGCTTGCGCATTTGCCCTCGGACCTGCCCGAGCCGCCGGGGCCGAGAGTGACCCACGGGCCGACGACGTCCGGGCTCCAGCCGCAGGTGATCACGGCGCGGTACACCCAGGTCTGTCCGGTGGGGTTGTGGCAGTCGGCCCGGCCGACGTAGCCGTCCTCCGGGGCCCGGCCGCTGTTGCACTGGAGGCTGCCGGCCGAGGCGGGGGCGGACGGGATGACAAGGCCGGAAAGGGCGGCGGCAATACCGGCGACGAGGGCCAGTTTCCTGTTCATGTCGTCTTCCTCTTCTGCTCGTACTGCTCGTACTGCTCGTACTGCTCGGGGTTTCGGCGCTGTTCTGCGCTCGAATGCCAGGAAAGCCATCGGGCGCCGGTGTCCAACAGCAGGGCGGACAGGCTCGTCCGGAGTCGTCCACATGCGAGCCTGACTCGGACGCCACTGAAATCCCCCCGGACACGTACGGTCATCGTTCGTACACTGTCGGACAGGACACGGCCGGTCGGGGAGAGGGGCGATGGGCGAGGACCAGGAAGGCGCGGAACCCGGCGTGGAGTCGGTGAACTGTCATGAGGGCCTCGTGAGGCTCCTGGCCGAGCAGTTCGCGCGAGCCGACGTGTCGCTGCGGGAGCTCCAGGCGCGGGCGGACAGGGCGGGCGGGCCCCGGCTTCCCCGGGCGACCTGCGCGGACATGCTGGCCGGGCGACGATTTCCGAAGAAGGCGGTGATGGTGACGTTCCTGCGGGCTTGCGGGGTGCCCGATCATCGGGTCCCGGAGTGGGAACGGGCCTGGGAACGCGTACGGATCGCCCGCATGCCCCCCAACGGCTTCCAACTCGCCGCAACAACCTTCTCCCCCGAAAACCCCACTCTCCCGGCCCCCGCCGCCTCTCTCACCGCCCCCACCCAGCCGACCCCCGGCCCCCTGGTGGACACGTACCCGCCGCACATGCCGCCCCTTGAGGGGATGGGCCACCCGGGCACCACAGCCCTCACGGAACTGGGCCAGCCAGGCACCACAACCCCCGCGGGACTGGGCCAGCCAGGCACCCCAGCTCACACGGGACTGGGCCAACCTGGTGCCACGCCTCACACGGGGCCGGGCCAACCGGATACCGCGGCTCTCATGGGGCCGGGCCAACCGGGTGCCGTGCTCGTCGGGAACTTCACCGAGCCTGGCGCGCCTCCCGGAGGGCCCGTCCAAGGCGCCACGTCTTTCGGTGGGCCCAGTGGTAGCACCGCAGCTCTCGGGGAACCGGGCCAAGGCGCCACGCCCCTTGGAGAGCCTGGTCAGGGCCCTGCGCTCACCGGCAGGCTCGGCGAGGTCGTCGCGCCTTCTGGAGGGACGTCTCTGCCGGATACTGAGCCTCCTGGAGGCTTCGCCCAAGCCGGCTCCCAGCATGTCGGAAGTGCTACACCGCCTGGGGCCGTTGCCCCACCTTTCGGAGCCGCCATTCCGTCCGAAGGAGTTGCAACCCCGCCTGGCGGAGCCGCTGACGCGCCGCTTGGAGGCGCTGCCCTGCCTACCGAGGGGCTCTCCGCCCACCCCGCCGGAGGCTTCACCGAGCCTCATGACGGGACAGGCCGCTCGACAGATGCTCAGATGGCGTGGAGTGGGCTGCCTCCGGCCGGTGCCCCTTCTGTCGGCGCGCCCGTCAGCGGCGGTCAACCATCAGCTACCCCCCCGACCGGCGGTCTCCCAGTCGAGAGCCTGTCGAGCGGGGGGCTTACGGTGGGCGGCCTCCCCGGCGGTGCACTCCCGGTTGTTTCCGGCGGCGGGTTGGGGGGCGACAGGCGTCCCTGCAGTTTGGCTTTCGGCGGGCTTTCTGGTGGTTCGGCGGTCGGTGGCCTTCCTTGCGCCGCATCCCCGATAGGCGCTCTGCCCGTCGGCGGGCATTCCGCCGCCAGGCCTCCTGGTGAGGGAGCTCCTGGTGGCGAGCCGTCTGCCGGCGAGCACACGCCGAAGGCGTCCGCGGAGGGTGTTCCCGCCGTCGGCAGGGCCCACGCCGCCGCTCCTCTGCCTCTTGTTCTCCCTGCCAACGCTTCTCTGCCCGATGCTCTCCCCGCCGACGCTTCCCCGGTCGGCGGGGGGCCGGGCGGTCCGGCGGCGGGTGGGGTGGCGGCCTCGCCAGGCGGGGTCGCGACTCCGCCGGCCGGAATGGCGGCTCCGGCAGGCGGGGTGGCGACCTCGGCGGATGGGGTGGCGACCGCTCCAGGCGGGGTGGGGGCTTCGGCGGGTGGGGCGCGGGGGTCGGGGCGGTGGAGGGTGATCGGGGTGGCGGCGGTGGTGCTGGCCGGGGCCGTCGGGGTCGGGGTGGCGGTCGGATTGTGGATGGCGCCGCGGCACGTGGAGCCACTCACCCTGGGCCGGCCGGTCTCGGACGACGGGCGCGCGTTCGGCCCCGGAGGTTCGAGCCGGTTCACGGTGACCGTGGACCCCGCCAACACCGGCGTACGCCTGATCCGCCGCCTGGACGCCGGCATCTCCATGCAGCAGGCCGCCATCACCGTGAACGGCGCCCCCGCCGGCATGTGGCACCCGTTGCCCGTCGAGAACACCTACCGCTGGCGGGACCAGGCCGTCGACCTGCCGCTGGCGCTGACCGCGGGCCGTCGTTCGCTCACCGTGGTCAACACCTTCGTCTCCTCCTCCCTCGACTTCAACGAGTTCCTCTACGTCGTCAGGCAGCAGGTGAAGGGCGTCTGGTCGATCGCGGACACCGTGGACGTGGGGCCGTACCACACCACCAGCGAGGCGGCCCACGGCTACCGGCTCACCGGCCCCCAGACGTTCGCCGACACCCGCCACTTCGCCTACCCGCCCCTGGACGAGACCGCCTAGCGACGGAACCCCGGACACGCGAAAGCTCCGGACGCTTCCCCACGTCCGGAGCTTTCGTGGATGGGCAACCAACCCTCACCGGCCTACTGCCCACCAGTCCACCTTCTATGCTTTTGTCCGTTTTGCGCAGAGTTGTGGCGTGACACGCCGGCACGGCCCCCGCGGTCTCCTCGGGGCGAGACAACGCCTCAAGGCCACCTAGACCGCCAACAGCCGCCCCCCTCAGCCACTACGGCACCATCGGCCAGATCGTGCAGCACGTCGACCTAGCGATGAGTCCCGCTCACCGGAATCCCGGCCACAGAGAGCCAGGACCACCAGTCACGAAGGGTCCGCAGGGTAGCGGTAGCGCAGATTCCACTGATATGTCGGCATCACATAGGTGGTGACCTTGACGGCCCGACCGTTGGCCGTCCACCCGATATGGAAGATCTCGTACACCCACTGATCAGGGATCATCCGCAAAAAGCGCGCCTCATCGGGCGTAGGCGGCCGAACCCGGACGTCCTCCTCAAGCTCGACCTGCGCATGCCCCAGTTCGGCCAGGCGGCTGCTGATTCCGCCGACTCCCGGGTCGACTTCGGCGATCGGCGTCCCATCGGCGATGTCCCGCGGGATGTAGCTGATGGCGATCTGAATGGGGACGTCGTCGGCCTTCATGCGTCGCGCGGATGCGGAGGCGCTCGCGTTCCTCGCCGCCTGCGCCGCCAACCCCGGCGCCGGCCTCGGTTCGTCCGAGCTGGTCGACATCGGCTGGCACACCTTCCTGATGTACACGGAGGAGTACGCTCGGTTCAGCGCCCGGGTCGCGGGCAGGTTCACCCACCACCAGCCGGACGACGTCCCCGGCCAGACCGGTGGCGGGGCCGGCCTCGCCGCCACCGTCAAGGCGATCAAGGCCGCGGGTTACCGGGTCAACCCGGCGCTGTGGCCGACGGCCGCTGAATGCAGCGGCGACAAGTGCCACCAGTGTCACGAGGGGTGTTATGACTCGCCGAAGAAGGTGGGCTGATCTGCCGGAGCAGGCCCGCGCAGCCGTGGAGGCACAGACCGGTCCCGTGGCCGTCACGCGGTCAGCGGAGATCGGGCTGACCTCCGGGCTTGCGGCCAGCATCAGCAGCACTGAGGGTGCCGTCTTCTTCGTGAAGGCGGCCCCCGCCGCCGCCCCCATCGCTGGACATCTGCTCAAGGAGCGCGCCGCCGCCCATGCCCTGCAGTCGAGCGTGCCGGCTCCGCGCCTGCTGTGGACTGACGATGTCGAGGGCTGGCACCTCCTGCTGTTCGATCACGTCGACGGCACCCCGGCAGACCTGTCCCCTGGCTCCGCCGACCTCGCCGGCGTCATGGAAGCCGTCGCGTCCATCGCCAGGCCCTGCACGTGGCCGGCGCCCCCAGCCACCAGGAAGATCGGCGGCCTCCTCCGGGTCGCCCAAGAGCACCTCGCCGAATCGCCAACCAACGACCTGGAGCCGCTCGTCAAGGCCCTGGACGTGGCAGCCTTCGACGGCGACATCCTCGTCCACGGCGATCTCCATCGGGACAACCTCCTCGCCCACCACGGCAGGGTCCAGATTGTCGACTGGTCGATGGCGTGCCGTGGATCTGCCTGGCTGGACGTTGCACTGCTGGTGCCGCGGCTCGTCGACGCAGGGCACACGGCCGCCGAGGCCGAGCAGGTGGCCGCGTTGGTACCTGCGTGGGCGGACGCCCCTGGTGAGCAGGTCACTGCTCTGGCCGCAGTTCGCAGCCTCTTCGCCAGCCGGATGGCCGAGGTCGGCCCACAGCACCTGACAGCGAAGCGCCGGTGGACAGCGGAGGCTTGCCGTGCCTGGGTCGAGTACCGCACCGAGCTGTAGTCGTACAACAACCCGCCGCTGTACCGCTTACGTGGGTGCCACGGTCTCCCGTGGCGGAGACGGGATCACGCCTGACGCTTACCAGCCAGCATTGCCATGGCAACCCCTCCCAGCATCGTCCCCGCCCCGGCCAACACCAGAAACAAGGGCTTCGCCAACGCATGTAACGCCATCGCCACCTGGAACGGGCCGCCTTCGGAGACGATGTAGCCCTGCACTTGGAAGAGAGCTACATACAGGCCCCAGGCGATAAGCGAAGTTCCTGCGGCCACGAACAGAAAAGTAATCAGTCGCATTCGCCGAATGGTAGGCCGGAAGGGGCGGGTCGCCCATCGGCGACCCCGGCGCCGTACAGCGATGGTTCACGCCGTCTTAGGCACGCTGATCTGCCGCACGAGCACCGCCACGGCGGCGCCCGCCTGCGACATCAAGACCGCGGTTTGCTCAGGCGAGGCTTCCCCTGCGAAGGGGACCGCCGCGGACATTGCCGCCTGGGCGAAGCCCAGGATGGCCGCCATGACGCCGCCATCCGTGCTCTTGGCGGTGAACGCCACCCGCACGCCAGCCGCAGCGATCACAGCCGCGTTCACGCCCGCCGCCATGGCATCCGTCCCCGGCAGCCAGAACGAGTGTCCGGATGCGGACAAGGTCAGGGGCAACCAAACGGAGAGCGGCGACGTCTCATAGGGGCCGATGTCTCAGGAGTCGCCTCATGACCTATCCGCCCCAGCCGCCCCAGGACCCGTACGGGCAGCCCTATGGGCCGTCAGGGCCGCAGGACCCGCAGGTGTACGGGCAGCAGGGGCCGCACCACTACCTGCCTCAGCCGTACAGCCAGCCCTACCAGGTGCAGCCCTACGCGCAGCCGTACCAGCAGGCGTGGCAGGCACCCCAGGTCGGGCCGGTGCAGTGGGTCACGGTGCGCGAGCGCGGGTTCAACCCGACCGCGTTCATCGTGCACCTCTGCCTGTGGCTGTTCGTGCACTGGTGGCTGGCAGGGTGCAGCATGGGGATCTGGTTGCTCGCCGCGATCCCGCTCACGTTCATCGGCTGGAATGTCACCAGGACGTATCCGGTCCAGAACGTCTACCAGCCGCCTTATCCGCCGATGTATCCGAGATGAGGGTGTTGCCGGCTCCGTTCGTGACGGAGAGCGGGAGCCGAGCGCCCCGATGGGGGTTCGCGGGGAGGCGAATTCCCGACTTCGCGTGCGGATTAATGGGCTCTCATTGCGAATGGCTCTGGACAACGAGAAACGCCCGGCCCCAAGTCACCTTGGTCCGGGCGTCGCGCCTGCTCACTACAAGAGCCCCCAAACGGAATCGAACCGTTGACCTTCTCCTTACCATGGAGACGCTCTGCCGACTGAGCTATAGGGGCCTGTCCGCTCGCTGCGGACAGGTGTAACCATACACGGCACTCAGCCATGATGCGAACTCGTACGGACCTCCGTCGCGGTGGCGGATCGGCGGCGCGCGGCAAGATCGACGACCTCGCACAGATCGGCCAGGTCGACGTGTCCGGCCACCTCCTCGACCGAACGGCAGTCGGCGACCAGCCACCCGTTCCTGAGCACCCGCAGCACCTGCCGGCCCGCTCGCACCGCCGGCACGATCTCGACGCCGTCGAGGCCGACCCATCGCCTGTCCATAGCGGCACACCTTAGCCCGCGGGTCTCTCAATTTCCGTCCGGCCACACGTGTTACAGCCATGCCAAGTCGGCACAAGTCGGCACCAAGAAGTGTCTAAGAGCGGTCGCCCACGCTGGTGCCCACACGACAAGAGGAGCACCGAAATGGCACCCAACATGCTCGGCTTCCGCATCACGCACCGGGCCATGCGCGGGGACACCCGCCGTCTGGCCGAGGTGATGAGCGCGATCGCCGCCGGCGAACAGCGGGCCGGTCAGGAACGGCTGCGGGCGATCGCGACGTTCACCGCGAAGCTCTGCGCGGGCATCCACCACCATCACCAGGCGGAGGACAACGTGCTCTGGCCGGTCATCGTCCGCTCGGCGGGCGCCGAGGTGGACCTGAGCGACCTGACCGACGACCACGCGGCGCTCGACCCGCTGCTGGAGGAGATCACGACGGCCGCGGCGCAGCTCGGCGCAGACGGGCAGGCGGCCCGGCGCATGGCCAAGTCCCTGGCCGCGCTGGCCGACCTCCTGGACGAGCACATCGAGGAGGAGGAACGGCTGATCTTCCCGGTCGTCGCCAAGTACGTCTCGGAGGCCGACTGGCAGAAGGTCGAGACCGAGGTGCGGAAGGGCGGGGACGCCCGGTTCGACCTGCCCAGGATCGCCCAGTACGCCGAGCCGGCGGAGCTGGCCGAACTGCGGCGTCTGGCCGGGCCGGTGCTCGTGGTGCTGCTCGCGCTCATGCGGCGCGGTCACCAGCGCCGCCAGGCCCTCATCTTCGGCACACCATGAGCCTTCCCGGCCGGCCAGAAGGCCGCCCGGCGGCAAGCCCTCCAGACCGGTCAGGAGATCGCCCGGCGGCAAGCCCGCCAGACCGGTCAGGGGGTCGTCCGGCGGCGGGCCGCCTCCGCCCAGTGGGGTGAGCCGACGCGTTCGGCCACCTTCAGGGCCTGGGCGTAGTGGCCGTCGGTGGGCAGCCCGAGCAGCTCGGCCAGGTCACCGAGCACCAGCGCGACCGGCCCGAGCGTGATCGACCCGCTGCTCATCCCGGCCAGCTCGTCCGCCCACGGCAGCAGGACGCGGTAGGAGCGTCCGGCCACCTCGCGGTCCCGCAGGGCGACGGCGGTCTGGCCGCGCAGCGCCTGCCACATCAGCCAGTAGTAGTTGCGCGGCAACCACGACTCGGGCCGCCACACCCGCCGGGCCGCGTCGAGCTCGCCCGCGGCCGCCAGCGCCCCGGCGTAGATCTCGTGCACGGTGTCGCTGTTCACGCGTTCCCGGATGGCGGCCAGCTCGTCGAGCGAGTCGCGGACGTTCCCGCGGGCCATCCGGACGGCGAACCTGCACAGCGCACCCATGGCCCGCGCGTTGACGCCGCCGCGCTCGGCCATCTGCTCGGTGAGCCCGGTGTAGACGGCCTCCGCCTCGTCGAACTCGCCCTCGACGAGCTTCCGCAGCGCGCCGAACAGCGTCAGGATGGCCAGCGACATGCCGAGCTGACCGCTGGTGGAGACCGCCACGCCGCTGTCGGCGTGCCGCCTGGCCGCGTCCAGGTCGGTGCGTCCGAGCGCGGCCATGAGCAGCGCGCAGTGGCCCAGCGTGAGGTAGCCGACGAGGCGGTGGGTGCGGCCCAGCTCCAGCAGTTCGGCGCCGACGGCCTCCAGCTCGTCCCGCCGTTCGGGGCTGAGCAGCGCGAAGTAGCGGGCGTTGAGCGCCAGGCAGAGCAGGTCGGGACGGCCGAGGCGGCGGGCCAGGGCCACGGCCTCGGCGCCGGCGGCGTCCACGCGGTCGTCGTCGTGCCCCTCCAGCTCGAACACGAGGGCGGCCAGCAGCCGGCAGCGGGTCTCGTCGTCGGGTCCGGCGGCCAGCTCGCGTTCCACGGCCTCCATGAACTCCCGGTTGTAGCGGGAGTCCACCTGGATCGTCCAGACCACGGGGGCTTCGTAGGAGGTCAGCGCGCGGGCGAGCGCGCCGCGGGCGGCGGCGAGCTCGACGGCCCGCGCCCTGGCGGCCAGCGCGCCCAGGACGTCGCCCGCGTGTCCCAGCGCCGACACCAGTCCGCACAGCAGGTCGAGCCTGGTCCCGTCGTCGGTGGCGAACTCCAGCGCGGCGCGCCACAGCGCCGCCGCCTCGCGGTGCGCGTGCAGGCCCGACGCCTGTACGGCCGCCGCCCTGGCGTACCGCACCGCGCTCGGCGCGGCCGCCTCCAGCGCGTGGTGCGCCAGGGCCGCCACGTCGTTCGGCCGCAGCCGCTCCAGCACCGACACCACGCGCCCGTGCAGCCTGGTACGCCGGATCCGCGCGGTGTCCTCGTACAGGGCCTGCCTGACCAGGACGTGTGTGAACCTGACGCGGCCGGGTCCCGGCTCGGCCAGCAGGCCCGTCATGACGCCCGCCTCCAGGCCGTCGAAGACGGTGTCCTCGTCGCCGTCGTGCAGCGCGATCAGCACGTCCACGTCGGCGTCCCTGCCGACGACGGCGGCGTTGCGCAGCACGGTCTGGGCGGTCGCGGGCAGGCGGGTGATGCGGCGGCGGATGAGGTCGCGCACGCCGGGCGGCAGCGCCTCGGCGGCCTGCGGCCCCTCCGAGGCCAGGAGGCGGGCGATCTCGCAGACGAACAGCGGGTTGCCGAGCGATCGCTCCAGGACCGTGCGGACGGTGGCGGGGTCGAGGCCCGTGTGCTGGGAGTGGCGTTCGAGCAGCGCGGCGACGGCGTCCTCGTCGAGCCCGGCGAGCTCGACGTGCCTGCTGCCGGTGGCGAGCGCGGCCAGGGTGGCGGTCAGGTCCTCGGTGGTCTCGGCCGGGCGGTAGGTGGCGACGACCATGATCCGCGCGGCGGGGTCCAGGTGCCGCAGCAGGTGCAGGGTCTCACCGTCGGCCCGGTGGACGTCTTCGAGCACCACGAGCAGGGGCGCGCAGCCCGCCAGGTAGCCGGCCACGGCCCTGGCGAGCTGGAACTGGTTCTGGATGGCGACGCCGTCGTTCAGGAGGGGCGCCAGGCGGGCCGCGTCGGCGGCGGACGGCGGCCGGACGGCGGCGAGCTGCCGGACGATCTCGCTCCACGCCCAGGCGGGCGGCGCGTCGCCGTCGATCTCCGGGCAGCGTCCGAACGCGACCCGCCACCCGCGCCCGGTCAGCTCGGCCGCGAACGCCTCGGCCAGCGCGCTCTTGCCCGCGCCCGGCTCGCCGCCCAGCCAGACCGTGCGCCGGGCCGGTCGCGCGGCCTCCTCCCGCAGCACGGCCAGCTCGCGCGTCCGGCCCACGATCGAGGGCTCCTGCGTGACCACGTGCCGTTCCTGGACGCGTTCGACGACCTCGGGCGCGTGCAGGGACTCGGATTGGCGGAGGATGTCCTGTTCGAGCGCGCGCAGGGCCGGGCCGGGATCGACGCCGAGCTCCTCGACCAGGCTCTCGCGGGCCTGGCGCAGCACGGCCAGCGCCTCGGCCTGGCTGCCCGCGCGGTAATGGGCCAGGGCCAGCAGGCGGACGGCGTTCTCGCGCAGCGGATGGGCGTCGGCGTGGACGCGCAGCTCCGGCACGGCCTCGGCGTGGCGGCCCATCAGCAGCGCGGCCTCGGCGCGGTACTCGACGGCGACGAGCCTGAGCTCGGCCAGCCTGGCCGCCTCGGGCGCGGCCCACTCCTCGGCGAACTCGGCGTAGGCGGGGCCCGTCCACAGGTCGAGCGCCTGGTCGAGCAGGTCGTGCGCGACGGCTCCCGCGCCCCGCTTCAGGGCGGCGCCGGCCGCGTCGATGAGTCCGGGCAGCCGCCAGGCGTCCACGGCCTCGTCGGGCAGGCAGAGCCGGTAACCGGGCGGGGCGCTGACGATGACGCGGGCGGGGGCGCGCGGCGGCCGGTCGGGTTCGAGGGCGCGGCGCAGGTTCGAGACGTAGACCTGGAGGGCGGCCAGTGCCTTGGGCGGGGGCTGTCCCTGCCACAGATCTTCGATGAACCGGTCGGTCGAGACGACCTGGCCGTCGGCGGCGACCAGGCGGGCGAGCACGGCGCGCTGTCTGGCAGATCCGAGGTCGAGGCGGCGGCCGTCCAGGGTGGCGTGGAGCGGTCCAAGGAGGTGTAACTGGATCATGGCACCCTTTTTCAGTACCGGTAGAAGCCCGCGAAGTCCGATCTTCGCCCGATATCGTCAATACGCACCAGAGCCCCCGTCTCAGGTGCGTTCATCATCTTCCCACGGCCCAGATAGATGCCCACATGATGCGTCTTGATCTTATTTTTCGTGATTTTTCCGAAGAAGACTAAGTCGCCGGGCAGTGCCCGCTCGACCCGCCGCATCCTGCGCACGTGGTCGTCGGTGTTGCCGGGGCCGAGCACGTCCGTGCCGTTGGCCAGGGCGTACACCCATCGGGCCAGGCCGGAGCAGTCGAGGCCGCGGGTCCGGGCGGCCGGGCAGGGCTTGATCCGGCCGCTGTAACCCTGGCAGGTGCCCTTCGTGGGGCCGGGCCGCTCGCCGTGGCCGCCGCCCCACGAGTACGTGATGTCGTACCGCTCGATCTCGTACGCGATGCGGACGATCCTGGACGGCACGAACGTCGACAACGGCATGGACGCCGTACCGGCCAGCAGGACGACGAGCAGCACGACCAGCGGCACGACCGGGCCGGCCACCAACACGCTCAACCGCCGCCGCGCCACCCGTTTCCCCTTTAAGCCGAGATCCCGGGATTTATCCTACCTATCGCGATTTATCAGCTTTTGAGGTTAAGCGTGACTGTTCCTACCTTGACGACCACCCCGACCTGGCCCGTCGGCTTCGGCTTGGTGGTGAACGTGAAGGCGGCCTTCTGACCGCGTTCCAGCTTCTCGATCGCGCAGCGCACCGCCGTGCCGCTGAACTTGCAGCCCGGGGCCTTGACCACCTTCTGCCCGCCGTACGCGCGCCCGGAGATCACGATGTTCTCGACGGGGTGCGGGCCGGTGTTCGTGACGGTGACCCGGTAGAGCTTCCTGCCCTTGACCAGGCCGGAGACCGACACCCGGGCGGGCGGGTTGGCCAGCGACCTGAGCTGGGACTCCGTGCCGTTGAAGGAGTTCTGGCCGCCGGCCAGCGAGCCCTTCTCCGCCGACTGCCAGAACGTGTGCCTCTTCCAGCCCTTCGGCAGCTCACCGGGGTCGCCGCCCCAGCGGGCGAGCCAGAGGGGGTTGGCCTTGAACGCCGCGGAGTTGCCGGTGCAGGTCTGCCACCAGCTCGTGGTGGTGTAGATGATCGCGTCCCGGCCGGTCTGCTGCCGGTACTTCTTGGTGAAGTCCTTGATCCAGGTGACCATGTCCTCGGCGGACAGGTCGTAACAGTTGTTCTTGCCGTTCTTGTCCTTGTACGGGTTGTCCTCGATATCGAGGACGCCGGGCAGCGTTTGACCGTCGCTGGACCAGTTTCCGCCGTTCTGCAGGAAATACTCGGCCTGCGCTGTCCCGTCGGATTCATGCGGTTGCGCAAAGTGATAAGCGCCGCGCAGAAGACCGGCCGTCGCGGCTCCGGCGAACTGTGCGTCGAACCGTGGATTGCGGTAGTTCGTGCCCTCGGTGGCCTGCACGAACGCGAACTTGCCGCCGCCGGAGGCCACGCTCGCCCAGTCCACGTCACCCGTCCAGTTGCTGACGTCGACGCCGGGAACACCGTCGGCCGCCTCCGCGACCCCTGTCATGCCGACTGCGGCAATTACCGCAATTAACCACAGACTTTTCACGCCGGAGATCATGACGGAGCCACCACATACACCGCAAGACCTGAAATATTGCGTCTCTTCGCGAAAAATCGCATAACCCCATGTCGCGGCCCGGAAATCAGCCTCCCGCGACCACCTCCCAGGACGGCGTTTCCGCAGGTCAGAGCCGTACATGAACGTCACATTCGCGTTTGCCAAATCGATATCACCCGGCTCAAACTGAACCGATCCCCGAAAGGGCCCCTGACCAGGGGCTTCTTCGCCATGCCCAGGAGGCGACCATCCATGATCCACACCCGGGGTCTCACCCGAGTGTTCACGCTGAAGAAGGAGACCGTCGAAGCCGTACGCGGCATCGACCTCGACGTCGAACCCGGCCGGCTCGTCGCCTTCCTAGGCCCCAACGGCGCCGGGAAGTCCACCACCCTGCGCCTGCTCACGACCCTGCTCCCGCCCACCTCCGGCACCGCCGTCGTCGCCGGCCACGACGTGACCCGCGACCCGGCCGGCGTGCGCTCCCGCATCGGCTACGTCGGCCAGAAGAACAGCGCGGGCGAGAACTTCCACGTCCGGGACGAGCTCGTCACGCAGGGCCGCTGCTACGGCCTGAACGTCTCCGACGCCGTCGCCCGGGCCGGCGAGCTGATGCGCCTGCTCGACCTCGAAGACCTGGCCGGCCGCAGGCCGGGCACGCTCTCCGGCGGCCAGCGCCGCCGCCTGGACATCGCGCTCGGCCTCATCCACCGCCCCGACCTGCTCTTCCTCGACGAACCCTCGACCGGCCTCGACCCGAAGAGCCGCGCCGACATCTGGCGGCACATCCTGCGCCTGCGCGAGGCGTACGGGACCACGCTCTTCCTCACCACCCACTACCTGGAGGAGGCCGACGACATGGCCGAACGGGTGGTGATCATCGACAACGGCACGATCATCGCCGACGGCACGGCCGAGCAGCTCAAGAACGACCTGGCCGGCGACACCGTCACGGTCACCGCCGAAACCGCCCAGGACGCCGCCAGGGCCGCCGAGCTGACCGGCGGCCACGCCGAGGGCCTCACCATGCGCCTGCGGGTGGCGAACGCGCCCGCCGCGCTCCCCGGCTGCCTGCGGGCGCTGGACGCCGCCGGGATCAAGGTGACCGCAGCCGAGACCGCCCGCCCCACCCTCGACGACGTGTTCCTCACTCTCACCGGGAGAAGCCTGACCGATGACGACCTTCCTGCGTGACACCGCCACCGTCTTCACCCGCGAGTTCCGGCCGGTCCTGCGCGAGCCGGTGGCGCTGCTGTTCGAGATGGGCCAGCCGCTGCTGTTCCTGTTCCTGTTCGGCGCGCTGCTGGACGGCGCGGTGGGCTCGTCGTGGCAGTGGTTCGTGCCGGGCATTTTGGTCATGATGTGCCTGACCGGGCCGATGTCCGCCGGTTACACGCTGCTGGTGGAGCTGATCGGCGGCTCACTGGAGCGCATGCTGGTCACCCCGCTGAACCGGACGGCGATGCTGGTGGGCCGGGCGCTGAAGGCGATGGTCGTCCTGCTGGCGCAGGCCGTGCTGATCATCGTGCTGGCCGTGCCGCTGGGGTTCGAGCTGTATCCGGCGGGCGTGCTGGCGGGGCTGGCGCAGCTCACCGTCTTCGGGGTGGGGCTGGGGGCGTTCTCGTTCGTCCTGGCCATCCGGTCGGCGCCCGGCGGGACGCTGTTCTACATCGTCAGCCAGTCGATCCTGTTCCCCCTGCTCCTGCTGTCGGGCGTGCTGCTCCCGCTGGACACCGCGCCGGGCTGGCTGCGGGCGGTCGGCACGGCGAACCCGGTCACGTACATCGTCGAGGCCCAGCGCGCGCTGTTCTCCGGCGACCTCGCGAACCCCTCCGTCCTGTACGGCACCGCGTCGGCCTGCCTGGTCGCCGCGATCGGGCTGTACCTGGGCAACCGGGCCATGCGCAAAGGCGTGTGAAATAGGGGCATGACACATGTGGTGGCCTCCTGCGTCGTGCCGTGGATCCCCGTCGACCACCGCCTCGACGTGATCCTCTCCTCGGCCCTCCCGCCCGCCGGCAGCACGACTTCGGCGTTCGCGTTCGTCTCCGACAGCATCGGCAGGACGCTGCTGACGTGCGTCGACCGGGTCGGGCGCGGCTGGGACATCCCGGGCGGCCACCTGGAGGCCGGTGAGAGCGCCACCGAGGCCGTGGTCCGTGAGCTCCAGGAGGAGACCGGTCTTCTCCTGGAGCCGTCGGCCCTGTCGGTCTTCGCGTGGCAGCGCGTCGAGCTTCTGGCCCCAGCCCCCGCCGGCTACCGGTACGCGGCGCTGACGCACATGGTGATGTTCCGGGCCCGGCTGGCCACGCCCGGCGCCGCGACCGCGCCGCCGGCGGGGTCGGAGAGCACGGGCGCGGAGTGGCTGCCCCCGGCGCGGATCAAGGAGCTGTGCGCCGGGCGCACCTGGCTGCCGCTGCTGGAGAGCCTCTAGAGGGTGCGCGCCCGTTCGAGGTCGGCGCTGCGGTAGTGCCGCTCCGGGATGCTGGCCAGCGTGGACGGGTGCACCTGCGGGCCCAGCCCGTACAGCTTCTGGAAGCTCATCATGAGCGGACGCCAGGCGTCGGGGTCGATGTGGTCGTCGGTGCCCTTCAGGCGGATGTCCTCGTGCACCCAGACCCGCTGCACCCGCACCTCGAACGTGAGCACCCCGCCGTCGCCCATCGGATGCGTCTCCTCCACCACGACCTCCATGGCGACCGGGCACTCGGCCACCCTGGGCGCGGCCACCGTCTCCGACGGGACGGCGGTCAGCCCGGCCCGGCCGAACTTGTCCGGCACGAACCGGTAACCGCGCTGGTGCTTGCGCTCGGGCACCGGGTCGCTCCCGGTGGTCAGCGCCAGCCGGTCCACCTGCGGGGCGAGGGCGTCGGAAGGCAGGTTGAGCACGCCTTCGCCGGTCCGCAACAGGTTCTGGGACGTCTTCGACCTGGCCCCGAGCCCCAGCATGCCGCGCCAGCCCAGCCAGAAGACCGACGACATGGGGGCGAGATTCGGGGTGCCGTCCTCGTTCAGGGTGGAGATCAGGACGACGGGGGTGCCGAAGTAGAGAATATTGGGCTCAATCCGGACGTGCTCATCCACGACAGTGTTCATGCCTTCCACTGTCGCGGCCGGTGGCGGCCGGGCGCTGGCGGCCATCGGACCTCTCGTTGCCGGGCGGGTCAGGAGCGCGGCACGAGCCTGATCGTGGCGGCGCGGGCCTGCCCGCTGACCACCGAGTCCACGATGCTCTCTGAGTAGTGGCGGTACTTGTCCCGGTAAGCGGCGTCGATCCGGTCGTTGAGCTCCTGGTCGGCGTCGGCGAACGTGACGCCCTTGTCGACGCCCCCGGCCTGGATCCGACCCCTGCCCCGCTCCTGGGCGCCGCGGAACCAGGTGCCGTCGCGCCCGTTCACGGCCCGGACGTACAGGTCGTCGTCGAGGCGGACGACCCAGATCGTCACCGGGCGGCGCAGCTCGCCGTCGCCGCGCAGGGACGCGATCTGCAGTTCCTCGGCGGCGGCGATCCGGTCGAGTTCGTCGTTCGTCCAAGCAGTCATGGTGGGGGCCTACCCGGAACCGGTCGACGGCGCTGATGGGCATCGTCCGTTGTTGGTAAATCCGCCGGGGGCTCAGGGGAGGTAGCCGGCGCGCCTGGCCGAGACCACGCTCTCCATCCGGGTGTGGGTGCCGAGCTTGCGCATCGCGCTGCGCAGGTAGCTCTTGACCGTCTCCGGCTTCAGGTCGAGCCGCCGGCCGACCTCGGCGTTGCCGCAGCCGACCGCGACGAGGGAGAGCACGTCGAGCTCCCGGGGCGACAGCGGGTTGGCCGGGACGGGCCCGACGTTCGGCGAGCTCAGCCGGTCGCAGACGCCCTGCAACCGCTCGCGCAGGACCGGGTCGGCGACCTCTTGGGCGATCGAGCGCAGCTCGGCGTGCGCCTCGCGCAGTTGCTCCCATTCGGGGCCGGCGGGCCGTTCGCGGGCGGCGCCGGTGATCGCGGCCGTCTCCAGCGCGGCCACCCGCCGCTCCACCTCGGCGCGTACGGCCAGCTCGACGCCGAGCCGGGCGGCGATCTGGTTCATGCCGTCGAGGACGCGGGTGCCGAGCGGAAGCGGCTCGCGGACGCCGCCGTAGAGCAGGCCGTAGACCGTCTCCCCCACCACGACGGGGACGGCCGCGATCGCGCGCAGCCCCTCCACCGCCACCGGCTTGTCGTATTCGTGGCTGATGCGGGAGTCGGTGACGTAGTCCTCGACGCTGCCCGGCCGGGCGGTGACCAGCACCCGGCCGCCCAGGCCGGTGCCGGTGTGGATGGCCAGCCCGCGCAGCACGTCCGTGCGGACGCCCGTCAGCTCGGTGAGCCGCACGGCCCCGCCCGGGGTCGACACCGCGCCGCCGAACAGGACGGGCAGCCCGACCACGTGCCGCATCCGGGTGAGGGCGGCCCGCAGGAGCACGGCGGCCTGCGGGGCCAGGGCACTCGACGGAAGGTGTGTCACCGCCATGTCACCAGCATGGCACGCGGCCGGCCTCCCGCGGCTACCCCTGAACGGGGGTAGCGTGCCTCACCGCCCTGGCGGATGCTTCCGGCATGGGTGACTCACTGCTCTCCTACGCGTCCGGCGTATCCTCGCTCCCCCTGCTGGGCGAGACGATCGGGGAGAACCTGGAACGCGCCGCGGCCCGGTACGCCGACCGCGAGGCGCTGGTCGAGATGGCGAGCGGGCGGCGCTGGACGTACGCGGAGTTCGACGCCGCGGTGGACGAGGTGGCGCTCGGCCTGCTGGCCAGGGGCATCGCCAAGGGCGACCGGGTCGGCATCTGGGCTCCCAACTGCGCCGAATGGGTGCTGACGCAGTACGCCACCGCCAAGATCGGCGCGATCCTGGTCAACATCAACCCGGCCTACCGCGCCCACGAGCTGGACTACGTGGTCCGCCAGTCGGGCATGCGGCTGCTGGTCAGCGCCGTCGAGCACAAGACGAGCGACTACCGCGCGATGCTCGCCGAGATCGGCTTCACGCAGGTGGTGTTCATCGGCGAGCCCGGCTGGGACGAACTGGTCGAGACCGGTCGCCGCGCCGACCCCGACGCGCTGCGCGTACGGGCGGCCACGCTGTCCTTCGACGACCCGATCAACATCCAGTACACCTCGGGCACGACCGGCTTCCCCAAGGGCGCGACGCTGTCGCATCACAACATCCTCAACAACGGCTACTTCGTCGGCGAGGGCGTCGGCTACACCGAGACCGACCGTGTCTGCCTGCCGGTGCCGCTCTACCACTGCTTCGGCATGGTCATGGGCAACCTGGGCGCGACCTCGCACGGCGCCTGCGTGGTGCTGCCCGCGCCCGGCTTCGACGCCGAGGCCACGCTGCGGGCCGTGGAGGCCGAGCGGTGCACGTCCCTGTACGGCGTGCCGACCATGTTCATCGCCGAGCTGGGCCATCCGCGTTTCGCCGAGTTCGACCTGTCGTCGCTGCGCACCGGCATCATGGCGGGCTCGCCGTGCCCGGTCGAGGTGATGAAGCGGGTGATCGGGGAGATGCACATGAGCGAGGTGGCGATCTGTTACGGCATGACCGAGACGTCGCCCGTGTCCACGATGACCCGCCGCGACGACGGCCTGGTTCGGCGCACCGAGACGGTCGGCCAGGTGATGCCGCACCTGGAGGTGAAGATCGTGCACCCGGAGACCGGGCTCGCGGTGCCCCGGGGCGAGCCGGGCGAGCTGTGCACCCGCGGCTACTCGGTGATGCTCGGCTACTGGAACGAGCCGGACAGGACGGCCGAGTCGATCGACGAGGCCCGCTGGATGCACACCGGCGACCTGGCCACCATGGACGCCGAGGGCTACGTCAACATCGTGGGCCGGATCAAGGACATGGTGATCCGCGGCGGCGAGAACGTCTATCCGCGCGAGGTCGAGGAGTACCTGTACACGCATCCCGACATCGCCGACGTCCAGGTGATCGGCGTGCCGGACGAGAAGTACGGCGAGGAGCTGATGGCCTGGATCGTCATGCGCCCGGACACCGAGCCGCTGACCGCCGAGGCGGTCAGGCGCTTCTGCTCCGGCCGCCTGGCCCACTACAAGGTCCCCCGCTACGTCCACCTGGTCAACGGGTTCCCGATGACGGTCACGGGCAAGATCCGCAAGGTCGAGATGCGCGAACAGGCCGTCACCCTCCTGGGCCTGCACGACTGACCCGCGCCCCGGACGGCTGAACCGGGGCCGGTCGGGCTGCGTACCTTCGCTTGTGCGCCGGAAGCAGACGATCACCGCGCCTGGCCCGGGCACGGCCCCTGTGGGAGCATGTGGGGACCGCGCCCGCCCCGGCCGGCGCGGCCGGGTTTCTGGCCTCGGACGACGTGGCGGGTGGCCTATGAGAGCTTCCGCACGGACGTACGCCGTGTTCGCGGTCGGCGTGGGCGTCCTGGTGCTGGTCGCGGTGCTGCGCTTCGGCGGCGGCGCCGGCACGGTGGAGGTCTTCGGGCTGCCCACCGCCGGGCCGGTCACCGACTGGGGCCTGCCGCTGGCCCGCCTCGCCCTCGACCTGTGCGCGGTGGCCTGCGTGGGGACGTTGCTGGCGGCGTCCGTGCTGGCCCCTGGCGGCTCGCCGGAGTCGGAGCGGTGCCTGCGCGCGGCGGGCTGGTGGGCGCTGGGATGGGCGGTCGCCGCCCTGGCCGGTTACGTGTTCACCCTGTCCAGCTTCATCCCGATGCCGGTGGCGAACCTGCTCGCCGAGCCCGGCATGCTCGACTTCGGCACGTCACTGCCGCAGACGCAGGCGCTGCTGGTGGTGCTGGTCACGACGTTCGCGGTGGCGCTGACCACGCTCGTACGGCGGCTGCCCGCCTGGGTCCCACTGGCCGTGGCGGCGTTCGGGCTGCTGCCGCCCGCCTACGTGGGCCATGCCGCCTCGGCGGCCGACCACGACATCGCCGTGTCCGCGCTGATGGCCCACCTGCTGGGGGTGTCGGTGTGGGTGGGCGGCCTGGGCGCGGTGCTGCTGCACTTCCGGCGCTCGACGGACCTGCGGGTCGTCCTGCCGCGGTTCAGCACGATCGCGTTGTGCTGCTTCGCCGCAGTCGCCTTCTCCGGCCTGGTCAGCGCCTGGGTGCGGCTCGACAGCCTCTCCGACCTGTGGCTGAGCCGGTACGGCCTGCTCCTGCTGGCCAAGGTCGCGGCCCTGGCGGTGCTGGCCTGGTTCGGCCGGCGGCATCGTCTGCGTACCGTCGCCGGGGTGGCCGATCGCGGGGTGCGCCGCACGTTCGTCCGCCTGGCCGTGGGCGAGGTGACGGTGATGGTGGCGGCGACCGGGCTGGCCGTCGGCCTGTCCCGTACCCCGCCGCCGCCCGGCGCGGGTGGCGGGCACGACCATCCCGTCCTGGAGTACGCCCTCGCGCCCTTCTCGCCCGGCGCCCTCCTCAGCGAGGTGCGGCTCGACCCGCTCGTCCTGCTGCTGCTGGCGCTGCCCGCCGCCGGCTACCTGGCCGGCCTGCGCCGGGTGCCCGGCTGGCCGGTCCTCCGCACGCTCTCCTGGCACGCCGGGCTGGCCCTGGCCGCGGTCGCGTTGCTCGGCGGGGTGGGCGGCTACGCGCGGGCGATGGCGTCGGCCCAGGCCGTGCAGCACGTCGTCCTCGCCGTCGTCGCGCCGCTGCTGCTGTGCGCGGGCGCGCCGCTCACCCTCGCCGCGCGGGCCACCGGCCCCGGCTCCCGGTACGGCCCGCTCGGCGACCGCGCCTTCGGGCGGCGTCTCACCCGTCCCGCCCTCCTGACGGCCGCCGTCCCGCTGCTGCTCCTGCTGCTGTACGGGACGGCGTGGCTGCCCTGGTCGCTCGCCGGGTACGCGCCCCACCTGGTCACCATGGCCGGGTCCGCCGGGGTCGGCCTGCTGGTCGCCTGGGCGGTGCTCGACCTCGACCCGTTGCCCAGGCCGTTCCCGTGGGCCGCGCGGGTCCGGCTGCTGGCGGTGGCCGCCGTCGCGTACCTGGGGCTCGGGACGTACCTGCTGGTGGGACCGGCGGTCGCGGCGGACTGGTTCTCCCTGGCGGCCCCGCTCGGGGTGCCCGATCCGCTGGCCGACCAGCGCGTGGCCGGGGCGGTGTTCCTGCTGGTGCCGCTGGCCGCCTTCGCGTTCCCGGCCGTGCGCCTGGCCCTGCGGCGGCAGGCCGCCCGCGCGCGGCGCCCCCGGCCCGTCCTAGACTCCTCCCTTATGGGCGATCTCCCGGTCTACGACGTTGTCCTGCTGCCTCCGCACGACGTCAACGCTCAGTCCGTACACCTGAGCCGGCGCTGCGCGGAGGCCACCGCGACCGAGTTCGTCCTGCGAGAGGACGGCCTCTACCCGCACATCTCGCTCTACATGGCCAACTTCACCCCCGACGGGCTCGAAGAGGCCGTCGCGCTGCTGCACGAGCTCAGCCGGCGCACCTCCGCGATGCGCCTGGAAGGCGAGTCCTTCGCCGCCAACGAGCACGGCATGGTCGAGCTGTTCTTCCGGAAGACGGACGCGATCACCCGGCTCCAGGAGGACGTCGTCACCGCGCTCGGCCCGTTGCGCACGGGCCTGCGCCACCTCGACCCGGTCGGCCGCGTCCTGGCCGACCACCGGCTCACCGCGCCGCCCACGGCCCGCGCCAACCTCGACCTGCACGGCTACGACGAGATCGGCGACCTGTTCCGCCCGCACATCACCCTCACCCGGCTCCAGCGGCCGGACCACCCGCTCGACCTGGGTCTCCTGGCCGAGCCCGCGGCCTTCACCGCCACCTACCAGACCCTGGCGCTGTGCGTGATGGGCGAGCACGGCACCTGCACCGAGATCGTCGAGACCTTCACCCTGGACACCGCCCCCGTCACCCCGACCGCGTGACCGCGCGGACCGTGGGGGCTCCCGCGCTGCGAGCACCCCGTACTGAACGGTCCGCCTCCTCGGCCTGCGCGCCTGCGTCAGTCCGTGGGGAGCAGGGTACCCAGGGGGCCGAGGTCGAGGTTGAGGTCGGCGGGGGACAGGCCGAAGCGTTCGCAGAGCTCGGCCATGGCCTCCTCCAGCCGCATCAGGGTCAGCCCCACCGCCTCAAGCTGCTCCTCCGACAGGTCGCCGTTGTCCATCCGCCGCACGCACTGACGTTCGACGAGCTGGCGGATCAGCTCGACCAGCGTCAGCACCAGCCGGCTCAGGTCGCGCTCCACCGAGTCGGCGTCCGTCTCCAGCCGCCATTCGCCGCGTCTCGCCGTCCGCCCGTCACTCCTGCCCGTCACGTCGCATCCCTCCTTCGACCGCGTCGCCCTCCCTGACGCTCACCAGCAGGGCCCTCAGGGAGATCCGTACGAGGTCGATGCCGGAGATGGACAGCACGACGTCGCCGATCACCACCGCCCCACCCGCCAGCAGGCGGTCCAGCAGGTCGACGAGCGCCACCCGCTGCTCGGGAAGGCGGCCCTCGGCGGCGAGCCGGCCTCCTCTCGGCTCAGGAAGCGTCACCGTGGGCCGCCTCACCCTCCTGGTCGAGCGCGGCGAAGGAGTAGGGCGCCCAGGGGCCGACGAGTTCCACGGCGACGCCCTGCCCGACGATGTCCTCGATCACCCGGGTGAACTCGGCGGCGCGTTCCTCGTCCACCAGGTAGGCGCCGTTGAGGACCATCTGCTCCCGGCGTCCGGACAGCTGCGGGTCCTGGGCGCGGTGGCGACGGCCGACGACGGCGACGTGCATCAGCGCCTCGTGCACGGCCTGGGCGTGCTCGGCGGCCCGGCGCCAGTCGGCCTCCCGCCCGCGCAGGGCCGCCCGGCGGCGGTTCAGGTACGCCGCCCCCGGCGACGCGCCCCGCGGACCGTCCACCGGCTCGGCCGCCGGCTCGGCGGGGACCGGGACGGCGTACGCCTTGACGCCCCACTCCTGCCGGCCCGTCACCCGCGACAACACCGCGTCGAACTGCTCGTGCCGCTCGTCGAGAAGCTCCCGTACCTGCGCCTCTCCCGTGTAGACGGTGACCAGCCGCACCGGGGCCGTGGACCGCAGGCCGGCGATGGCCTCCACCACCCGGTGATGGGTGCGCGCGGTCTCCTCCAGCCAGGCCAGGTCCTCCATCGAGCGCCGCAGCGCCTCCTCGCCGAACTCCTCCAGCGAGACCGTACTGAGGAAGGCGGCCAGGCCCGCGTGCACGAGACGGCGCACGGGCGCGCCCGCCACGCCGGTCAGGCCGTCGGGCCCCTCGCCCTCCGCACGCGTGACCGCGTACAGGTAGACGCCCTGATCAGTGGCCACGCTCGACCGCCTCAGGCCCGTGACCGGACACGTGCCCGGCGTCGCCGCTCGGCACCACCCGCGCGGACACCATCTCCTCCAGCGCCGCGAGACGGCGGCGCAGCTTGCGGTTCTCCTTGGCCAGCTCCTGGGTGCCGCCGGTGAGCCACGGATCGTGCTCCCACCAGTCGATGCCCATCTCACGGGCGGTGTCCACCGAGGCGATGAGCAGCCGCAGCTTGATCGTCAGCAGTTCGATGTCGAGCAGGTTCACCTGGATGTCGCCGGCGATCACCACGCCCCGGTCGAGCACGCGCTCCAGGATGTCGCCGAGGTTGGCCGACTCCCGGCCGCCGTGGCCGGACTGCATCGAGGACCCGGGAAGGTACGGACTCGGCCGCACGTTGGCGCTCACCGCGCCCCCTCGGCCAGGTCACCGCTGCCCCGCTTGTAGCGGCGCACCCGGCGGTAGGACAGAAGGTCGCCCGCCATGTCGAGCTCGATCTCGTACAGGGCCAGGGTGTCCCCGGACGACGGGATGCGCCGGTCCTCCACGATCTCCACGCCGACCAGCCACCCGTCCTCCGCCGGCTCGACCAGCGTGACGGACTCGGCCTCCTTGCCGGTCAGCTCGGTCATCATGCGCAGCCCCACCCCGGCCACCGCGGCGGCCGGGAGGTCCGCCGAGCGCGTACGAGGCGGCCCCTCGCCGCTGATGTCCGCGCTTCCCGTTCCTGGCGCGTGCTTGCTCCCGGTTCCCTGCCTGGCAGGCACGAAATCACCCCCGTACTCCCCCGATGCGGCGCGGGCGCCTCACCAGCCGACCATCCCCTGCAAGATCTCCTCGACCGCCCGCTCCTCCTCCTCCTCGGAGATCCGGCCGGCGGCCCTGGCCTGCTCCACCTCCTCCAGGCGGCGCCGGACCACGGCCGGATCGTGCAGCTCCCGCTCGACCTGGTCGCGCAGGAGCTCCCCGAGTTTGACGACCGCATAAACCGGCATAAGTGGCCAGCCAAAAAGCAACGTCCCCAGTCCCAAGGATGTTCACTCCTCTCTGACGTCGCTGTCCGCGCCGAACCGTCAGCTTCGTGCCGTCAGCTCGTGCCGACGAAGTCGTACGGCGCCATCGGCCCCAGCAGGCGTACCTCGACCCGGCCCGACCAGCGGCGGGTCAGCTCGTCCACCGCCTGCTCGAACTCGGCCTTCTTGCCCCGCTCCACCAGCGCGGCCACGTGCGCGGCGTCCCGTTCGTGGGCGGGCTCGCGCACGACCAGTTGCTCGCAGACGTCGGAGAGCTCGTCCACGACGGCCGCCGTGTCCACCTCGCGTTTGTCCGCGATCGTGCCTTCGATGATCTCCCCCAGGCGCATGCGCTCGTTGCGCGTCGCGTCCTCGGGCAGGCCGGCGATCTGCTGCCGGAGGTCCGCGGCCTCGCCGTTCTCCCGCAGGATCTCGCGCAGGATCGCCTGCTCGTCGTACCGGCCGTTGACGACGTACTGCGTCCGGCCCTCCACCTCCTGCAGGGCGTCGGCGAACTGGTCGTGGTACGGCTTCAGCAGCTCCTCCACCACGGCGTCGGAGTCGGTCAGCACCGCCCCGAACCGGAACGGCAGCACCGGCACCTCCGCCGCGGTCTGGTCGAGCAGCCGCTGGTGCGCCTGGAGATCCTTCGGCCGGCCCAGCGGGCGGTCCACCTCGACGTCGCTCACCAGAGCGGCGATCTGGCCGAACGGCACCAGCCGCACCTCCCCGGCCGGCTGCCCGACCCCCTCGGTCCCGGGCTCCACCTCGACATCCGTCGGCACGATCCCGTACACGTAGGACGCGCTGCCGTTCACGCTCGCCGGCGAGGTCTCCTCGGCCTCGGCGGCCCTGTCACGTGGCGACATCTCAGCCATCCTCTCTACGACGTGCCCGGCGCGGTTCTTCCTCGCGTTCCACGACGTCACCCGCGATCTCCTGGATCTCGTCCGTCTCCTCGGACGGGGCTTCCAGCGCTCCGCCGGCAGGCTCGTTCGCCTGGCTGACGGCCCTCGCCTGCGTCACTCCCTCGACGACCTCCGGCAGTCCCTTCTCCGTGGCCGACAGGTCGAGCCGGTTGGCCGCCTCCGCGAAGCGCAGGTACGTGTCCACGCTGGCCACGACGATCCGGCTGTCGATCGTCAGCACCTCGATGCCGACGAGCGAGACGCGGACGAAGGCGTCGATGACGAGGCCCTTGTCGAGGATGGTGTCGATGACGTCCGCCAGGCTTGTCCCCGCGGTGCCGCTGCTGGCCGGCGTGCCGCGACCGGCAGGCTGAACGGTCATGTCGTTCCCCCTGTTACTGGCTGGCCGGGCCTTCGGCGACAGGCCCTGACGAGTGGCTACTCGGCTCGGATCCGACGCCGGCGTACCGGCCGGTCCTGCTCGGCGGCCCGGCGGGTGGGCGCTCCGGCCCGACGCCGCGCAACCGGAGCCGCGGGACGCTCCTCCTCGGGCTCCTCTTCCTCTTCCTCTTCCTCCTCGGGCTCCTCTTCCTCTTCCTCTTCGGGCTCCTCCTCGTACTCCTCCTCTTCGGGCTCTTCGGGCTCTTCTTCCTCTTCCTCTTCCTCGGGCTCGCCCTCGCTCAGCTCGTCCTCGTCCTCGAACTCTTCCTCTTCGGCCCTCTCGCCCTCCTCGGGCTCCTCTTCCTCGGCGCCCTGCCGGTCCTGTTCCTCCTGGACGGCGGTCCGGTGATCCTTGACGACCTCGCTGTCGTGGATCTCACCGCGCCAGCCCTCCAGTTCGTCGGGCTTCAGCAGCAGGTGCGCCATCACGTGCCGTCTGAAGTGCTTGAGCTCCAGCCGTACGCGTCGCCCCTGCGCGCGCCACAGGTTGCCGGTCCGCTCGAACAGGCCCTGCGGGTGGTACTCCAGGACGACCAGGACCCGGGTCAGGTCGGGAGTGACCTCGTGGAAGGTCACGGCTCCGTCGACATACCCCTTTTGTCCCTCTGACCGCCAGATGATCCGCTGATCCGGGATCTGCTCGACGATGTGCGCCTTCCAGCTCCTGTGCGACCAGAAGACCTGGGCCTTCCAGGAAAGCTCCTCGTCGCTGTCCTGCTTGACGGTCTCGACCTTCTTCATGAACGTCGGGAAGTCCTGGAACTGGGTCCACTGGTCGTACACCAGACGCCGTGGCGCGCCGACGTCGATCGACTCCACGATGTTGGTGATCTTCTCGTGGCCCGCCTTCCCGCCGCCACCGCCGGTGAGCTTCTGGAAGATGCCCTTCAGACCCCCCTTGAGGCCGCCCTTCAGGCCACCGGTCAGGCCGCCCTTCAGGGCTCCGCTGACGAACCCGCCCGGCTTGTCCGAGCCCGTGACCGCGCTCATCAGGCCCTTCCCGCCGTGTTCCACGTAGTCGGAGAGACGGCCGGTCAGGCCTTCGAGCTTGTCCCCCGCGGAGGACAGCACCCGCGAGCCCGCGGCCTGCAGCAGCCCCTGTGCGGACTGGACGAGCCGGTCCATCGGCAGGCTGTCGGCAATTCCGTGACCGACCTCCCCCGCCTTCCCCGCGGCCTCACCGGCCTTTCCCACGGTTTCCCCGGCCTGGTCCTCGACCTTGCCCTTCGCGGCCTGGCCGGCGCGACGGGCCGTGCCGGTGGCTTTGCCCAAGGCTCTCCCGCCGGCTCCTGTCGCCTTCTTCGCTGCCTCTGCCTCAGTCACCGCACTCACCTCCGCGACTGGCTGACCCGCCGGACAGGACGCGTTCGCCGCTGTCCTCGATGACCCTCGGGTTGCTGCCCGGCCTGCTCCGGTTCCTCGGTCGCCTCTTCGTCCTCGTCCTCGTCGTAACGATCGCTTTCGTCGTAGTCCTCTTCGTCGTAGTCCGCTTCCTCGCCTCTGGGCGCCTGCTGCTTCGCGGGCTTGGCCTCGTCCTGCTCGGCGTGGGACTTCCCGCCGTGCTCCTGGAGCTTGTGGGTCAGGGAGTCGATCTGCCTGCTGGCCGCCGACACGGCCGCCGCCTTGCCGACCTCCATGAGCTCGCCCCGGAGGCGGCCGGTCATCCGCTGCAGCTCCGGATTGGAGCTGAGGGCCTTGACGCCCTGCGCCAGCAGGCCGCCCTCGCCACAGCTGGCACGTCCGGCCAGCCCCGCCGCCGCCAGTGCCGCCGCCATGCGCAACTTGTGGCGCCGTCCGAGGTAGTACCCGGCGAGTACGGCAAAGGCCACCTGCAACCTGTTCGACATGATCAGCACTCCTTCCCGCTCACTCACCACCTCGGCCCGCCCTGGGCCCGGTACGCGCGTACAGACCCCGGACGTGCCGGCGCCTGCTCGCGCGGCATGACCTACCCGCAAATCCGACAAAGGACCACATTGGCGGAAAAAAGGGACGCGGAGTTGGCGTGGAGCCGCGAATCCGACCCACCCCATCAGCGCCCGTTTAGCCCCAACTGGCCCCGACCGAGACCCCACACCTACCCGCAGCCATCGCAGGACTCCGGACCTCGGCATGGAAGTCGTTGACGGACAGTAAAAACTTGCCTACTGTGAGTGCTCGACATCACTCAACGCATCGAGAGGTGAAGCTCATGCTCAGACGAGTCGAATCCGACCGGTGGCAGGAAGCGCTCGATGTCAATCCCCTCTACAACGGGCTGGTCCCCGAAGGGGGCGTCCCCCGCTTCAAGATGCCGACCAACCCGATGAACCCCAGCGCGGCCCAGGCGCTCATCCGCGACGAGCTCCTCCTCGACGGCAACGCCCGGCTCAACCTGGCCACGTTCTGCACCACCTGGATGGAGCCCCAGGCCCGCGAGCTCATCGCCGAGACCCTCGACCGCAACATCGTCGACCACGACCAGTACCCGCAGACGGCCGACATCGAGTCGCGCTGCGTCAACATGCTCGACCACCTGTGGAGCGACCCCAACGGCGCCAGCGTCGGCTGCTCCACCGGCGGCTCCAGCGAGGCGGCCATGCTCGGCGCGCTGGCGATGAAGTTCCAGTGGCGCGAGCGGCGCCGGGCGGCCGGGCTCCCCGTCGACAGGCCCAACCTGGTGATGGGCACCGCCGTCCACACCTGCTGGCCCAAGTTCTGCCAGTACTGGGACGTCGAGCCGCGCTGGAGCCCGATCGAGGAGCCCGCCTACACCCTGTCCCCCGCCCGGCTCAGGGAGTTCTGCGACGAGAACACCATCGGCGTCGTCGGTGTGCTCGGCTCCACGCAATGCGGCAAGTACGACCCGATCGAGCAGATGTCGGCCGAGCTCGACCGGCTGGAGGCCGAGCGCGGCCTGAAGATCCCGCTGCACGTCGACGCCGCCGTGGGCGGCTTCATCACCCCGTTCCTGGAGCCCGACAGGGTGTGGGACTTCCGGCTCCCCCGGGTGCAGTCGATCAACACCTCGGGCCACAAGTTCGGCCTGGTCTACCCGGGCGTCGGCTGGATCGTCTGGCAGGAGCCGGACGCGCTGCCCGAAGACCTGGTGCTCTCCTGCGACCTGCTCGGCGGCAGCATAGACACCTTCACCCTCAACTTCTCCCGTTCCGGCGCGCCGGTCGTCGCCCAGTACTACAACTTCCTGCGGCTCGGCTTCGAGGGCTACCGGGCCGTCCAGCAGACCTGCCGTGACGTGGCGACCTACCTCGGCGAGGAGATCGCGAAGCTCCCCGAGCTCTCGCTCATCGCCGACGGCTCGGAACTACCGGTGCTCGCCGTACGGACGGCTCCCGGCTTCGACGGTTTCACCGTCTTCGACCTGGCCGACCGGCTGAAGATCCACGGCTGGCAGGCCCCGACGTACTACCTGCCGCCCAACCTGGAACACATCGCCGTCATCCGCTTCGTCATCCGCAACGGCTTCAGCCAGGACATCGCGGGCAAGCTGCTGGCGAACCTGCGTACCGAGGTCGAGTACCTGCGCAACAACCGGGTCCCGCGTCCCCGCACGGCCGCCGACGGCACCGGCGTACCGACCGGACGATAGGAACGATCCACAGCCTCAGTCGAAGGCGGCCCCCACAGCTGGGGGCCGCCTTCGCCGTGTCCCGGCCGCAGCCGATGAAACGCAGAAGAGGCCCCGAAGGGCCTCTGGTCTGCCTTCAACTACAAGGTACGAACCGCGCAGGCTGGGCCGATCTCCCAGTCCTGCCGACAAGAGCGCCGGGTTCTCCGGATCGGGCGCGCCTTCGTGACGACCTCCGCAACTTGGTCCGCCTCCCTTCTGGAGGCCGCGGGTCACAGGCTGCGGGCGGTGATGTCGCCGCTGGAGGTGGTGGCGTGGATGTCGAGCTCGACAGCGCCGTCGTTCTTGAGGGCGTTGGTGATGCGGCCGTGGTCGGTGCCGGCGTCCAGGGCCGCCGAGACCCCGGTGGCGGCGGCGATCGAGATGTCACCGGACTGGGTGCGGAGCACGACCTTGCCGCCCGCGGCCTCGGCGATACGGATGTCACCCCGTGCAGTGGTGATCTCCGCTGCGCCGCCCAGTCGGCCGATCTCGACGTCGCCGTCGACCGCGGTGAGGCGGAGGCTTGCGGCCTCTTCGATCTTGATCTGGCTGTACGCGCCGTCGAAGGTGACGTCGCCGAGGCGGCCGGCGGTCCGCAGTTCGGCGCTGGCCGCCTTGGCCTCGACGTGGGAGCCGGCGGGCAGCTTGACCGTCACCTCGATGGCTCCGGACGGGCCGAGGTACTGGTTCTTCACCGGGGTCACGACGCGCAGCACGCCGTCGGCGTAGTCGATCGTGGTCTGCTCCGCGGCCTGCGCGTCGCGGCTCTTCGAGGCGTTCGAGGGCACGACCTCGACCGTGGTCTCGGCCTGGTCGGCGGCGACGAAGTGCACGCGTCCCGCGGGGATGTCGAGGATGGCGCGGATGGCGGCGGGGGTGGCGAACGTCTGCATGCTGGTCTCCTGCGACTCATGGTTCTCGGGTAGGTGGCCCAGTTCGCGGCCCGGAGGCCGCATCGCTGAACCGTTCATGCATTCAGCATGTCCGTCCGCTCTGATACGGGGCTGTCGCCGCCCTGACACCACAACTGACATGGGGACGCCCTGGTCGCCGCGCGGGCGGGGCAACTTGTCAGTGGTCTTGGCCGCTGCTCCACACAGTCGATCCGGCCTCGGCCGGTTGGTCGCGCGGGGCGGCAAGGTCGTGGGCGGAGCGGGCCAGCCAGATCATGATCAGGACGCTGGAGACCACGCCGAGAGCCTCGACGGCGCTTCCCTCTTCCGCGAACGGCAACGCCGCCAGCATCAGGAGGATCGGCACCACCAGGGCGGCGACACCGTACTTGACGGTCGCCGTCCGCCAGCGGTCGTCGTCCCATTGGGCCCGCAGGATCAGAATCGTCCAGGCCAGGACGGCCAGGCCGCACACTAGCTCCATACTGTCCGGGACAGGCAGGCCGACGAGGCCGAGCACATCCATGAGGGTCAATCCGCCGTACCCCAGCACCCCCGCGCCCCGCATGTACTGCCGGCCGGGGCCCAGCACCCGCATGAACAGCAGCACCAGCACGTACATCGCCGCAGAGTCGATCACCGCGACATCCACCGGGAGCCACGCGGTGACGTGGAGCAGCCACGTCGTGGCCGTCGCGACGTAGAGCGCCACGCGCAGCCGCAGGATGTCGCGGTCCTGCCGGGGCGGCGGGCCCGCGAGCGGCCCGCGCAGGACCTCCCAGATCCCCCATGTCCAGGACAGCCCGGCCACGATCAGGAGGAGCAGGTTCCCCCCTGTCACCGTGACGTCGTCGGTCACGGCCGAGAACACCGTCAGCCCCCACAACGGGCCGAGGTCGCCGGAGATCAGGGTGACGACGGCGGCTGCCGTCAGCGCGGCACCGTACAGACCGGCGACGAGCAGGGCGGGCAGGGCTGAGCGGTGACGACGTAACACGAGAGGCTTCCTTGGGGGGGCGGAAGGACGGGGGTGAACGCCTCACCCTACAAGCGATCATGGAGAGTGGCGTCAGGCCGGAACACAATGAACTTTCTTCACGTCCGTCACCTCTAACCCGGATGTGAACAAGCTCCAGAAGTTAGTCGCCCTGTCCGCGCTGCCGGTCGTCGCGGCGCTCATGCCGCTCCCGGCCCAGGCGGCGGCTCGGCCGTCCTGTCCCGTCCCGTCCAAGGCCGAAGTGAAGCGGTCAGCCGACACCAGGATCGACAAGCCGCCGCGAGGGGCCGCCGCCATCAAGGGGGTCCGTGTCGGCCATGTCCCGAAGGGGTTCACGTCCGGGCAGGTCCTCGTCAACAAGCACGACAGCATCACCGAGTACGGCTACCAGTGGACCGACGACCGCGACGACGTGGACCGCCGGCATCGGTCGCTGTGGATCAGGGTGGTGTGCTGGCCGAAGGCCAAGTCGCTGGCACAGCTCAAGAACGGCCCGTTCGACCTCGGGACGTTCTCCGGAGACACCAGCACCGTGAAGATCGGCGACCGTCAGGTGCTCACCCAGGAGGGCGACGGCGCACTGGGCCACGGGCGGTACGCGGGCTGGGTCGAGCGCAAGGGAGTCGTGGTCACCGTCATGGCCAGCCAACCTCTCGTACCCGAGCTCACGAAGATCATCAGGAGCATCCGACTCTGAGCCGGCACCGGCCTTCCACGACGCCTACGGATCCCTCGGCGGAACATCGCGTCAGCAGAACAGCGGCTTGCCGGCGTTCTTGGGGACCTCCGGCATTGAGTCGACGACCTTCACCGTCATCACCGCCATGCTGGAACGCGGGGTCTCCTTGACCTGTCCGCCCTGGGGTTGTCCGAGCCAGCTCCGATAACCGAGGAACCGGTACGTGCCCGGCTCGAAGATGAGCTCCCCGCGCTCCCAGCCGCCGTCGGGGGTCGCGAGCTTGAGGGAGGCGCCCACCCCGTGCCGTCCGGCGGAGTCGGTGAGGTCCGGGACGATGGTCACATTGGGCATCCTGGACAGCGCGCCGAAGACCGTGGACCTGGTCCCGGAGGAGGCGAGCGGGTTCTCCACCAGCCTGAACAGCTGGCTCCCCACGGTCTTCTCGACCCGCATCTCGATCTCGTCCGCGTCCAGGTTCGTCTCTGCGCGTCTGCTCTGGTCCGAACGGACGAACGCCTCCGCGTCCTGGCGGACCTTCGCCAGGGCCTGATCGGGGTCGACGGGAAGCTCGTCGGCCTGAGGAAGCCGGGCCGATCCGCCTGTGCGGCACTGTCCCGCGCGTTCGTACTCCACCGTTCCGGGAGACTGGAGGTGCATCGGGTCCCGTCCGTCGGTGACGTGTGTCTGCCCGTACGTCGAGCGCGTCAGAGCCTTGTCGGCGTTCCCGCCCGGCAGCCACAGCTCGCGACGCACGTCCTGGGTGTATTCGCCCTCGGAACCGGAGCCCCAGGTGACGGCCTTCTGGTCGACGTAGAGGAACTGTCCCGCCCCTGGTCGCGTCTCCTCCCGTACCGCGACGAGGGCCGCGTTCCGCAGCAGCTCGGCGGCGCCGGCCGGGGCCGCCCCGAACGGAGCGGAGTCGTGATCGCCCCGGACCACCACGAGCCCCGCGGTCACCGCCGCGGCGAGGCCCATGGCCGCGCCGACTCTCATCGTCCACCTGCCGCCCGGGAGACCGTGAAGAGGCCGCCGAGGTGACCGCGCCGGCTGAGGGAGGCCGGCCCGGTCGCCCTCGATCTCCTCGGAGCCAGGGACGGGCGCTGGGACAGGTGAGGTCGAAGCGGTCACGGCTGCGAAAGGCGTGCCTTTCAGGTGGTTACGTCGAACACACCTGGTTCGGCGAACCCCCGATCCTTCTTCACGGTTTCTCGCGATCTCCACGGCCGTCCGAAAAGTATGGATTTACCAAGGTGATCGACTGGTGAGAAGATCGGGGGTGCGCAGAACAGCTAGAGCAGTACTCGCGAGGTTGCCGAAACCGCTGCACGCACTCGTGCTGAAGCACCGTGAGCTGCTGAAGTTCGTGGTCGTGGGCGGAGCCGCGTTCCTGGTGGACAACGCGACGTTCTACGGGCTGAAGCTGACCGTCCTGGAACCGAAGCCGGTGACCGCCAAGATCATCGCGGTGCTCGTGGCGACGATCGCGTCCTACGTGCTGAACCGCGAATGGTCGTTCCGGACCAGGGGCGGCCGCGAACGCCGTCACGAGGCGGCGCTGTTCTTCCTGGTCAGCGGCATCGGTCTGGTGCTCAGCACCGCACCGCTCTGGATCTCCCGGTACGTGTTCCATCTGGAGACCCCGGACGTGAGCGTGCTCACCCAGGAGGTGGCCGACTTCATGAGCGCCCAGATCATCGGCACGCTGGTCGCCATGGTCTTCCGCTTCTGGGCGTTCCGGAAGTGGGTCTTCCCCGACGAGAAGGCCGGGTCCGGCAGGATGCGACTGCTTTCCGTCCCCGATTCCACGGACGAGGCGGCCTGACCGCGCCCCTCATGGCTCACGGGGAGGGAAGGTTGAGCGGGTTGGTCACGACCAGGTCGAAGGAGTAGGAGTCGTCGATCCAGGCGATCACCGGCCGGCCGCGGCCGTCCAGGGCCATGGCGAGGCCCTGGCCGGGAGTGTGTTCGCTCTTGGCCACGGGGGTGTGCGTGCAACGGGTGCCCCTGCAGGTGGCGACGACGATCTGGTCGCGGTCGAGGTCCTGGTAGGCCACCACGGTCCGGCCGGTCTCGTCCACCGTCAGCGCCGGGGGCAGGTGGTCGTCCCCCGGGGTGGACAGGACGACGGTGTCGGCCTGCGAGCACGAGGGGTTGCGGCAGTCGAGCAGCCTGACCGACCCGTCGGCCGAGTCCCGGTAGGCGATCAGCGGGCGGCCGTCCTCCCTGAGCACCATGGTCGCGCCGGTGGGGCCGTCGTTCTTGCCCGAAGCCCACGTGAAGCCGCCCTGGACCGGATGTTCGACGTGCACGGGGTCGCAGGTGTCGTCCTCGCAGGTGATCACGGCCAGGGAGCCGGTGTAGTCGTCGAAGCGGAGGACGACGGGGCGGTCGAGCGGGCCCGCGGCGACGGCCAGGCCCTGATCCTGGTAGCGCGACGTGCGGGTAGGCAGCTTGGCCAGGTCCTTCGTCCGCGGCTTCGTGCAGGCGGGGTCCTCGCAGGTGGTGACGGAGAGGATCTCGCCGTCCCCGTTCCGGCGTACCTGGGCGATCATCAGGCCGCCGTAGTGGCTCGGCGCCAGGGCCACCAGCCTGTTCTCGTCCTTCACCTCGCCCAGGGACCGGCCGCCGGCCGCGGGCAGGCAGCCTTTCGCGTCGCACATCAGCAGTCCGAGCCTGGCCCGCCAGGTCTCGTCCTTGCCCTGTGTGGTCCAGGTGGTCAGCACGATCCGGCCGTCGGGCAGCCGGGTGCCGGCCGACCGGGGATCCTCGTCGGCCTGGGCGGGCTCGGCCCACGCGTACCGGTAGTGGGCGCAGGCGCTGTCGGCGCAGGTCAGCAGCTTCGCCTGGTCGAACCCGTCCATGAGCATGACCATGCTCGATCCCTGGCCGGCGAACACGGCCCGCAGATCCCGCGTGCCGAGCGTCGGGGCGGGGCGCCCGTCCTTCCGTATCGGCGGCTCACGACGTGTCCAGGACGCCGTGACGACCGTCTGGTCCACCTCCAGCCAGCCGAACGGGTTGACCAGCATCGTGCCCCCGTACAGCAGGCCGGGCAGCAGCAACGCCGCGAGCACCGGCACCGGCCTGGCCGGGGACGGCTCGCTCTCGGGCAGGCGCTCGACGAGCCCGTCGAACTCGGTGGCCGTGCCGCGCAGCGCCAGCCGCCGCAGGTACAGGCGGGCGATCACCGTCGCCTGGAACGCGGGGAAGGCCAGCCCCAGGACCGAGGTCGCGACGCCGCCGACGAGGGGATGTCCCGAGGCCGCCCACTCCACCGCCTGCCGCGCCGCGACCGGAAGAGCCAGCACGCCGAGGGCCAGCGTGAACGAGCTGGACCAGAAGCCGCTCTGGGCCGGTCCCGCCGCGCACGCCAGCCGGTACCCGCGGGCGATCGCGCTTCCCGGCGACCGGCCCTCCAGCACCACGGCCGCCATGCCCAGCAGGCACGGCATCGCGATCAGCAGGAGAAGGCCCATCACGAAGAACGCCCCCGGCAACGGCCCGTGCCACAGCAGCACGCCGATCCCCGCCGCCGCGATCACCGCGCACACCAGCACGGCCAGCAGCGCCAGCGCCAGCATCGCGGGCAACCTCCGCGCCGCGGCACGCATCGCGTCCGGCACCCGGACGCGCCTGCCGGTCAGCAGCCCGGCGGCGAGCACCACCGTGGCGGGCAGGACCACGGCCTGGGCGGCCAGCACGAGCGCGGTCGCCGCCGCCGTCCACGCCAGCAGCGGCCCGACCGGCGGGTCGAACAGCTCGAACGAGCCGTTGACCAGCGCCGCCGACCCGTCCACGACGGGCGCCAGCCCCAGCAGGGCCAGCAGGCCGAGCGGCACGAACACCAGCGCGGCCGGTGTCGCCAGCCGGATCAGGTGCCGGGCCGTGGCGGCGTAGGCGAACCAGACCACCCAGCCTCGCCGCATGCCCTCGCGCGGGTCCTCCACGCGGTCGGTGCTGCTGGGGACGTCTGCACGGGGTGGCGCCTCAAGCTCGGCCATGGGAGCTCCTGCGGGGGAAGGGTTCCCACGAGCCTAGGTTTCACCCGCCGCCCGGACCGGGCCGCAGACTCCATCGGCATCGGATCGAACCCACGGCGGGACACGTTCCGTACTCCAAGAACGCGACGGCCCCCCCTGGACGGAGGCGTCTCGCGGACGTGAAGACGTGCGTTCCCGCCTCGATACTCGGTGGCCGTTCGGTCTTGGCCCCGCATACGTTCGGCCGCATGGCTGACGAATGTTTCGGGGATCCACGCCTCGCCGTGCTCTACGACCCGCTCGACCCCGACCGCGGCGATCTCGACGCCTACCTCCGGATGGCGGAGGAGTTCGAGGCTCGCCGGGTGCTGGACATCGGCTGCGGCACAGGCGTGTTCGCACTTCTTCTGGCCGGCCGCGGGATCGAGGTCGTCGGCGTCGATCCCGCTCAGGCCTCCATCGACGTCGCCCAGGCCAAACCGGGCAGCGAGCGAGTGCGCTGGATCTGCGGTGACGCGACGGACCTCCCGCCGCTGCAGGTCGACCTGGCGACGATGACGGCGAACGTCGCCCAGGCCATCGCCGATCCGCCGACCTGGCAGAGGACGCTGCGGGGAGCCCGCGAAGCGCTGCGGCCCGAAGGGCGGCTGGTCTTCGAGACCCGCGATCCGGCCAGACGCGCCTGGGAGGAGTGGACCCGCGAGTCCTCCCACGACGTGACGGAGATCCCGGGCGTCGGCTCCGTCGAGAGCTGGGTCGAGCTGATCGAGGTGAGCCTGCCCCTGGTGACGTTCCGCTGGACCTACGTCCTCGCCGCGGACGGGCAGGTGCTCACGTCGGACTCGACGTTGCGTTTCCGGGAGCGGGAAGAGGTCGAGAGGGATCTGGTCGCCCACGGCTATGTGGTGGAGGACGTTCGCGATGCGCCTGACCGGCCAGGAAGGGAGTTCGTCTTCCTGGCAAGGCGTTCGTGATCGCCCAGCGATGACTTCCGGGTGGCGTCGGTGTCCAACCGCATGGACGACGGGCCGCGACGCCCACACGCACGTCCCTCCAACAGGCAGAGACCCCCGGAGATCTGATCATGCGGAAGCTCATAGCGACAGTCTTCAACTACTCCCTCGACGGCCTTCTCGCCGACGAAGGCACCGAGTTCTCGACGTTCTGCTTCGACCTGCCCGAAAACCGTCAGCCCGACGAGCCCGCGCACCTCGACTTCCTCCGGAGCGCCCACGCGCACATCATGGGCCGAACCGCCTACGAGAGCATCGCCCCGGCCATGACGACCTCCACCGACCACCCGTTCGCCGACATCCTGAACCCCGCGCGCAAGGTCGTCTTCTCCCGGACCCTGAAGACGGCCGACTGGGCCAACACCACCATCGCCGCCGGCGACACGACAGAAGAGATCGACAAGCTCAGGTTGGGCGGCGACGGCCACGTCATCGTCTGGGGCGGCGTCAGCCTCTGGCGGTCGCTCATGCGGCTCGACCTGATCGACGAACTCCGGCTGAGCATGTTCCCCTACGTCGCGGGCGAGGGCACCCGGCTGTTCGACGGCGTCCCCAAGTCCTACCGGCTCGACCTGGTCTCCAGCACCGCCTCCGGCAACGGGATCGTCTATCTGCAGTACCGGCGACACCGCTGACCTGCGACAGGCTTGGGGGCGGGGTTCAGCTGGTGAGCAGGAGACTGTCGACGAGGCCGGTGGCCGAGGAGATGGGGGCGGTGCCGAGCAGGCAGCCGGGCAGGCTGCCGTAGTAGCTGATACCGCTGGTGACGCGGGTGGCGGCGTCGCCGAGGTAGCGCCCCGAGGTGACGGTGCCGGTGAAGACGCTCTCGGCGCCGGTGCCGTCCGAGGCGACCGCGCAGGTGTCGTAGGAGTAGCCGCCGGTGACGGTGATGGTCTGCGCGGTCGTGGTGGCGGGAGGTGAGAAGGTACGGGCGAAGCTGCCGACGCATTCGACGTCGATGCCGGCCGCGTACGCCTGGGATGAGAGCGTGCAGGCGGCCAGGGCCGGCAGCAGTGCTGTGGCCCGGCGGCCGAGGACGGAGCGATGGCCAGGGCTCCTCGGACGCCGATGACGCTGCCTCGATGGACCGCCGCTCGACCGTGCTCAGCTGCCTGGCATGCTCTGTGGCGTGATGATTCGTACTGCGACGCGCCGGGATCTGCCCGCGATCATTGCCCTCCTGGCTGATGAGGACACTGTGATTGATCCCCGGACCGTTGAAGTCGACGAGGCGTACGAGCGGGCCTTCAAGGCCGTCGACACCGATGAGCGAAACGAAATGCTCGTTCTCGACGAGGGAGGCGGCACGGTCCTTGGCTGCCTCCAACTGACGTACATCCCTGGCCTGGGACGACACGGACAGGAGCGGGCTCTGATCGAGGCAGTCCGAGTGCGTGCCGATCGACGTGGGGCGGGACTTGGACGCGAACTGCTCACCTGGGCGATCGAACGTGCACGCGCCCGCGGATGCACCCTGGTGCAGCTGACCAGCAACAAACAGCGCACCGAGGCCCATCGCTTCTACGACTCCCTCGGCTTCGTCCGCAGCCACGACGGGTTCAAGCTGTCGTTCTAGCCAGAGTGCGAGCCCGCGCCGGCCCCTTGTCCCGGCGGTCCAGCGGTCCAGCGGTCCAGCGGTGGCGATGGTCCGCAGGGCGGCATTGCCGGTGGAACTCCATGCAGGTGGGTACTGCTGCGGGGTCAGATGCTGCCCTTGCGTTCGATGACCAGGATCCTCGCCTCCTGCACGGGGTGCGCGACGTGTTCGTCACCTGGCTCGGCGTAGCAGACGCGGCCGGGCGTGAGCCGCTCTCCGCAGAACCGCCGTGTTTTCAAGATCCAGTAGATGCCTTGAGCAATTTCACCTGCCGGTCATACCGTCGTGCTCATGCGACATATCGATGACCCGGACGTCCTCAAGGTCTTGACCAGCCGCTTTCGGATGAAGCTCTTCGGCCGCCTCTGCCGGATCGGCCCGATCACGGTGAGCGAGCTGGCCAGACGGATGGAGGCCGACCCCGGCCAGGTCAGCTATCACCTGCGGCAAATGCAGAAACACGGCTTGATCGAGGACGTGCCGGAGCTGGCCCGGGACAGCCGGGAACGCTGGGTGCGGGCATCCATGGGCGGGTGGGCATTGGTGAGGGACTTCGAAGCCCCGGAAGCACGAGCCGCGGCGCAGGCGTGGACTTCACAATGGGTGATCGACCAGTTCGAGCGGCTGCGCGATTTCGAGCGTACTCACATGACGCTTCCCGAGGACTGGCGCAACGCGGCCTTCGGCGGCAGCCACCACCTGAGGCTCACCAAGGACGAGCTCGCGCAACTCGCCGACCAGCTCTATGCCGTGTTGCAGCCGTGGCGTGAGCTGGCCAAATCGCGCGTCGAATCGAGCGAGGCGCCGCCGGACACTCGGCCGATTTTCATTTTCTACCACGCATTCCCCGAAGAACCCTGAGGAGCCTTCCGTGTATGCCATGTATGAGGAGTGGGGCCGCGCCTGCCTCGCCGAGCAGCGAGCAGAGGCCGCGCGGTTACGCATGATCCCGCCGCGTTCGCGCCAGCCTGTTCTTCTGCGCCTTCGCGGCCGGTTCGCAATCACCCTCCGCCGCCTCGCCAACCGCCTCGAACCTGCCTGATGGTCCCTACGGGTATTTGTCGACGGAGATCTCCAGGGCACATGGCAGGGGGCCCGGTTCCACCACTCGAAGTAGAGCCACTTTTCGTCGGACTCACATGCCATTCTCTTCGTGATCTGTCCCACGAGAAGAGGATCCCCGTGAGCGGCTACGACTGGCTTGAGGACGACGCTTTCTGTGCAACCTTCGTCCGCGGTCTCACCCCGCGCGAGGCGCTGGCCCGCCTCGGCATTGACGTGTTCGACGGGGATGACGAGGAAGGCGATTTCGAAGAAGGGCTGATCTGCGCGCGGTCGGCCAAGGGCGGGACCATTCTGAGCGAGTGGAACGGCTTCGCCGGAACGCTGCCCGAGGTGCTGCGGCTCTTGTCGGCCGGGACGGTCACCGCGAGTGTCTTCGTCAACGTGAACCGGGACGCGTCCTTCGACCATTACGCCGACGGTCGCGTCATCCTGACCTTCGATCCGCTGTTCGGCGGCAACGAGGACGACCTCCCGGACGACTACCTGGCCGACCGGATCGAACTCGGGCTGACCGGCGACAATGCGGAGGGCGGGCTCGCCGCTGCGCTGCTGCTGGCCGAGCGCATCACCGAGGTGCGGCCGAACGCGTCAAGTGACGTGGTGGCCGCCCATGGCGTTTTCGAGTACTGAGAGCGTTCCAGGGCAGCTTCCTCCCGCACACATGCCTCCGTCTGAGGAAACGTCTCGTGATCTATCCCGCGCGTGTTCCGTCACCGACGACGAACGACGGACTCAAGGCTGCATCTGGCTGCACTAAACGTCTGTTGCACGACATCTGGCCCGGAGAGCATCCGGTAGCCGGAGGTCCTCGCTGGAGGCGCAATGTGCTGAGGCGATCGAGGCCTGGAAGTCACACCCTTGCCATGCGATCATCATGCACATGACTTCGACCAGAAAGGGCCATGCCGCGTAGGCGCCCTTCAGCGGTTCGCACACGAGGATTCATGTGCGCAACCCACAGACCCTCTATTCATCAGGTTTCCGGTCTCGGACCACGCCCCATGTCCGCGGTCATCACGCTGGAACATACCTGGTGGGAGCCGGGCCATGTGGCGGCGATGCTGCTGGCATGGACGCGGGAAGTAGTTCCCGGCACCTCCACACGACTCCTACCCACCTGCACATGCCCCGGATGTTGGGAACACGATCCGCGCGGGGCACTGGAACAGGTGCTCATCGCGTTGCCCAGCTGGGCGCGACCTTGTCTCTACAGCCTGGTGCTACCTATCGACAGGAGCTTTCTCGCCCGAACATCGCCGAATCCCCTCGCGTCACCTGATTGGCCATGGTGGCGGCAGCGGCGACGTCCGAACTTCCCCTGGAACGCCGACTTCTGATCAAGGGGGCCCGTCTGGGATCACGAACACCCCGCTGTAGGCACCACCTTGCGGCGGCGCAGCATCGTCATGGCAAGCCAGGTGACGGTGGGCAGGGAGCAGCAGCACTACGACGGCGAGCTCCCCCATCTGGTGCACGACGGCCGTTCAGGGCCACCTGGCTCACGCCGTGGGTGCGCCCGCGACGTGGCGGTCGCCGCCGTTGCGCTCCTGCCAGAACCGGTACACGTCGACGGCGTCCTCGCGTGCCTCGTAGCGCATCGGCAGCCGGCGTTCCTGCCAGGGCTTGGCGAACTCGTCGTAGAAGGTGCTCAGCTCGAAGTACTTGCGGTCGTCCACGTAGTGGGGCTCGTAGGCGTCGCGGGTGGTGAGGAAGACGACCTCGTCCGGGGAGCAGTAGTACAGCGAGCCCAGGCACATCGGGCAGGGGTGGGCCAGCACGTAGATGGTGGTGCCGGTCAGGTGCTCGGTGCCGAGCTTGGTGCAGGCCTCGCGGATGGCGAGGATCTCGGCGTGGGCGGTGGGGTCGCCGGTCTGGGCGACCTTGTTGGGGCTCTCGGCCAGGATCTCGCCGTCCTTGACGATGACGGTCGCGAACGGACGGCCGCCGTCGGCGACGTTCTGGCGGGCGATGTCGATGGTGCGCTGAGCGAAGTCCACGGAAATCCTCCAGAGGTTTGCTGGGTGGGCAGTCGGCGCGGCTGGGTTCGTCGAACGGGGCGGGGCGGGCCGGCAGGTCGTCTGCGGCCCGCCCCGTCGCCGCCCGTCTGTGACGCCGTGTCAGGTCGTCAGAAGGGCTTGGTCGGCAGGTACTTGCCGTCCAGGGTGATGACGGCGCGCTCGCCGCCCTCGGGGTCGGCGACCTTCTTCACGTCGAGCCTGAAGTTGATCGCGGAGATGATGCCATCGCCGAACTGCTCGTGGACCAGGGCCTTGAGGGTCGTGCCGTAGACCTGGAGCATCTCGTAGAAGCGGTACATGGTCGGGTCGGTCGGGATCCGGTTCGGCATCGAGCCGCGGACCGGGATGGTCTGCAGCAGCATCACCGCGTCCTCGTCCAGGCCCAGCAGCTCGGCGACGGCCCTGGCGGAAGTCTCCGGCAGCGGGTGCTGGCCGAGGACGGCCGCGGTGGTGAAGGCCACCGACAGGCCGGAGGCGTCGGCGATCTGCTGCCAGGTGAGGTTCCTGCGGGTCTTGGCGTCCACAGCGGCGGCGGCCAGGGCCTCGCGAGCGGTGGCGTTGAACTGTGCGTGCACCATGATCGGTGTGTCCTTCTCTGTTCGATGGATACGGGGGTTCCGGCGAGCTGTCGCGGGCGAAACCCCGGCGTCAGGCCGCCCGCGCGGGGCCGGCGGCGGTCAGGTCCTCGACGCGGCCAGTGGGGATGTCGTAGACCCAGCCGTGCAGGGCGACCTTCCCCTCCGCCAGGGCGCGGGCCACCGACGGGTGGGTGGCCAGGTTCGCCAGCTGGGCGAGCACGTTCTGCCGGACCAGGGCGGGAACGTCGCCGGCGGTGGCGGTGCGGGCCCGGGAGGCGTCCGCGTGCCGCAGCCAGGCGGCGACCGTCGGAGCGCCGCTGAGGTCGTGCCCCTCGGCGAGCGCGGTCATCGCGCCGCACGCGGAGTGGCCGCAGACGACGATGTCCTGCACCCCCAGGGCGGCGACGGCGTACTCGATGCTCGCCGCGACCCCGTCGGCTTCGAGGCCGTAGGCGGGCACCAGGTTGCCGGCGGTGCGGATGACGAACAGGTCACCCGGTTCGGTACCGGTGATCAGCTCGGGGACGACGCGGGCGTCGGAGCAGCTGATGAACAGCGTGTGCGGTGTGTGGTGCGTGGCCAGATGGGCGAAGAGCTCCGCCTTGGCCGGGAAGACGTCCCGCTGGAAACGGGCGACGCCTTCGGTGAGGTCCTGCATGGTGTGGTCACTCCCTTCGCGGGCTGGTGAATCCATCATGCATGACCTGGGCTTATAGAGTCCAAGAGTTGTTCGACATGGAATCTATTGCTCTCATCTATATTTGTTCCATGGCCGTCCTCGAACTGCGTCACCTGCGCTATCTGCTCGCCGTGGCCGAACACGGCAACTTCACCCGCGCCGCCGAGGAGCTGCACATCTCGCAGCCCACGCTCTCCCAGCAGATCAGGCAGTTGGAGCGGACCCTGGGCGTGCAACTGCTGGACCGCACCGGCCGCACGGTACGCCTCACCGACGCCGGCGCCGTCTACACCGACCACGCCCGGCGCGCACTACGCGACCTGGCCGCCGCCGAACGCGCCGTCCACGACGTCCAGGACCTCTCCCGCGGTGACCTGCGCCTGGGCGTCACCCCCACCTTCACCGCCTACCTGGTCGGCCCGCTCACCGCCGAGCTCCACACCCGCCACCCCGGCATCCGCCTCACCCTGGCGGAGATGGCCCAGGACCGCATCGAAGCGGCCCTGCTCGCCGACGACCTCGACCTCGGCATCGCCTTCGCCGGCCCCCACCTGCCCGGCGTCACCGCCACCGCGCTGTTCACCGAGACCCTCAGCCTCGTCACCGGCATCCCCCGCGCCCGGCCGCTGCCCGCCCCCCTACCGGTCCGCGCCCTCAAGGACGAGCGACTCGCCCTGCTCAGCGGCGACTTCGCCACCCGCGGCCACATCGACGCCTACTTCGCCCGCCACCGGACCGCCCCCCACATCGCGGTCGAGGCCAACTCCGTCCAGGCCCTCATCGAGATCGTCCAGCGCACCCCGCTGGCCACCGTCCTGCCCGACGCCATCACCCACGACCATCCTCACCTCACCCCCGTCCCCCTCGACCCGCCCCCGCCCACCCGTACCGTCACCCTTCTGCACCGCGAGGGCGCCTACCGCAGCGCCGCCACCCACGCCTTCACCGAGCTCACCCGCGACCTCGTCCGCACCCGCGGCTACACCCCCGCCGGCGAGGCCGGCGTCGGTGCTGGTTGACGGCTTGAACGAAGGGCGCCGGAGAGGTCGCCGCCAAGCCCGAGATGCCGGGAACGAGGAGGGCTGAACCCGCTTCCGTACCGGGCGGCGCGGTTGCCGCCGATCAGCAGCAAGGTCTCATTGAGCGCCCGTGACGGGCGTGCACGGCTTCACGGATGTGCCCGCCTCGGCCAGCCAGGCGCCGAGCCGCCAGGGCACCTGCGGGTTCCTGTTGTCGCGGAACTCCACCACGAGTGTCTCGCCCGGCTTGATGTACTGCGGGAAGATCCGGATCGTCCGAACGGACGTCACCCGGGTGGCCTTGAACGACCGCGACTCTTCCACGAGTGAACGCAGCTCGCTCGCGTTCGAAGCGGGTTCCCCGCCGTAGGCCCGGTCCACGCCGGCGAACCGCGGGCCCGCGCACCGTGTGGCCGGGGCCAGGAAGGTCACGTCGGCCTTGATGCCCACCGCGGCCAGCTTGGCCTCCAGCCCGGCCGGATCGCTCAGCTCGTTGACGGTGACCTCGACCGTGCCGTCCGGGCTTCTGGTCACCGCGTGGGCGGCGGGCCCGGTTCCGATGATCAGCGGTGCGACGGTGAGCCCCGCCGCGAGCCCGGCCGCGACCAGCAGCCGGGGGCCGGTGACGACGCGTCGCCGGGGCCGCATCCCGTGGAGCAGCCGCTGCCGCGCTCCGGCCAGTTCGTCCGGGGTGGCGGGGGGGATGGTCTCCCACATGGCCTTGAGTGCGTCCATCAGCGTTCTCCTTGCTTGCTCAGGGCTTGACGGATCCGGAGACGGGCTCGGTTGAGTCGCGAGGCGACGGTTCCCGGCGGGATGGCCAGCGCGTCGGCCACCTCCTGGTAGCTCAGTTCGGCCCATGCGACGAGCAGCAGCACGTCGCGATCGGCCGGTGCGAGCTCCAGCAGGGCCAGCGCAAGCGGGCGGTTGACGGCCAGGGTGTTGACCTCGTCCTCGACCTGCGAGCCGGACAGCTCCGCCGGATGCACGCCGCTGCGAACGTAGGCGCGATAGAGGCTCGTCTCGGTACGCCGCCGCCGGCCGATCAAGTTGGAGGCGATGCCGTACAGCCACGGTCGGGCATCGGCGCGACTTCGGTCGTAGCCGCCGCGGTGCTGGAAGGCGGCCAGAAAGGTGTCGGCCACGACGTCCTCCGCCTCGCTGGGCCCCAGGCGCCTGGTCACGTAACGGTGCAGGAGCGGCGCATGCCGGTCGAACAACGTGGCGAAGATCTCGGGTTCGTTCAGCGATCTCTCGATGAGGAGCGCGTCGTCGACCTCAACTACTTCGCGAGGGATTGTCATGCATACCGACCTTTCCTGGCGTATGCGGTCACCTGTACTTACCGCGCCAGGCCGAAATCCTTCACGAACCGCCCATCATGGGTACGGGGGCGAGCGCCACTGGAGGCACCGGCGGCGTGATGCTCAGCCACACCCACAGGGCTCCGGACACCATCCGGGGCCCTCAGCCATTTCACGCGCCGCACGGATCTGGCCCGAGGCCCCTTGTCCCCCGGTCGAGTGCGCTACCAAGCCCCGAAGACCCACGGAGACGCCGCCAAGATCCTTGCACGTCTATTGGTGAACCACCGACAACAGGCCGGGACCACGCGAGGCAGGCATCACGCCGGGCCAGGCCGAGGCGCATTCAGCGGCCGGCGCGAACAGTCAGGCCCAGCCGCAGGGCCGCTCGAACGTCGGGTTGGCCCGCAGGTAGACGGCCGAGATCGGCGACGGTCGGCAGTGGATCAGTGGAGAGAGCCGCCGGTCTCCTTGAGATCTGCGGTCGTGGTGACCGCCACGGACACGATCGCCGTCAGCGCTTCGGCGATCGACCGGACGGACATCGACGGCTGGTCCCCGCTCGGGACCTGTTCGGGAAGGTAGGGCACGTGCACGAAGCCGCCGCGCACCCCCGGCCGGCCGGACTCGATGAGATGCATCAGCCCGTAGAAGACGTGGTTGCAGAGGAACGTCCCCGCCGTGTGCGAGACGGACGCCGGCAGCCCGACCTCGCGGACGGCTGCCACGCACGCCTTCACCGGGAGGGTGGAGAAGTACGCGGCCGGGCCGCCCACGACGACGGGCTCGTCGATGGGCTGGGCGCCCTTGTTGTCGGGGATGCGAGCGTCATCAAGGTTGATGGCGACGCGCTCGACCGTGATGCCCGGCCTCCCGCCCGCCTGCCCGACACAGACGACGACCTCGGCACCGGACTCCTCGACGGCCGCGCGCAGCCGTGCGATGGCGTCCTGGAAGACCACCGGCAGCATCACAGTCGTCAGCGACGCCCCTTCCGGCGGCGTGGTCGCGGCCAGTTGCACCGCCTGCCACGACGGATTGACGCCAGAACCGTCGAACGGCTCGAACCCGGTGAGCAGCACGTGGGTCATGGGTCTCCTCTCGTACGCCGGCGCCGATCAGCGGTGCAGGGGTCTGCGGAGACTATCGGCATCCTCGGCCCGCTCCCCTCCCCGGCCCTTGGCGAGGCCGGGGAGGGTCGGGGTGGTACTCAGAAGGCGATCATGCTCTGCCGCCTTTGATCGTTGGGGAACATACAGAGAACGATCACCCGTGGTCAGCCATGGAGTGCCGGACATGAAACGAGAGGCCCGTCACCGCGTTTCCACTGGTGACGGCCTTCTTCCCGTTGGTGCGTCAGGTGCAAGGTTCGAACTTGCGTAGGCTGAGCCGACGGTTTTTACAGGGGATCGTGGATCTCGCCTCAACTGGCCGCTTGGCCTGCGTCTCTAGATCGGGCCTCGGCTCTGCGACGTCATCACGTTCGTTGTGCCCGCTCCTCCAGCCGCCGGAGCCGGCGGTTGTACCGGCCGACGTGCGACCGCACTGCCCGGTCGATCAATCGGACTTGCGGATCTGAAGCATGCTCGTAGAGCTCGATCTCGAACGGATCGCCGTCGTACTCGATCAGTTGGGCCAGAGCTTCGCGGTCCCGCTCAACCGAACCACGGTCGCGGACAAGTTTGCGCCACGCACAAGCGCTCGCCATGGCCGTGTCCACCCCATCACCGTAATCGCCCGTATCGCTCGCGTGGAACCACGACAGCCGTTCGACCTGCATCACGTGACCTCGCGCCACCTGTCCGATAATCCCGTTCGCCGTCCACGCGCGCACGAGGACGAAGGACTGTCGAATGAGAAGCAGATCGCCTTCATGGCGCATCGCCCTGCCACTGAGCTGCGGATAGACAGTCTGGCGCGAAGATGATGTCGCTGATCATTCCGGGCATGTTCCGGATCACGCTCCCACGACGATACTGGTCCCGTGGAACTCCCGGCAGAACTGCGCGCGTATCTTGTTGAGCTTCGGGGTGACCTGCTCTGCCGACGACTCGTCGGTCGTGTCGCAGACGCAGGTTGGATGGCCTGCGAGCTGATCGGAGCCGGAGTCGACACACCCAGCACCATCGAACTAGCCGGATATGCCCTCTCCATCGGCTCCCTTTCGGAGATTGAACCGCTGCTTCGCCAGGTGCTCTCCGAATGTGGAATGCCCCCCTTGGACACCCAGCAGGAACCGTGGAATGTCGCGTTCGAAGTCTCACTAGCCATGCAGGACGGCACGCTGCCCATTTCGGCTGGTGCCGATTTCCTGATCACCGAACTCTCACCTCGATGCGGCCACCCACCCGAGATCACAGAGCTCATGATTCTCATCGATGATTGGGAAGCCTTACGAAGCACGCCGCCAACTGATGATGAGCTCCGATGCCAAGCTGGAGAAATCGCGAAAGCGGCGCGACTACGACGCATGAAATGAAAGAGAGCAGGCTCTGGTCCCCTGACCGTCGCCGATCGTCATGTCAGTTGGAGGGTTTCGGTACACGATCTCTGGACCCGTTGGGCATCACGTTCACGCCCCCATCCGCCATGTCTCGACGTCTACGCGTGGGTTCCGGAGCAGAGCCCCGAGGTCTTCGAGCGATTCATCGACGGCTACGTCAACGTGGACAAGTATCGTTCGCCCAGGGTGGCTCCCAAACCAGATCCACTCCGCGGGGGTTCACCCAGAGCCGGCGGCAGGGGTCCGGCGTCTGCTTTGATCACGGTTATGGAACCAGCAGCGGCACCCTATGAGCCGATGACTCCGGCGCACCTGGCAGTAGAGCATGGCGACCTGAGGGAGCTGACCCGGTTGCTCGACGCCGGTACCGACCCGAATGAGGTGTGCTCCAACACGACACTGCTCTTGCATTCGATCGACGTGGAGGCGGACGGAGCAGCCCAGACCGGAGAGCCACTCGATGCTGCATGCACCGCCGTGCTCCTGGCATATGGGGCGGATCCTGAACGCCCGGGCCCCGATGGGGACATCCCGCTGCTCTTCGCCCTCCATTACCGCCATGGGCTGGCTGTTCGGCTACTTGAGGCCCACATCACCCGTCGTCACGGTGGCACGGCGCCTGTCCCCTGCCCTGTGCTTCCTCCAGATGAACCGCTGACGCGCCCCCAGTCCTAACGAGTTCTACGCACTGCCCGCCACCTGGTCCAACGGCAGCCTCACCCTTCATTCCCGTACACCGCACTTCACGTTCGTTCGTTTGGGTGGCTCCCAAAGTGGCTCCCCGGAGCCCGCCTGTTCCACCGCGCTCCACCATCGGGCTTGCAGTTCCGACGATGCGGGCCGTAACTTGCCCCGAGCCGTCGAAACGATCTGTCAGAGGGGCACCCACCATGGCCTTGGCATGGCATGGCATCGACCTTGCTCTCGTGGACACTGTGATCAACCTGGCGAGAAGCCCATGGAGCCGTGAGGCACTCGATCAAACTTGGCAACCGACCGGATGGCCACTCCCGGAAGGCGGCTCTCTCGCCAAGCACATCCTCGACGATGAAGAGTGGCCCATAGTGCCCGCGGGAGAGTGGAACGTCGGTGTCATCACCAACGGCAAGAGCACTCGGGTAAGAGGATTCTCCGTGGGCTTCGCCCTCTTTTACGAGCCCGACGATATCTGGGATCCCGACCCAGACCCGGACCTGAGCGAGTTTCCCCAGCACGTCCCATCGGATATCTGGCGGATCGATCGCACCGCCGACCGGGCCCGGTTCCAGGGCGTCTGGGAAGACGGGCACAGGACTGTCGCACGACGCTTGGGCGCACCAACTGTGATCGATGACGGCTGGGACGACGAGTCGGAATGGCAACATGCGGTCTGGCGGCTGGGCGCACGTCTTCTCATAGTGGCCCAAGGCGACGACATCACGACGTACAGCCTCTACGACGAGGCTTCACTCCAGGTGATCGACTATCCGGATGACAGGCCCATTCCAACGGGCTGGGATCTCCACGGCCTTCTCCTGGGCTCCAACCTGGAATGAGGCCAGGCCGCACGCCCGGACGGCGGGCTTACGGCGGCGCGCCGCGCCGCCGTTCGATCTTCATGAGGCCGGTTCGGCAATGGGCCCCGCTGATCAGGCCGTCTCGGCGGCGAGCTGCATCACAGAGGCATCGGCAGTGCCGAGCAGGGGCTGTCGTCCATCAATGCTCGGTCCAGGCGGACACCGCTTTCCAGCTCCACCACGGCGAGGCATGCCGCGAGGATGTCCACCCTCGCCTCCGCGTCCTCGCTGTCATAGCCACTCGCGAGGAAGTCGGTGTACGGGCTCAAGGGACCGAGGTGGTCTGCCCATTCCGTAAAAGACATGAGGTCCGGCTCCGGATGATGGAGAAAGCCTTCGGCCTGGCCGTAGCGGGCGTACATGCTGGTGTTGCCTTCGATGTCGAAGGACACGTACCAGTGCCGGAATCCCTGGCCGGCGAGTCGCTCGGTCATCTCCATGCGGTCGCCTCCCGGGTTGACCCAGTCCAGCGTGACGATGCCGTCGCCGACCTGGTGGAGGCTGATGGAGCCGGTGCTGCGCGGCAGCTCGTCGGGGCCCTGAAGCAGAGTGAGGTCCGCCCCAAGCCGACGTACGGCATCCCTGATCGACAGGACACCGAAGTCGGGAAGCGTCACCGTGTAGGCGATGGTGTCGAGGTCACTCAGCATGTCGCCGTAACGAGCGACGATCTCATCCAACACGAGCGAATCCACTCTTCTCAGCAGTCTGGATGGCAGCCGAGCACGCCGCTCACCTGCTGCCTGCCTGGGCCTCACCTCCGACGCTCAGCCGTTCCTTGCCCCCGCCCCACCAAAGTCGTGCCCCCGGATCGCTGACCGACCAGTTGCGGGTCTTCGGATATCAGTCCCTGCGGAGGTACGAGCATCAGCAGAGGTTCTCCCGGGTCGCGCACCTCCAGTTCCTGAACAGGACGCTCGCGCGGGAACGCGAGCATCTTGGTGCCGGCGGGAAGAGCCTTTTCAAAATCCTCGACGGATTTGCGCGGCTTCCACTGCTCGACCGGGACCGTCGGATCGCTGACGACACCCCCCTGGCTGAGCTCTATGTAAACGAGCCCATCAGGGATCGGGCCCTGCTGCCAGCCGTCGATTGTTCCGGCTGGCACGACAGGGCGGTCCGCGGCGAGTTCTTCCGGCGTTCCGTACGGGTCGAAGTCGGCCTCGACCACGCGTAACAGCGACAGATCCAAAGAGCCCTTCGCTTCAGAGCTGTCGACCTGTCCCTGCTTCGGGCCCGCTTGTGTTGCGAGTGCGCCTCCGCCGGGTCCACCGCAGACGGACAGGGCCGCTGTCGCGGCGAGGGCGAATGCGAGAAGGGTCTGCTTCCCTATCGTTGTCCTCCCTTGCGTCAGGCCCAGTGCGGATTGTAGGTGAGGCTGAACACGTAACGACGAGACGCGCCACCGACGAGGCTGACCTCCTGCCCCTGCTCCAAGAGTGGGGTGTGGCGCCCGAGCGGTTCGCCTATCCGTGGAACACGGATTTTCCGGCGTAGGAGCCCGCAGCCATCGGCTCAGACCGCCGTGGGTACTGGCTCAGTAGCGATGGTCAGGCCAGTGGGGATCCTCCCAGCGGGCGGAGCCGGCGAGGCCGAGCAGTCGTATGCGATGGAGCAGCTCTACGGGGGCGTTCTGGCTGCGGAGGCGGGCGGGGGCGGTGCGGATCAGCCAGGCCGTCAGCTCGATACGCGTCTCTTCCTCGTGCTCCTGGGTTTCCCAGGGGAGTCGGTCTCCCAGCAAGTCGTATTCCCAGTGCGCCACCGCCTTGGCCAGGTGGTGGTCGGCCACGCTGGACGTCTGCGCTTCCCAGACGTCCAGCCAGGGGCTGAGTGTGGCAGAGGCTTCGTGACACAGTGCGAGAACTTCGTGCACGGGCACAACCGGATCCGGGTCGATGAGAGTGCGGGCCCACCAGGCGTTCAGGAATTCCCGGACCGCTGCAACCTGCTCGCCAGGCCACTGCTGCCACTGGCCCCGGGCAAGTGAACGTCCGACCTCATCCATACCGAAAAGCGGCTCGACGAGACCGCCGACGAGAGCCCTCGACAACTGAGGCAGAACGCGGCGCAACACGGATCCATGGTCGTTCCAATCGATGGGCCGCCAAGCGCGGTGCAGAAGATCAAGCTCTAGCTCCACGTCCGGCACCTTCAACTGCGCGAGCTCTTCCGCACTCCCCCAGTGGCACTCGCAGTTGTACTCATCAGGACGTGCGGTCATGCCTTGGAAGGTGACGACCATGCGGTTCAACGCGGCGTCGAGACGGAGACGCGCGGACGCCTGATCAAGGTTCGTCATGGACGTTCGCCTTCAGAGACTCCGGAAGATCGCCACTCTAGCCAACTCCGCGCCGGCGGTGAAGAAGACAGAATCGGCGTCGTCAGCGGGTGTCCACTGTCAGTCGAGCTTGACGGAGCCGCCAGTGGCCGGCGTGCTCAGCTGCGCGCTCGTCCGGCCGGTGAGCTCCTCGAGCGAGACGCTGCGCCGCGACCCGTCCTGGAGGATTGTCGTGACGCCCGTGACGCCGCCCCGACCTGAGGCGTTCTCGCGCTCCTCCGTCGTCGGCGCGTCCGGCCACCAGGCCGCGAAGTAGCCGCCGGTGACGGTCGCGGTGACGATGCCTTTCGCCTCCGTGGCGAGCTGGAGGCCCACCACACCGGCACCGACCCTGCCGGTCACCGTACGCACGCTCTCCTCACTCGAACTCGTGGCCGCGCCGAGGGCCGCCCGCGCCGACCCCGCGGGAACCGGCGGAAGCGGCTTCGCGCCGGGGCCCGGCGTGCTGCCGTGCATGCCGACGAGGTCGCCATCGCGGAGCAGGCAGGTGATCTCGGCGAGGTGGCTGCTGTCATCGTTGACGTAGACGAGCGTCCACGGTCCCCGCCCCTCGGTCACCACGGGCCGGAAGTCGAGCTTGCGTCCAGTCGTGCGCTGGGCGGTGTCCTGGGCGTTGTCGAGGCACTTCTCCTGGGCCTCGGCGGCCCGGTCACTGCTCACCGTGTGCGGCGTCGCGGTCCACGCTGCCATCGCTGTGCCACCGCCGAACACGCCGGGCAGCAGCAACGCCGCCGCGATGCCGGCAGCCACCCCTCCACTCACCATGGCGAGCCGCCCGGCAGTGAGCACGCGAGGGCTGCTGGTCGTCGGTGCGTGCGCGCCCATCGGGTCGGTGGCCACCACCTGGGCCAGCAGGGCACGAGCCTGCGGGTCGGTGCCGGTGTCCAGGTCGGCCGGGGTGACAGCGGGGTCGAGGTCGCGCAGGGTGTGGTCGAGGATGTCGTTCATCGCGTGCTCCGAGAGTCGACGGTGGCGGTCGCCACGAGCTGGGTTTCTGTGGTGGGAGCCGCGTCGGCGTGGCGGCGCAGGGCACGCCGGGCCCGGGTGAGCCGAAGCCGGAACGCAACGGGAGAAATACCGAGCACCCGCGCGGCATGCGGGGCTGTGAGTCCATCCCACACGGCCAAGGCGAGCGCCTCCTGGTGGAGCGGACTGAGCCGCCGCCACGCCTGGACGAGGTCGAGCCGGCGCGCCACCAGTTCGGGGTCCAGCCCGGCCACCGCGGCGCCGGTCAGCTGCCCGTCGGCGATGCGGACGGCGAGCGCCTGCCGCCGCCGATCAGCCCGCAACCCGTTGCGGAGAGTGCGGTGCGCGACACCGAACAGCCAAGCCCGCGCCTCATCCGCCGCCGGCGGCACGTCGTCCAGACGCCGCCAGGCGACGAGGAACACGTCGGCGACCACGTCCTCGGCGTGAGAGGGGTGGACGCGACGCTCGACGAACCGCAGCAACGCGGCATACGTCTGCTCGTAGAGCCGGCCGAAGCGCTGGGTGCGCTCCGGCGGCTCGGTGCCAGTGACGTTCATGCCTAGGTCATGTCCGGCAGGCCCGCAGGTGTGTCGCGAACCGTCACGACGAGGCATCGGACACTGCCTCCCCCGAGCTCTCGCCGGTGAGGTCGCGCGCCGCCCCGCCGCCACCCGGGTCGGAACAGCGCCCTACTTGGTCAGGGATTCGGCGACGAGGCGCCAGATGTCCGCGGCCAGGTCCATGTTGCCGCTCTGCTGGGCCTGCTCGGCGAGCTTGCGCAGCCCGGCGAGCGCCGTGTCCTGCTCGCCCTCCAGGAGCAGGACGCGGTTGCGCAGGACGTCGAGCCGCATCCGCTCCTGGTAGGTGAGCAGGTCGTCGAAGCCGGTCAGCCGGTCCAGGACCGTACGGGCCTCGTCGAGGTCGCCGGCGAGGACGGCGATCCGGGCGCGCACGGCCAGCAGTTGCTGCTCGATGGCCGGGGCGTCCGCGAACGGCAACACGGCCTGGACTTCTGTGACACGCCGCCGGGCGGACTCGATTCTGGGTGGATCGGCCCTGAGGTCGAGCCGGGCCGCGCCGAGGCGCAGACGCGTCCAGATCGTCAGGTCGTCACGGCCGTTGAAGCCATCGATGGCCTGGTCCATCAGTTCCGCGCCGGTTTCGAGGTCGCCCTGGCGGACCCGGATGTTGGCCACGGTCCACACGGCTTGGGCCCGCAGCGCTCCCGACACCTGGTCCGCCAGCGTGAGCAGTTCGTCGGCATGTCGGGCGGCGTCGGGGAGTCGCCCGGCCTCGGCCAGCGCCGACACCAGGGCCAGCAGCGCGGAGGCCCGCACGCGGGCGGGCAGCGCTTCGCGTTCGGCCAGCTCGTGGGCGTGTGTTGCGGCATCGACGGCGCCGACGATCTCTCCGGTGCTGCGCATGCAGCGCGACAGTGCGGCCAGCACTCTGGACTGCAGCTCGGGTAGCCCGATCTGTGCGCTAAGCGTGGCCAGCTCGTCGAGGCATGTGCGCTGCTCGGCGTACTCCTGACGCCACTGACGCCATTCGGCGACTTGCCAGAGGGCCTGCCAGCGCAGGAGGGGGTCCTCCCCGCCGGAGGTTTTCAGGGCGTCGCTGAGGGTTTGGCCGCCTTCGTCCTGGCTCAGGCCGGTGGCCAGGGTCAGGCTCTGGGCCAGGGAGGTGGCGGTGAACTGGGTGAGTGCGGTGGGGCTGATGCCGAGCTGCGTGGCCAGGTGCTTGATGGCTCGTTCGGTGGGCTGACGCGCCCCTGATTCCAGCCGGGACAGGTATCCGGTGGACATGCCCTCGCCCGCGAGGGCTGCGAGCGTCAGGCCGCGTTCGGTCCTCAGTTGCCTCAGTCGGCGGCCGAAGACTGGTTGTTCGAGCATGTCCGAACTCCCGGGTAGCGGTTGACGTCGTCCGACGTCTTGAGGGTCACGCCAGAGGCTAACTCACTTGCCTCCCTTCAGACAAGTTCTTGCCAGAGGACGATGCCGCACACCGACGGCTTTGGCAATTCATCTTGGCAACTACTTGCCAAGATTGTGGCAACGGTCGTAACGTTCCTGTCGTCGCCAACGGACCTCGTCGCCGACAAGCCGGAAGCCCCCGAAGGAGCACCGCCATGTCCCTCGCCCTCGCCCTCACCGACCAGGACCAGCTCACCCTGCGCACCGCCGCCTGGGGCGCCGTCTCGCTGATGTCCGCCGCCGGTGCCGCCGGTTCGGCGCACAAGGCCGCCGCCGAGGGCTCCGTCGCCCTGACGTCCGCGACCGGCCCGGTCGGGCACGTGCTGGCCAAGGCGCCCAAGGGCGTGAAGTACGGCAAGACCGTGGCCGAACTCGCCGACCAGGTGCTGCCTGCCCTGAACGCCTCCATGAGCCTGCTCAGGAAGCAGGCCCCGGCCGAGGCCGACAACTTCCGCCGCACCGTCCTGGTCGCCGTCGAAGCGGCCACCCACGGGAGGCCCAGCCCCACCATGACCGAGATGGCCCGCAAGATCAGCGCAGCCCTCGACACCGCCCCGGCCACGCCCGAGGTGAGCGCAGCGAACACCGTGGCCGGGCGGGATCGCCCGGAACTGCAGAAGCTCATCCAGGAGTTCGTGAACTCCGGCATCACCGGAATGCAGTTGCGGGTGAACGACGGGCGCGGCGAGTGGGTCGGCACCGCGGGGGTGCGCGAGCTGGGCTCGTCGGAGAAGCCGCCGGCGGACGGACGGTTCCGGGTCGGGAGCTCCACCAAGACGTTCATCGCAACCGTGGTGCTGCAGCTCGTGGCCGAGGGCAAGATCGGGCTGGACAGCCCGGTGGACGGCTACCTGCCCGAGTTCGCGCTGGACGAGCGGATCACCGTACGGATGCTGCTGCAGCACACCAGCGGGATCTTCAACCACACCGGCGAGTACTACGAGGACGGGACGTTCGCGCCGGGAATCGCGTGGTCGGGCAAGGAATGGGTGGACGGCCGCTTCCGCACCTACCAGCCCGAAGAGCTGGTCCGGCTGGCGCTGTCCAAGCCGGCGCGCTTCGAGCCGGGCACCGACTGGAGCTACTCCAACACCAACTACGTGCTGGCCAGGCTGCTGATCGAGCGGGTCACGGGCCGCTCGTTCGCCGAGGAGCTGCAGCGGCTGATCCTCGGCCCGCTGGGGCTGACGGGCACTGAGGCGCCGGGCATCTCGACGGAGATCACCGGGCCGCACGCCCACAGCTACTACCGGTACGAGGACGGCGGCCGGGAGCACACGGTGGACGTCACCAGCCAGAATCCTTCGTGGATCTCCGCCGGCGGCGACATGATCTCGACCACCCAGGACCTGCACACGTTCTTCGCCGCGCTGAACGGCGGCCGGCTGCTGCCCGCCGAGCTACTGACCGAGATGCGCAAGCCGGACCCGAAGATCGGCTACGGCCTGGGAATCTTCGAGCAGGACCTGGGCGGGAACGGCGGCACCCTCTATCACCACAACGGCGGCATGGCGGGCTCCGCGGCGCTGATGTACAGCACGCCCGACGGCGGCAAGACGATGACGGCCTCGGTGACCTACGTGGACGACGCCGACCTGTCCAAGGCGGCGGCGTTCCAGCAGGCGACACAGCGGCTCATCGACGAGGTGTTCCGCGACGGCCGGACCACGAACTGAGAACAGCGACCAAGAGCCCAGAACCCCAGAAACGAGGAAACCATGAACACGACGATCAGCCGGCGCATGGCGGTCGCGGCGCTCGCAACGGCGGTGCTCGCGGGGGCCGCCACCCCCGCAGGGGCCACCTCCACCGGACCGGATCGCCCGGAGCTGCGCAAGGCGATGAACGCCTTCGTCGACGCCGGCTTCACCGGGATCCAGCTACGCGTGCGCGATCAGCAGGGCGACTGGGCCGCCGGCGCCGGGGTGCGCGAGCTGGGATCGGCCGCCAAGCCCCCGACCAACGGGAGCTTCTGGACGGGCAGCATCATCAAGACCTTCACCGCGACCATGGTGTTGCAACTGGTGGCAGAGGGCAGGATCGAGCTGGACCGCCCCGCCGCCGACTACCTGCCCGGCTACGGGCTGGACGAGCGGATCACGGTACGGATGCTGCTGCGCCACACCAGCGGGATCTTCAACTACACCGGCGAGTACAAGCCCGACGGGACAATGGACGAACCCGGGATCCCCGCCAACGGAGACGGATGGGTGCCCAACCGGTTCAAGAGCTACAAGCCCGAGGAACTGGTACGGCTGGCGCTGTCCAAGAAGCCGCGCTTCGAACCCGGGACGCAGTGGAGCTACTCCAACACCAACTACACGGTGGCGCTGCTGATGATCGAAAAGATCACCGGCCACTCCTACGTCACCGAGCTGAAGCGGCGCATCACCGGCCCGCTCGGACTGCGGGACACCCTCGCGGCAGGCAACCGCACGACGGCACTGCCCGGGCCACACGCCCACGGCTACTACCAGTACAAGGACAAGGTGATCGACCTCTCCCACCAGAACCTGTCCCTGCTGACCGGCGCCGGCGACCTGATCTCCACCACGCAGGACTTGACCACGTTCTTCTCCGCACTGAACGGCGGCCGGCTCCTGCCCGCCGAGCTGCTGGCCGAGATGCGCACGGCGATCCCCACGCCGCTCCCCAAGCAGGACTACGGCCTCGGCATATGGGCGCAGGACCTGGGCCCCGGCTGCGGCACCGTCTACCAGCACAACGGCAGCCCACCGCACGGCTACGGAGCGCTGATGTACAGCTCGCCCGACGGCAGCAAGACCCTGACCGCCTCGGTGACCTGGCTGGATTCGGCCACCAGAGGCGCGGCGAAGGACTTCCTGACGCTTGTGGACGCCCTCGTCAAGCAGGAGTTCTGCGACACGCCGGCCGGATAGGCCTGTTCTGCCTTCTGAGGAGCGAGTGGCCGCAGCGGCGCCGGGGAAAGAGGACGGCGGCGGCGAAGTGCCATAGGAGGCCGGAGACGGCCGGACATGAAGCAAGAGGCCCGTCACCGCGTTTCCGCTGGTGACGGGCCTCTTCCCGCTGGTGTGGCAGGTGTCGGAACGTTCGGTCCGTACGGCGTGGCCGGCGTGCGGCCCCCGGCCCAGTGTGCCGCCGCCGTACAGCGGCCTGCCGCTTGCCCGCCGCCCGGGCATCCGGCCTGGGAGCCGGCCCCGGACGACAGCAGGACGGGCCGCCACGCCGACGTGTCCAAGCCAACCTGCCACCCCGCGGCGCCACACTGCCGTGCTCCCGCCCCGTCACCGGCCCTGACCGCTACGCGGCGCCTCCGGCGTCCTTCGGGGCAGCGCCGCCCGCGTCGCTCTCCGGTGACCGGCTGACGGATTTGCGCCACGCCCGGTGCCGCGTCCGACCGGCAGCTACACACAGCAACCCAAACACTTGAAGGCTGACGTAGACGAACAGGAATCTGTAGGCATTCGGCCACACGCGTCCGTCGTTGACAGCGAACACGAAGAAGAGGCCGGCAGCACCCCAGCCCAAGCTGATCAGAACAAGCGCCCGGCCGGCGCGGTACCAGGCAGATCGGCGATACGCGTCCACAGCGCGAACTGTCCCACGAACACATCACCCCAACAAGACCGCCTCCGGCGGGTACCTCTCGCTCTGGACGCGGTGACCCATTCGACCTGGAGACCGGCCTTCCCAGGTCGATGATCAAGGACGCGCGTACCGTCCTCGACTTCGTGAAGGCATATGTCGAGGCCCGTTGGCCGCACGCGGCCGCCAAGAGCCGTGACAGCATGTCCGACGCTCTGGCCACGGCTCTCCCGGCACTGACGACGGACAAGGCAGGCCGGCCATCCTCCGAACTGCCCTACGCCAGTACGTTCTCCTGCCCGAAGACAAGCGGCCCATGACGCCCACCGACATCACGCGGGCCGCCCTCACGCTCCGCCTGGACGGCATGAAGGCCGGCGCCAACACGATCAAGAGGAAGCGCGCCATCCTGCACCACGTCTTCGAGTACGCGGTGGAGCTGGAAGAACTGCCGTCCAACCCGATGCACCGCATCAAGCGGAAGCTCCCCAAGACCACCGAAACAGTGGACCAACGGGTTGTAGTCACCCCTGGTCAGGCCCGCCAACTTCTCGTGGCACCCACCTACATCGGCAAACGCCAGCGCGCGGGAAGGGCAGAGGGCAGCGGTTGATGGCCATGTTCGCCTGCATGTACTTCGCCGCACTCCGCCCCGGCGAGCCCGTCAGCCTCCGCAAGCAGGACTGCCACCTCCCACCACACGGCTGGGGACGACTCACTCTCGACGGCTCGCGCCTGCCCGCCGACGAAACGGCCCTCTACCCCCAGCGCTGCACCGACCCAGCCGAACGCCGCCGTCTGCTGCACGGCGTCAACGGGATACGGCTGGTGCCGTTGTCGAGCCTGCCCTGGCCCACGGCCTGTCAAATGACGATGGCCACGACGGGATCACCAACGACCAGCACCGCCTGTGCACGCTGCGCGCCGCCGGAGTCCTCACCTGCCCCGTGGACGGCCGGCACGTCCCCGACGCCCCCTACCCCCGGCCCGGTGCCCGCCCACGAGCACGCCCGGCAGACCGTCACCGGATTCTGGCACCGCTACCTGACCAAGCGGCTGCGCCGCCGGGGGCCGGCCGACCTCGCCACCCGCATCCTGCTGCCGTGGCCCACCAGCCGCCGCTTCTTCTTTGGCTCATCGACAGCGACCAGAAACCCGACACACTCGGCCCCCTCTGCCGCCGCTCGACTCGGGGGAGGCGGACCGACGGACCGTCAGATCCGTCGTTGATCGCGCCTCAACTGCGCGGTTCCGCGTTGCGCAGGCCAGGAAAGCCGCGCACCGGGTTGGCGATGGTGGGCGCCGATCAGTTGGCCATGTCGGCGAACATGCCGGGCTCGTAGGAACCACCAGGCTTGCGCACGATCACGTTGAGCCGGTTGTTAGCGTTGATCATGGCAACCAGGGTGACCAGTGCGACGATCTGGTCGTCGTCGTAATGCCTGCGCACCTCGGCCCAGGTCTCATCCGACACGCCGCGGTGATCGTCGGCGATCCGGGTGCCCTCCTCGGCGAGCGCCAACGCGGCCCGCTCGGCCTCGGTGAACACCGTCGACTCACGCCAGGCGGCGACCAGATGGATGCGGGTCGCACTCTCACCGGCGACCGTGGCGTCCTTGGTGTGATAGTCGACGCAGAAGCCGCAACCGTTGATCTGGCTGGCGCGCAACATCACCAGGTCCTGGGTGGCCTTGGGCAGCGGCGACTTCTCCACCAACACGGCGACGTTGTAGATCCGCTTTGCGATCTTGGCGCCGAGCTCGTTGGCCAACAGGTCGAAACGTTCCATGACTGAGTCCTTGCTCGCGGGGTTGTCTGTCATTCGGATGGGGTGCGGATCGTCACTTGGCGGGCTGGTAGGAGCCGCCCCGCTGCCGGTTCATGACGGCGAAGCGGTTGGTGGCGTTGATGAGGGCGATGAACGCCACCAGCGCGGCCAGCTGGTCGTCGTCGTAGTACTTGGCGGCGTCGGCCCAGACCTCGTCGGTGATGCCACCGGCGCCGTCGGCGATGCGGGTGCCCTGCTCGGTCAGCTCCAGTGCGGCGCGCTCGGCGTCGGTGAACACCGTCGACTCGCGCCAGACGGCGACCAGGTTCAGCCGCGCGATGGTCTCACCAGCGTGTGCGGCGTTCTTGCCGTGAACGTCGGTGGCATAGCCGTCGCCGTTGATCTGACTGGCGCGCAGCATCACCAGGTTCTGCGTCGTGGCCGGCAGCGCCGACTCCTGAATCAGCACCGGGGCCGCCGCGCCGTAGTGCCCCAGGGCCTTGGCGACGACCGGGCTGGCGAAGAGGTTCAGGCGGCTTTCCATGGAATTGCTCCTTGCTGCTGTTGTCGGCTCGGCCATGAGATGCCGGAGGTCCGAGTTCTGTGACACCGCCACTCATGTGACTTACGTCATACAGACCCTGAAACTCCATTGAACTCACATGCAATCACTGCACTGCTGTGCAATCACTGCATGAAGATATACTCTAGCGGTGAGCAGGCGTCAAGATCTGCGGCCACCACCGACCCAAGGAGCGACAGAGCCACGATGAGCAGCGACGATCCAGCCCGCCGTAGCGGCCGCGAAGCGCAGCGCCGCCGTACCCGCAAGGCGATCGTGGACGCGGCGGTCCACCTGAGCGCCGGCGGAACGACACCGTCCGTCGACGAGATCGCAGCCGCCGCCGACGTGTCCCGCCGCACGGTGTACATGTACTTCCCGAGCCTGGACCACCTGCTGATCGACGCGACCGCCGGCGCGATCAACGAGCCTCCCGTCGAGGAGGCGCTGGCCGACCCTGCGCTCGCCGGCGACGCCGCGGCCCGAGTGGAAGCCCTCGCCCGGACCCTGCTCGCCTACTCACCCCAGTCGCTCCCCCTGGGCCGCCGCCTCATCCGGCTGACCGTCGACCCACCGCCCGACGTCGCCCCGGGCACGGCCACCCCACAGCGCACCCGTCGCCGGATCGAATGGCTCGAGCAGGCCTGCCAACCGCTCCATGGCACCCTCAGCGAAGAGTCCTTCCAACGCCTGATCTCGGCCTTGACCATCGTGGTCGGCTGGGAAGCACAGATCGCCCTGCGCGACGTCCGCGGCCTCGACCCCCAGGCCGAACAGGAAACGATCACCTGGGCCGCACGAGCCCTGGTAGAGGCAGCGATCAAGGAAAAGCGACCTCGACCAACAAGATGCCGGTGACCCCGGCGAGCGTGGCGATGTGCGGGAGGGTCTCCTCCTCGGGCGGACCGCCGTAGCCGGGTGGCCGATGTGGCCCTCCAGCCATTGGGCGGTCAGCTCGCCCAGGTCGGACGGCGCGCGGGCCTGAGCCAGGGGTGATCACGGCAGGTCCCTTCGAGCGCGGCGGCGGTTCTGCCGGACGCGGTGGACGTCGGCCACCAGGTCGAGCACGGATCTGACCCGGGTCACCCTGGTGCGGGACAACACCCCGACCGCGACCGCCAAGCGCTATCCGCACGCCAGGCCATGTGGGGCCAGCACGGACAGAGCGGCCAGGGGCAGGACGGCCAGCGCCGCGTGCCGTCACCGGTAGAGGAGGCCGCGATCGCCGCCGCCGTCCAGATCCATCGCATGCGCGGCCGGCAATTCCCGCGGACCAGCGACCAGACCACCCATGTCTCCCACGGCACGCTCCACTCCTGTCCGAGGTCCGCCCACAGCGTGCACGAGCCGGCGAGCAGCGCCTGAGCGTCGTCCACGGTGGGCGCGTCCCAGCACACCATGTGCGCCAGGTGCTCCCCGTCGAAGTGCATCGCCCTCCAGCCGCCGGCCAGGTTGTGGTCCGAACAGGTCGGCTCAGCCAGGCAGGACGTACGCCTGGGCGGCATCTACGCACTCCAACGTCTGGCTGGCCACTCGCCACGCGACCGAGACACCGTGGTTGCCGTGCTGTCCGCCTATGTCCGCGGCCATGACGTGTGCACCTTGAAACCCGGGCAAAAGAAGCTTCCTCACGCCTGTACCTTCATCGTCTGGAACAACAAGCTAGAGATGTCGCCGCTTACCAAGCCAGGAGCGGACGTGGTCGCAGCGCTCACCGTCGCCTCCAACCTGGCGCTCGCCGATGGACTGCGCTTGCACCACCAGCAGGCTGAGAACTTCACCCCGCCCCGTCCCGGCTGGCGAGCGGACCTGGTGACCACTGCCGCGCCTTCCACTGGATGGACCAGCACCGGATCCTGCTCAAACGCATCTGAACCCCGGAGCAAGTGATCGGCTACCTGTATTCGACCTCGTTCGCCGCTCGCTCGCTGTTCGGCGACCGGATCGAGGAGTTCGAGGACGCGGCCACCACGCTGCTGCAGCACCCGCCCACGACGGGCCACTGACGGAGGATGCCGAGTCCCAGGTGCTACTCGCCCGGCGCTAACCCCGGGCCGGGCGGAACCGGCTGATGCAACCAGCCCGCCCGGCATCTCCCCCACTCAACCTGCGCCAACGTTCACCATCCGGACGGGACTTCGGCGCACTCGTCCTCGCCCGGGGGCTCGAACCGGGCGTAAAAGTCGTTCAACGCCTCCGACGTCACCGTCAAGGCGTCGGCGTCCTCACGCAGATTGCGTTCGACCAACCGCCGCAGCAGCTCACGGCGAGGCACGTCGAAATACACCAGCCTCCACCGGCCTCCCGCCTGCTCGACCAGCTTCTTCCACTCCTCACGGTCACGCCGCCGCCACAACCCCCAGTCGACAACGACGTCCTTCCCGGCCCTCACCAGGTCGACCAGCCGCTCACGGACTTCAGCGACCGCCGGCGCCTCCCGAGCGAAGTACTCCTGCTCGGGGTAGTCCACGCCATAGCGGCCGTGCCGCTGGTAGACGAGCTCATCCACCGACAGCCGCAGCACCCCGGCCGGCTCCAAAGCCTGCCGGGCATAAGTGGTCTTGCCCGAACCGGTCAGCCCGACCAGCAAGTACACCACCGGCCGTGCGTCACCGGCCTTCGACCTGCGCATCTCTGCCACTACCTACCATCCCGCCGCTCGCTGCTGCCGGGCCTCATGCGTCCGGCTCCGATCACTTGTTCCCCCCCTTGATCAATCGGGAACGATCAACCGTAGATGGCCGTTGATCGCCGTGGGCAGCCGGACATGACACGAGAGGCCCGTCCCCGCGTTTCCGCTGGCGACGGGCCTCTTTTTGCTCGTGCGGCAGGTGCAAGGTTCGAACTTGCGCAGGCTGAGCCGACGGTTACAGCGCGTGACCCTTGCGGCCGAAAAGCGGCCTTCTACCTGCGGTAGAGCCGTGTCCCAACACCAAGAAGCCCCTGATCATTGCACGTATATTGCACGCGGACCACGCGGAGCGCCCGCCAAGGCATACGGTTTGATCCGTGGCTACTGGATGGTCAGACGGTAGCCATGCTCGGCGGATCGCGGGCAGAGGAAGATCGTGAGCGCGGCATAGCGGCCAAGCTGGAGCGTGGTGGGTTCGAGCGTCTCTTGGCATTCGGGCGTGCCCCAATCGAGGTGGCGTTCTTCAAGGGGACGCCATCGGGATTCGCTGCCATCCCATTCGCTGCTGGCAAGTTTCAGGAGTGGCTCTGTTTCCGTTCCACAGACGTCGCAGGGTAGCTCGTACATGTCGGTGATGTGCCAGGATTCCCATCCTCCGATTTTGCAGCCCGGCGCGATGGACAACTGAGAATGGTAGGAGTGCTCAGAAGTGTCTTCCCATGCGTCCAGGAACGTCTGGAGATGCTCTGGCAGCTCTTCGGGATCCGGGTACTCGATGACGCGTTCGGGATGAAGCACGCAGGGGCGCGGCAGGTAGTCCCCATGGCTGAGGTCGGCCACCGGGGTATCAGGCCCACCATCGGGCGTGGTGTGATCCCGCATCGGCGGTTCAGCGAGGACATCGGTCAAGTCGGCGGCGCGGCGCCGATCCGGAGCTATGGCCAAGGGGACGATTCTCACGAACCTGAAGAGGGCAAGGCGTTCGGGTGACCCCGTGAGGATCAGCCGTGAGATCGAGCGCGTGGATCGACTTGATGCCTACGTGGTGGCTATTGGCCGTAAGTGGGCACTGCTGCACACCATCTCTGACGAACTTCATCTCGATGGCTACTCGGCTATACGCCTCCGCGACATCGAGCACGCAGCGCGCTCAGGTTGGAAGGGTTCGACCATGACCCATCGCGCCCTTACCTTGCGGGGGGAGTACCCCCAGCCTCTGGCGGGGATCGACCTGGATTCCACCACGGGCCTGATCACAACGTTGACAAAAGCGTTTCCTCTCGTGGCCATCTACATCGAGAGGATCGACCCGCGTGTCTGCTTTATCGGCCGTGCTCGCGGGATCACCCGGAAGAAGCGAGTGCGTCTCCAAGAGATCGGCCCGGCCGCGGACTGGGCGCTCACATGCTCTACGAACAAGACGACGGACATCACACGGTTCGACGTCGGTGGCGGGTACATCGATGCGCTCCACGCAGTCGGCGGAGATCCACCAGAGTGTTGATCCTCGACGGTGCAGTGTCGCGTAGCCGGAACGCACACCACCAGTTTGGATGATTCAGGCACACGATCTCTGTGCCTGCCTCGGTGCAGCTCAGCGGGGGCAGTCATCCTGTCCGCGCTTCCCCGCGACTCCCCTCGTCGACCGCCCTTACGGGCACGCCAGCGAGGTGCCGACGGTTTACAGCGGGCCGACGTTCCTGACCGCATCAGGCATCCGACCTCGGGGTACGGCTCTCACCTCTCCCGCGCCAGGGAAGATCATCCCGCATTTATCCCGCAAGGCAGAGCCAGCCGACGAAAATGCACGACGATCAGCCGCTGACCTGGATGGTTGACGGGAGCGATGCGACATGTGATTCTCAGCTCAGCGTTCTGGACGCTGGGTTCTGTTTTGTGGGTGCACGGTCGCCGTGCATGATGCGTTGCAGGCTCCAGCGACAGACACCGATTCCGAGAGGTGGCTCTGTCGTGTCATTGCCCTTTGCTGTCCTGATCACAGTTCTCCCCTGGCTGGTGCTCGGCCTTGTGGCACTCATGCGTGCGCGCCGAGAGGACATCCCTACCATCATTCGCGCTCTCGCCCGATGGGGGCGCCGTTAACGGCACGGGAAACGCCGCAGAAGAAGCGAGCGGGGAACCAGAGAACTCGTGAGCCGTGCTGAGGAACGAAGCACGGATCGTCGATCGCCCCAGCCATATACAGCGACCGGCCATGCAGTGGCGATCGTAGGGCTGCATCTGCGCGGCGGCGTGGCAACCCCGGTCGGAGCCTTCGGTCCGTACGGCGGGGCCGGCGTGCGGTGCCCGGCCCGGTGTCCCGCCGCCGTCCGGGACCGGCCCTCAGGCCGCACGCCTGGACGGCGGGCGGGCGGAGGGCCGGGGTACGGCGGCGCGCCGCGCCGCCGCTTGACGGCCTACACGGAGGTTTGGCAAGAAGCCCGCAAGCTCGCCCTGACGCCCTCCCAGGTCGCCTCTCCGCTCGCCAAACGACCGTACGACCTCCGACACGCGGCGGTGTCCCTCTGGCTCAACGCGGGAGTTCCGGCCCCAGAGGTGGCCGAACGTGCGGGGCACAGCGCCGATGTCCTCCTCCGGGTCTACGCCAAGTGCATCGACGGCCACCAAGAGATCGCGAACCGGAGGATCGACAACGCTCTGGCAGCCTGAGCCCTCAGATATCTCCCCTTGGGAGGAGCGCGAAGATACGATCCAGCCCATGTCGGATCGAACGGTTAGCGAGTACGCGTTTACGTACGCATCACCTACCTCGCGACGCGCAGAGGGTGGGGAGTGCATCTGGTACCGCTCGCACGAAGGCTCGTATGACCTGATCCGTACCGGCAAGGAGGGCAACCGCCGGTACCACGTCTTCAATGCTGAGAGCGGAGAGCACTTGGAGGAGTTCACAAGCTGGGATGCCGCTCGCCAGTGGATCGACGAACAGCTGCGAGCAGCGTGAACATGCGCCATAGGGTCCCGGAGATCGTCCGGGGCCCTTCTCTCGTCTTCGGGACACATCGATCTACGTGAAGCCCCGCTCGACCTGGGGGAACACACCTCAAGATCATTGCGCGGATATTGCGTGACCAGCGACAAGCAGCCGCTTACCGCGGCTCACGGCTGCACACCCCTGAAACGCAGAAGAGGCCCCGAAGGGCCTCTGAACTGCTGTTACTGCTGGTGGCAGGTGCAAGGTTCGAACTTGCGTAGGCTGAGCCGACGGTTTTACAGCTCGTGACCATTGCGGCCGACACACGGCCTCCCGCCTGCGTCATAAGTGTGCCTGGCCGGCACCCTGCCCATGATCATTGCACGCATATTGCACGACGACCGCTGCAACAGTTAGGCGGCCACACGGGCCGCGACGTCTGAGTTGATCTGCCGTCCTTCGTGGCCGTTTCTGTCACAGGTCCAGCGGTGGCAGTCCCCGCATATCGCGGTAGCGCTGTCGCGCTGTGGTCAAGCTGTCCGACCCGTTGGGGCCGCCCATGACGACGTCGGCGTTGTGATCATCCTGGCCCTCGTCCTCCCAATCGCATTCTTTGCAATACCCGAAGCCGCCGCGGTCTTGCAGTGTGGGGTGGAAGCAGCATGGGCACGTGTACGGCTGATCGCCTGGCGGTAGATTCAGGCGGTCTCCGCCCTGCTCCGCCATCACGGACAAGACCCACCGCTTGCGCTCGCGGATCTCCTCGATGCTGGGGTGGGCCATATTCGTCATGATGCCGTACGGCTCCGAACATCCGCATCTCGACCGGCACCGCTGTATCTACTCCTGCCTCGTGCCTGGATAGCTGTCAGAGATCCCCGACTCGCGCCCGCGGTTCCGGCCGGGGTTGCCTCCTACCGTCTGATGATCCAGCCGCTCACCGACATACGGTGGGCCGGGGCTGAGGAACGAAGCCCTGGACCGTCGATCGCCCCCAACCCCGTATGGCGGCCAGCCACAACCTGGCGATCGTGAGGGCGGTAGGCCAACGTGCCGATCTAGCGATCAACCTTCCGGCGTGTGATCATTAACCCCATGACGTCGATCAGAAAGGGCCATGCCTCGTAGGCGCCCTTCTGCGGTTCGCACGCGAAGATTCATGTGCGTAACCCACAGAGCCTCAATTCATCAGGTTCCCGGTCTCGGGCCGCGCCCCATGGCTCCGGTGATCGCGCTGGAGCACACTCGACTGGGTCCAGGTTATGTGGCCGCGGTGCTGCTGGCTTGGACGCGGGAAGTGATTCCCGGCACCTCTACCCGGCTCCTACCCACCTGCACATGCCCTGGCTGTTGGGAAGACGATCCGCGCGGGGAACTGGAACAGGTGCTCATCGCATTGCCTCGCTGGGCACGACCGTATCTCTACAACCTCGTGCTTCCCATCGACCGAAGCTTTCTCGCCAAAACATCGCCAGATCCGCTCGCATCACCTGATTGGCCATGGTGGCGACAGCGGCGACGCCCCAACTTCTGGGAGAACATCGACTGACCGAGGGCGTGCGCCCGAGCGGCCGGAGTACCCGCCGGAAGCGCTACCTGCGGCGCCGCAGCATCGTCATGGCAAGCCAGATGATGGTGGGCAGGAGAAGCAGCAGAACCATGAGGCCAGTCGCGACGGCGAGCTCGGCGTCGCTCCATAGCTGGATCACGGGATCATCGTTGTCCACCCTGTGACGCTATCGGCTACGGGGGCCGGCCGGAATATCCATGCCCAGCGCGGCCCGAGCACGGCCGCGCGCGAGAACGGCCCCCAGGCCGCACGCGCAGCGTGCGGCCGAGCGCAGGGCCGCGTCGGCGGCGCGGAGCGCCGCCCTTGATACCTACAAGAGCTATTCGGCAATGCCCCGGTTGAGCCCAGTGTCACCAGGTGAAGCCAAAGAAAACAGACAGGTGTCCAGCCAGTGACCGTCCGCTCTTCTGGTGTAGCTATCACGGCGGTCTCCAGCCCCTACGAGGAGCCAGCCAGTCCTCAGCAGTGCTCGTCGTGTGAGGTTGGTGGCCGACGTTGCCGTCAGAGTTGCCGCCACAGATACCGCCATGCCCAGTGCCGAGTGCCGACGAAGGAGGACCTTCGGGGCGATCGCCCCACCCCGTGAGTCGGGCACCGAAGTCCACGATCGTCACGGCCTCAGCCTCGTTACGACGAGGGTTATCGCACTCGCCGCGCCGTGTCGCCCACATGAGCCCTCAACCTTCTGATCCGTAGGGCAGGGCAGATACGCCTTCAGGAGCATGATGTGCTGCTCGGACCCCAGATCTGGGCCGTCTCGATGTGATCACGTGAGACGACGATGCTGTACGGGTTGCTGTACAGCAGAACTCAGGCTTGGTCCTGGCCAGCAGGCTTCCGGCTGCTGTACACGTAGGCGCCCTTGCCATGGACGCTTCGGATCGGGCCGCGCTCGCATAGCTCCTGCATCGCGCGGCGGATGGCCCTTCGAGCTACGACGTACTGCCCGTCTCCGCCTATCCCACGAGGCCCGCGCTCGCCACAGGCTCCTTCGCGTTGCCACACCAAGAGGCACTACTTGTGCGGCAGCCTCACAGCGCTCCTGCTCTGTGCAGCAGCCAGAACCACATATCAGTCAGCACCACAACGACCAAACCCTCCCAACATTGCCGCATGCTGCCGAAATGCCCGTTGAGTCGCGCCGAAAACAGCTCTCGCTCGACGCCGCTCAAAGTGGCATACTTGAAACCTTCTGATGAAGTGGGCAGCTGCGACGACAGGCGAGGAAAAGGCGTGTCACACGAAGCTTCAGGAGATCCGTCGGTCCCACTTTCCGACATGCCTGCACCACCGGAGGGGCAAGTGACCACGGTGGCGAATCTTGCTGGCGGTCCTCCACCTACCCCCAAGCAGAGAATTCACTTCTACACGCCCGACGAGTGGGAAGACTTCATCCTTGAATGGGCGACCGGCCTCAAGGAAGATTACTCTCAGATCAAGCGTATCGGCGGGTCAAACGATCGTGGCGCGGACGTCGCAGCCTTCCTGACTCCGAATGGATTCGAGGGAGAGTGGGACTGTTTTCAATGTAAGCACTACGCCGACGGATTGATGCCCAGCGACGCTTACCCTGAAATCTTTAAGCTCATTAAATCTGTCGTCGAGGGCCACTACACCATGCCACGCAGGTACTACTTCCTAGCACCTCAAGGATGCGGCCAGACCCTCAAAAGAATGCTGAGTAAGCCTAGCGAACTCCGAACGAAGTTTCTCGAAAGGTTTGATGGGGAAAAGCCGCTAGGTGTGGGGCTCGACAGCAACCTTGTCGACAAGATTCGCGCCTTGGCTGAAACGATTGAGTATAACGTCTTTCAGTCCAGTGAAGTGCACGAGATTTTGTCGGTACATGAGCGCACTCCGTACTATGCCCATCGCTTCGGTGGTCCTCTACCTGCGCGACCTACTGTCGATGCGCCTCCAGAGACGCCCACGGACAACGAGACTCGATACATCGGGCACTTGCTCAACGTCTACGGCGAACACTTCGGAATAGACGTACAAGGTGTCGCTAGCATCAAGAGTCATCCAAGAGCATCGAAGCACTTCGCTCGACAGCGTGAGGCATTTTACAGCGCTGAAGCCTTGAGGCTCTTCGCTCGGGATAGCGTAATGCCCGGAACATTCGAGAAGTTGCAGGACGAAGTGTATGACGGTGTTATTGAGACCCAGGAGCGATCCCACCCAGATGGGATGGAGCGGCTGACACGCGTCCTGGAGATGGCAAATACCCTAAGCCTAACATCGAACGCCCTTATTTCCGTTTCTAACCCAAGAGACAAGCGTGGGATCTGTCACCAGCTAGCGAACATAGATCGACTCATCTGGTGTGAAGAACAATGACTACTCAACCTCTTAACGGGCCTCTAGAGACGGGCCTACGCGCGCTAGCGATTCTCACAAGTGCTTTCCCGGAAGCCTATGACATTGATTCTCTAGCCTTTTTTGACTATAGCCTACTCCACTCCGAGGAGTTCGGAGGTCCTGAGAGTTTGCATCCCGATGTTCCAAACCACACCAGCGAGATAACTGTGAAGCGGGACCTTCTAGAGCTTGGCCTCCAAGTTATGATACGAGCGCGATTGGTTACCTTGCAGATCGACCGTGGCGGGATCAGCTACGCAGCAACCGATAACGCGCCTGGTTTCGTGGACTTGCTTGAATCCTCGTATATGCACCAACTGAGGAGACGAGCAGACTGGGTAGTTGAAGCTTTCGGCAATGTAGGCCCTGCCTATATTCGAGAAAGAACGTCAGCACTTGGTCGCTGGTCCGAATCCGCAGGCCCAACACCGAACTATGACATGGAAGCATCCGATGAGTAGACTACGGCTCACACGCCTCACATTTGTCGGAAAAGGCGTTCCAAACGCATCGGTTGAGTTCGGGCCAGGCCTCACAGTGGTGTATGGGGCTTCCGACACAGGCAAGTCCTATATTGTCGAAGCGATCGACTTCATGCTTGGCAGAAAGACGCTGAAGTCAATTCCAGAAGCAGAACCTTACTCTACGATCCTGCTGGCCATCACTCTTCCCGACGATACTACCCTGACTCTAGAACGGTCACTTAAAGGCGGCTCGTTTCGGGCATATCATGGCGATCTCGCCAGCGCTCCTGATTCTCCACCGGCTTTTAGATTGGCCGCAGCACACGGTCAGGCCAGCTCGAAGACCGACAGTTTGAGCGGATTCTTGCTGCGGCAGATCGGCTTGGATGCCCGCCAGATCCGCAAGAATAAGCGCAACGAGACCGTTCCGCTGAGCTTCCGAAATCTCTGCTTTTTGTGCATTATTGATGAAACCAAGATGCAAGCTACAACTCCGCCAGCACTCTCGGGTCAATACACCACAGCAACATCCGAGATCTCGACACTCAAACTACTTCTGCAGGGCGAAGACGATAGTGCGATCGCCCAGGACGCCGGTGCAGCCGAACGGCGCAAAATCAGCAGAGGTAAAGCTGAGGTTCTCGACGTAGTTATTAGGGACCTCAGGGAATCCCTGACCACCCCTCAGGGTCCATTGGAGCTCAGTACCCGACTGTCCCGCATCGACGGCTCCCTCCAAGAGCATACTTCGGAAATAGACTCGATACTGGAAGCCCGATCAGGTGTTGCCGCTGAACATGCTGCGGCGACGCGCACTCACCGTAGCTGTCAGTCTCGGCTCGAGGAGGTTCGTGAGCTAATTTCCCGCTTTTCTCTACTTCATGCCAAATACGACTCTGACCTAGAGCGTCTTGAGATGGTTCGAGAGGCCGGCAGTCTGCTCGGGTTTTTCCGTCGAGGCGTGTGTGTTTTCTGTGGCGCAGAGGTCGCGCACCAGGCCGCCGATGCGCACAGCGCTGAGGAGATCACGGCATTCGGTAATTCCGTCTTGACAGAGATCCAAAAGACTAACGCGCTGCGCGAAGATCTTCTTATCACATTATCCGACCTTCGAGCACAAGAAGGGCGTTTGCGATCAGAACTCGAGGAAGCGGCAACAGCAGTACAAGCGCTACGAGGACGAATCAGTACTTTCGATGAAGAACTTGCACCTCAAAGGATCGCCATAGAAGAACTGATGAACGCGCGATCAGATGTCGAGCGAGAGCTGGCAACACTAGGGCAGATCGAGAAGCTAGAAGCTCTGCGGGCGTCCGTCCAGCCCGAAGATCCAGAAATCGTTCCGACGCCTTCCGGAGTTAACGACAAGGTTCTGGTAGAACTCGCTGGAGCCGTCAAGGAAGTGCTTGGTCAATGGTCAGTTCCCATTGCCGATTCAGTGACTTACAACAAGAACTTGAACGATCTATTTGTTGGAGATCAGGCTCGCGGCTCAAGAGGGAAAGGCGTCCGATCCATTTTGCATGCCGCATTTACTCTAGGGCTCGCCCAGTACTGCTTCGATCGTGACCTTGAACACCCCGGCTTTGTCGTCCTCGACTCGCCGCTTATCACTTACCGCGAGCCTGAGCCTGGAGTGAGCGAAGGGCCGACGGATGAGGAGTTCGCCAGCGTTTCCGATTCCTTCTACCGCTACCTAGATTTTCAGTTTGACGGCCAGTGTATCGTAGTCGAAAACACTGACCCTCCCTCCAATTTGTCGGATGAGGCAAAACTCATTCACTTCACCAAGCGGCTCCATCAGGGGCAGTACGGCTTTTTTCCACTGCCAGGCTGATCCTGTGCCGGGTATCTCAGACGCATAAATCACGTGCCATAGCCCCTGATCACCTCGTTCGCTGTCGACCCACCGCGAAGCGGCAGCGGGCCGGAGACGGAGTGTCAAGCTCGGCTTCGCGTGTCCATTGGCCGGCTGCCGTTCCCCGATCACCGGTTGCCCTGCGTGCCACAGCCGGGCTTGATACGCAGGAGCCGGTCTGCTGGGCATGCCCGGGTCGATAGCGGGCGAGGTGATCAGCCTTCCACCGCAGCCACTCCAGCGCCCCGGCTCGCGCGCGGCGATCACCTCGGGGGGCTGGAGATCCCCGCCGGAGGCGTGCTTGTACCTGTGCTGATCATGGCGGCCCCCATACTCCGGCGCTGCCTGTGGCCAAGCTTCCATGCGTCTGTGAGCCTGCGTCCGATGTGCGGCGGGCCGGTCGGGCGGGACTGGCCCGAAGAGGCCGCCCGCCTGATCCGGTCCGACCGCCCGCCGCCTTCGGCGGTGCCTTGATGGTTTAGAGAACGTTTTCATTCAGCGAACGCTCAGACAGGTGCCCAGTGCAGCAAGTGGCATCTCAGGACGACCGGAAGCCATGTACCACGGATGCGTTAGACGGTAGCTTCGCGGTGTGGCTGATGACGCTGAGCTGACGCGCTGGGTGGTGCATGGCGAACGGCTGATCTATGACAACCGGTGGATCCGGCTCGGGATGGCTGATGTCGAGATCCCCGGCGGGGAGCGGTTCGAGCATCATGTGGTGCATCTGGATCGGGCTGCCATCGCTGTCGTCGTGGATGAGCAGGATCGGGTGCTGCTGATGTGGCGGCATCGGTTCGTGTTCGACCGGTGGGGGTGGGAGCTGCCTGGCGGGCTGGTCGAGGCCGGCGAGGATCCGATGGCGACCGCCGTGCGGGAGGTGGAGGAGGAGACTGGGTATCGGCCGAAGCGGGTCGAGCACCTGGTGAGCTATCAGCCGATGGCCGGCATGGTGGACTCCGAGCACATCCTGTTCCTGGTGCACGGCGCCGAGCTGGTCGGTAAGCCTGAGGGTGAGGTGGAGGCCGATCGGATCGAGTGGGTTCCGATGGCCGAGATCCCCGACATGATCGCTCGCGGGGACATATGGACGTCGGGAACGCTGATCGGGTTGCTTCAGGCTCAGCAGCGGCTCAACGGCCGAGAGCGCGGTTGACGGCTCGCGAGAGTTCTTCGATGCGGCGTCGTTGACGCCGGCACCCGGTCATGGTGGCCAGTTGCTTGGCGCGCTGGATGTGGGGCTGTGCTGCTTCAGGCTCGCCGGCTGCGAGCAGGGCGTGGCCGAGGTCGCAGCGGACGCCTGCTTCGGCGCGGTTGTAGGTGCCGTCCATTCCGGCGAGTGATGAGCGCAGGTCCTCGACCGTGCTGGGGTCGCCGAAGCGGAGCAGGCAGCTTCCGCGCCAGCGGGCGAAGTGGTGGACGTTGATGGACAGGTAGGGCATGTCCGGGTCGCTGTCGCCTTCTGGCAGCACGAGGGCGGCTTGGTCGAGCGCGCGACGGCATGCGTCTTCGTCGCCGAGGATGGCCGCGGCTTCAGCTTCGGCCGCTGCGAGCCATGTTCTGAGGCGAGCCGGGACGCGGTCGCGGTGGGTGGTGTGGATGTGCTGGAGGAGTTCGGCTGCTTCGGCGGGGCGTCCCAGGTCCATGAGGACGTACGCCTGTTCGCCGGAGACGTAGGCCAGGACGGCGGCGTCCTCGGCTTCGCGGGCGGCGGCCTTGGCGCGTTCGTAGTGGTTCCACGCGTCGTTGAGCGCCACGGTGTTGATGGCCTGCCAGCCGGCCAACGACGCTGTTTCGGCAAGTAGGTGGGCGAGCTGAGTACGGATGCGTGGGCGGACGGCGTGGCGGTGGGCTCGTTCGATCTGGGCCATCTGGGCGTGCATCTTGTCGGCGATGGCGACGCTGCCGAGTCGGCGGTCCTGGAGGCGGAGGTTGTTGGTGTCCGTCCGCAGGATCATGACCATGGTGTCGTCGACGGCTGCGGCGGATTCCAGGCGGGCGGTGAGTTCGTCGGTCTGCTCCTGGTGCTCGTCGTCGAGGTCGCCTGTTGGGGACGCGGTGTCGAGCGGGGCCAGGCCGAGGAGCATGCGGGCGTGGTCGGGCAGGCCGAGTCCGGTGGCGATGCGCTCGAAGACGGCCAGTTCTTCGATGGGGCCGGCCGTTCCGTTGAAGATCTTGTTGACGCGGGGCTGGGCGATTTCGGTCGCTGATGCGATGCGGACCTGACTGATTCCGCCGTATTTGGCGACCAGGCGGAACAGTCCCGCGATGTCGCGGTTTTTCAGGCTTTCTCGCATATCGTCGCGTTCCCATACCGATGGTGGGAGTTTGATCGGCTGGAAACCACTCGCGCGCATGCGACCCTCCGGAACTCGTACTCCGAGATTGTGCATTGCTGTGCGGCGGACTCTATATGCCTTGGCGGTATATCGCCGTGGGATATGTATAAACGGTTGGTCCATTCATGCTCTGGCGCATGACAACTCCAGTCAGGTGCGAAGAATGCGAGGGGCGGGGATGGAAGATCGTCACCCGTCGTGGGCATGTGGCGGCATCGAGGTTGGATGCGGCCTCGTCGGTCACCACTGAGTGCCTTCACTGCGATGGGGCCGAGCACGGTCCTGCCGCCGGCGAGGCGTTCGAGTGGGAGGTCCGAGTTCGGTCTGGCCTCGGCGAGGAACTGGGGACATGCGGTTCGAGCTCGTTCCAGGCGACTGCCATGGATGAGTTGCGCAAGGCCATGCGGGGCATGTCGGTGGACGCCGGCGCGGTGCTGGGGCGGATCATCCACAGCGTCTACGGACTCGGGGCCGTGCCGGACGAGGCCACCCGGCGTGAGATCTTCCGGGCCTACCTCGACGCGGCGGGGTCGGTGCGGTTCGAGCGGGTGGCCGGATGACGGCCCCCGTCGTGATCTCGATCGATCCGCGTCGTTCCGCCGAACTGCTCCGGGAGGCGCTGGAGCAGAACGGCGTCAGCGCGGATGTCCATGACGGGTACGGGCTCGCTTTGGTGTCGGTCTGGGTCGGGCTGGTGGTGTGGTGCGACGGTCGTCACTACTGGTGGCGAACCGGGTGGAATGTCGCCCGTCGTCGCGTCATCTATGCCTGGCATCCGGCGATTGATCCGGTGCGGGCCGCTCGTCGTATCTCCATGCATTATTCGGACCTGCGTAGGACGCAGCCATATTCGGCGTTGATCGCCGATCTTGTTGACGGGGTCAAGTAATGATCGGCCGGCGGGTGTCGTGCGGGGTGGGGACGGAGCGTCGTAATTTCTCGCTTGTGCAGCACGCGGTTGTGCGTGGCGCTTCCCAGGCGTTGTGCGGCGAGACGATTCAGCTCGTGGTGATCGGTGATTGGCAGGTGCCGTTCATGCCGACCGTCGCGAGCGCTTGCGAGGAGTGTGTACGCCTCCTGGCGGGGCCTTCTGGGTCCTAATCATGGCCTGACAAGTCTTGGCTCAGCCGGTACTGTACTTATGCGGACAAGCGCAAGAGTGAACGGACGGCCAACATGAGCATGGACTTCGCCCCGCCGAAATATGCGCAGGTCATGCAGGCGATCCAGGAGCGCATCGAGTCGGGCGAGTACGCCCCCGGCGACATGCTGCCGTCCGAGACGCAGCTTGTTCGCGAGCTGGGCGTGGGGCGCACCACGGTGGTGCGGGCGCTTCAGACGCTCGCCATGCAGGGGTGGATCGAGCGCGAGCACGGGCGCGGGTCGTTCGTGAAGGGCCGGCCGGAGCGCGAGGCGGAGACCGTTCGTCCGGGCCTGGGTGCTGCTGAGCAGGGAGAGAGCGCCGACAGTCTTGTTGAGGTGGCGCGGGTTCCGGCGCCTCGGCATGTCGCGAAGTTGCTCGGGGTCGCCGAGCGTACGCCGGTGGTCGTCCGTAAGCGGGTGGCTCGTCAGGCGGATCTCGTCTCGGCGGTGGAGACCGTGTGGGTGCCGCTGGAGATCGCGGTGGGGACCGATCTGGACAAGGCCGAGCCGTTGCGGGGCGGCATCCGCAAGCATCTCCAGGCGGTCAAGCATGTGCGGTTCGATCGCATCACCGAGCGGCTGTCCGCGCGTAAGCCTACGAAGGACGAGGCCGAGCTGCTGGGCTCGTCCAATCCGGTGCTCGGCGTGACGGCGACGGTGCACGACCCTGCGGGGAACGTCCTGCTGGCCATGAGCCTGGCGCTGCCTGGCAGCCTGCATGAGCTTGAGGATGTCTACAAGGTGAGGTAATTCTTACCGCGCCACTCCGGCTCAACCACTTGTGCGGACGAGTGGCCACAGCCTACTCTCAACTCATGCGGACAAGTGGACGAGCGAACGAAGAGCTCTCCACCGCTATTGAGAGGAACCACATGGCAATCCAGGGACCCATTCCCGTCAGCTACACCATGGTCTTCCCGCACGGCTGCTACATCGTCGGCGAGGTCGAGCCCGTCAAGGACTTCGACGCCTCGTCCAACGGCCGGTTCGTGCAGGCCCGCGACAAGCAGACCCAAGAGCTGGTCTGGCAGGTCGCGGTCATGGACGGTGACCCGACCCTCAAGCCCGCCCAGAAGACCGTCGCGGTCAAGATCCTCGCGCCGGTCCAGCCGGTACCCCCGCAACCCATGCCGGGGCTGCCGTTCACGCCGGTCGAGTTCAACGGCATGTCCGTCACGCCGTACGTCAACGCCGCCGGCCGCCTCGCCTACTCGATCAAGGTTCGCGAGATGTACGCGCCCCGCCAGACTGCCCAACCCGCCCAGACAGCCAAGGCTTCGGCCGGAAAGGACGCCGCCTGATGACCCGACGCCGCACCCCGCGCAACAGCATGATCCGGCTGACCACCGGGCACGCCGCCCGCACCCTCAACCACCCGTTCGCCCGCCGTGAGCCCGTCCTGGCGCTCGACTTCGGCGCCACCTCCGTCCTGGTCACCACCAACGGACCCGCGACGGCAGAGGATCTGCAGTTCGCCCGCCAGCTCGCCCACGCAGCCAACCGCTTCGCCCACTCCATCGAGCGCAGCTTCTACGGCCTCCCAGACGGCAAGGAGGTCGCGGCATGACTCTCAGCCCGTACACCTACGTCACCCTGTCCCTGCGACCGGAGTCCACGCCGCACGTCGGCGTCTCCTTCCACACGCCCGACCTCAAGGTTGGCGCCGGTCTCCTGCTCAGTGGCCCGCGCCCGTACCTGGAGCTCTACTCCCACGAGGCGAACGTCCACATCTCCACCACAGGGGCCGGGCCGGTCACCGACGCCGACCTGAACACCGCACGCGAGATCTTCAACGCCGCCGCCCGCTACCTGGCCGAATGCGAGCAGTTGCACACCGAACAGGCCGACAAGGACGCCACCGACCCGGCGACCTGACATGAGGCGGGGCCGCTGGAAGCGGCAACTTCCGGCGGCCCCTCGGTTCTCCCCTGACTCCACATCACGAGAGGTAACCAAGCTTATGTTCAAGCGGCTGCCTGGCGACGAGGCACGCAACCTCGTCTCCACCACGCCCGACACGGCCGTCGTATTCCGACCGGCCGTGGTCAAGACACCCGCAATCCTGACCATCGTCATCCTCATCGGTCGCACGGTCGCCAGACTCGTCCGTACTATCTGGCGTCACCCCATCGCGACCGCCATCCTCGTCGCCCTCGGCGCTCTCTGGTATGTCTACGGCTGGCCCGTGGCGGCGTCCTTGTCCGGGACAGTCGTCATGGCCCTGGCCTCCTGGGCGTTCCTCGACCGACCGTCCTTCGCCCGTCTCGTCGGCTACCGGCTGCTGGCCTGGTGGCGACTCGTCTGGATCTACCGGCGACACTGGCAACCCGTCATGATCGTCTCCGGTCTCGGCCGTCACATCCGAGGCCGTGACTACCTGCCCCGGCTGGGCAAGGTCACCTGTACCTCGTGGGCCGACGTGGTCACCGTGCGCATGCTCAAGGGCCAAGCCGTCAAGGACTGGGCCGATCGCACCGACCACCTGGCCCATGGCTTCGGCGCGCAGTCGTGCCGCGTGGCGCTGTCTCACGCCGGGCGGCTGACGCTGACCTTCCCACGCAGCGATCCACTCGCCTCTCCCCTGCCTGCGCTCGCCATACCGAACGAACCGACAGTGGGACCGGTCGAGGTCGGCAAGGGCGAGGACGGGCGGCCGTGGCGGCTCAAGGTGCATGGCACCCATGTCCTCGTCGCGGGCGCGACCGGGGCCGGCAAGGGGTCGATCATCTGGTCCGTCATCCGCTCCCTACTCCCTGCCGCCAGCGCGGGCCTGGTCGAGTTGTGGGCGCTGGATCCCAAACTCATGGAGCTGTCCTACGGCCGCGCCTTGTTCGGCGATCGGTACGCGGCTACTCCCGAGGAGTGCGCAGACCTCCTGGACGAGGCCGTGGCCGTCATGCAGAAGCGGGCTGCCCGGTTCGCCGGACTCCAGCGCTCCCACACGCCCACCGTCGTTGATCCGTTCGTCCTGGTCGTCGTCGATGAGGTGGCGTTCCTGACCGCCTACCAGTCCGACCGGCAACTCCGGCAACGCATCTCCGCGGCACTGGCCACCCTGACCACCCAAGGGCGCGCGGTCGGTGTCGGCGTCCTGGCCGCTCTTCAGGACCCGCGCAAAGAGGTCATGAACATCCGCAACCTGTTCCCTGACAAGATCGCCCTCCGGCTGGACGAGTCCGAGCAGGTGGACATGGTCCTCGGCGACGGCTCACGCGACCGGGGCGCCCTGGCCGACCGCATCTCACCCGTCCCGGAGCTGGGCGCGGGCGTCGGCTACGTCCGGCTGGAAGCCAGCCCCGAACCTGTACGGGTCCGCGCCGCCTACGTCTGCGATCACGACATCCGCGCCATGGTCGACGCCTACGCCCCGCACGGGGAGGCAGCGTGAAGATCTGCTTCCACGGCACCGCCGACGAAATCAGCCTGGTCGCCGGCCGCCCCCTCCTGGTCCTGCTGACCGCCCGCGATCTACCTCGTATGCGGGTCTTCGAGCTCTACCAGCCCCACGTCCACGCCTCCCCCTCCCACGAGCACTACCGGCTCTGCGCCGTGATGACCGAGACCCCCGACGAAGGGAGGATCGCGTGACCCATCCGCACGACCGCGCACTACCCCGGGCCGTCCGCCAAGCCATGCCGATGGCCCGGGACGTACTCGTGGAGGTCGCCAAGCTCCATGGCGTCTGCATCCGGCCTATCCCGCTGCGGCGGCTCGACATCGTCACCGGCAAGTCCGAGATCATCGACGTCCCGTGCGGGGCTGTCCTCGCCAGCAAGTGTCCGCCGTGTGCCAAGCGCAACCGGCAGCTCCGCATGGCCCAATGCCGCGAGGGCTGGCACCTCGACACCGAACCCACGATCACACCCGACGAGCCGAACGAAGAACAGCGCTGGCTGATCGAGTTCCGCGCCGACATGCAGGCCAGACGGGATGCCGCCGAACAGGCCGGCGACGACACGACCGACCTGGACGCCGTCCTGTCCGGCCTCGATGACGAGATCAACGCCGCTGGCATGCGTGGCAGCATCACCGGATCCGCAGTGCCCAAGCGCACCCGATCAACCCGCCGACGGCAGGACGCCCCCGACCTGCCCAAGCGCAAGATGACCAACACCACCATTGGCCGCACCTTCACCAGCACCGACGGCAAGACCTACCGGCCGTCGCTGTTCGTCACGCTCACCCTGCCCAGCTACGGCAAGGTCCGCGACGGCGTCCCGATCGACCCCGACACCTACGACTACCGGCGCGCCGCTCGGGACGCGCTGCACTTCCCCAAGCTCGTGGATCGCTTCGTGCAGAACCTACGCCGGGTCGCGGGCTATGACGTGCAGTACTTCGCGGCTGTAGAGCCTCAGAAGCGGCTCGCCCCGCACCTGCACATGGCCATCCGGGGAACGCTCCCGCGCGCGGAGACCAAGCAGATAGCCGCCGCCACCTACCACCAGGTCTGGTGGCCCACCGCCGAAGAAGCACGCTTCGCCGGTGACCACCTGCCCGTTTGGGACGAGGAGGCAGGCTACCTCGACCCGGCTACCGGCGAGGTGCTGCCCACCTGGGACGAGGCCCTTGACGCTCTGGACGCGGACGCCGAACCCCTCCACGTGCTGCGCTTCGGCGATCAGGTGGACGTGCAAGGTGTTCTCGCCGGTACGCCGGACGCCGACCAGTGCATCCGGTATCTGTCCAAGTACCTGACCAAGTGCATCGGCGACAGCATCGACGGTGGCCAGGCCCAGCGCGAGCATGCCGCCCGCATGGTCGATGCCCTGCGCTACGAGCCCTGCTCGCCGACCTGCCCGAACTGGCTGCGCTATGGCGTCCAGCCCAAGAACGCCAAAGCTGGAATGGCTCCCGGCCGGTGACGCTCCAAGGCGCACAAACCCGAACATCTCGGCTACGCCGGACGCCGGGTCCTGGTCTCCCGCAAGTGGTCGAACAAGACCCTCGCCGAGCACAAACAGGACCGCCGTACCTGGGTCCTCGAAGCCCTCGGCCAGGCCGCCGAACCCACCGACCCACACCGCTACATCTGGCGCCCCGTACCGGCCGGAGACGCCAACGTGCCGCCACTCGCCATACGCCTCCTGCGCACCGTCGCCGAACGCCAACGCTGGCGAGCACACCTCAGAGACCTGGAAGCCAGAGCAGCCGGACAAGACCTTTCGGCAACTGAGGACATGGGGAGGGCCGCATGACCAAGCACGACGAACTCCTGACCGTCCGCCAGGTCCTCACCGAGCTCGGCGGTGTCTCCCGCCGCACCTTCTACCGCTGGCGTGAGATCGGCAAGGCACCCGAGGGGATCCGCCTGCCCAACGGTGAACTCCGCATCTACCGCAGCGATCTCAACGCCTGGCTCGAATCCCTCAGGAGCACCGGATGACGACCTCGTACGACGTGAAGTTCTTCGAGATCAGCCGCAACAAGTCCAGCAAGACGCCGTCATACGTCGTTCGCTGGTCGGTCGCCCGCAAGCGCTCCTCCAAGACCTACCGAACCAAGGCCTTGGCCGACAGCTTCCTGTCCGACCTGCGGCAGGCTGCCAAGCGCGGTGAGGCCTTCGATGTGGACTCCGGGCTGCCGACGTCGATGCTCAAGGCCAAGGATGCTCGGAGCATCTTGGAGTTCGCGCAGGCGTTCATAGAGATGAAGTGGACACACGCGGCGGCCAAGAGCCGAGACAGCATGTCCGACGCGCTGGCAACGATCCTTCCTACCCTGACCAAGGACCGCATAGGGCGCCCGGACGCTCGCGAGCTTCGGACCGTCCTCCGCAAGTGTCTCCTCCTGCCAGGGGACAAGCGTCCGGACGTACCGCCGCAGTACGCCTCCGCCGTGGCCTGGATGAAGGCGGCCTCACTCGACCTGGCAAGCCTGGAGGAGGCCAAGACGGTACGGCTCGCCCTGCACGCCCTGACCTTGTGCCTGGACGGCAAGGCGGCGGCCTCCACGACGATCGCCCGCAAGCGCGCCGTCTTCCATGCCCTCCTGGAGTACGCAGTGGAGCTGGAGGAGCTTTCGGCAAATCCGCTGCACAAGATCAAGTGGAAGCCGCCCAAGACCACCGAGACCGTAGACCCTCGCGTCGTCGTCAACCCACGCCAGGCGCAAGAATTGCTGACCGCCGTGACCTACGTAGGCCGACGCGGCAGAGGCCGGCGCCTGATGGCTCTCTTCGCCTGCATGTACTACGCCGCCCTACGCCCGGCCGAAGCGGTCGGCCTCCGACTCCAGGACTGCCATCTCCCCGCCTCCGGCTGGGGACGCCTCACCATCGACGTCTCCCGGCCGGAGGTGAACACCCAATGGACCGACACCGGCAACGCACACGAGGAACGCGGCCTCAAGCACCGCGGCAGACAGGACGTCCGCCCCGTGCCCATCCCGCCCGAACTGGTCAAGATTCTCCGCGCTCACATCGCGGAGTACGGGACAGCCGAGGACGGCCGCATCTTCCGCAGTGAACGGGGAGGTGTTGTGGCTTCAACGGCCTACACCGAGGTCTGGCAGGCCGCCCGCCTCTTGGCCTTCGCCCCCGCGCAGGTCGCCTCCCCGCTCGCCAAACGCCCGTACGACCTTCGGCACGCGGCAGTGTCCCTCTGGCTCAACGTGGGCGTCTCAGCCCCGGACGTGGCCGAAAGAGCCGGCCACAGCGTCGATGTCCTCCTACGGGTCTACGCCAAGTGCATCGACGGACAGCAGGGCATCGCCAACCAGCGGATCGGCGACGCCTTCGTCGCATGACGCACAGCCCAACCACACCGAGAGCCCCGGCCACCACCGGGGCTCTTGTTCTTGCCTGCGTACTGACCAAAACCAAGGGCCGACCTGCGGAAACGCGCCCAAGATCATTGCACGTATATTGGTGGACCAGCGACAACGGGCCACTCACGGCGGCATCTGGTTGCACACCCCTGAAACGCAGAAGAGGCCCCGAAGGGCCTCTGAACTGCTGTTACTGCTGGTGGCAGGTGCAAGGTTCGAACTTGCGTAGGCTGAGCCGACGGTTTTACAGACCGCTCCCTTTGGCCACTCGGGCAACCTGCCGTGCCATCCGCTCTCGCGGCGACAGACAGAAGAATAGCGGACTTCCGAGGTGTACGTGACACCAGTTTGTCCCTAGCCGGATCGTGGTCATCGGCTGCGCCGGAACAGCAGGCGTCCCATCCCGCGTGCGTGCTGGTCGAAGCCTGCCGCGTCGTTGGTTCTGGGGAAGGGTTCGTTCGGGACGGGTACGTCCAGGAAGTCGCAGAGCGGCTGCCAGCCCTGGGCCACTTCGAACACCAGCAGCCGGTCCGAGGGGATGGTGGCTTTGACCTCTTCCACGTGTTCTTTGAAGATTTTCAGGGCGAGTTCGGTGTCGGGGATGCCGCCGCCGAAGACGCGTTCGCTCACGACCAGCCGGGTCATCCGGATGAATGCCGCGAAGTCCGTGTCGAGGAGGCGGGAGATCGTGCCCATCGTCCGGCCCGACCAGGTGCGGGCGCGGGCGGACCGTTTGAAGATGGTGGCGTTCATGCTGGCCAGCCAGCGTTCGGGGTCGCGGACGGTGAGGATGACCTTGGCGTCCTTGTAATGGTGGGCGAGTTCGCGCCAGTACGCGGCGGCCGGCCAGTCGACGCAGGAGTCGTAGCCGGACATGAGGGTTTCCCAGGTGACGGGGCGGCCCTCGGCGAGGTCCAGCCAGCGGCGGATGTGGACGGGATTCTGGAGCACTTCCGTCATGTGATGACATGGGCCGAAGCCCAGACGTTCCAACGCGGTCTTCGTGGACAGCGTTCCTGTACGGCCGAAGCCGGCTCCGATGACTCGCATGATCCCTACCAATACGATCGGAAACTGCGAAATGTGGGCCCACAGGCATGATCCGCCGCCGAGGGCCCGGCAGCAAGCCGTGTCCGGGGAACGTGGACTGCACGGCGCGCCGATGCTGGCTAGGCTCGTTCGCTGGGTCCGCGCATTTGGCGTACGACGGAGCGGTTTCGCGTACGGCGGAGAGGCGGGATCCCGAATAACGCTTTCACAGCCGAGAGGATGGGTGTTTTGGCCGATTCATCTTTCGACATCGTCAGCAAGATCGACCGCCAGGAGGTCGACAACGCGCTGAACCAGACGGTCAAGGAGATCGGACACCGCTTCGACTTCAAGGGCACCGGGGCGAGCATCAGCTGGTCCGGGCAGGACAACATCGAGATCAAGGCGAACAGCGAGGAGCGCGCGAATGCCGCACTCGACGTGTTCAAGGAGAAGGTGGTCAAGCGCGGGCTCTCGCTGAAGATTCTCGAGGCGGGCGAGCCCAGGCTGTCGGGCAAGGAATACCGCATGCTGGTCACCCTCAAGGAGGGCATCGACCAGGAGAATGCCAAGAAGATCTCCAAGCTGATCCGCGACGAGGGTCCCAAGGGGATCAAGGCGCAGATCCAGGGCGAGGAGCTGCGGGTCAGCTCGAAGAAGAAGGACGATCTGCAGGACGTCATTTCTCTGCTCAAGGGCAAGGATCTGGACATCGCTCTGCAATTCGTGAACTACCGCTAACGGGCCGGCATCCGGGGCACATGGTGGCGTACGCGCCTTCTTGTGCCTCGGGCCTGCGTTCTCGTCGGACGGCGGGTCCGGCATCGTAAGCTCGACAACCGTGACGAAGATCCCCCTGCGCCGCTTCACGGCACGCGTCCTGCCCCTCGACGCAGAAGACCGGGTGCTGCTGCTGCACGGCTTTGATCCGCAACGGCCGGACGAGCCGTTCTGGTTCACCATCGGCGGCGCGACCGAGGCCGGGGAGGAGCTTCAGCAGGCCGCCGCGCGCGAACTGTACGAGGAGGTCGGGATGCGGCTGGAGGCGGAGGAGTTCGCCGGTCCGTACGGGACGAGCACGATCGAGTTCTTCTGGTCGGAGTACGCGATCACGCAGGACCAGACCTTCTTCGCGATCCGGGTGCACGACGCCGCCGTCTCCTTCGATCACATGGAGCAGATCGAGAAGGAGACGACGACCGGGCATCGGTGGTGGAGCGCGGAGGAACTGGAGAACACCGGGGAGACCTTCTTCCCCGAGGACCTGCCGGCCATCCTGAGGAAGGTCACGGCGGCCGGCGAGCTCGGGTAACAGCCGAGCGGTGAGACCCGCCGAGCCGTACGCGAGCCCTTGCGGCCTTCCGAGACAGGGCCGGAAGGCCCTGATCGATTGCGGTACGGCCGGTGGAGAGCAGATGGCGAAGCTCTGACAGGAAGGCCGGATTCGGGGCTCTCGGTCGATTTCAGCAGCCCTGGCGCAGTCGCGACGGATTCGCCTCCTCGGCCTCACCCGACCAGGAACGCCCTCGGTCCATCTGATCGGGAAGGTCAGCGGCGGTAGCCGGCCATGCGCTCCAGCCTTGCCACCCGCTCCGACGTGGGCGGATGGGTCGAGAAGAGGCGGCCGAAGCCGGATCCGCTGAACGGGTTCGCGATCATCATGTGCGAAGCCGAGGTCAGGCGGCTGTTCTCGGGGAGCGGCAACCTGCGCGCGCCCATCTCGATCTTGCGAAGCGCCGAGGCCAGGGCCAGCGGGTCACCCGTGAGCCTCGCGCCCGATTCGTCGGCCTGGAACTCTCTCGTCCGCGAGATCGCCATCTGGACCATCCCGGCCGCCACCGGCCCGAGGATCATCATCAGCAGGGCGCCCACGAAGCCGGGGCCCTCGTCGTCGTCGGAACCGCCGAAGAAGACGGCGACGTAGCTCAGCCACGTGATCATCGTGGCCAGCGCGCCGGCCACGGACGAGACAAGGATGTCCCGGTTGTACACGTGCGACAGCTCGTGCCCGATCACGCCGCGCAACTCGGACTCGTCGAGCAGCTGGGTCAGGCCGTACGTGACGCACACGGCGGCCTTACGTGGGCTGCGTCCGGTGGCGAACGCGTTGGGCTGGACCGTCGGGGAGATGTACAGGCGCGGCATCGGCTGGCGGGCCTCGGTGGAGAGCTCGCGGACGATCCGGTAGAGCGTGGGGTGCTCGACCTCGCTGACCGGCCTGGCCCGCATGGCCGACAGCGCGATGCGATCGGAGAAGAAGTAGGCGACGCCGTTGCTCAGCAGGGCCAGCACCAGCGCGATCTGCAGGCCGGTGCCACCGCCGAGCCACGCGCCCACCACGATGATGAACGCCGACAGACCTCCGAGGAGGATGGCGGTACGCAGACCGTTGTGGTGCAAGGTCTCCCCCCTTCGTGGTCCGGGTTTCACCTCGTCCAACGACGATGACCCGGGTTATCGTTCCCCGGCGTGCTCAGCTGCGGGCGGAGCGCGACTTACCCCCTGTTCCGGGGGAAGCAGGGCGGGTTGCGGCCCGGCTGCCCCGCAATGCGAACAGCCGGTGGACCCGCCCACGGTCAGCTCGTGGCCGATAACGAGGTCAGGTCGAGGACGAGCTGGGGAGCGACCGAGAAGAGGATCGCCACGGCCAGGGCCAGGCCGACGGCGAGCCACGCCGCCGGGGACGGGCTACGGAGGCGCCTCTCTCCTGAAGGCGTGAAGAGGCGGGACGCCCATACGGCGTAGTAGTAGAGGCCGATCACGGTGTTGACGGCCATGACCAGCGCGAGCCAGCCCAGGCCGCCCTCGACGATCGTCCGGAACACGAAGACCTTGGCGAAGAGGCCGGCCAGCCCCGGCGGCAGCCCTGCCAGGCAGACCAGGCAGAACGCGAGCGCGATCCCGGCGGCCGGGCTGCGCAGGACCAGGCCGCGGTAGTCGTCGAGCTCGTTGCGTGGAGAAGTTCTGGAGACGAGCAGGACGACGGCGAAGGCGCCGAGGTTCATGGCCGCGTAGATGACCAGGTACGCGACGGACGTGCCGGTCGCGGCCTGGGACGTGGCCGCCGTGGCGGCGATCGCCAGCGGGGCCAGGACGTAGCCGGACTGCGCGACCGAGGACCAGGCCAGCATGCGGACGGCCGAACGCTGGCGCATGGCGAGCAGGTTGCCCACGGTCATGGTCAGCGCCGAGATGACCGCGATCACCGGCCCCCAGGTGGACGACTGCCCGGCCAGGGCGGTGACCAGGAGCAGGATGAGCCCCGCGAACCCGGCCGCCTTGGAGATGACCGAGAGGAGGGCCGCCACCGGGATGGGCGCGCCTTGGTAGACGTCCGCCGCCCAGGAGTGGAACGGCACTGCGGCGATCTTGAACGCGAACCCGGCCGCCACGAGGACGACGCCCACCGTGACGACCGCGGGCAGCCCGTGGGCCGTCTCCAACGCCGTGGAGTACGTGCCCGCCGCCGCTCCCGGCGCCGGGGCCCGGCCGCTCAGGACGGCCGCCAGACGGGAGAGGTAGACCGTCCCGGAGATGCCGTAGAGGAGGGAGACGCCGAACAGCATGATGGCCGTGGACACGACCGACACGACGAAGAGCTTGACCGCGGCCTCGGAGGCGCGGCCGTCGTAACGTTTGAGCGCGGTGAGGGCGAACACCGGGAGCGAGACCAGTTCGAGCGCCACCACGAGCATGACCAGGTCGCGGGAGGCGGGCAGGGTCACCGCGCCGACGAGGGTGCCGAGCAGCAGGAAGTACCACTCGCCGGCCGGGATGCCGCCGCCGGCCAGCTCCGCCATCGACATCAGCACGACCACCAGGGCCGCGACGAGCACCAGCCCCGCGAACGCCGTCGTGAACCGGTCGGCGACGAACGAGCACAATGAGCCCGCCTCGCCGGCCGCGAGCTCCGGCGGGACGCAGAACGTGGCCCGGGACGTACCGCTCACGGCCTGCGCGATCATGAACCCGAGGGCCGCGGTCACCCCCGCCAGCGTCACCAGCCCGAGTGCGGTCCGTGTGCGCGCCGACGACGGCAGGAACGCGTCGAGCAGCAGCACGAGCCCGGCCACCACCGCCAGCGCCAGCGGCGGCGCGATCGCGAAGTAGTCGATCTGCTGAGTCATGACAGGGCTCCCAGCAGCGTCTGCACGGCCGGCGTGGTGAGTGAGAGCAGGAGGCCGGGCCAGAGCCCGAAGAGCAGGATCAGGACCACCAGCGGGGTCCACGCCGCCAGCTCGTAGGACCGGATGTCATCGATGCCCTGCTGGACGTTCTCGGCTTCGAGCGTCGTGGTCGGCTGCCCCGCGAGCGACTCGTCCGAGCCGAGGGGCGCCACCGGACGTTCGTCGGGCGTCTCGCCGGCCGGCTGCCGTGCATGCCCCGACGGGCGGCCGTGGGTGACGCGGGACAGCATGAGCACGAAGTACGCGGCCGTCAGGACCGCCCCCAAGCCGCCGATCACCATGTACGTCAGGAAGAGCGGACGCGGCAGGCCGCTCGCCGGCTGGAACGCCCCGAACAGCGCCAGCATCTCCCCCCAGAACCCGGCCAGACCGGGCAGCCCGAGCGAGGCGATCGCGGCGAAGGTGAGCACCGATCCCAGGCGCGGCATCGTGGCCAGCAGGCCGCCGCCGAGGCTCGGCATGTCGGCCGTGTGGTAGCGGTCCTTGATCGCGCCGGCCAGGAAGAACAGCAGGCCAGTGATCAGGCCGTGGGCGACGTTCGCGAACAGGGCGCCGTTGATGCCGACCGGGGTCAGGGTGGCGAAGCCGAGCAGGACGAAGCCCATGTGCCCCACGGACGAGTAGGCGATCATGCGTTTGAGGTCACGCTGCGCCAGACAGGCCAGAGCGCCGTAGATGACGCCGACCACGGCGAACGCCCCCAGCCAGGGCGCAACCGCGATCGCCCCCTCTGGGAGGACGGGGATGGCGATCCTGGCGAAACCGTACGTGCCCATCTTCAGCAGCACGCCGGCCAGCAGCACCGAGCCGACGGTCGGGGCCTCGGTGTGGGCGTCGGGCAGCCAGGTGTGCAGGGGCCACATCGGCGTCTTGACGGCCAGGCCCACACCGATCGCCACGAACGCCAGGATCTGCACGGACCTGGACATCCCCGCGCCGTGGGACGCGGCCAGTTCGGCCAGGTCGAGCGTGCCGGTCTGGGCCCGGACGAGCAGCAGGCCGAGGAGCATCACGACCGAGCCGAGCAGCGTGTAGAGGATGAACTTGATCGACGCCGCCCGGCGCCCTGCCCCGCCCCAGATGCCGATCAGGAAGTACATCGGGATCAGCACGATCTCGAAGAAGACGAAGAAGAGCAGCAGGTCGAGGGCGAGGAACGTGCCGATCATGCCGACTTCGAGCACCAGCAGCGTGAACACGAGCGCCCGCGGCCTGTTTCCCAGGAAGCGGCTCGGCGTGCGGGCCCGCCCCCAGGAGAGGTAGCCGAAGCAGAGGAACGTCAGCAGCGCGGTCAGGACGATCAGCGGCAGCGAGATGCCGTCGACGCCCAGGTGGAAGCGGAGCCCCAGGCCGGGGATCCACGGCTGGTCGACCGTGAACTGCAGGCGCGTCGGACGTCCGTGATCGAACGTGGCCGTCATGACCAGGGCCAGCGCCAGCGTGATGCCCGAGAGGATCAGGCCGTACGTGCGCAGGGCCGGGCGGAGCGCGCTGGGGGCGAGGAGGAGCAGGAGCGCGCCGAGCAGCGGCACGGCGAGCAGTGCGACCGGCAGCCAGCCCGTCATGAGATCACCACCGTCCCGCGCGGGTGCGCACTCGTGCCCGGATGGTCGTGGCTCGTCGTGTGGGCCACTCTGATGCGGCTGGGGCCGTCATGTGAGCATCACCGCCCCCACCGCGATCAGGAGCACCCCGGCGAGGACGCCGCTGACATAGAGCTGGACGTTGCCGTTCTGGGCCAGGCGCAGCCATCCGGACAGGCCGCGGACGGTGCGGCCCGATCCGCGGACGGCGCCGTCCACGACCACGTCGTCCGTTCTGACGACCAGCCGGGCCAGGGCCATGATCGGGCGGACGAACAGCGCGGCGTAGAGGCCGTCCACGTAGAACGCGTGCTCGCAGGGGGCCCGCAGTGGGCCCAGCAGGCGTGCCGGATCGGTGAGCGGGTCGCCGCGCCAGACGGCGTAGACGACACCCGCGCCGAGCAGGGCGAGCACGACGCTGATCGCGGCCACCGCCAGGTCCACGTGCGGCTCCACCGCGAAGCCCAGCAGCAGGGCGGGGACGGTGAGGAGCATGACGGGCACGAGCATGGTCCTGGGGGCCTCGGTGACGTCGACGACGTGGGCCGTCCCGGGCTCGGGCTCGGGGAGCGCCACCACTCGCGGCGGCCCGAAGAACGTGCGGAGCCAGGCTCTGGTGGCGTACGCGCCGGTGACGGCGACGGTGGCGAGCGCGCAGCCGTACAGGAGCAGTGCGGCGGCGTCCGTCAGGCCTCCGCCGGCCAGCGCGTTGTCCATGGCCGCCAGGACGCCGTCCTTGCTGAAGAAGCCGCTGGCCGGTGGGAGGCCCATCAGAGCGGCGAAACCCACCGTCATCGTCACGAACGTGACCGGCAGCTCGCGGCGCAACCCGCCCATCTGGGTCATCAGGTTGGAGCCGACGTGGTGGATCACCGCTCCGGCACACAGGAACAGCAGCGCCTTGAACGCCCCGTGCGTCACCAGGTGGAAGATGGCCGCCCGGTCGGAGCCCGCGGCCAGGCCGCCGGCCATGTAGGCGAGCTGGCTGACCGTGGAGTAGGCGAGCACGCGTTTCAGGTCGTTCTGGGCGAACGCGGCCAGCGCGGCGCCCAGCATGCCGATCGCCGCGATGACGGCCAGGACGTCGAGCGTGGGGCGGGCGGCGAGGAAGGCGGGAAAGAGCCTGGCCACGATGAAGATGCCGGCGGCGACCATGGTGGCGGCGTGGATCAGCGCGCTGATCGGCGTCGGGCCGGCCATGGCGTCCGGGAGCCAGGTGTGCAGCGGCACCTGGGCGCTCTTGCCCGCGACACCGCACAGCAACAACATGGTGGCCGTCGTCAGGGTGGCCGCGGACATGTCGGGCACCTTCGCCAGCACGTCGGCGACACGGAAGCTGCCTGCCGCCGTGCCCAGGACGAAGATGCCGAACAGGAAGCCGACGTCGCCGAGCCGGGTGACGAGGAACGCCTTGACCGCCGCGCGTGAGTTGCCCCGGTCTTCCCACCAGTGACCGATGAGAAGGTAGGAGCACAGGCCCATGATCTCCCAGCCCACGTAGAGGACCAGGAGGTCGCCCGCGTAGACCACCAGGAGCATGGCGGCGGTGAACAGGCTGATGAACGCGCTGTATGACGGGTAGCGGGGGTCGTCCTTGAGGTAGCCGACCGAGTAGACCTGCACGGCCAGCGCCACGAGTGTCACGAGGACGCCGAGGATGGCCGACAGGTCGTCGGCCTGGAGGACCAGCGAGATCGGGACGCCGCCGGTGACGATCGTGCCGTACGCGCGGCCCACGGGCTCGGAGGGTGTGCCGCCGTCCAGGAACGTGAAGCCCGGCCCCCAGGCCAGCCACAGGGCCAGGACGGCCGAGGCGGCGGTCGGGAGGATGGCGATCCACGCGGCCCGGGTGTTGGCCCGTTCGCCGAGGGTCTTCTCGGCCGCCGCGAGTCGCGCTCTGTCGGTGGGGGTGTGGCGTGGTGGCTGTTCCTGGGCCGGTGTGCGGGGGTGCGGCCAGCGGGAGAGCAACAGGGCGATGGCGGCGGCGATGGCGGGCAGGAGTACGGCCAGCAGCGGGAACGTCGTCACGGCTTGCCTCCTCGCTCGGCGCTCTGGTCGTCTGCGCGGCCGCCGTCGAGGGCCGGGGCGGGTTGGCGGTTGTCGAGAGGGGCCGGGGTGGTGCTCGAGAGCAGGGCCGGGCGCTCGTCGGCGGGCTCGGACAGGTCGCGGAGGTGGTCGAGGTCGACGGTACGGCGGTTGCGGTAGAGGGCCAGGACGATCGCCAGCCCCAGGCCGACTTCGGCCGCGGCGATGACGATGACGAACAGGGTGAGCACCTGGCCGCTGTGCAGGCGGTCGCGCAGCCACACGTCGAAGGCGACCAGGTTGAGGTTGACGGCGTTGAGCATCAGCTCGACCGACATCAGCACGAGGATCGTGTTGCGCCTGGCGAGCACACCGTAGACGCCCACGGAGAACAGGAGCGCGGAGACGACCGCCGGGTAGACGATGTGCACTAGTGACCCCCCGTCTCATCGGGCGGCGAGCCGGGAATGTCCGTACGGGACAGCACGATGGCTCCGATCAATGCGGCGAGCAGCAGCACGGACAGCGCCTCGAACGGCAGCACCCACGTGGCGAAGACGCTGGCGCCCAGCTCCTTCGCCGCCCCGTGGCCCGGCGTCAGCGGTGTGTACGCCGTACGGAAACCGTCGATCACGACCGTGACCAGGACCGCCGCCGCCGCCACCGCCACCACGGCCGCCACCGGACGGTTGCCGCTGTCGAGGTCGGCGGAACGGCCGATCGGGGCGCGGGTGAGCATGATGCCGAACAGCATCAGGACCACCACCGCGCCCACGTAGATCAACACCTGGACCCAGGCCACGAACTCGGCGGTCAGCACCAGGTAGCCGCCCGCGAGCGCGCCGAAGGAGACCACGAGCCAGAGGGCGGCGTGGACGAGTTGTCTGGTCGTGACGACGAGCAGCGCCGATCCAACCGCTACCGCTCCCAGCAGCAAGAAGACGATCTCTTGCCCGGTGGGTGACAGGTAGGAGGGCACCGCCTCGGTCACGACTCCTCCTCGGACTCCTCTGGGTCGTCAGGGCCGAGCCGCCCCGGCGGTCGGATGGACCTTGGGTCCGCCATCCTGCGCCTGCGGGGGCTCGCGGATGAAGTCTGCTCCTCCGGCCCGGGTTCCGGTGACGGTTCACCCGTGGCTGTGGAAAACCTGTTCGAGGGCGGCTCGCCTGTGGATGAAGTCGTTCCCGGCGAGGGCTCCTCCGAAGCTTGTGGGCCCTGGTCCTGGGCGGGCGTGCGGTTCGGCTCCTCGCCTGCCGAGATGGCAGCGTCGTCGTCCTCGTCGGCGCGGGGGGCGTCGCCCTGGGGTTCGGTGGGAACCTCGCCGTTCGTCACGTCTGAGGGCTCCGTCGTGTCTGACGGGCTTGTCTCGGATGAGGGCTTCGTCGGCTCGGACGGGTGGGCCGGGGCCTTCGTCTCCTGTCCCTGCTCGGGGGCGGGTTCTGTGGATGACGGTTCGGCCGGCTGCGGGCTGGGAGGGAGAGCGCCTGGCGGGCGGATGCCTCGCACGTTCGACATGGGCCTGCGCGTACGCTCGCGGCGGCCCGCAGTGGGAGGGGTCGCCGCAGGGCCCTCGCCGGGAGCGGCTTCAGGAGCTTCCGTGGAACCGGCCTGCTCGCGCGCCCGCTCCCCCTGGTCGGCGCTGTGCCGAGCCCGCTTTTCGACGCCCCCGGCCGACGGGCCGGCGTCCGTGCGCCCAGGAGCCGGAGTCACGCCGGCCCGCCCGGTGTCGGCCCGCCCGGTGTCGTCACCGCCTTGTTGGGACGGAGCCGCCTCGGCACGTTCGGAAGGTGGCGCTGCTTCTGTGCTGGGGGTTGCGCTTACGGCGGAGTCTGGGCCGAGCGCCGATTCGGCGCCGGCTTCAGGCTCGGCGCCCGCGATCCCGCCGGAGGCCGCCGCCCCCGGCTCTACGACCCCCGGACGGGCGGCGCCCGCTTCCTGAGGGCTCGCCGGCGTTCCGGTGCCGGTTTCGCTCGTGGCGGCCTCGCGCGGTCCGGCGGCGCGCTCTCGCGCGGCACGCCGGGCCTCGGCGCCGGCGGGGCCGGGCGCGCCGGGGCGGGCGGTCCCGGTACGGGCCGCGGGACGGCGAGGGGCGGCCGTCAGCTCCTTCGGAGGCTCGGCGCCGGGGTCGTGGGCAGGCGGCGGCGGGACGGTCTGGGTCCAGGACGCCAGTTTGTCCTTCTCATGCAGAAGGTTACGGATGTCACCCTCGGCGTACTCGAACTCCGGAGACCAGAAGAGGGCGTCGAAGGGACAGACCTCGATGCAGATGCCGCAGTACATGCACAGGGCGAAGTCGATGGCGAACCGGTCGAGCACGTTGCGCTGGCGGGGACGTCCGCCTTCCGGGGCCGGGATCGTCTCCTTGTGGGAGTCGATGTAAATGCACCAGTCGGGGCACTCTCGGGCACAGAGCATGCAAGAGGTGCAATTTTCCTCAACCAGGGCGATAACGCCACGGCTGCGGGGCGGCAGGGCCGGCTTGACCTCGGGATACTGCTGGGTGACGGATTTGCGCAGCATGTGGCGAAGAGTGATGGACAGCCCTTTTGCCAGTCCGACTCCCGGTATCCGCGCCATGGTTCAACATCATGACGTACTTGGCGGCGGAGGTGAATGAGCCAAGACCGTTATCCCCAGTTTTTCCACAGCCATCCACAGGTTCAGTGGAAGTTATCCACAGGCTGGGTGACTGTCCGATATGAACGACTGCATGGCGATAGTCTCTCGGCCATGCCGTACAGCCATCCGGTCCGTCCCAGTAGTGGGGCGTGGGCGGCCGCCATCGGGTGGGCCGTCCTGGCCCTCATCTCGTGCGGGCTGGCGACCCCGTTCACGATCGGGTTCGCGGCATACTGGCTGCGGAGCACCTGGCAGGCCATCGGCGCCTGCGTCTACCTGGTCCTCATCGGCTCGTTCGCCATCGCCATCATCCTTTACGACGACTTCGACAGCATTCCCGAGCCGATGTCCACCCTGATCTCGTTCGGGTTCGTGGTCGGCTGGATCGGCGGGATCGCCCATTCGATCGTCCTGGTGCCGGCGATGGCGCGGGCGCGCCACCGGCCGCCCGTGCAGGCGCAGGGGCCCGTACCGCAGTACCGTCCCACCGACGTGCATCAGCGCACCACGGCCCCCACCCGTCAGCAGCATCCCGGGCAGCCGGAGTGGATCGGGCACTACCGGGTGCTGCACCAGCTCGGGCGCGGCGGGCAGGGGGCCGTCTACCTCGCCATGGCGCCCAACGGGGTGCGGGTGGCGGTCAAGGTGCTGCACGATCTGGTAGACGAGACGGCACGTACGAGGTTCGCGCGGGAGGTGGACGCGGCTCGGCGGGTCGCCACGTTTTCCACAGCCCGGGTGCTCGATGTGAACATCAACGGGCAGCACGCGTACATCGTCTCCGAATACGTGGAAGGGCCGTCGCTGGAGCAACTCGTACGGCGCCACGGGCCCCGCGACGAGGACGGCCTGACGCGGCTCGCGTTATCCACAGCCGGAGCATTGGCGGCCATCCACAAGGCCGGAGTGGTGCATCGTGACTTCAAGCCGAGCAACGTGCTGATCGGGCACGACGGGCCGCGGGTGATCGACTTCGGGATCGCCCGCGCGCTCGACAGGATGACCATGACGTCCGGGAAGATGGTGGGGACGCCGCCGTACATGTCGCCTGAGCAACTGACCGGGGAGCCTGTGGGGCCCGCGTCCGACGTGTTCAGCTGGGCGGTGACGATGATGTTCGCGGCCACGGGGCGGCCGGCGTTCGGGGAGGACACCGTGCCTGCGGTCTTCAACCGGGTGCTTACGGTTCATCCGGATCTGTCGCCGTTACCGCCTGCCTTACGGGGAATTGTGGGGGCTTGCCTGAACAAGCGCCCCCAGGAACGGCCGTCGGCGTCGGACGTGATGGTGGCGATCGTCCACTAGACGCCGACGCCTCCGTACGGAACCGGCGCCTCCGACGGACGGTCAGAGGCAGCGGCGGACCCTCCCCACCCGCAGGCCGGACAGCCGGAGCTCGACCCGGCTCGGAAGGGCGGGCAGAGGGGTCAGGGGATGGCTTGGGGGGAATTGGTGGTGAGGGTCAGGTATTCGTCTCGGGATATGCGGTGCATCGCCAGGCCCAGGCCGTGGCGTTCGGTGAAGCGGTGAAGAGCGGCGGGGGCCCAGCGGCCGGGAAGGTGGATCAGAGGGTTCCCGGCGGGGTCGAGGAGGAAGATGCCGGACAGGTCGTCGAAGCGGTACCGGAGAAGGCTGCTGCCCCGTTCGACCGGAAGCTCGGCGATGACCCCCGACCGGCGATAGACCGACAACCTCCTGGACGACTTCATTCGCAGATACGGCCCTTCCGGCGGCCCCACGATCACGCCGCGCCCCGCCTGCCACCGATGCACCCCGCCCAGCACAGGCCGGACGACCAGCAGGGCAGGGCTGAAGGCGACCAGCAGCCATTTGGCCTCGATCAGTTCCATCAGGACCCGCCCGACGGCCGAGAAGCCGCGCCAGGCCCCCCACATCCCGATGGCCCCCAGGTACACCATCAGCCCGAGCCCGGCGACTCCCGCGCACACGCCCAGCGCCAGGTTCCATCTGGCCGGTCGCGGCACCGGAAGACCGCGGACGCGTTCCCAGCCGGGCGCGCGGGCGGCGAGGATCCGGCGGGTCCGCTCGGAGCCGTCGTCCTGGCCGTCTCTGAGGGGGATTCCGGCCTTGGCGGCGAAGTCCCGCAGGTGGGGCGGGTGCCAGTCGCCGGGGAGGTCCAGCAGGACCAGTCCGTCGGGGTCGAGGGCGGCGACCCCCGTCAGGACCTGCGACTTCTTTCCGGAACCGTCGATCGAGTAGCCGTAACGGTAGAGCGATGCGGGTGACAGGGTCGTCGAACGGCCCCTGGCTTCGTCGGTGACGGTCAAGGTTCGGCCGTCGGAGGTCAGGCTGACTTTCGGGCAGCGGGCGCCTTTCATCGCACCCGCGACGGGCAGGAGTTGCGCGTTCACAAGTCGTCCCCTTCATCTGGGGCCCCCTATGCCGGGTACGACGGATAAGCACGACATAAAGTTTCCGTCGCCACAACAGAAAGCCCCGCGAACCTCAGACGAGGACCTTCACCACGCCGGTGAGCGCGAGCTGGACGAGGGCCAGCGGCACCAGCCCGGCCCAGGCGAGCTTCTGGAGCTGGTCCTCACGCAGCCGGGGATAGGTGACCCGCAGCCAGATCACCACGAACGCCAGCGCGAAGACCTTGATCAGGGTCCAGATCCAGCCCGGCAGGAACGGCCCGTGCCAGCCGCCCAGGAAGAGCACGGTGGTCAGGAAGGACAGGACGACGATCCCGACGTACTCGGAGAGCATGAACAGGGCGAAACGCATGCCGGTGTACTCGGTCATCGGGCCCATGATGATCTCGGACTCGGCGATCGGCATGTCGAACGGCGGACGCCGCAGCTCGGCCAGCCCCGCCACGAAGAACACCACGCCGCCGATCGCCTGCCAGGGCAGCCACCACCACTGCCACGCCTCGACGATGCCGGGGATCGACAGCGTGCCCGCCGCCATCGCCACGGAAGAGGCCGCCAGCACCAGCGGCAGCTCGTACGACATGAGCTGGGCCGCCGCCCGCATCCCGCCGAGCACCGAGTACTTGTTGGCCGACGACCATCCGGCCATGATCGCGCCGAGCACGCCGACGCCCATGACGGCGAGCACGAAGAACAGCCCGAGATCGAGGTCGACGGCGACCAGCCCGCGGTCGAGCGGGATGACGATCAGCACGATCAGGTACGGGACGAGGGCCACGCCGGGAGCGATCATGAAGATGCGGCGGTCGGCCGCGGCCGGGATGACGTCCTCCTTCTGCATGAACTTCACGCCGTCGGCGATGAGCTGCGCCCAGCCGTGGAAGCCGCCCGCGTACATGGGGCCGAGCCTCGACTGCATGTGGGCCATGACCTTGTGCTCGGTCTGGCCGACGATCAGCGGCAGCACCAGGAACACGACGAGGATGACGACGAAGCTCAGCACCACTTCAAGCATCAGGCGGACCCCAATCGGCCGGTACTCCGGGCGGAAGCGTCTTGCGGCGGCTCGGGGCGCCGTGCCCGGACTCGCCCGGTTCCTTGGCGCCCGGCCACGGCTTGGCCACGCGGGCGGCCAGCACGAAGTCCTTGCGCAGCGGGTGGCCCTCGAAGCCGTCGGGCAGGAGCAGCGGCACCAGGTGGGGGTGCTCCTCGAAGATCACCCCGAACATCTCGTACGTCTCGCGTTCGTACCAGTTCGCCCCCCGGTAGACGCCGACGGCGGACGGCAGGCGCGGGTCGGCGCGCGGCACCCGGGTGCGCAGCAGCAGCCGCTCGCGGGTGTCCAGGTTGTAGACGTGGGCGACGACGACGAAGGCGTCGGGCGGCTCGTCCACGCCGGTCAGCCAGTCGAAGAAGGCGTGGCCGAGGTCGTCGCGGGCGTAGGTCAGCAGCTCGATCCAGTCGGCGGGGGCGACGTCGATCGTGGTCTCGCCGTAGGACTCGCTGAGCTCGGCGCGCTCGCCGAACCGGGCGGCGACGGCGGCGGCGGCGGCGTTCACGCCTGGTCCTCGGCGCCGTGGGAGCGGGACCAGACGTAGCGGTCGCTGAGCTTCTCCCCCGCGATCTTCTCCTGGAGCTTCATGATGCCGTAGAGCAGGGCCTCGGGGCGGGGCGGGCAACCGGGCACGTAGACGTCGACGGGGATGATCTGGTCGACGCCGTTGGTCACGCAGTAGGAGTCCCAGTAGGGGCCACCGGTGTTGGAGCAGGCGCCGAACGAGATCACGTACTTGGGGTCGGGCATCTGCTCGTAGAGGCGCTTCACGGCGGGGGCCATCTTGTCGGTGACCGTGCCGGAGACGATCATCAGGTCGGCCTGACGGGGGCCGTTGGCGAACGGGATCACCCCGAACCGGATGAAGTCGTGCCTGCTCATGGAGGTCGCGATGAACTCGATGGCGCAGCAGGCCAGCCCGAAGTTGAACACCCACAGGGAATAGCGCCGACCCCAGTTGAGCACGAACCGCATGGGTTTGGGCGCGAGCCTGGAGACAGGTCCGACGGTGGGCATCGGGAGATCCGTTGCTGCCATGTCGCCCATTCTTGCGCGAATCGCAGGTCAGGCAAAGGAATCATGCTTCTTGGTGGCGGCGAGCTCGGTGACGAGCCGGTCGAACAGGGGGGCGAGCTCGGCCTCGATGGCCTCGTTCTCGTTGTCCCGCAGCCGGATGACCGGCCAGTCGTGGTGGAGGGAGCGTATGAACTCCACGCGCAGCGGGAGCGGTGGATGCGAGTCATCGACGCGGGCCTGTTCCATGGCCTGGATCCGGCGCCGCCGTTCGAGCTCGTGGTCGGGGAAGGCGGCCTGCCGTTCGCGCAGCTTCTCCCACACCGAGGGGCCGAGCGCGGCCGACATCCAGGCCAGTTCGTTCACGTCGATGTCGCCTGTCGCGACGAGGTCGAGTGTCCCGGCGGCGGCCTCGGAGGAGGCGACACGGGCGGCGCGTTCGTCGGCGACGTACTCGGCCTGGCGGGCGGAGCGCATGGTGACGAACAGCAGGAGCATGCCCAGCATCCAGACCAGCAACCCCGAGACGCGCATCAGAATGATCACTGCCAGCGCGAAGGGGCCGAGCACGCTTTCCGGCATGGTCTCCCCCACGTATTCCCCGCCTCGTGAGGCTCCGCGCATGGACCGTCGGACGGACTCCAGCGCGCCGAGCGCGGTGCGGGTGAACCGAGCGTGCCGGCTGTCGCCGTTGCTGGAATGGCTGAGCTCGTGCGCGAGCAGCGCCACCCGTTGCTGAGGTTGGAGCAAGGCCCATAACGGGGCGCCGATCTCGAGCACGCGCCTGCCCCGCAGGCCGACCTGACCGAAGGAGCCGTTGAAGGCGGGAGTGACGATGACCAGGTCCACCGGGTTCGCACCGATCTCCGCACCGACCCTGTCGATCAGGTCGTACAGGCGCGGCGCGGCGCCCCTCGTGAGCACGAGCGGTCCGCGCGGCAGGCGTCCCAGCCGCGGGCGCATCAACCAGGCGACGAACAGCAGGAGCGCGCCGAGCAGCACGCCGAGGACGTTCGGCCACGTGACGACCGCCCACCCCGCCCCGACGAGCGCGCCCGCCGCGATCACATGCACCGACGCGGCTATCACGTACGAGAGCACCCGCGCGACCGTCGTCCCCGGAACGTCGGCGCCCTTCTTGAGGGTGTCGGCGTGCAGTCCCGCGGTCAGCCGGTCCGTGACGGCCTGGCTGATCGAGCGCTTGCCCTCAGGTACGGGCAGGTTCCACCCGCAGGACGGACACCACACGGGAAAACGCCCGTCCTGTGTGATCGAGACACCACATCGGGGACACGGTCTCTGTGTCGGCATGTCGGAGAACGGTGACAGAAGCCACATCCGACGCACCAGCACACCCGAATAACGATCTACGTCCAGGACAGGACGCGTTTGCGCCAGGCGTACAGGATGCCGAGGGTGATGAAGCCGAGGAACACGAACATCTCGACCAGGGTCGTCACCCCGTAGCCGGGCGCGTCGAAGATCGTGGCCCACGGGAAGAGGAAGACGGCGTCGACGGCGAAGACGACGTAGAGGTAGGCGAAGACGTAGTAGCGGATCTGGGACTGCGCCCAGCCGTCGCCGACCGGGTCGACGCCGCACTCGTACGTGGTCAGCTTCTCGGGGGTCGGCCTGGTGGGCCGCAGGAGCCGGTTGACCGTGAGGGCCCCGGCGACGATGGCGACGCCGATCGCGAGCAGCACGGCGACCAGCACGTAGGACCCGAAGTAGCCCTCCATGACGTGATCGTAACCCAGTCAAACCTCAGACCCCATAACCCCAAGACAGGGCAAAAGGGATAGTCGCCCCCATACCCTGACAGACATGCACCAAACGCGATTCTTTACTGGAATCGCTCTGCTGGCCCTCTCGGCCGGGGGCTGCGGGCTGGCCGCCGCCTCGCCCGAGCGGGACGTGCTGGTCCCGGCAGAGCCGACCGCGATCGACTTCGTCGACCCCGCGACAGTCGTCGGCCTGTCCACGGCGAACATCACCAACAAGGACGACCACAGTAGATATGTGCACATCAGCTACCCCGAACTGACCGACGCGCCGAGCCTGAACCGCGTCCTGCGCGCGGAGGCCGAGCGGCAGTTGCGCGCCTTCCGGGCCGCCAAGAGCGTCAACGGCGGCTACCCGCGTTCGGAGCTGAACATGGACTGGCAGCTCGCCGCCCGCTCCCCCGAGGCCGTCGGGGTACGGCTGCGCACCGGCGAGTTCCTGGGCGCGAGCTGGGGCAACTCCACCCGCACCTTCTGGTTCGACCCGCGTACCGGCAAGGCGGCCGGGTCCATGGCGCTGCTCGGCGGGCAGCAGGCGCTCGACCGGCTCACGGTGCTGGTCAAGGAGCAGCTCAAGGGACGCGGGCCGCAGGTCGAGCGGGACGGCGTGCGCGCCGACCCCGACCAGTTCGACTCCATGGCCTTCAACCGCGGCGGTGACCTGGTGGTCGAGTTCGACGACTGCCAGGTCGGGCCGTGCTCGCTCGGCCGGGTCGCCGTGGCCGTCCAGGCCGGACGGGTGACGCCGCTGCTGTCCGAGCTGGGACGCCGGGCGCAGGAGAGCGTACGGGAGGCCGCCCGCAGCGCTCCTCCGGCCGGGCCGGAGACGACGCCCACGGCCAGTCCCGAGGCCACCAGCAACCGGGCCGGCAGCGTGAACTGCGCCAGGACCAAGTGCGTGGCGCTGACGTTCGACGACGGGCCAGGGCCGGGGACCGGGCGACTGCTCGACCTGCTGGCCGCCGGCAAGGCGCGGGCCACGTTCTTCACCGTCGGGACGAACGCCGTCACGCAGCCGGGCCTGCTGCGCAGGATGAGCGCGGAGGGCCATCTGGTCGGCAACCACTCCTGGGCCCACCGGGACCTGTCGAAGCAGGGCACCAGCAAGATCGCCGACTCCTTCCGGCGTACCGACGACTCCGTCAGGGCGGCGATCGGGCAGGAGCCCACGCTGGCCCGTCCGCCCTACGGCGCGATCAGCAAGGACGTCCGCGACGTCGCCCGCGACCTGGGACTGTCGCTGGTCGGCTGGGACGTCAACGCCAGGGACGAGCCCGGCGCCAAGGCGTCGGAGATCACCGACCGCGTCGTGCGCAAGGCCCATCCGGGCGCGATCATCCTGCTGCACGACACCAATGCGGAGTCGATCGACGCGATTCCGGGCATCCTGAAAGAACTCAGCGGGAAGGGTTACACCTTCGTGACCGTTCCAGAGCTGTACGGCTCCGCAGCGATGCGCGCCGGACGCCTGTACGAGACGGGGAGCACGCAGTCGCGCAAGCAGCCCCTGACGTAGCACACGTGTTGGGGGGACGTATCATTGGCGCTCGTGACCCGAACCGTCCTCTTCGCACGCCTGCATGTAGACCTCTGCAGGCTCGCGTCAGGGCTGTGTCGTCGTTCTCCCGCCTCAACCTGACTTCCGACCGCGTTACCCGCTTTCGCGGCTGGCAAACGCGTGACCTTCCGAGGATCTAGCATGGAAACAGAGAACGCGCCCAAAGCAACCGCGCCTTGGCGCGTCGAGGAGGACTGAGCTGTGACGAAGCAGGTCCAGCAACTCGACCGCGTGATCATCAGGTTCGCCGGCGACTCCGGCGACGGCATGCAGCTCACCGGCGACCGCTTCACCGCGGGGACGGCGGAGTTCGGCAACGACCTGTCGACGCTCCCCAACTTCCCCGCCGAGATCCGCGCCCCCGCAGGGACCCTGCCCGGCGTGTCGAGCTTCCAGCTCCACTTCGCCGACCACGACATCCTGACGCCCGGCGACGCGCCCAACGTGCTCGTGGCGATGAACCCGGCGGCGCTGAAGGCCAACCTCGGCGACCTGCCGCGCGGCGCCGACATCATCGCCAACATCGACGAGTTCTCCAAGCGCAACCTGCAGAAGGTCGGCTACGCGGCCAACCCGCTGGAGGACGACTCCCTGAACGAGTGGCGCGTGCACGCGGTGCCGCTGACCTCGCTGACGGTCAAGGCGCTCGAAGGCTTCGAGATCTCGAAGAAGGACGCCGAGCGCGCCAAGAACATGTTCGCCCTCGGCCTGCTGTCGTGGCTCTACCACCGGCCGACCGAGCAGACGATCTCGTTCCTCCAGCAGAAGTTCGCCAAGAAGCCCGACATCGCCAAGGCGAACATCGCGGCCTTCCAGGCGGGCTGGAACTACGGCGAGACGACCGAGTCGTTCTCGGTCTCCTACGAGGTCAAGCCCGCCAGGCTGGCTCCCGGCGTCTATCGCAACATCTCGGGGAACCAGGCCCTGGCCTACGGGCTGATCGCGGCCAGCGTGCAGTCGAAGCTGCCGCTGTTCCTGGGCTCGTACCCGATCACGCCGGCCAGCGACATCCTGCACGAGCTGTCCAAGCACAAGCGGTTCGGCATCCGCACCTTCCAGGCGGAGGACGAGATCGCGGGCGTCGGCGCGGCGCTGGGGGCGGCGTTCGGCGGGGCGCTGGGCGTGACCACCACCTCCGGGCCCGGCGTGGCGCTGAAGGCGGAGACGGTCGGCCTCGCGGTCACCACCGAGCTGCCGTTGATCATCGTTGACGTCCAGCGCGCCGGTCCCAGCACGGGCATGCCGACCAAGACCGAGCAGACCGACCTGCTGATGGCCATGTTCGGCCGCAACGGCGAGTCGCCGGTGCCGATCGTCGCGCCGCTCTCGCCGAGCGACTGCTTCGACGCGGCCGTCGAGGCGGCGCGGATCGCGGTCAAGTACCGCACCCCGGTCATGTTGCTCTCGGACGGCTACCTGGCCAACGGCTCGGAGCCGTGGCGCCTGCCCGAAGTCGCCGACCTGCCCGACATCTCGCAGGAGTTCACGACCGAGCCCAACGGCGAGGGCGGCGAGTTCCTGCCGTTCAAGCGGGACACCGAGACGCTGGCCCGCCCGTGGGCCATCCCCGGCACGGCCGGCCTCGAACACCGCATCGGCGGCATCGAGAAGGCCGACGGCACCGGCAACATCTCCTACGACCCGGACAACCACGACCTGATGGTCCGCACCCGGGCCGCCAAGATCGCCGGGATCGACGTGCCCGACCTCGTGGTCGACGACCCCGACGGCGACGCCAAGGTCCTGGTCGTCGGCTGGGGCTCGACGTACGGGCCGATCGCGGCGGCCGTACGGCGCATCAGGCGCAACGGCGGCAAGGTCGCCCAGACGCACCTGCGCCACCTCAACCCGCTGCCGGCCAACACCGGCGAGGTGCTCAAGAGCTACGACAAGGTGCTGCTGCCCGAGATCAACCTCGGCCAGCTCGCGCTGCTGCTGCGGGCCCGCTACCTCGTCGACGTGATCAGCTACAACCGCGTGCGCGGGCTCCCGTTCAAGGCCGAGGAGCTGGCCGGAGTCATTCAGGACGTGATCGACAGTGACTGAGCTGGTGAACGGGAAGGGCCTGAGCCTGGTTCCCAAGACGGACGTCAAGCAGGGGCTGAAGGACTTCAAGTCCGACCAGGAGGTGCGCTGGTGCCCGGGTTGCGGTGACTACGCGATCCTGGCCGCGGTGCAGAGCTTCCTGCCGGAGCTGGGGCTGCGGCGCGAGAACATCGTGTTCGTCTCCGGCATCGGCTGCTCCTCGCGCTTCCCGTACTACCTCGACACCTACGGCTTCCACTCGATCCACGGCCGCGCGCCCGCGATCGCGACCGGCCTGGCCGCCTCCCGGCCCGACCTGTCGGTGTGGGTGATCACGGGTGACGGCGACGCGCTGTCGATCGGCGGCAACCACCTGATCCACGCGCTGCGCCGCAACGTCAACCTGAACATCCTGCTGTTCAACAACAGGATCTACGGTCTGACCAAGGGCCAGTACTCGCCCACCTCCGAGGTCGGCAAGATCACCAAGTCGACGCCGATGGGCTCGCTGGACAAGCCGTTCAACCCGATCTCGCTGGCCATCGGCGCCGAGGCGTCGTTCGTGGCCCGCACGATCGACTCCGACCGCAAGCACCTGCAGTCGGTGCTGCGCGAGGCCACGGCGCACCAGGGCACGTCGCTGGTGGAGATCTACCAGAACTGCAACATCTTCAACGACAACGCCTTCGAGCAGCTCAAGGACCCGGCGGTCCGCGACGACATCACGCTGCGGCTCGAACACGGCCAGCCGATCGTGAGCTCGTCCAAGGCCGTCGTGCGCGGCGCCAACGGCGGCATCGAGGTCGTCGCCAGAGACGGCGTGAGCGAGGAGCAGATCCTCGTGCACGACGCCCACAACCCCGACCCGTCGGTGGCCTTCGCCCTCAGCAGGCTCGACGAGCCGGCCTTCGAGCACGTGCCGATCGGCATCTTCCGCCAGGTCGACCGCCCGGCCTACGACGTGCTCATGGCCGACCAGCTGGAGGAGGCCGTGGCGCAGAAGGGCCCCGGCGACCTGAGCGAGCTGCTCTTGGGTGGAGACACCTGGCGCATCAGCTAGTGGCCCGTCACCGAATCTTGGACGGGTAATTGATCTCCAGCGGTGAACCCGCCAGGCTTGCTGCCTCTTCGATATTGGGAGGTGGTCGTGG